>NZ_LR699166.1:1252500-1882589 GCF_902459525.1 Sideroxydans sp. CL21
GGCTAAAACAGTCAGGATGTTGGCTTAGAAGCAGCCATCATTTAAAGAAAGCGTAATAGCTCACTGATCGAGTCGTCCTGCGCGGAAGATGTAACGGGGCTCAAACTATGCACCGAAATCGCGGATATCAGTACTCCTTTTAGGACATGCGAAGTTTCGCAATGCGCCACACGCAGTGTGGCGCGTTGCAAAACGCTCTCTGATAAAACAGGGAGCAGGCATCCCTCACCTCAATTGAAGGTTTGTCGCACTCACCACATGCGTGGTTCGAGCGACAACATTGAGCGTGTTCTAAAAGGAGTACTGATATGGTAGGAGAGCGTTCTGTAGGCCTGCGAAGGTGTCTGGTAACGGATGCTGGAGGTATCAGAAGTGCGAATGCTGACATGAGTAGCGATAAAGGGAGTGAAAGGCTCCCTCGCCGAAAGCCCAAGGTTTCCTGCGCAACGTTCATCGGCGCAGGGTGAGTCGGCCCCTAAGGCGAGGCAGAAATGCGTAGTCGATGGGAAACAGGTTAATATTCCTGTACCTCAATGCAATGCGATGTGGGGACGGAGAAGGTTAAGCAAGCCAGGTGTTGGATGTCCTGGTTTAAGCGTGTAGGGAGATCTCTTAGGCAAATCCGGGAGGTCAATTCTGAGGCGTGATGACGAGTGCCTTCGGGCGCGAAGTTGCTGATACCAAGCTTCCAAGAAAAGCCACTAAGCTTCAGTTGTATTGAGACCGTACCGCAAACCGACACAGGTGGGCAGGATGAGAATTCTAAGGCGCTTGAGAGAACTCGGGTGAAGGAACTCGGCAAATTAGCACCGTAACTTCGGGAAAAGGTGCGCCCCGATAGAGTGTAGAGACTTGCTCTCGAAGCTCGATGGGGTTGCAGTGAAATGGTGGCTGCGACTGTTTAATAAAAACACAGCACTCTGCAAACACGAAAGTGGACGTATAGAGTGTGACGCCTGCCCGGTGCTGGAAGATTAAATGATGGGGTGCAAGCTCTTGATTGAAGTCCCAGTAAACGGCGGCCGTAACTATAACGGTCCTAAGGTAGCGAAATTCCTTGTCGGGTAAGTTCCGACCTGCACGAATGGCGTAACGATGGCCACACTGTCTCCACCCGGGACTCAGCGAAGTTGAAATGTTTGTGAAGATGCAATCTACCCGAGGCTAGACGGAAAGACCCCATGAACCTTTACTGTAGCTTTGCATTGGATTTTGAATAGACCTGTGTAGGATAGCTGGGAGGCTTTGAAGCGGTGTCGCCAGACATCGTGGAGCCGACGTTGAAATACCAGCCTGGTGTGTTCGAGGTTCTAACCTAGATCCGTAATCCGGATTGGGGACATTGCATGGTAGGCAGTTTGACTGGGGCGGTCTCCTCCCAAAGTGTAACGGAGGAGTACGAAGGTATCCTAGGTACGGTCGGACATCGTACTGATAGTGCAATGGCAAAAGGATGCTTAACTGCGAGACTGACAAGTCGAGCAGGTGCGAAAGCAGGTCATAGTGATCCGGTGGTTCTGTATGGAAGGGCCATCGCTCAACGGATAAAAGGTACTCTGGGGATAACAGGCTGATTCCTCCCAAGAGTTCATATCGACGGGGGAGTTTGGCACCTCGATGTCGGCTCATCACATCCTGGGGCTGTAGCCGGTCCCAAGGGTATGGCTGTTCGCCATTTAAAGTGGTACGTGAGCTGGGTTTAAAACGTCGTGAGACAGTTTGGTCCCTATCTGCCTTGGGCGCTGGAAGTTTGAGGGGACCTGCTCCTAGTACGAGAGGACCGGAGTGGACGTATCTCTGGTGTACCGGTTGTCACGCCAGTGGCATAGCCGGGTAGCTATATACGGAAGAGATAACCGCTGAAAGCATCTAAGCGGGAAACTCGCCTCAAGATGAGACTTCCCTGGAGATTCGATCTCCCTGAAGGGTCGTGGAAGACTACCACGTTGATAGGTCGGGTGTGGAAGCGCAGTAATGCGTTAAGCTAACCGATACTAATTGCCCGTGCGGCTTGATCCTATAACATTAGGTTCAGTTGCAAGTAGTGTGAGTTTCGCAACAATCAGAACACATCTTTACTTCTTCCAAAATTACATCAGGCGCTGGAACGCTAAACCCGTTTCAGCGATTGATAACAGTTATGTCTGACGACCATAGCAAGTTGGCCCCACTCCTTCCCATCTCGAACAGGACAGTGAAACGACTTCGCGCCAATGATAGTGTGCGTCCGCATGTGAAAGTAGGTCATCGTCAGACTCCTTACAAAGTAGAAAGCCCCCAAGTGAAAACTTGGGGGCTTTTTATTTATTGCACACGAAAATAAGCAACTGCCTCGATTTGCGCGCTTCTTCCTTTGAGGGGATACCCGTTTTGCGATACAATCGCGCTCCATGACTAAGTACATATTTATTACCGGCGGCGTTGTCTCTTCCCTTGGAAAAGGCATCGCCGCCGCTTCACTTGCGGCTATCCTGGAGTCTCGCGGGCTTAAGGTCACGATGCTCAAACTCGATCCCTACATTAACGTCGATCCGGGAACAATGAGTCCATTTCAGCATGGCGAGGTGTTCGTTACTGAAGACGGCGCTGAGACCGATCTGGATTTGGGGCACTACGAGCGTTTCATCTCGGCCAAGATGCGCAAAGCGAATAATTTCACTACCGGACAGATTTACGAAAGCGTGATTCGAAAAGAAAGGCGCGGCGAATATCTGGGTAAAACCGTGCAAGTGATTCCGCACATCACCAACGAGATTCAAGCCTTCATTGAACGCGGTGCAGCCGCCTCCCTTGACGGTAAAGCAGATATCGCAATTGTCGAGATCGGCGGCACGGTGGGTGATATAGAGTCGCTGCCGTTCCTTGAAGCCGCGCGCCAGATGGGGTTGCGTATGGGACGCAATCAGGTGGCGTATGTCCATCTGACACTGGTTCCCTATATTGCTACTGCAGGCGAATTGAAGACCAAGCCGACACAACACAGCGTGCAGAAGCTTCGCGAGATTGGTATCTTCCCCACCGCGCTGATATGTCGCGCAGACCGGCGTATTCCTGACGACGAACGCGCTAAAATCTCTCTGTTCGCCAATGTACGTGAAGCAAGCGTGATTTCCATGTGGGACGTGGACAGCATTTACAAAGTTCCGCAAATGCTGCACGAACAGGGGCTGGATCGCATCATTTGTGAAGAGCTGGCGCTGAATGCACCGCCTGCAAACTTGACGGAATGGCAGAATCTCATTAAAGCACAGGAAAATCCGCAGCATGAAATCACCATTGGCATGGTTGGTAAATATGTCGATCTTACCGAATCGTACAAATCATTGATCGAGGCGTTGCGTCACGCGGGTATCCATACCGCAACGCGCGTTAATATCGAATATCTGGATTCTGAGGTCATCGAGACAGAAGGTACCGACTGCCCGAAAAGTCTCGATGCAATCCTAGTGCCCGGCGGTTTTGGCGTGCGCGGTACGGAAGGCAAGATCGCGTCGATTCAATATGCGCGCGAGAACAAAATACCTTATCTCGGCATCTGCCTCGGTATGCAACTGGCGGTGATCGAGTATGCACGTCATGTGGCAAACATGAGCGATGCCAACAGTACTGAGTTCAACCTGGAAACCGAACATCCGGTGGTGGCGCTGATCACCGAGTGGTTGGATAGGGATGGCAAAGTCGCCAAGCGCAGCGCTGACTCGGATATGGGCGGCACCATGCGACTTGGATCGCAACGCTGCCCCGTCAAACCCAACACGATGGCTCAACGCATTTACGGCGATGAAGTGAACGAACGCCACCGTCACCGCTATGAAGTGAACAACCATTATGTCCCGGTGCTGGAGAAAACCGGCCTGATCATTTCTGCGCGTACACCGTCAGAAGATTTGCCCGAGATGATGGAGTTACCGCAGACCATGCATCCATGGTTTGTAGGTGTGCAGTTCCACCCTGAATTTACTTCGACACCGCGTACTGGACATCCCCTATTCAAAGCTTATGTCGAAGCAGCCGTGAAGCATAAGGAGGCTGTATGAAATTGTGCGGATTTGATGTTGGCCTGGAAAAGCCGTTATTCTTGATCGCAGGTCCATGCGTGATCGAGTCAGAGCAAATGGCGCTGGATACAGCAGGCCAATTGAAAGAGATATGCCTGAAGCTTGACATTCCGTTCATCTATAAATCTTCCTACGATAAAGCCAATCGTAGTTCCGGCAAGACATTCCGCGGTTTCGGTATGGAAGCAGGGTTGAAGATACTGGAAAAGGTAAAAGCGCAGATCGGCGTGCCGGTACTGACCGATGTGCATAGCGAAGACGAGATTGAATCCGTAGCCGCCGTGGTTGATGTGCTGCAAACCCCGGCATTCCTGTGTCGCCAGACTGATTTCATCCATGCAGTGGCGAAGGCAGGCAGGCCGGTGAACATCAAGAAAGGCCAGTTCCTTTCTCCTTGGGATATGAAAAATGTTGTGGACAAGGCGCGCGAAGTAAGTGGCGGGGACAACATTATGGTGTGCGAACGCGGAGCATCGTTTGGCTACAACAATCTGGTTTCGGATATGCGCTCGCTGGCAGTGATGCGCAACACCGGATGCCCGGTAGTGTTCGATGCCACGCACTCGGTCCAGTTACCCGGCGGGCAAGGCACAGCGAGCGGCGGCCAGCGAGAATTTGTGCCGGTATTGGCACGTGCCGCAGTAGCGGCAGGAGTGGCGGGAGTATTCATGGAGACGCATCCGGATCCCGCAAAAGCTTTGTCGGATGGTCCCAACGCATTCCCGCTGGGACATCTGCAAGAGTTGTTGCAGACGCTGAAAGCGGTGGATGCATTGGTGAAGCAGCAAGGTTTTATCGAAGAAAACGTTAACTTGAAAAGTGTGTGAGCGAAGGAAAAATAAGAATGAGTGCAATTGTTGATGTCATAGCGCGTGAGATTCTGGATTCCCGTGGGAATCCTACTGTAGAAGCGGATGTGTTGCTGGAATCTGGTGTGATGGGGCGCGCAGCCGTGCCCTCAGGCGCATCGACGGGTACAAAAGAAGCGGTTGAATTGCGCGATGGCGACAAGAAGCGCTACTTGGGCAAGGGTGTGTTGAAAGCGGTGGAGAATGTGAACACCGAGATCGCCGAAGCGATCATCGGCTTGGATGCGGCTGAACAGGCATTTATCGACCAGACCATGATCGACCTTGACGGCACCGAGAACAAATCCCGCCTCGGCGCGAACGCGATTCTCGCTGTATCCATCGCGGTTGCCAAAGCAGCTGCCGAGGAATCCGGTTTGCCGTTGTATCGCTACTTCGGCGGCGCGGCGCGCATGGAAATGCCCGTACCCATGATGAATGTCATCAACGGCGGCGCCCATGCCACAGGTGGTTCCGACATGCAGGAATTCATGATCATCCCGGTAGGCGCGCCGAGTTTTCGCGAAGCCTTGCGCTATGGTGCAGAGGTGTTCCACGCACTCAAAGCCGTGCTGCACCATCGCGGTCTGCCGACCACCGTTGGCGACGAAGGCGGTTTTGCACCTGCACTCGGTTCCAACGAAGCAGCGTTGAAGGTTATTGTCGAAGCCATCGAAGCAGCTGGCTATATCCCCGGGACAGACGTGGCGATCGGCATGGATCCGGCGGCTTCCGAATTCTACAAGGATGGCAAATATCACCTGAAGGCCGACGGTTTGACGCTCACCTCCCAACAGATGGTTGATCTTTATGCAACTTGGGTGGACAAGTATCCCATCGTTTCCATTGAGGACGGCATGAGCGAGCTCGACTGGCCGGGCTGGAAGATGCTGACCGAGCGCTTGGGCAAGACCATCCAGCTGGTTGGCGACGATGTGTTTGTGACCAACACCAAAATCCTGCGCGAAGGCATCAAGCAAGGTATCGCCAATTCCATTTTGATCAAGGTCAACCAGATAGGTACCCTGACCGAGACGTTCGCCGCCATCGAGATGGCGAAGCGCGCAGGTTATACCGCCGTGATGTCGCATCGTTCCGGTGAGACTGAAGACTCCACCATTGCCGATCTCGCGGTTGGAACCAACGTTATGCAGATCAAGACCGGCTCCCTGTCCCGTTCAGACCGCATGGCCAAGTACAACCAACTGCTGCGCATCGAGGAAGACCTCGGAGACAGCGCCTCCTATCCCGGTCGCGAGGCTTATTACCAGTTAGGCTGATGCGTGTTGTCACCTACATCCTACTGGCTCTTCTCCTGCTGTTGCAATATCCGCTCTGGCTGGGGAAGGGTAGCTGGCTGAAGGTGTGGGACATGGGCCAGCAGGTACAAGCCCAGAAGCAAATCAACGAGCAAACCCAAAAGCGCAATGCGGCACTGGATGCCGAAGTGCGCGACCTCAAACTCGGAACCGATGCCATCGAAGAACGCGCGCGCAGCGAGCTCGGCATGGTCAAGCAGGGAGAGATATTCTTTCAGGTGGTTGGCGGCGAACAGGCTGCAGCGGTTTCCGCTGTAGCCGCTGCAACACCGCCAAAAGACAAGGTCAAGTAATGACTGTAGGTTGATCCCGCCCGGTGCGAGACTGCAATTCTGAGATGTCCAACGCGACCCGGATCAATTCTTTCAACGCTTCTTGTGCATCCAGATGATGTCGCGAGACATCCGCTTCATACGCTTCCAGATAAACGCGTAAAGTAGCTCCCTCTGTCCCGGTGCCGGATAGCCGGAAAATAATGCGCGAATCGTCGCTGAACAGGATACGCAGCCCCTGGCCTTTACTGATGCTGCCATCCACCGGATCGGTATAGCTGAAGTCGTCGCACGTTTGTACGGTGTGGTTACCGAACTGTTTGTTTGTGAGGGTGGGAAAATTATCGCGCAGATGTTGTATCACGCCGTTGGCTGCTTCGGTCGGCAAGCCTTCGTAGTCGTAGCGCGAATAGAAGTTGCGACCGAATCTAGCCCAATGTTCTCGCACAATGGATTCTACCGATTGCTTGCGCACGGCCAGGATGTTCAGCCAGAACAGTACCGCCCACAGCCCGTCCTTCTCGCGCACATGGTTGGAACCGGTGCCGAAACTTTCCTCTCCGCATAGCGTGACCTTGCCGGCATCCATCAGGTTACCGAAGAATTTCCAGCCGGTCGGTGTTTCGTAACATGGGATGTTCAACGCCTTTGCCACGCGATCCACTGCCGCGCTGGTGGGCATCGACCTCGCGACGCCCGCCAATCCTTGCTTGTAGGCGGGTATCAATGTTGCATTAGCGGCGAGTAGTGCCAGACTGTCCGAAGGGGTGACGAAGAAACGTTTGCCGAGGATCATATTGCGGTCGCCATCGCCATCCGATGCTGCACCGAAATCCGGTGCTTCCGCGCCGTACATGATCTCCACCAGATCATGCGCATATGTCAGGTTGGGGTCGGGGTGCCCGCCGCCAAAATCTTCCAGTGGTACGCCGTTCATCACGCTGCCCACTGGCGCACCGAGACGTTTTTCCAGTAACTCTTTGGCATAAGGCCCGTTCACTGCGTGCATCGCATCGAACTTGATCTTGAACCCACTTTTCAGAAGCGTGCGGATAGCGGGAAAATCAAACAGGGACTCCATCAGCTCTGCGTAGTCGCTTACCGGGTCGAATACCTTCACTTTCATGCCACCCAGGGTGGTCTCGCCCAACTTATCCAACATCACATCTTCCGTATCGAGGATGCGATAGCTGGAGATTGCTTTGCTTTTGACATAGATCGCCTCGGTCACCGTCTCGGTGGCAGGGCCGCCGTTGCTGCTGTTGAACTTGATGCCGAAGTCGCCGTCGGGTCCGCCGGGATTGTGGCTTGCGGAAAGGATGATGCCGCCGAAAGTCTTGTATTTGCGGATCACACAGGATGCCGCCGGTGTGGAAAGGATGCCGCCGCGTCCCACCAGGACCTGACCGAATCCGTTCGCCGCAGCCATTTTTAGAATGATCTGGATCGCAAGACGGTTGTAGTAACGACCATCGCCGCCCAGTACCAGCGTTGAACCTTGCGGAGCCGCGATGCTGTCGAAGATGCTTTGTACGAAGTTCTCCAGATAGTGTGGTTGCCGGAAGGTGGGAACCTTCTTGCGCAGTCCGGAAGTGCCGGGTTTCTGGTCGGGGAATGGCTGGGTAGAAACGGTGCGGATGCTCATGTGTATCCTCATTTGTTGACGTTTGCATAGCATCATACCATCGCGTTCAAAAGGTGATTATCACAACCATGTCAGTTGGTATGGTGGTACCGGTATTCCTGTGTTAACCCGCCATAACCGTAAGCCGTGGCGCGCACATCCTCGATATAGATGTAGCTTATTTCGTGCAGGTTGCCGAGCAACCGGCTGAACACGGCGAACGCCTCGCCGACGTACTGTGCCTTTTCGGCTTTGGTGTTCGTTTCATCCGTGATCTTGATGTCGAAATAGATGCTGCTCTTGCCTTGTTCGGTAAGAGACTGTCCTGCAACAATCCAGTCATCAGGATCGACGTAATCAATGGCGATCGAAGTCACCTCCGGTTTCTTGTGCAGAATGCGACTTGTCAATTCCAGCAGGGTGTTGGAAATAGCTTTGGTTAACTCAGCAGACTTTTTGGCGCTGACTTTAACGTTCAAAATGGGCATGGGTATTCTCCTATGGTTAGCTATGCAACTATTAGATCAAAAAATTTTCAATCGAGCGCGGAACGTACCCCACGCACCTTGGTGACTGCTTCCGCAAAAACATCTTCGTTTAACAGTTTTTTGAGACGTTTGGTGACTTTCCCGCTGGCCTCATTCAGCGGCGCCTGGAGGGTGGACGCCTTTCGCGTGGGATAGATCGCATACTCTCGACCATCGCGTCCGGAATCCCGCCGTTCAATCAGCTCCTTTGCTGCAAGCCCATCCAGCACACGGGTTGCGGTTGGACGGGAGATTGCCAGCGAGTCGGCCAACTCCCGTTGCAACAGTCCGGGTTTATTCAGGATGGTGCGCAACAAAAAAGCTTGGGACGGACTGAGTCCGAATGGCTTAAAGGCGGCGGCCCACTCGCGTTCCAGTCGTCGCGCCAGCGCTACCGTATTGAAATAGAGGCATTCTTCAAACATGCTGTACAGCATAACGGATATTAGTTAGCTATGCAACTATGGCGAAAATATCGGAATCTGATGACCAACTGTCCCCAGAGTTCTGCCAGTCAGGTTAAGCTTACGCACCTTGATCTAATCGTCCATTTCATGAGTTCCGGCACCGCCCAACAAATCCTCCGCGACACTTTCGGCTTTCCCTCATTTCGCGGTGCGCAGCAGTCCATTGTCGAATATGTCGTCAACGGCGGCGATGCGCTGGTTCTCATGCCTACCGGAGGCGGAAAATCACTGTGTTACCAGATTCCTGCAATGATAAGGAATGGGGTCGGCATCGTGGTATCGCCACTGATCGCATTGATGCAGGACCAGGTCGATGCGCTCAAGCAACTCGGTGTGCCCGCGGCTTTTCTCAATTCCAGCCTGGAAGCCGAAGAGGCACGCGAGGTATCGCGGCAGTTGATGCGCGGCGAGTTGAAGCTGCTGTATGTCGCCCCCGAGAGGTTGATGACGGAAGGATTCCTGAATCAGCTGGAGCGCTTGCAACAGGACAACAATATCGCCCTGTTCGCCATTGACGAAGCGCATTGCGTCTCGCAATGGGGCCACGACTTCCGTCCGGAGTATCGTGCGCTGACGGTGTTGCACGAGCGCTTTCCGGGCGTGCCGCGCATTGCGCTGACTGCCACGGCGGATGCGCCGACGCGGCGCGAGATCGTCGAGCGCCTGTCTCTGGAGCAGGCGCAGCATTTCGTATCCAGTTTTGACCGTCCCAACATCCGCTACCGCATCACGCTCAAGGACAATGCACGCCAGCAGTTGCAGACCTTCCTCGAAACCGAGCATCCCGACGATGCCGGCATCGTGTATTGCCTGTCACGCAAGAAGGTCGAAGAGACCGCCGCCTGGCTCAAGGAGCAGGGCTGGGATGCACTGCCGTATCACGCCGGACTGGATGCAGCCACGCGCAACGTCAATCAGAGGAGATTTCTGCGCGAGGAAGGTGTCATCATGGTTGCTACCGTTGCCTTTGGCATGGGCATCGACAAACCCAACGTGCGCTTCGTGGCCCATCTCGATTTGCCCAAGAGCATGGAGGGTTATTATCAGGAAACCGGTCGCGCCGGTCGCGACGGCTTGCCCGCGAATGCCTGGATGGCCTACGGTCTGGGCGACGTGGTTTCCATGCGGCAAATGCTGCTCTCCGGTGATGCGCCCGATGAACGCAAGCGCGTCGAACTGCAAAAGCTTGATGCGCTGCTAGGTTTCTGCGAATCCACCGCATGCCGCCACCAGACCATCCTGCGCTACTTTGGCGAAGAGCATCCTGGCGATTGCGACCAGTGCGACAACTGTCTCACTCCCGTCGATACATGGGACGCCACGAAAGCCGCTCAGATGGCGCTTTCCTGCGTTTATCGCACCGGGCAGCGCTTCGGCGTTGCGCATCTGATCGACGTATTGCTGGGCAAGACCACACCCAAAATCAAACAATTCAACCACCAGCAACTGAGCACATTCGGTATCGGCAAAGACCTGGCCCAAACACAATGGAGCAGTGTCTATCGCCAGCTCGTCGCAGCCGGATTTATCAACGTGGACATAGAAGGCTATGGCGGTCTGAAACTTGCCGAAGCGGCACGTCCCGTATTGCGCGGTGAACAGGAAATCTGGTTGCGACGCGACGCCGAACCGGCCAAGCGCAAAGCCAGCAAGGCCGAACGTGGTTCGCGCTTGCGCGAAGCTTTTGCCGGTGCCAACGAAGATCCATTGTGGCAGGCGCTCAAATCCAAACGCACGGAACTCGCCCGCGAACAAGGCGTGCCACCTTACGTCATCTTTCACGACAGCACTTTGCTGGAAATCCTCAACCGCAAACCGCAAACGCTGGGCGACATGGCGCAGATCAGCGGTATCGGCCAGGCCAAGCTGGCGAAGTACGGCGATGCATTTTTGCAGGTGGTGGAAGATATGGCGAACGGAGTTCGAACGGGCTGAATCGTTTTCGAGATTGATGCCTGACGCCACATGAGGCAAGATGCGTCTTCGGGATTTTCCCCGAGTAAATGCAATATCCAACCAACACATAGAGAACAGACATGGGCGCACAGTGGAAAGCCAGGCACAAAGAGGTCGCAGCGAACGCAAAAGGTAAAATTTTCGGCAAGCTCGCCAAAGAAATCATGGTCGCTGCCAAAGGCGGCGCCGACCCGAGCTTGAATTCGCGCTTGCGACTTGTGGTCGAACAAGCCAAAAAAGCCTCTATGCCCAAAGATACGCTGGATCGTGCCATCAAGAAGGGGGCTGGACTGCTCGACGGCGGCGCGCAATTGGAACGTCTCGTGTATGAAGGTTTTGCCCCGCACCGGGTGCCCATCATCGTCGAATGTCTGTCCGACAATATCAATCGTACCAAGGCCAGCATGAACGTACTGTTCCGCAAAGGCCAGCTTGGCGCAGAAGGTTCCGTCTCGTGGGACTTCAGCCACGTCGGCATGATCGAGGCTACACCGAATTCCAAAGATGCGGATCCGGAAGTCGCTGCTATCGAAGCGGGTGCTCAGGATCTGGAACCTTCAGAAGAAGGCGCAACCCTCTTCATCACCGATATCACCGATCTGGATGTCGTATGCAAAGCGTTGCCTGCGCAAGGCTTTACCGTCATCTCCGCCCAACTTGGCTATCGTCCGAAGAATCCGGTTACTCTCGGCAATGACGCCGAGCGTGAAGAGGTGGAAGCCTTCCTTGAAGCAATCGACGAAGATGACGATGTGCAGAACGTCTATGTGGGATTAGCTGGATAATTCCTGGGGATGCAAGCCTTGTGTAGCACTCAACCTTTGCGCAAAGCAAGAGCGCGCTCGATGTTCGCCATCAATTTGTCCAGCTCCTGGTCAATTTTACCGAGCAATGATTCGACATCATCCAAGGCTCCGTTCTTGATTTTATTCTCCAGGAGTTCAGCCTGATTTTGCAGGTATTCCGCGCCCAGGGTGCCGGCGATACCCCTGAGCGTGTGGGCAAGCCTTTCCGCTGTTTTGTGGTCGTTTGATGCCAGAGAGTCCCGAATATTTCGGACGGCATTTCCTTGATTTGCTCTGAACTTCTCCAGCAGCGAATAATACAAATCTACGTTCCCTCCGATTCGACGCACGCTGGCAGCCACTTTGACGTCCGGCAAGTCGGGCAATGGCATGGGTGCGGAAATTGCGACAGTCTCGGGGAGAGGTGGACGTTCCGTAACCCGTGCTGGATGGATCCATTTTGCAAGGGTAGCGATCAGCCGATCCGGATCGAGGGGTTTGCCGATATGGTCGTTCATGCCCGCAGCCAGAAAAGCATTTTGTTCACTGACGTATACATTGGCTGTCAGGGCGATAATCGGCAAATTGGCAAGCATGGGGTTTTGGCGAATTTCACGGGTGGCGGTTATTCCATCCATCACCGGCATCTGCATGTCCATCAGTACACCGTCGAACGGTTCTTCCTGCAGTCGTGCTATCGCCTCTTCACCGTTCTCGGCGATGGTAACCTTGATTCCGAAACTCTCAAGCAGCTCGCGCGCAACTTGCTGGTTGATTTCGTTGTCTTCTACAAGCAGCAAGTGCGCTCCGCGGACTTGGGCAACCAGTGCCGGGTTAAATTGCGCACCGATTATTCTGAATTTCCCCGCCACCCATTTATCCAGACCGAAGATACTGGCGATGGTATCGAATAGTTTTTGTTGCTTGAACGGCTTTTCCAATACTCCGTCAATCGTTTTGTCGTTTACCAGTGCCGGAATTTCATTCTGTCCATAACCTGCGATCATCAGTACCTTGGGCTTGATGCTTAATTCAGTCATTGAATGCAATTCTCTGGCCAACTCCAGTCCATTCATTTGCGGCATCTTCCAGTCCAGGATGGCCAGATTAATAGGCCGTCCTTCCTTGTTTGCTTTGCGCACTGTGCTCAATGCATCACGCCCATTATTTGCAACAGCCACGTCGAACGAGAATGACTCAAGATAACTTTTCAGAATTTGCAGACTGTTCTCGCTGTCGTCGACAGCCAGGACACGCATACCGCCCAACCCGGTGAATTCGGCGTGTGGAATGTTCGCCGACTTTTCAGCTTTGAGAACATTGACTGTGAAGATGAATTTCGAACCCAGACCGGGAGTGCTTTCCACCCAGATTTTGCCACCCATGATTTCGATAAGGCGCTTGCTGATCGTCAGACCCAGGCCGGTACCGCCAAATTTCCGGGTGATGCTGGTATCAGCCTGGGTAAACGGCCGGAACAGTTTGTCGATATCCTGTTGCGACATTCCTATTCCCGTGTCTTTGACAGTGAATCGCAGAACGACCTGATCGCCTTCCTCCTTTTCCAATTCAGCACTTACCACTACCTCGCCTTTGGGGGTGAACTTGACGGCATTACCTGCCAAATTGATCAATACCTGCCCCAGTCTAAGGGGATCGCCGATCAAAACTGATGGGACGTCTGGAGAGGTCTCTATGAGAAGTTCGAGATTTTTTTCCTGGGCTTTGACTCCCAAAATCGTGGCAAGATTGTCCATTACCTCATCCAGTTCGAATGAGACTCGATCCAACTCCATTTTCCCCGCCTCAATTTTGGAGACATCCAGTATGTCGTTGAGGATGCCCAGAAGCGATTTGGCCGAACTGTGGATTTTCTGGAGATAATCCTGCTGCTTGCCGGACAACTCCGTCTGCAAGCAAAGATGGCTTAAACCAATGACTGCGTTCATTGGTGTGCGAAGCTCATGACTCATGTTGGCGAGAAACTCATCCTTGGTCTGGCTTGCAGCTTCAGCACTATTCCGCGCTTCTTCAGCTGCTTTCAGTTTCTGGATTTCCTGTTCAAGTTCGCTGTTGACCAGTACCAGCATTTTGTTGCGGTTTTCCACCACTTTTTCCAGCACCACGATACCGCGGTTGACCAGCAACGTCAGTACCCCGATAACGAAAAGCATGAATGTGCCGATTATCGCTCCCGATCCTTGCGCCGTTTCAGATCGTCCTATCGCTATTCGTATTGTTTCCTGGAAATCTTTTTCTGCGGTATCCCTGTATGATGTTGCGGCCGCCGTATAGGCATTGCGCAGATCCCGCAACTGCTTTATTTGCTGCTGACTGGGAAGGTCCTTCTTGGCCATCATTTTCTGTGCCACATTGAACGCCAACTTGTAGAAGGCATTGAAATCGGATTTCAGTTTTTCAATTTCATTCGTGTGCGCAGTATCAATCTCTTCCATAGATTCATAACGGCTCAGGATTTCAGATGACTTGGCTTTGGATGCTTCCAGATAGTCCACTTCTCCGGTTGCGGCTGCCGCATTCAACGATTCCACTACACCCTCGAAACTTTTGAGGTTCTCTCCAGCCGCATTGAGTATCGGGAATTCGGCATCGCGAATTTCCTTGAGAAGCTCGTTCCCCCCGGACAGCACAAGTGAGGAGTAAATCAGGTATGCGACAAAGCTGACTACTGAAATTGAAGGCACCAGCAACAGTTTCAACTTCAATGGATAGTTGCGGAATCGGTTCATTTTCATGGTCAATTCGCCCTAAGGTTTCAGAACGACTCTGACGCTGTGGTTCACTGCGCTTTTGTCGATATATCCGATAGCATTTGGGTTGTTCGCAATGGCCTTTCTGACGGCCATATCACCCGCTATGAGTTGCGGCGGGCGGCCCTCCCCGGTAAAAATGATTTTGGCCCAGTATGCAGTGAGTTGTGACGAGTTCTTGTGGGTGACTTTGGAATAGAACTCATCCCTGACAGCACTTCCCTCGGGCTGGTCTATGGGAAAGGCGGCGTGCTCATTCGGAAAGGTAACGACTTTGCCGAGGAATATCTTCGCAGTCTGCTCGGCAGTCAGACTGGTGACCGAACTCTTGGAAGAAACGACGACGACGACCTCAGCTTGTGCGCTGAAGGCAAGCGATAGCAAGGCAAGCAGCAGTATAAACTTCAGGCCATTGTGCAATGTCATCAGTGTTCCCATGCTGTGCCAGGCGACTAGAAAACGAAGTCAACAACTGCGGAGATGATATGGAACGTTGTACCGTAGAGAATAACGTTCGCCGGAACATTGATGAGGTAACCGTTTGAGTTGTCGCTGAGTGTGACGCGATCATACTGTATTTTGAAATCGAAATTTCTCACGAAGTCCCAGCGTACACCAAAGCTGTCCGTACTCTGCGCCCGGTTGGCCAATTGCAGGTCGTAAGCGCTCGGTGGCGGAGAAGATTGAATGAATGAACCTGAGCTATTCTGGCTGTGTGTCAAATACGGTGTGAACTTATTGATGCGATAACCGGCGCTGACATACATCGCGCTGGATAGATAAATTGAGCGACGCTGCATCCACTCGGACATGACGAACCAGTTGCCCGGGTCGTAGTTGGCCCCGACAGAGACATCGCTGTTTTGTATCCATGGCCCGGTCATCCCCGTCAAAATATACTCGGTCGAGGACATTCGCTGCTGGTAGCCGGCATGATAGGTGGCCTGTCCATATTCCAGCGTATCGAATATTCCCCACATTTCTTTGGAAGTCGTAACGCTGTTAGGCCTGTCGAGGGTGTTTCTACCGTATATGGTCTTGAAAGTATTCACAGCATCCCCGATCTCGGCGCGGTACATTGCATCTATGCCATCGCTGCTCGGAATGGAAAGTTGATGGTATAGATCTACGGGCGGTGTGACCCAGGTATAGCTATATCCGACATCCCAATTTTCGGAGTCCATGAAAGTTGGCAGTGCGATGCGTCCGACCCTCATGTAGAAATTCGGGGTAAAGGCATATTTCACGCTGAACCATTCGATCTCCGGGCGGTAAGTGCCGTCGGCGTGATATTCCGAATCAACTTGTAGCAAGGCCGAGACTTTAGGGGTGAAATTGGCATTCAAGTGCGCCGCAAACCTGCTGTTATTGGTTGCTGACCAATCGTTGCTCAAACCGGCTCCCTTGGGGGTGGCAGTGTCCACAACGTAATCTCCCATGCCTTGACTGGAGTGTGATAAACCAAGCGTGCCGAACCCACCCAATTTGAAGGTCGGTTGATCCGCTACGACATTGTTCGAGGCCAAGTTGGTTTGATCTGCGTCAGCGATGGAAATACCGACTGAAAACAGCACAAGGACAACCAGACAATTCAGTTTTGTCATAAGGTCCACATTAATATGAAACGATCATGTTTCATGGCTCAGTTGATTTCAGAATATTTCAAACGTTGCGTTCAAACAACTCATGCCACCGGTATATCTGCAGCAATTAAATTGCCAAGGGCAGCATCGTGATGCTGAATTTCATGATCAACGTTCAGCTTGCACGTAGCAGGCCGATTCAAAAATACAACCTTCCTGAACCAGTCCAGCGAACAGTCGACAGACATGAAGGGTATAGCCAACATAAACACGGCCTGTCGTGGGCGGTACCTTCGTTGGTGGGCACGGCTTTCCGGACGGTCAGAATTTTACGAAAGGACTGCCCCAAAGCATTTTTATCACTTCTACCAGTTCGGAAGATGACTGCTTTGCACTACCTTGCAGGCGAACATTTTCATTCCTGAGATAATCCATCACGAACTTGATTTTGATATGAGTCTTGACGCGCGCAATCAGTATGGGGGCGTTAATGGGCTTGTGGATAAAGTCTGAAGCGCCTACCGCAAATCCCGTTTCTTCATATTCATCTTCATTCTTGGAAGTGATGAAAATAACCGGTATGTCCACGAGTTTCGGATTGGCTTTCAGGCGACGGCAAGCCTCAAAACCATCAATATCCGGCATCATGACATCCAGCAAGATCAGGTCGGGAGGATTTGCAAATGCATCATCAAGCGCAGCTTTCGCATTGTTAAACAATTTCAACGAATATTCCTTCGCTAAAATCGATTCCATGATCATCAGATTTTCATCGGCGTCATCAACAATCAAAATTGTGGGGCGTACCAACACCGTAGGCTGGGTTCTGGAATCTTCTATATTATTCATTTTGTTCTCCTTGAAATATTGATCCGTCCATGATCAACCATACCTTAAATGATATGTATATGGCATCAATTTTAAATCATTCTCGACACGAACAAACAAAAATGCAATGCCACTGCCAGAAGTATCGGTCGAACCTGACAAACGGTAAGGCTAAAACGATAAATGGCTGAATTGTTTTGCGGGCCTTTAGTCTGAAAGTTCTCCGGATTGCACCGGGCAAGGCGTAAAGTTATGTATCCCTTTGTGCAAAATTCCTTGCGTTGCATCAATCTGGCAGGATGAAGCAAGCATGCGATTGCCGGAAGAGTGGGGCTATGTGATACCAACGATCTGTATGAATTTTTTGATAGAGGAGTATCCGTGAAAGGAACCGGAAGCGGCAGTAAATTATTCTCATGGAACACGGCAGGGCGCATCGGCTTTACTGCCATCTTTTTTTTCTGGATATACATGACCTGGAATAGCACGGCAGATTTGGATAGCAAATTGAATTCAGCCACAGACCAGAATACTGCGATCCACAATATTCAGGTTGATTTCAAAAATGAAATTCAGCAATGGAAAGACCTGCTGCTGCGCAGTACCAATCGGGATGCTTTGGACAAAAACTGGAACGCTTTTGAGGTGGTGTTCCGGAAAGTTTCCGCGGAGGCGCAGGACATTATTCGTGAAAGCGAATCGCCGGCAGTCAGTACCCAGGTTAAAGCTTTTGTCGATGCACATGAGGCGAATCGCGAACTATACAAAAGCAGTGTGGAATTGCTGATCAGGGATGGCTTTGATCCTCGTCCGGCCGATGTTGCCGTCAAGGGTATAGATCATCCTTTGCTTGAACACCTCGAAGCTGCCGAAGCAAGCATGGTTGAAGATAAAAAACGAATAAACAAGACGCTGGTCGATGCAGCGCGAAATAACATAGAGCAAAATCTTTTTGCCTTGGCTTTCCTCGCATTGTTGGCAGTGTGGATGCCGAAATACTGAACCAGTCTGCGCATGTCTCAGACCGAATCGGGCGCACTTTGCAATGATTCGGGTTGCCAGCCAGCCTGCCGGGCGCGGATGCGGCACACCGGGGAATTGGGTCGCAGTGGTATTTGTCCGCTCTCTATTCAGAGACAGCTTCCTTGTCTTTCGGAATTTGAATTATTCCGGTGTTGAAGTTGTATTCGAACAGATCTCCATAACGTCCCCATTCGATGGCCACACGCAAAGCCGAGATTGCCTCGGCTTCGTTCAATGTGAAGCGCAGCAACCGAAGGAACAGGTCTTCGTGCAAATCGCCGGATGGGTCCTGCTTCAGGCCGAGATGGATGTAGGCGACCAAAGGCACGTTTTCTATGAGTTGCCGACCGAAGATCAGTTGGCGTTCCGGTGTGTTGGCATGCACATATTGTTCGCCCAGAGGCGTGATGATGATGTCGCCATGATCGAGGTGGGCGAATCCCAGCAGGGTTAGCGCCCGCGACACATTCAAGAGTTCCTGGTCGGTGAGTTCCGTTTCTTCAGCCAGCTTGGGCAAGTCCGCACGACCGAGGAAAGGCTCCTCGGCCAGCAGTTCCAGAATACCTTCCATGCGGGCGATGTCCGCCTCCGGCAAGCGGTCGCCCAGCTGCAATTTGACTTCTTTCTCGGTGACACGTCCCGGGCGCATCGCGCCCGCTGTCATCAGCCCGTATACGTTGTCGATGAGGATGCGGACTTCCTGGCTTTCCACTTCTCTCGGACGTGAAAGAGTCACCGGCAGTTCATCCCGGATGCGTCCCGGATCGCTGGCGAAGATCAGGACCCGGTCGGCCATCATGACCGCCTCCTCGATATTGTGTGAGACCACAAGGATGGCCTTGGTCGGCAGCTGCTTTGTCTGCCACAGTTCCAGGATTTCGTCGCGCAGGCGCTCTCCGGTGAGCACATCGAGCGCCGAAAATGCCTCATCCATCAGCAGAACTTCGGGTTCCAGAACCAGAGCGCGGGCGATGCCGACCCGCTGCCGCATGCCGCCCGACAACTCGCGGGGCAGGGCGCCCTCAAATCCCGACAGCCCGATCAGCTCTATCGCGGCCTCGGCACGCCGTGCCCTGTCGGCGGGCGCCATTCCTTTCGCCTCAAGTCCCAATTCCACATTCTTTTGCACAGTGAGCCAGGGGAACAAGGCGAAGGACTGGAACACCATGCTGATGGAATGTGCCGGTCCATACAACGGAAGTCCCCGATAGAGTACCTGGCCGATATCTGCCGCAATCAGTCCGGCCATGATGCGCAACATGGTGGACTTGCCCGATCCGGACTGGCCCAGCAATGCCACGATCTCCCCCTCGTTCAGGGTGAAGTCGACACCTTCCAGCACGGATCGGGAAGTGCCGTCCGCGGAACGGAAAGATTTGCCGACAGACTTGAGTTCGATGACAGGTGTAGCCATTGCGTGAGTCCTTAGAAATGCAGGCGGTCCTCGGCCATACGATAAAGCCGACGCCATACAAAATGATTGAATCCCATGACAAAAATGCACATGACGCCGATCCCCAGCGCAATCCGCGGGAAATCGCCTATGGCCGTCTTTTCGGCGATATAGCTGCCGATGCCGTGAGCTTGCACTGTGGTGGTACCCCAGGTCACATATTCCGCAACGATGCTGGCGTTCCACGAACCGCCGGAAGCCGTGATGGCACCGGTGACGAAACTCGGGAAGATCGCCGGCAGCAGATAACGGCGCCATTTGAGCCAGCCGCTCAGTCCCAGATTATGCGCGGCGTAACGCAATTCGGTCGGGACCGTGGATGCGCCGGCGATGACATTGAACAGGAGATACCACTGCGTGCCCAAAATCATCAGGGGCGACAACCAGATATCCGGATTGAGCCCGAAGCGAACGACCACAACGACGGCAACGGGGAACATCAAATTGGCAGGGAAAGAGGCAAGGAACTGGATGATCGCCTGTGCACGCGATGCCAATCGGGGATTCATTCCTATCTTCACGCCGATCGGAATCCAGATCAGCGCTGCCAGAAAAATCAGGATGACCACGCGCAGCATCGTATAGAAACCCAGCACGCAGACCCGACCCACTTCACTCCAGCCGACTTCGGTATGAATAAAGTGAACAAGCATCCACAAGGCATAGAAGACAACGGCGGCAATGGTGGCATCCCAGATGCGTTCCGGGGTCGACGAATGTTTATGCGGTCGTGCCCGAATCGACGTGCCGTCGTAACGGAGCCGGAAAATCGCGAACGATCGTTCCAGCAGTCTGCCGAATGCAACTACGACCCCTTGCATCCGTTCGGTTCGGCGCACCCAGTTGAGCAGCCATGAGTTCTGCGCCGTTTCGCTGCCGGATTCCTCGAAGCGGAATTTGTCGGCCCAGGCAAGCAGGGGTCTGAAGAACAATTGATCGTAGAGCATCACGCCGATCAGCATTGCGCCGATGGCCCAGCCGATCGCCTGGAGATCGCGCTGTTCTATGGCCAGGGCGATATAGGAACCGATGCCGGGCAGCTTGATGTTCTGGTTGGAGACCGAGATGGCTTCAGAGGCAACGACAAAGAACCAGCCTCCCGACATGGACATCATCATGTTCCAGAGCAGGCCCGGCATGGCAAAGGGAAGTTCCATCCGCCAGAAACGCTGCCAGGCGGACAGCTTGAACACCATGGCAGCCTCGACCAATTCGGCAGGCACGGTGCGAAACCCCTGATAAGCGCTGAACGCCATATTCCAGGCTTGAGAGGTGAAAATGGCAAATATCGCGGCGCATTCGACACCGAGCAGGTTGCCCGGAAACAAGGCAATGAAGGCGGTGACGGTAATGGATAGAAAACCCAGAATCGGGATCGACTGGAGAATGTCCAGCAACGGAACCAGGACCTTTTCTGCGGCGCGATATTTTGTTGTCAGCGCGGCGAATACGCAGCTGAAAAGTATGGAAGCGCCGAGTGCGATGAACATGCGCAGGGTTGTCCGCAGCAGGTAATAGGGAAGATTGATGGGGTCCAGGGAGAGCGGCAGGACTTCGCCTAGTTGATAAGGGCGCGCCATCTGATTGGCACCGTAAGCGAGCAGGACGAATATGGCCAGCACCATGGGCAACAAGGCCCAATCCCAGCGGTTTCCACCGGCTTCAACAACTTGTCTGGGAAAATATTGCTTGCGTGCATTCATAATTCGTTCAGTTTTTCCGATTGGATCCCGACCAAGACGTTCAGCTTGGCGTCGGCGGAGTATAGGTGTCCGCAGGATGTTTCACAATTGATTGAATTGACCATGCAGGCACGACACCGTATATTTCAATCCCATGCAGACACGCAGCACCTTCGCCAATCGGGACGCATTTCTAGGTGTCACTTTTGCCCTTCTCGCCGCGGTCGGTTTTTCGGCCAAAGCCATTCTGGTCAAGCTGGCCTATCACGACAGCGTGGATGCAATCACTCTCCTGGCTTTGCGCATGGTGTTCGCGGTGCCGTTCTTCATCGGCGTGGCGATCTGGGCGAGGCGGCATCATGCCGAGCCGCTCGATGCGCATGATCGCCTGCTTGTACTGGGGCTGGGGTTCGTCGGTTATTACCTTTCCAGCTATCTCGATTTTCTCGGGTTGCAATATATCTCTGCCGGACTGGAGCGCCTGATCCTGTTCCTCTACCCGACCATGACGGTGATCATCTCGGCCCTGCTCTACAAGCGTGCCATCGGCAGGATGGTTATTGCGGCGATGGCACTGAGCTATGCCGGGATTGCACTGGTGTTCCTGCATGATGTGGGCGCCAGGGAGGGCAGCATCGTGCTGGGCGCATCGCTGGTATTCGCCAGCACCTTGTCCTACTCGATCTACCTGGTGGGGGCGGGACATGCCATCGCGCGCATCGGCACGATGCGCTTCACCGCCTACGCCTCCCTGGTTGCAAGCGCGGCTTGTGTGCTGCAATTCCTCGCGATGCGCCCGCTGGCTGCGCTTGAATTGCCGGTGCGGGTGTACGGGCTTTCCATTGCGATGGCATTTTTTTCCACGGTGCTGCCGGTGTTCCTGTTGTCTTTCGCCATTCGCCGCATCGGTTCGGGCAGCGCCTCGCTGATCGGCTCCATCGGCCCGGTCAGCACCATCTACATGGCATATGCGATTCTGGGAGAAAGTATCTCGTGGCTGCAGATTGCGGGATCGGCGCTGGTGCTGGCCGGCGTGCTCGTCATCAGCCTGAACAGCAAACGCGAGACTAAATAGAGTGGTTTAGCGGGCAAGCTTGCGTAAAGTGACCCTGCCGACATCGAACAACAGCACAATACCGACGCCAGCGATAAACGCAGTCAGCGAGTGCTGCACCGAGGGCGGCTGGAAAGAAAAGGCTCGCGCAATCGCGGGGATATTGGTAATGATTACCAATCCAGACAATGTTCCGGCGAGTACCCACATGGCAACTGTAGAAGGCATGGAAAATATTTGATGCCACGTTTGCTGAGGGGAACGAACGGAAAGAATGAGCGCGGCATTCGCCGTGACCAGAACGATGAATGCCAATGCGCGCGCTTCTTCAGCCACGATGTATGCCCGCAGGCTCCACATGTAAAAAACCACAACAGCCAGCGTGACCAGCGCGCCTTGTGCCAGGCTCACGAAGAGATGCCGTGATGAAATCAGATGCTCGGTATTCGAGCGCGGCGGCTGTTGCATCAGGCCCGGACTGCCTTCTTCGGCTTCGAACACGATGGAGCAGGCGGGATCGATGATCAGTTCCAGGAAGGCAATGTGTATCGGTGCCAAAATCAGTGGCAGCCCGAAAAACAAGGGCAGGATGGACATGCCGATGATCGGAATGTGGACGGCGAGGGTATATACCACGGCCTGGCGCAGGTTGGCGAAGATACGGCGTCCCAGCCGGATGGCGGAAACGATCGCGTTGAAATCGTCTTCCAGTAACACCAAAGATGCAGCCTCGCGGGCGACGTCGGTGCCGCGTTTGCCCATGGCGATGCCGATGTGAGCCGCCTTCAGCGCGGGTGCGTCGTTTACACCGTCGCCCGTCATGGCGACCACATCGCCGTTGGCCTTGAGTGCTTCGACGATGGTGAGCTTCTGTTGCGGGGTAACACGGGCGAAGACATTCACCGAAGCGATGCGCTGCGCCAATGCAGCCGCGTCCGTTTTTTCCAACTCATCGCCCGTCAGCAACTTGCCGCTATCGATACCGGCGGCGGTCGCGATGGCACGTGCAGTACGCGGATGGTCGCCGGTGATCATGACGACGCGTATCCCGGCGCGATGGCATTCTGCGACCGCATCGGCCACTTCCGGGCGCAGCGGGTCGGCAAGCCCCACCAGACCAACGAATTCGAAATCAAAATCATGCTGGATGTCGGGCCAGCTTTTGTCGACGCTGTATTTTGCCTTGGCCACACCCAGCACGCGCAAGCCCTGGTCAGCCATGAGCTCTGCATCCTGATTCAGGCGTTGCCTTGCTTCCCCGGTCAGATGGCAAAGATCGGCAATCGCTTCCGGCGCGCCCTTGGTGGCGACGACATCATTTTTGCCCGAATCGTTGCGCCACAGATGCGACATGGCAAAAAGTTCCGGTGAAAGTTCGTATTCCCGAGCCAACGCCCAATCGGGATGCAAGTGTTCCGTGTTGGCCAGATATTCGCGGGCAAAGCCGTGGAATGCGAGTTCCATCGGATCGTGTGGATCAATCTCGCTGGCCAGTACCGCATACTCAAGCAACTCGTGATAGGCCTCGGGCAGTCCGTTGTGGGCGAGGTCGGCAGTTTTCAGCAGCTGTCCGGCGACGGACAGAGCGGTCAAATTCATCCGGTTCTGGGTCAAAGTCCCGGTCTTGTCCACGCACAGCACCGTCGTTTCGCCCAGCGTTTCGATGGCATTCAGGCGACGTGTCAGCACACGCTGACCGGCGATGCGGCGCGCACCCAGGGCAAGAAAAACGATCATGATGACCGGGAACTCCTGCGGCAGAATGCCCATTGCCAGTGTGATGCCAGCAAGCAAACCGTCCAGCCAACCGCCGCGCAGCATCCAGTAAAGCAGGGCCAGGGTGAGACACAAGCCGATTCCGATCAGTGCGAGGCGTTTGGTCAGCAGGCCGATTTCGTCACGTAGCGGTGACGATTCGATGGCGATGCTTTGCAGCGATTTGCCGATGCGTCCCAGTTCGGTCTGGCCGCCCACTGCGGTGATGCGAACCAGCCCCTGCCCGCGCACGATCAGGGTGCCGGCGAAAACCTGGTTGCCGTCGGCGAACTTGACCACCGCTTCGGATTCGCCTGTCAGCAAAGATTCGTCGGCAGCCAGTTCATGCGCCTGCAGCACGGTGCCATCCGCGGGAACGCGATCGCCTTCGACCAGGATCGCAATGTCTTCGCGCACCACCTCGCGCCCGGCGATACGCGTCGGCACACCGTCCCGGATCACCAGGGCCCGCGGGCTGGAGAGATCGCGCAAAGCTTCTAGGGCGCTCTCGGTGCGCCGTTCCTGCAGGATGGTAACGACCATGATGATCACGACGAAACCCACCAGTATCAGGGCTTCACGCGCATCGCCGAGTGCAAGATAGATGGCGCCGGCACCCAGCAGCAGCAGGAACATCGGCTCGCGCACGACTTCGCCAGCAATGGCAAACAAGGTGCGTCGCTGGTCCGTACTGAGTTCGTTCGGTCCCTCGGCGTCCAAACGGTCTGCCGCATCTTGGTGACTCAGGCCCGGCGGAAATGCAGTTGTCATGACAGATCAAAAGCCTCGAATTTTGTGCAAACTAAGGTGACCAACTATAGCAAACTGGTGCACAGAATCTTTTATTTGGAGGTCTGTTTGCCAAGTAGTTCTGCAGTTTGACGAAGCGTATACTGAGCGTCATCGCAAAATTTGGGGAAGAACATGCTTCGCAAATCGATACCCGTCATGCTGCTCGTTCTGTCAGGAAGCCTCGCTACAGCAAATGCGCAGGCGATGCATGATCCGCAACGCGGCGAGCTACTGTATTCGAACCATTGCATCGCCTGTCACAGCACCCAGATTCATTGGCGCGACAAGAAGCTGGCCAAGGACTACCAAAGCCTCCTCGCCGAAGTTGGACGCTGGCAGAGGTTGGGTGGGCTGGGATGGAACGATGAAGACATATCGGCGGTTGCGCGATATCTGAACACGCTTTACTACCTTTATCCGGCGCCGTAAATACATCATCACACTTCAGGAACACAACGATGCGAATACTTCACACGATGATCCGGACTGGAGACCTTGATCGCTCCATCGATTTCTATACCAAAGTGCTGGGCATGAAGCTGCTGCGGCGACATGAGTACCCCGATGGGAAATTTACCTTGGCCTTCCTCGGCTATGGCGACGAGAGCGAACAATCGGCGATCGAGCTGACCTACAACTGGGGTGTCGATCGATACGACCTGGGCACAGGCTACGGCCATATCGCCCTCGAGGTCGACGATGTCTATACCGCCTGTGACGAGATCAAGAGACTGGGCGGGAAGATGGTGCGCGAAGCGGGTCCGATGAATGGCGGGACGAGGATCATTGCGTTTGTCAGGGATCCCGATGGCTACATGATCGAGCTTATCGGCAAGAAAGCCTGAGCTGCCAGCTCAGGACAGGGTGGCGACGAAGTCTCCCTCAAATTCGCCAACCTTCTGCCCATTGCATTTCAAAACCGACGGGATGTTGATGCGGGCGCGTTTGTATTTCAGCAACATGGCAACAAAGCGTTGCCATTTTTCCGGCGCAGGTGCAACAGCTTCGGCAGTGAACTCCCCCGTGATGGGCTGTTCGTAGTTCATGCTGCTCTTTTGGACCACGAGGTCTGCATTGATGCTCGCATCTACCAAAGAGACATAAAGCAATCCCCACGCCGACAGAACGGCGACGGCAGAGGCGCTACCGCCGAAAACGGTGCCATGATGATTGGTGTTGGGTGCCAGCGGCGCAACCAGGCGTACGACTTGCGGTGTGGCTGCTTGGACTGCTACAGCCATCGCGCCGGAAAGCGGTATATGGCTGTGGAAATATTCCTGCAGTGCATGCGGTGTCATTGCGGGAATGCTGGCATACAATAAATCTCTTTCATGATCTGTTAACCGGTGAGACGCATGTAAAGTTGCGTTGAATGAAGTCTAGCGAAAAAAGGAACACGCTATATTGGTTTGAATAACCCTGTTAAAGTCTGCTGCAACAGCCATGGTTGTATAGGCTTGTGCAGGGTTTTCAGATTCGCCTTGCTTGCTTCTTGTATCGCGTGTTGGCTGGTATCGCCAGTAATCAGCAGGGCAGGAATATCACTCCCAAAATGTATTCTGAGGTTTTGGATTACGTCAATTCCGTTGTTGCTACCTGCCAGACCGAAATCGGAAATCACCATATCGATTGCCTTATTCTGATGGTGTATCTGCTCCCGTACATCATCTTCGGATTCCCCGGAAATTACTTTGCAACCCCAGTTTTCCAGAAGGGAATGTATCCCTTTCCTGATTAGCGCCTCATTTTCGATTACAACAATAAGTCGATCTTGCAGGTCAAAATTTGACAATGCAGATTTTTCGATTGGATTTATTGAGTTTTTAGTTATTTCATTGCCCAAAGGCAAAGAAATTGTAAAACAAGATCCATGCCCTAACTTGGAGCTGACCGTAACCGTTGCGTTCAGCAGCTTTGCAGCCCGATCAACAATGGCGAGGCCGAGTCCAAGCCCGCGTTGGCGATCCCTTTCCTTATTGTCTACCTGGAAGAATTCGCCAAAGATCGCCCGCAGGTATTTTTCCTGAATTCCAATGCCAGTATCCCAGATCGCTATCGCCAAACGATTTTGCCGACGACGACACCCTACGAGGACCTTGCCAGTATGGGTATAGCGCAGCGCATTGGAAATCAAATTGCGTAGAATTTGTCCCAGCAACCAAGGATCGGTTTCAAGGCAATTGGAAGTCTTCACAATACGCAGACGAATTCCCTTTTGTTTAGCCAATGGCATAAATTCACTTCGTATTTCATCAAGCAAATTCTCCAGATTAACCACCTGTGGCTCGCACTTGACTGTATTCGAATCAAGTTTGGAAATATCCAGCAATGAATCCAGCAGATTACTGATTGATTTTACAGCTTGCTGTGATCGGGAGAAGTAGTGCTCCCCCTTTTCAGTCAAGATTATTTCGGGACGGATCAGTTCCTGAAAAATCATCAATGCCTGTATGGGTTGGCGCAAGTCATGGCTTGCCGCTGCGAGAAACCTGGCTTTCGCCCAGCCAGCCTCTTCGGCGATTTTATATTGTTCCGCTAATTTGTTCGCCAGAATTTCATTGTCGAAACGCAATTTCAACGAATCGATAAATGAATAGTGATGTTTTGTTGCCTGCCAGAGAATCACGGTGATAAAAACAGTCAGCATTACGCCGAGAATTAGGTGCAATCGGTCCTGTACGGTGTAGAACCAGAGCGTCAATGGAGTAAGCGAAGTGACGATGAATGCTCTGGAAGGAGCTGGGTAGGAAAAACCCTCCAACGTCGAAGCGGCAGCGGCAACGGATGTTACTGCTGCGATAAACACTTGGAATGGCACGGATACATATGTGCTCATGATTGTGTTCGTAAAGCCCCAGCCTGTACCCGCAACTGCGACTAAGAAAACTTGACCGGCTTCCCACTGTTCCGGCGATTTGGACGTTGAATTCCGGCCATATTGCCAAATCAAATATGCACGTGCGCCGGTCGCGGCATAGACAATTACCAACCCGGAAAGCCATGACCATGTGGGAACATATTCAACCACTACCCAAATGATCAGCGTGAAAACGACAGCGCCTGCCAGATTTTGATCGTTTGAATCCTTGAAAAAAGCCTTGATTTTTTCTGCGGCAACCGCTTTGTCGGTTTCAGTCTGCAGCAGCTTAGTTGTCATGAATGCGCTCATCCGACTTTCGCGTCCTGCTATGCCGACCAATGGAGTGTTCGACTTGGGCAAGCAAGTAGACCGCCTCTGCTCGGGAATGTACGCCTAATAAAGGGAAAATATTACCCAAATGTGTCTTGACAGTGCCATCGCTAATTTTCAATTTCTTGGCTATGGAACAATTACTCAATCCATATACCAGCAAGCGCAATATCTCGAGTTGTCGAGGTGATAGCCGTTCAATCGCGGAGGTCACACTGTCAGTATCCCCGTGAAACGGGAGACTTCCTCTTTTCAAACCACTCAAGCGTTCTTTGACGCCCATTTGCGGAAGATACACTTCGCCAGCCAGAGAACGGGTCAAGGCTGCGGAAAAATCGGAGAAAGTAAGTGATTTCGGGATGAATCCCATAGCGCCAGCTTCAATGGAACTTCGTATCAAGCGTGGATCCACTTCACCGGAAAGCACAACAATGGGTATCTCCGGAAACATCTGGATCGTTTTGGTAGTCACCTGACTGACTTCCATTTCATTAAGCTTCAGGTCCAGCAGTACAAAATCAAAGCTTTGTTTGTTGTTCGATACCAGCTTTTGCGCTTCAGCCAGCGACGCCGCTTCCAGAAGCGTTGCCTCTGGATTGTCACGTGCAATTAGCGAAACCAAACCTTCTCTAAACAAGGCGTGATCATCAATGATAAGTAATCGCATGGCTGGTTATTTACAAGCTCTTTTTGTTAGTAACCTGACGCAAAACGCAAAATAAGAAATTCTACGTTATGCGTAATGTACATGAAGATTCTGAATTGGCATACGGCATTCGCAGTACTCCAAACGCCGTATTTTGCAAACCTAATTGGTTGGGTAGCATCGTGTCAAATCAGGCTAAACATTGGCCTTTCAATAAACATGGTCTTTGCAAAAGGTTTTTAAAAATGAAGAAAAAACTGCTAAATATAAATCCAAGTCAAGCCACTGTGGTCGTGGCTATGTCCTGCCTCTCTCTAATCGCTTATGCCGATGACAGCACATACGATCCCCGTGCCGTCGCAATGGGTGGTACAGGGGTAACCACTTCCAATACACGCAATGCGGCTTTTCAGAATCCGGCGATGTTGGCGTCGACGCCGCGCGATTCCGTGGCGTTTGAATTTCCCATCATTTCATTACGGCTTCAGGATGAGAACAATCTTCATTCGGACGTGAGTACGCTCAAAAGCAACACCAATGCGTTGAGTTCCGCCATCAATGCCTTCCAGGCCAATCCTTCTCAAATCACTGCAGCTACGGCAGCTTCGGCGATCACCAATTTCAACAACTCGTTGGCACAAGCTAGTAATAAGTCATTAATGGGCGATATTTTTGCGGGAGCCATGCTCGGGATCCCAGGCAAAAATTTTGCGTTTTCCTTGTTTGTCGATGAACGGGTAGAAGCGGGCGCACTCTTTGCATATGCGACGGCAGACCAGGCAACCCTTTCCAATATATCGTTAGCGCTGAACAGCTGCGCCGCCAACCAGGCAGCCTGCGCTTCCGCAGCCACCACGGTGAATGGGCTTGCCCCGAATGGCACAGTGAATAATCTGCAATCGCAACTATTGGTTCGCGGAGTGAGATTTAAAGACGTTGGAATAACCGCTGCGCATCATTTTGACTTTCTCGGCGGGATTGATATGGGCGTCACGCCTAAAGTCTCGCAACTGACAACCTATGACTATGCTGTCAACGCACAGTCTACGAGCTTGTCCTTGAATCAGGGCGAGAAAGGATACAGTTCCTACAATATGGATGTTGGTGTTTCAAAAACATTCAAGGCTGCAGATATGTTCAAGACCTCAGACAAAAATGAAGTCAAGGTTGGAATGGTGGTTAAAAACATGATGTCCAGAAGCTTTACGACGATTCTCGGAAATACCATCACTGTTAAACCTCAGGCCACCGTCGGTGCAAGTTACCTGACCGACCTGACCACTACCGGAATTGATCTTGATGTCATCACTAACCAGCCGGTTGTGAGCGGATTCAGCAAGGAGTCGCAGTATCTGCGGTTTGGCGCGGAGTTCGATGCCTGGCGTTGGGCGCAACTACGTGTTGGTTACCGCCATGACTTGAAAGGCAACTATCCGAACCTGCCTTCCGTGGGCCTTGGCTTATCTCCCTTTGGATTGCACGTTGACCTTTCCGTGGCCTATGCGAGTCAGCAAGAAGCAGTCTTGAGTATGCAAACTGGGTTGAATTTCTAACAAGCATTTCGTCATAGTTGACAGAAGGGCAGGTAACGAACATGAAACTAAAAATTTCACATTGGACAAAGACACCGATGGTAATGGCTATCTTGCCGGTACTTCTTGTGGCATGCGGAGGAGCGGGAAGTTCAAGTTCCACCTCTACCACATCACCAAAAGCTTCAGGTATTACTTTATCCGGCGTCGTTGCGTCCGGCTATCCTGTAATCAACGGCGGAGGGTATGTCCTGGATGCATCAACGGGAAACACGATTCCGTTTACCACAAATTCAAGTGGAAATTACAGTGTCAGCGCAACGGGGCAAGGTCCCTTCTTGCTTCACGTCATTGGGGTAAATTCAGGCGGATCGCCCGTCAATATGTATTCTTTGGCAACAACGGGTAATGCCAATTCAACTACCAACATCACTCCTCTCACGGATATTGTGCTGGGCTATTCATCAGGGGTAAGCACCCAATCTCTTGAAAGTGCATGTACCGGTAATATTTCCGCATGCCCGGCGCTACTAAACACAATTTACGGGAAATTGTCAGCGGCCAATACAACTTTCGTGGCTGCGGTACCAGCGGGTTTATCGTTCCCAAGTGGTTACAATGTTTTTACAACACCATTTACAGCTAACCATACTGGTGTGGATCTTGTGATGGATCAGATTATTGTGACTCCGGCGGGATCAGGAGCAAGCAGCTATATAGTCTCATCCATATCCGCCCCGACAACACCGGTGATGACTGTCCCGACTACCGGTACTGCCGGTACGCAATCGACGACCTCCATTACTACGGGAACCATTAGTACGGCTCAGGCGGCTCAAGCTGCAAATCTTTCGTCCGTCCTTACCACTACCACAGAAATTCCAAAAGTATTTGCGACTTTGCAAAGTGCATTAAATCAAGCTACATACCCGCTTCTTGTGACGACTCTGACGCCGCTAATTGACGTTTCCTTTTTGGATGACGGTCAAAGTGGCGCTACATTCCTGACCCAAAGTGGACTTGGTAACGAATTTCCGTTAGGCGAGACGGTTACGGGCGGCGCGATTGCCCCCTATTCTAGCGCTCCCTTTACCGGAGTCACACCTGCACCCAATGCGACTTTTGACGCAGGCAACTGTGTTACCTCTGTCTGGGTGCATATCGCTAACCACGGTGTAAATTTGGGTTCCGGGATGCAGGGTGGAATAATCAAACTGATTGATACCGGATATAACCCCACTACATGTTTGGGAGGATCTTGGACAATTGCCGGTAACCAAAGAAATTACAAGTCCACCGTACTTGCAGAAAGCTGGAGTGGCGCTGCCAGTAGGTCGGGTTTGCATTTGCATGTGCCCAATACCAGTACCGCTGCCTCAAGCAGACAACCAAATCCATATACCAAAGCCGTTATTGGTGGGGCTGGGCTGGTTGCTTATGGAGATTGGCAAATAAACGGCAACAACGCTACACCAATTCCTGTGACGTTAACGCCTGCGGATCCGAATCTCAATTCAGATAGTTATATCCAAGACCCATACTATTCTTCATCTACCCCAAATTCATATTATGCAGCGGATGGTTCTACCGGGATCGAGGGGAACAGTCTCTTGGTCTCTTGTACTTGGGTCGCAAGCCATACTAGTGGCTGGGGGGCGGCAACACCTACTACTCCTTGCTTCAACGCTAACGCGGTGGCCGGAAGTGATTACACAGTCAGCTTTTATAATGGCGCTACCCTCGTGGAGACGCATATGGAGAGGCTTCAAGTTACTCCACCGGCGAGCGTTCCTGCAAGTTGGTTTGCAACGATTACGGGGGTCTCTCCCGCTGGTTCGACTTCCCCAATAAGCGTGACGGTGAATTGGACAAAGCCAACCGGATCATATTCAAACGCCGTTTTACTCAATATGAATGATTCGGCCAATGGCCAAACAGTCAACAACACCTATTACGGTCCTAATATCAACGACGTTACGGCTACTGTGACAATGGGTCATTACTATGGCACTCCAGGAACGAATACCAGCTATGCTTTTGTGCAAACGGTTTATAACAATATGTCACTAATTGCGGTCGCTGCATTTTAATCGAATTCAATGTATGTCACCCGAGGGAGCCTGGCTTCCTTGGGTGATGCGTCTAAAAGGGATAAGCCGATGTTAACAAACGCCTCGTTCCGCACGATTCTTGTCGGGTTAATTTTTGTCGCTAATGCTGCGCTTGCGGACGATACAAAATCAGACGGTTTGTCCGATAAAGGATTTTCGTTTTTCGTCGGACTGGCAGGCTCATCAGTGCGCTATCAGGAAAATACAGGTGCCATAAAATCCAAAGCCCAGACTAACAACCTGATAATTAATAGTGGTGCGCTTTACGCAATAGACCACGATTATCTGCTGTCCATTGAAAATCAATCTACGTTCTATCCCGGGAATGCAACCGAATCGTGGAACGCCACCAGTCCGTTCAGCGCAGGTGGGTATTCATTCAATACAGGATTGCTTCAACAGGACGATTTCAGTCTTTCTCAATCCAGTACCCGTCTTTTTCTGCATAAACGAATCGCAAATGAGTGGTTTGTGATGGGAGGGCCTTCGTTTAATACCAATTCGTTCAAACGCAGCGCATTTGTAGCGGCACAACCCGGAGTAAACACCAGTTCGGTTGTTGAAGAAACAGCGAGTGAGATATTGGTCAATTTAGGGATAGGGTTAGAGTCAGAACAAGTACTCAATAGACCTGACCACTATTCTTTGAGTCTCACTGCCGGCGTTCCAGTTTGGCGGAGAGTGACAAATACCGACAATCCGGGCGATACCTTTACAAACATACAAGGATACGATGTATGGCTTGAAGGCCGGTATAGCTGGGCAATTAAAAATAATATCCAGATTGGATTGTGGGGGCAATTGTCTAATTCTTCTCGTGGAAGCCAGACAATAGGTTTAGCGGAGTTACCAAACAGTAGGCTTGAAACTGCCGGTTACGGACTGGAACTACTCTGGAAACTTTAAGAATAGGAATCAAAGTGAATCAACTGCAACGGGTTTAGATAAGAATTAATTCATATGGAGTGATGATCATGACTGATTATTTAGTTACCCCCGCAGCTGGCAGAAAAGGAATCCCGGCAATATCGCAATTGTTTGTTATTGGGCTGATGTTGGCATTGGTTGGGTGTGGTGGCGGAAGCAGTACTACTGCTACGACTACAACCAATCCCTTATCTTTGGTTACTGCACCAGGGGCACCGACGGGCGTTACCGCTTCGGGTGGCAATACCACAGCAGCAATAAGATTCACGCCGCCGACCAATAATGGCGGTGCAGCTATTACCAGCTATGCCGTGACCTCCACCCCGGGAAACATCACCGCCAAAAGCACCGCCAGCCCGATTTCAGTCACAGGATTAACCAATGGCACGGCCTACACTTTCAAGGTTACAGCCACCAACAGTGCGGGCACAGGAACTGCATCGAATGCCAGTAATTCCGTTACACCTTCTGCGAATCCTCCTGCGTCAGGAGCGACTACGGCTGTTGGCAATTACATTGCCGATCATCTAACGCCGGGTTTTGTGGGCTCGTGGGCCATCACCCCTGCTTCGGCTGTAGTTGCTTCTGAAAGCACGCTGGTAGCGACTGCAACGGCAAATACTTACAACAACACTTATGTTGAAAAGTTATTGGCTGGCACAACTTGGGGGACTAATCCAACCCCTTGGTTTGGGGCCTGTTACGATTTGATTCCAACAGGGTGGCTGCAATGTCCTTCTACCGGGACATGGGTCGACAGCGGCGACGGCAGCACAATAATTCTTACGAACACGGGAGAGCCCGCCCTTGCGGTCACCATGGTGAGCACTAGTCTGGCAGGCACTCCCATTACATGTACCTCACCAACTACGGGACTGGTTGTCACTTGTTCCGTGCCGGGCAACTATCCTGCAGGGGCGGTGAGTTTCACACAAACCTATGGCTCGGATTGGTATTCTCTATGCGGTTTTGCATATTGCACAGCATTAACAGATTCATCGGGTGCCGCGCTAACTGCCTTGCCGAGTGTTGGGGCTACTGGCCCCACCTTCTGCGATACGGACAATTTTAGTGTTCTTCAACCGATTAATCCCGCACCAGCACCGGGGAGTAATAACTATAACGTTTTTAGTACTGCTAGTTGCCTGGCATCTGACATTGCCTCTGCCATCACGACATCAGCGGTCGGTACTGTCCTAGTAAGCATACAAAGTACAGGCAATACGGTGGTGCCGACGGTACTGCGTTTGTCGGCAACCGGTACTCTCGCGTGGATGAACAACTACATCTATGGGGTAAGGGCGGGCAACGTCTGGTACGGGTGGATGACTCCTAACGGGACGGTTGGGAATAATGAGGAAAACAAGATTGCGATCAATGCAGAGCTGGTTGCCAATGGGATAACTCCGCTGCCCTAAGGTAGCGCACTTTATTGGCCCGCCGCCCGCTCGGCCGCCTGCACCGTGTTGGCCACCAGCATGGTAATGGTCATCGGGCCGACGCCGCCGGGAACCGGGGTGATCCATCCGGCGACTTCTTTTGCAGATTCAAAATCCACATCGCCGCACAGCTTGCCGTCTGCCATGCGATTGATGCCCACGTCGATGACGGCTGCGCCGGGCTTGATCATGTCGCCGGTGATCATCTTCGGCTTGCCGGTGGCGACGACCAGGATGTCGGCGTCGCGCGTGAACTTGGCGAGGTCGACGGTCTTCGACGTGCAGATGGTGACGGTGGCGTTGGCCTGCAGCAACAGCATCGCCATCGGCTTGCCGACGATGTTGCTGCGGCCGATCACGACGGCATGTTTGCCTTCGATGGGTACGCCGGCTTTTTCCAGCAGTGTCATCGCGCCAAAAGGCGTGCAGGGGGCGAAGCGCATATTGCCAGTGGATAGCGCGCCGACGTTGATCGGATTGAAGCCGTCGACGTCCTTGTCAGGGCTGATGGCTTCGATCACCTTGCTGCTGTCGATGTGTTTGGGCACGGGCAGTTGCACGAGCAGGCCGTGTATCTTCGGGTCGGCATTCAACTCGGCGATCTTTGCCAGCAGTGCCGACTCGCTGGTGTCGGCGGGCAGGGCGATATGTTCAGAGTACAGGCCGAGTTCGGCACAGGCTTTCACCTTGTTGCCGACATAGATCTTGGAAGCCGGGTCTTCGCCGACGATGATGACCGCCAGTCCGGGCGAGATGCCGCGCGCTTTCAAGGCGTCGGCGCGAACTTTCCATTCGGCGCGCACTTCCTGTGCGATGGCTTTGCCGTCAATGATGCGTGCGGTCATCGTGGTCTCCTGGCGATTCAGAATTGCGGTTTGTCGGAGGATTTCTCGTAGTTGGCAACGCCAGCCATGATTTCCTTGCGCGCTTCTTCCACATCTCCCCAGCCGCCGATCTTGACCCATTTGTTGGGTTCGAGGTCCTTGTAATGGGCGAAGAAGTGTTCGATTTGTTTCAGCACGATCTCGGGCAGCTCGGTATAGTTTTTCAGGCCGCGATACAGGGTCGAGAGCTTGTCTACAGGGACCGCCAGCACTTTGGCATCGAAACCGGATTCGTCTTCCATCTTCAGCACGCACAGCGGGCGACAGCGCACCACGACGCCGCTGTTCAGCGGGACGGGGGTGATGACCAGCACATCGACCGGATCGCCGTCGTCGGAGAGTGTGTGCGGGATGTAGCCGTAGTTGCAGGGGTAGTGCATCGCGGTATTCATGAAGCGATCCACGAAGATCGCGCCGGACTCTTTGTCCACTTCATATTTCACGGGCTCGCCATGCATCGGGATCTCGATGATAACGTTGAAGTCGTTGGGAAGGTCTTTGCCGGAGGGGACTCTGTTCAAACTCATGGTGCGACGCCTTTAGGTGGAAATTGAAAGGCGCGAATTGTATCACCGGGCGGCAGTCTGCCAAAGACCGCCGCCCGGTGCCGATACGAATTAATAATCGGTATAACCTTTTTCGCCGGGCGTATAGAAGGTGGCAAAATCCGGCGCAGTCAGTGCTGTTCCATTTTGCAGCTTCTGTACCAGGTCCGGGTTGGAGACAAACGGACGCCCGAAAGCCACCAGATCGCCGCGCTGTGCGTCGAGGTCAGTATTCGCCCGAGCGGCGTCATAACCACCGGAAAGGATGTACTTGCCCTTGAAGTTGGCGCGGATCTTTGACTTCAGTTCCGGGCTGACTTCCGGCGCTCCCATCGAGCTGTGATCGACTACGTGAATATATACAAGACCGATGTTGTTCAGTTCCTCGATCAGGCGTAGATACAAGGCATCCGTCTTGACGTCGGAAACGGTGCCGTTGAACGCACCATAGGGCGAGATGCGCATTCCGACGCGCTCTGCGCCGATGGCCGCAACGGCAGCCTTGGCCACTTCCACCGCAAAGCGGATGCGGTTCTCGACGCTGCCGCCCCATTTGTCGGTGCGCTGGTTGGTGGCGGTATTGAGGAACTGATCGATCAGATAGCCGTTTGCTGCATGCAACTCGACTCCATCAAAGCCGGCTTCGATGGCCCGCTTGGAGGCATTGGCATATTCAGCGATGGCCTGTGTAATATCGGTTTCACTCATTTCGGCGGGAGCCGGGTGTGGCTGCATGCCATTGCTGTCTGTCCACATTTCTCCCGGTGCCGCGACGGTCGAAGGGGCAACAATCCTGGTTCCAGCGGCCATGTTGGCCGGATGGCTGACGCGGCCGGTATGCATCAACTGGATGAACGTTTTGCCGCCCTTGGCATGCACTGCATCGTTCACTTGTTTCCAGCCCTTCACCTGCTCATCGCTGAACATGCCGGGGATGCGTGCATAGCCGAGCCCGTTGGGGGAGGGGGATGTGCCTTCGGTGATGATGAGACCCGCTGTTGCGCGGTCTGCGTAATATTTTGCCATTAGCTCGTTCGGCACGTTACCGGTGGCGCGCGAACGCGTCATTGGCGCCATGACGACGCGGTTCTTCAGTTGCAGCTTGCCAAGTGTGGTGGGGGTGAAGAGGATATTGCTCATGTCATACTCCTTGCCTGCTTGACTATAAAATTCCCTCCCCCGTGAGGGAGAGGGATGAAGCGTTATTATTGCTTGATGGACTCAACCGGGATGGACAGGGTTACTTCGTCACTTACATAGGGCACGTACTTGGCCATATTGAAATCCGAGCGCTTTACCTGAACTGTTGCATTGGCACCGCAGGCATCTTTTTTCATGATCGGGTGGGGCATGCACATGAAGGAGGTTACAGTCAGCGTTACCGGCTTGGTGATGCCTTTGATCGTCAAATTGCCTTCGACCGCAACCAGCTTGTCCCCTTCAAACTTCATCTTGTCCGACTTGAAAGTAATGGTGGGATATTTTGCAGTGTTGAAGAAATCCTCACCCTGGATGTGTTCGTTGAATAAGGCATATCCGGTATCGACCGATTTTGCATCGATCTCTACATCTACAGATCCGGTCTTGGCGGCGCGATCAATCGTGACAGTGCCTTTTACCGTATCGAAACGGCTGAGCTGGGTGGAATAACCGAAGTGGCTGTATTCAAAACGCGGCTTGGTATGGTTGGTGTCGAGCACGTAAGTTTCGGATGCGGCAAAAGCGACCGAAGACAAAGAGGCGGCTAAGGCCAGGGCAACTAATCTTTTCATGGTGTTCTCCTAGGTGGTGGATAAAGGTAAAGCTACTTCTTGCTGGGTGATGCATTGACTACAACGTGAAACTTGATCTGGATTTCGTTGGCGACCGAACTGACATCCGTCCATTCCCCTTCGCCGATCGCATAGTCGAGGCGCTTGATTTCAAAGGCGCCCTCGAATATTCCGCGCTTGCCGTCGGACTGGAAGGTGACGGGTGCTGCAACATCCTGCGTCCTGCCCTTGATACTGAGTTTTCCGAGGGCCTGATAACGATTGCCACCCAATGCCTTGATTCCGGTCGAAACAAAGCTGGCGGTAGGATAGTCCTTGACGTTGAACCATTTTTTACCGACCACCTCTTCATTGCCTTCTGCCGAGCCGGTGTCGATGCTGGACAGGTCAATATCGATGCGAGCCTGCGCTTTGGCCAGTTGGGTCGGGTCGAATGAGAGTTGTGCCGAGAACTTGTTGAACTTGCCGTCCAGCGGTACGCCCATTTGCTTGAAACCAAAAGTGACCGCGCTGTCATTCGTTTGCACTTGCTTGAATTCGAGCGCCATGACCGGGCTGGTTATCAGTATCAGGACGGCAGCGCCGGTTAAGCACTTGAACAGGGTGTTCATTCGTTGCTCCTTGCGTAATTTGCTTAAGTTCGTTTCAGGCCAAACGCCCATTTCGAAAATCGTCCAATGCCTGGTGTATCTCTTCCTGCGTATTCATCACGAAAGGGCCGTATTGAACGATGGACTCTTTCAAAGGCTTTCCCGCAACCAGTATCAGGCGCGCATCTTCCGTCGCTGTCAGCGTCACGCCGTCAGCTTCGGGTGTGTTGCTCAAGATGCCCATGCGGCGCGACGCTACCGGCGTATCGCCGATTTTTATTGCTCCGCGATAAACGTAAATAAAAGCGTTGTGCATGGTTGGCAGCGAAGTCGAGAATGCGGACCCGGCAGGCAAATGGATATCGAGATACAGCGGCTCGGTGGTTTCGCGGATGACGGCACCATTTACGCCATTGCTGCTGCCGGCGATGACGCGTACGGTGACATTGTCGGCAGTGACATATTCCGGAATATCCTTGCTGGCAAAGTCTTTGTACCAGGGCTGAGCCATTTTGCTCTGTGCAGGAAGGTTGAGCCAGAGTTGGAAGCCTTCCATGACTCCGTCTTTCTGTTCGGGTATTTCCGAGTGGATCACGCCACGGCCGGCAGTCATCCATTGCACACCGCCGTTTTCCAGCAAGCCTTCGTGTCCGGCGCTGTCGCGGTGGCGCATGCGGCCCGAGAGCATGTAGGTCACAGTCTCGAAGCCGCGATGCGGATGGTCGGGGAATCCCGCGATGTAGTCGTCCGGATCGTCGCTGCCGAATGCGTCTAGCATCAGGAAGGGGTCGAGCCGGTGCTGCAATTTGCCGGTGAGTACGCGCGTCAGTTTCACACCGGCGCCATCGGAGGTGGCGACGCCCTCGACCAGCCGGTCGATAGTGCGCGATTGTTGCAGTGTGACTTGGGTGGCAGTGTTCATATCGTTCTCCTTAGTGGAGTAAAGTGGTTGCATATTAGGCGTCTCGAAAAGATAGATAAAGCCATGAATTCGAGATAGACTGTCTCACAAATGGAACAGACAAACATCTCTGCCGATGACTACATCCTGTTCGCCACGATTGCGGATCAGGAAAGCATGGTGCGTGCTGCCGAGCATCTCGGCATGCCCAAGGCGACGGTTTCGCGCCGATTGACGAATCTTGAAGCGGCGCTGGGGCAACGCTTGTTGTTGCGGACCACGCGCCGTCTGACGCTCACCGAATTCGGTCAGGAATTTCTCGATCATTGCCGCCGGGTAGCGGAAGAGGTGGCGACAGCGCAGGATTTTGTGCGCAGCCACGATGTGCAGCCGCATGGCCGCCTGCGCATCTCCATGCCGGACGATTATGCCAAGCACAATCTGTCGCGTGCGCTGGCCACTTTCATTGAAGCCTACCCGGAGATCCAACTTGATCTCGATCTGAGTTCACGCTTGGTCGATCTGATCGGAGAGCGGTTCGATCTCGCCATTCGCATGGGAAACCTGGAAAACGACTCCACCCTGGTTGCACGCAAGATAGACGACCAACACTTCGGCCTGTATGCCAGTCCTATTTATCTGAGCCTGCATCCGTCGCCCAAGCATCCGGATGAGCTGCTACAGCACGTTGCGGTACGGTTGCTTTCCGATCATGGCGATTCCATCCCGTGGAAGTTGTCGCGCGGCAAGGCCTTGTGGGAAGGCGTTCCTTCCGGACGGTTGGCGCTGAACTCTATCGGCCTCATCCAACAGTTTCTGCTGGACGGTGCCGGCATCGGCGCTTTACCCGACCGGTTTGCGCAAGAACATGTGAACATGAAACGGCTGGTGCGCATTTTGCCGGAATGGTGTTTACCTTCCGTCCCGGCATGGGCGGTGATGCCGATGCGCCGCTATTTGCCGGCCAAGACACGGGCGTTTATCGAGCATCTTGAGAAGTTCATGGTAAAGGGCTAGACGCTGTTCGGGACAGGGCGGGCTTCGTGGACTAGCCGCATGCCCGGAACACGCAGGCTGGTGCAAATCGCTCCTGATATGTCAATGATCATGATTTTTAGAAGCTTCAAAAAACCATGTTAAAAAAACAGCTACAATTACTCGCAGTCACCACCGACGAAGCACATATGAAGGGATTTTATTTTGGTTAACATTCAGAAGTGTCTGGCAGTTATTCTTTTAATTGTTTGCGCACCGGCATTTGCCGAAAGCGCGAACGACCCGTTCCAGGAGGTTGCCGCAAAATATCTGGCAGCGAATCCCAAACCGGTTCTGTCCGAGGAGGCCCACAAGTACAAGGTTCAGGCCGAATTCATGATGCAGGAAAAGCAACCTGACAAGGCTATAGCGCTGTATGGCAAGGCATTGAATGTTGCTCCCTGGTGGCCCGAGGGACACTACCAGTTGGGGTTGCTCCTTGGCGAAGCAAAAAAATACCGGGATGCGACGCAAGAGATGAAGCATTATCTGCTGCTTGCTCCTGAAGGTGCCGATGCGCGCGCAGCCCAGGACAAGATATACCAATGGGAAGTGGTGATCGAACCGGAAACGGGCAAAACGACCCCGGAAGCGGCGAAGGCACTTCCGGAAGCCGGGAAGACATTCAAAGACTGCCCGACATGTGCGGAGATGGTAGAGATTCCTGCGGGCAGTTTTGACATGGGATCGAACAACGGGGAAGCAGACGAAAAGCCCGTGCATCGAGTTACTTTCAGCAAACCCTTTGCCATAGGCAAGACCGAGGTCACCCAGGAACAATGGTATGCAGTGATGGGTAGCGACCCCAGTTATTTCAATGGGTGTGGTGATACTTGCCCGGTGGAACAAGTCAGCTGGAACGACGCCCAGACCTTCATTAAAAAGCTCAATGCCAAAACCGGAAAACAGTATCGTTTGCCTACTGAAGCCGAATGGGAATATGCCTGCCGGGCAGGGAGCCAACTGGAATATTGCGGTAGCGACAATGCGGACAATGTGTCGTGGAACACCTTGAACAGCGGCGGCTTCTTTTTCAATACGCCACATCCGGTTGCGACCAAACATGCCAACGCATTTGGTTTGTACGATATGAGCGGCAACGTCTGGGAATGGATCGAAGACAACTATCACGAAAACTACAATGGTGCCCCGGCGGATGGCAGCGCATGGGAGGGTGGTTCCATGCGCGTTTTGCGCGGCGGCTCGTGGGGAAAAGATCCCAAGTTCGGGCGCGCGGCAGCGCGTTCCAAGTTCGCCTCCAATTACCGGGATTTCAGCTACGGGCTCCGTCTGGCAAGAAACCTGCCGTAGTCAACGTAGAAAGCATTTGTGCATGCGGGGTATTTGAAGCGATTTTCCTGACGCAATTTGACGCCTCATTTGGCATTGAAAATAGCATCAATTTATTTCAGAACGGGTCAAAGCAAATAAAAAAGCCGACTTGCGTCGGCTTTTTTGTGTAGAACTGAATCAAATTTACTTGGCCAGGCCCAGTACGAATTCGACCAATTCCTTGATTTCTGGTTGCTTCTTGCCGGCTGGGTCGTTAGGCACCATTGCTGCAGTACCCCAGTTGCCATGACCGCCCTTGGAAACCTTCATCATCAGACCTTCAACCAGCGGAAATTCCTTGGCGTCGGGAGCAGCAGATCCGTTATTTGAATACTTGTAAGTCTTGACACCCTTGTATTTTTTGGACACATCCATCCAAGCCGGGCCAACCACCTTGTGGTCAATTGCGTGGCAAGCGGTACAACCATTCTTCTTGGCCAATGGCGGCATATCTTCTGCCATTGCGCTTCCAGCTACCATCAATCCTGCTGCTACTGTCATGCCTACGATAAAAGATTTCATAGATTCCCCCTGAGTAGTTAAAAAACAAAGTTACTAACTTATCCATCTACTTACCTGAAAGATAAAGCAGTGGCACTGCATTGTCGGATAGCCCGAGTCCCCGTATCCTAACAACGATTCCGTAAAGAAAATGTCAATATAGCGTCAAGGAAGCGTGCATTTGCGCTTCGTGCAACAGAAGCGGTTTCCAGTTTGATATCAACCCGGATTTCCCATTAGCGCGATTTATCGAGGGTAAAAACGAGCGCTCTCCTATTCGCTCACTTGTGGACTTCGGCGAACCAAGGCGGAGCGGAATTTTATATAAATTGTTGTGTTCAATACAAACAAAAAAGCCCACCCTTACAGGTGAGCTTTTTTGTGGCGGCGTCTACCGAATAGTGCTATCTATGCCACATCACTGCTAGATATTGAGAATAAATAGTTTTGATATGCCCCCAATTGTGCCCCCAGGAATATCCGTCATCCGCATGGAAATCTATATTTCGCATCACGTTATTTGACAGCTTCCCCCTTTCTAGTACCTAAGTACAATATTTTTCTTTGCCCAAGTGGAGTAGCTTCAAAACCAGTTAATTGAATTTATAACCACTGAGTGGGGGAATCATGTTCAGATCTAAAATGCTTTATACATCTATGGTTGCCTGTTTCCTTGCCTTCACTGGCACGGCCCAAGCATCTACGACGCAGTCGTTCGATTATGGTACTTTATTGAGTGCATCATCAGGCTACACGGCTCCCAACAATTTCTCATCCAACCCATTTGCGAATCTGCTTGTAACGAATTTTGGCACCGGCACATGGCAGTTTACACTGACCATCAACAACAATTTGTTCAGTAGCTTCGGTTCTAGCGCCTTCATTGGAGGTATGGAGTTCAATATTGACCCTAACGTGAATTGGAGCAATATGACATCGACTTTTGTTTCCAGCGATGTGGGCGGAGTGACTAGCGTCGCTACCACTGGCGGAAATTGTACTGGCGGCACAAGTATAGGTTGTTTCGACTTTGGAACCAGCTTCGGGAAGGGTGCCAACAACAGGCTTTCCCAGAATGATTATGTTACATGGAACGTGTCACCTTTTGCATCGAATGCTAACCTCATCAATTCGTACATACATGTGCAGGGACTAGGCACCTGTGCAACTGATTCCGCTAAGTACACACCTTTGTCTGCTGTTCCTGAGCCTGAGACCTATGCCATGCTACTTGCCGGCTTGGGACTGGTTGGTTTCATCGCTTCCCGTCGTAAGAACCAGAATAGCCTGATGAATTTCGCCTGATACATTTCCAGTATTTGACGTGATAACCCCGCTACGGCGGGGTTTTTTAATCAGCTACGCCCACTAATGGCACACAGCGGTACTTCATGTTGCCATATTGTCTGCCGGAAAGCGGCCTCTCAAATCCACTTTTCATTATGAAATCTCGTTTAGCTCATCCCGTTGCGCACGCAGCAATGACGATAGCTCACGCAGCATTGTTCGCCAACCTCCCTTGTAGGCGTTCCGCGATGATACCGTCTTGCCTTCAGGTGTACGTGCCCCCGTCGATCTAGTCCACGGTTGCCATTGCCTGATCTTTTCCGCCTGTTGCGCCCGTTGCTCTACCGTCCACTGTCTCGCCGCCATGCTGCACCTCTAATAGTTCGTTTTGCTGATTTATGTTTTTCTCCGCGCGAGCAGCGGGGGAGGGTGTGCCGTTGTTCACTTGCTGGTTGCCGTTGCCTTGGTTGATATTCGCCTGCCTTGCAAACACCACGGGCGGGTTCTTGATCGTCGCCAATGTCTCTAACGTCATACGGCTTTGATTCTGAGCCTTCAATGCCAGGCGCAAATAGGTTTCGTATTGCTTCAAGTATTCCTGATTTACTGCCCGTCTTGCCAGGCTCACAAAGATGGCTTGCAGAGCATTAGCCTGCCCGACCAGCATGGCTTCACAGAGCTTTAGATCTCCGTCTTCCACTTGGTGAATTTTCTCGCGTAGCTGCGCAGTCAGCTCGCTTATGTCTTGCTCGCCAAAGGCTTTCGCGTATTCTGAAACCACTGCCGCCGCGTTGACGCTTGGCATCAGTGACACCTTGGCAACATATTCGGCCTTTTCCTTGTCGGATTGTGCGGGTTGCTTTGCGTCGGTCTTTGCTATTTTCTTCGTTGCCATGTTTAACCTTCCCTGCAAGATGCAGTGTAAAGATGGTAATTCTAGATAGGTATGCAACTAGTGCATCAGGGCTGGTTTGAAAAGTGCCTCTAGTGATGCAGCTAGTGCATCAGTGACACAGTTTCCCTTAGCCCTCTAGTGCAGCCACTGCATCAGTTAGCGCGCTTGTGATGCTGCCAGTGCATTAAGGGGTGCGTTTTTCTCAACCACCTTTAGCACTGGTCGCGGATCTTTCAACCTGTATGCACCACGCGGAAATGACTGCGCACTAATTTCCAGCTTTCCGCCACAATCGTCCATCGCATACCATGTAACCGCATACAGGCTCGCCTTGCTGGGGCGTGAACCTTTCCGCGTTTCCACGATCAAGCCTGCCTCTATCAATTCGAGCTTTGCCGCATGTAGCGTGTGGGTAGATTTCCACCCGCGCAACTTCATCATGCTAAAGGCCGCGCACAGGTCGCCGTTATTGTCGCCGCGATACTGCGCCACCAAATCAAACAGCAACATCCGTGCATGAGCACTCACCCCCAGATAAGCCGCTCCATTCAGCACACACAACGGCAGCGTGATAAATGAGCCACCGTCGCGTTTGTCAGCCGCGTTCCTGTATCGATTCTTTTTTGCCATCGCTTAGCCATCCGCAAGGCGTGAAAGGAACAGATACAAGCCCCATGCCTCGATCATTGAAAGCGCGGTGAGGTCAGCACCTATGCCAAGGTGTGAAAACCGTACAGCGAGGCATTGCAGGCGTTCCATCCAGTCCAGGTTATTCATCGGACACCTCGCTGGGTTGTAAAACGTAGAGCGCGACACGATGCACTTTGCCGCAATCGGTCTGACGTCCTATCCAGACCGTTTCTATCCCGTTACCGCGTCGCCGTAACTCCAACACCCGCGCAGCCGGACAAAGAATGTCCAGTTCATGCCGTGCTGTTACTGTATCAATCGGGGATTGTTTCAGGCGTTCCAGCAGTCTTTGCCGTTGTGCATGGGCGCTGTTAGAATCGCCGCGTGGTGTTTTTGAGGGCGTGCCGTTGCGAGGTGCGCCCTTGTTGTTTGTGGTGTCCATGTCGCCCCCTTATTTTGCAGAAGTGCGGGTTGCTTCCCACGCCAGCAAATCCGTAAGTCTCCAGCAAGTTGTATTGCTACCAAGCTTCACAGGTTGAGGAAATCCTGTTGAGGGTGTCGCCGCCCATTTCCAGATCGTGCTCCCTGCTACACGGTAGCGGTTGCGCAGATCAGCTAGGCGCAGATAAGCGGGGGTGTCGGTAAGTGTTTTGGTTTGCATCGCATCGTTTCCGGTTCACCGTTAAGCAACGGCACGATGCGACTTTAGTTACACAGGCAGTAGATTTCGAGGGATGAAATAGGTGAATATCTATCACGGAATAAATTATTCAGTTTTTCGTTCCACTCTCGCGGCTTGCTCATCCAAAGCGGCAAGATACACATTTGACATTAATTTGTTTGCAAGTGGTCTCACCACCTTTCTAACGCGCTCGGAAACGTCAATATCAAATTCATCAGGGAATAGCAGGTTGCCCAAAGTTGCTTGAGATATGCTCGTATCTGTATAGTGGCAAAACAGATCAATATCAATGAGCGCGAGCACGCGGTATCGCCACCAGTCTTGCATGTCAGCATCAGTAACATCTTTTTTGGGGGCGCCCATTCCTCTTGCTTCACGTTTTTTTGCCAGCCAGTTTTTGAAGTCGCCTATCAATTGAGCGTCCGAAGTATTCAAGTCAACAAAAACTTCTTCGTAATAAGAGCTATCTGGAAACCTCTCATAAATTAAATCAATAAACGCCCTATCTAGCAATGCTGGTATTTCAGGCACTTCTCCAGTTACATCGATGTGGTGATACCAGGCCTTTGCCGCTGAATCAACGTCCTGATAAGCCTCATTCTTCAATCTAAATTGGCCATCGTAAACGTCAACTACGGTTCTATCCCAAACTCTTGAAGAGCCTTTTGCTAAGAATCCACCAACATGTCCCCCTTCGTTGGGCGTTGGATTGCATAAGATCTTAACGAGTATTTCATTGAGACTATCATTGGGGCTCTTGCCAACACAGTGGCCACGATCCGCAACACCTTTCAACATATACCTGACACCCAAATGCCTCGTCCAATCGGGCACTCCCCAAGACTTAGTTCGGTCGTATTTGCCAATGTCAAACCATGACAAGTCGTCTGTTTTCAATCTAGCAATGTGTTTAACTTCAGACATGCCGCGCCCCTTTCACGTCCCTCAATAGAACCTACGCCAGCGGATAAGGGTGTCCGTTTTCGCCCCGTCGGGCTAGGCGTGGATAACTCGAATTATGCTCGAAGCGTTAGCACTTCTGCACCTTGCTTAATCTTGTCCAGATAATCCGCCCATTGCTGCATCATGGCGCGGCGTTCTGCAAGGTGTGCTGTACGGTTGTATGCGCGCCCATTGGGGTCGCGTACGGCATGGGCAAGTTGATGTTCTATGAAGTCGGGGCGCACCTGTAAAACTTCATCCAAGATGGTACGCGCCATGGCACGAAAGCCGTGACCACTCATTTCATCTTTGGCAAATCCCATGCGGCGCAGTGCGGCCAATACTGCATTGTCACTCATTGGCCTGCCATTCGTTCGCGCCCCTGGAAACACATAACGTCCATCGCCTGTTAATGCGTGCAGTTCGCGAAGAATTTCTATTGCTTGGGTGGATAGGGGAACAAGGTGTGGTTCGCGCATCTTCATACGAGCTGCGGGAATGTTCCACTCGGCCTTATCTAAGTCAAACTCTGCCCATTCGGCTTTACGTAGTTCCCCAGGGCGTACAAAGAATAGGGGGGCGAGGCGGAGAGCGCACTTGGTAACGAACGCGCCTTTATAACCATCCATGGCGCGCAGAAGGTCGGCGATTGCCATAGGATCGGTAATGGCGGCATGGTGTTCTTGTTTTACTGGGGGTAGGGCACCCTTGAGGTCTGGAGAAGGGTCGCGATCGGCGCGTCCCGTTGCTATGGCATAACGGAAAACCTGCCCGCAATTTTGGAGCGCACGATGTGAAGTCTCGACTGCTCCGCGTTCTTCAATCCTGCGGAGAGTGGCAAGCAACTCTGGCGCTTTGATTTCAGCTATTGGCTTTCCGCCAATCCAAGGGAATATGTCGCGTTCAAGCCGTTTGATGATTCTATCGGCATGGTTGGCTGTCCAGGTATTGGATTGTTTTGCGATCCATTCGCGTGCAACGATTTCAAAGCTATTAGCTGCGCGTTCGGATTTTGCTGCCTTGGTGGCTTTGCGGTGTTCGCTGGGATCAATATCGTTTGCGAGTTGCTTGCGGGCTTCATCGCGCCTGGATCGAGCGTCGGATAGGGTTACGTCTGGATATACGCCCAAGGCGAACCGCTTTTCCTTTCCGCCAAAACGATATTTGAGCCTCCAATACTTTGAGCCGTTCGGCATCACCTCCAGATACATTCCGCCGCCGTCTGCCATTTTGTAGGGTTTGGCTTCTGGTTTGGCTTTCTTTACCGCCGGGTCTGATAGCTTCATGGCCGTACCTCACTGGGGGCATCAAAATCGTAAAGGGGGCATAACGCTCAGAATTGTGCCCCCAATCCTCTCCCAATTGCAATAGATGGCAATGTACGGCTTAAAACAAAAAACCCGCCAATCGTTAGGATTGAAGCGGGTTTCGTGTATGTCGTTAGACAGGGTGATACAGTGAAATGGTGGAGGCGGCGGGAATTGAACCCGCGTCCGCAAGTCCTCTACAGGCAGTTCTACATACTTAGTCTGGTTGTTTAATTTTATCCGGCAGACGCCAACCGACAGGCTGCTACAGGACGAGTCACCTTAATTTTAGCTTCGTACAAAGTAACCCTGTACGACACGATTCTGTGTAAATGACCTCACTCATCGCGGTATTGCTACCTTGAGCCCCTCCACAGACAGCGGGGTGTGAGGTCTAACCGGTTAAGCGGCTAGAGCGTACTTTTCGTCGTTTGCGACTATTGGTTTTCCAGCTGATTTACGAGGTTGCGGGTCCTCGGTATGCCCTACGCTGCTTTGTAACCCACGTCGAAGCCAGGTCGCCCCCGGTTCGTTGTGCTACTAACAGTGGGCATTATAGCAGTATTACTTCGGCTTGTTCTGCAGCAGGGAGCGGGAGAAGTGGCGGTCAGCCTTGGTGGCATGCGAAGAGAACCAGTCGAGCAGTAGCAGTTCGGTACGGAAGGCGAGGTAGCGCGGGTCTTCCTTGCCGATTCTGGCTTTCTTTTCCAGTTCGGAAAAATTTTCGATGAAGCGCTTGTGCTCCTGGGCATGGCCATCGGCGAAGGGGTAATTGCGCTCCCGCATCATTTTTTCTTCTATGGGGAAGAGTTGTTGGGTGTGCTGCGCGAGGAAGGGGAAAATGTCGGCAAACTTGCCGCAGTCGTTTTGATCGATTTGTGCGGAGAGTGTGTTGATGTGTTCCATCAAAACATGATGTGCCGCGTCGACTTCCGGCAAGCCGGTATGTTGGTCTTCTTTCCATGCCAGCCCGGTCTGCAGTTCTCCGGTTCCCAAATGCTGTCCGGTGGCCTGAAATTCGTAGCAGCGCTCCAGGTAGAAGAGGGCAGGAAAGTCCTCTGGGGAAATATCGATGCACTGCCTGAGCAGCGGGATGGCTTTCTCGGTGTCTTTCAGGTGGTAATAGGCGACCGCCTTTTCGAATATCTCCAGGGTTTCCCGTTTACTGTTACGCAGTTCTTCGGGGTTGTTGTCGAAGACTTCATAAATGGAAAGCGGCTGTGATTTGCCTTTGACGCGAATGCGGTCCAGGAATCGGATGTCGAATTTTTTTGGGTCGGCCAGGTCGTACAAAGTGTTCTGGCTGATGATGAGGGGCGCATGGTAGGTCTTGGTGGCTTCTTCGATGCGCGAGGTCAGGTTCACGGCATCGCCGATCACGGTGCTGTCCATGCGGTTGATGCCGCCCACCGTGCCGATCATCACCACGCCCGTGTTCAGGCCGATGCCGACGTTGATCGGCTCGTAGCCCGCACGTATGCGTCCGGCATTGTAATAATCCAGCCGTTCCTGCATGGCGATGGCACCGCTGACTGCATCATCCGCGCCTTTTTCGAACAGGGCCATGATGGTGTCGCCGATGTATTTGTCGATGATGCCGTGATGGCGGCTGATGACGGGTTCCATCTGGCCGAGATACGAATTGATGAACTCGAAGTTTTCCGTCGGGGTCATGGATTCCGATAGCGGAGTGAAATCGCGGATGTCCGAGAACAGAATGGTCATTTTGCGTTCGACCTGGTCGCCCAGCTTTACATCCACGATGCTTTTGGCTTCGAGCAGGTGGAGCAATTGATGCGGGATCAGCCGACTATACGCCGCCTCGGTCTGTTGCAGCAGAGTCAACGCCTGTTGATGGGCGATGATGACTTTGTGCAATATCTCCTGGATATTGTCTTGTGTTGGATTGGTGGATGTGTCATCTCCCCCGGCTTTCTTGTTCATGCTCTCCTGCCCGGATTTCTTGTTATGTAGGGCATCATACCGCCGTTCAGTTCTGGATGTAACGCAGCAGGGCAAAGGGTGTTAGTACGCTGCCGGAGGCAGGCCAGGCGGTTAGATCCGCAACCGGATCGATATAGCCGTATGCCGCGATGATGCCAGTCATGCCTGCGGCCTGTGCTGCTTCCATGTCGCGCAGATCGTCGCCCAGATAGAGGCAGTTTTCCGGGATGACCCCCATCAGATCTGCCGCGTGCAGCAACGGCATCGGATGCGGTTTGGCGCGTGCGCAGGTATCGCCACTAACCAGACAGGCTGCGCGTTTGGCATAGCCGAGTTTTTCCATCAGCGGAACGGTATAGCGGTGCGGCTTGTTGGTGACGATGCCCCAGGGCAGATCGTGCCGCTCCAGTTCGGCAATCAGCGCTCCCATGCCGGGGAACAGGACAGTGTTGTCGCAGATGTGACTTTCATAATGCTGCAGGAATGCATCGCGCAACGCTTCGTAATTGGGCGCGTCCGGCTCGACGTTCATTCCCAGTTTGAGCAGTCCGCGCGAGCCATGAGAAGCCTGCAGACGGAGAATCTCGATGGGTAAAGGTGGCAGGTCGTGCAACTCACGCACATGGTTAAGTGCCGCACCCAAGTCGGGGGCGGAATCAGCGAAGGTGCCGTCGAGATCGAAGAGAACTGCCTGAATCACGTTAGTCTTTGCGGCAAGCGGCCATGTAATTGACGCTGGTATCGTGCCCGAGGGAGTAGCTCTTGTTCAGCGGGTTATAGCTCATGCCTGTGATATCCGAAACAGTCAGCCCCGCATCGCGGCACCATTGCGCGAGCTCGGAAGGTTTGATGAATTTGGCGAAGTCGTGCGTTCCGCGCGGCAGCAGATTGAGTACATATTCCGCGCCGAGGATTGCGAACAGGTACGACTTCGGGTTGCGGTTCAGCGTGGAGAAGAACACATGTCCGCCCGGCTTCGCCAGTTGGGCGCAGGCTGCGACCACGGCGGCGGGATCGGGTACATGTTCCAGCATCTCCATGCAGGTCACCACGTCGTAATGGGCGGGGCGCTCGGCAGCCAGCTCTTCCACTGCCACCTTGCGGTATTCCACCTGCATGCCGCTTTCCAGCAAGTGCAGTTTGGCGACTTGCAACGACTTGTCTGCAAGGTCGATGCCCGTCACCTTGGCGCCGGACGCTGCCAGGCTCTCCGTCAAAATGCCGCCGCCGCAGCCCACATCCAGCACCGTCTTGCCGGAAAGAGACGCGATGCGGTCGATGTACCCAAGGCGCAAAGGGTTAATCTCGTGCAGAGGCTTGAATTCGCTGTTCTTGTCCCACCACTTGTGGGCGAGTTGCGAGAATTTTTCCAGTTCGATAGGGTCGGCGTTGGACATGGCGTGGGCTCTTGTTGACAGGTAAGCGACTTTAACAAAACTACCGGCTAATAGCCAAACTAAGAAGGTGGGCTGGCCGGTAGTCGGCGCGGGAGGGGGGCGCGACTGAGCGAATGGATCGCTGCGTAGCAGCGGGGAACCCATCGGCCTACTCCTTGCGGGTGCGTTACTGCGTAAGCAGCCGATTGCGGGAGCGACTGCCTGCAGCCCCTCCCGCACCGTCGGCTCCGCCGCACCGTGTCAGGGGGCGGTCGCGACGCGTTACTGCGTAGCAGCCGATTGCGGGAGCGACCGCGTGCAGCCCCTCCCGCACCGTCGGCTCCGCCGCACCGTGTCAGGGCTGCTGTGGTAGAATGCGAACTTCGTTTTTTGCCCCTACGTCTCAATAATTAGGTCGCTCATGGAACAACAATTCGCCAAAGAAACCCTGCCAGTCAGCCTTGAAGAAGAAATGCGCAAGTCCTATCTGGACTATGCGATGAGCGTCATCGTGGGCCGTGCGTTGCCGGATGTGCGCGATGGCCTGAAGCCGGTGCACAGGCGCGTTCTGTTCGCGATGCACGAACTCAATAACGACTGGAATCGCGCTTACAAGAAATCCGCGCGTATCGTCGGCGATGTCATCGGTAAATACCACCCGCACGGCGACACGGCGGTGTACGACACCATCGTGCGCATGGCGCAGGATTTTTCCTTGCGTTACACGCTGGTGGATGGCCAGGGTAACTTCGGTTCGGTGGACGGCGATAACGCGGCGGCGATGCGTTACACCGAGATCCGCATGGCGAAGATCGCACACGAACTGCTGGCCGATCTGGATAAAGAGACAGTGGACTTCGGGCCGAACTACGACGGTTCGGAGCATGAGCCGCTGGTGTTCCCCGCGCGCTTCCCCAACCTGCTGGTGAACGGCTCCTCCGGTATCGCGGTGGGCATGGCGACCAACATCCCGCCGCACAACATGAGTGAAGTGGTGGATGCCTGCCTGGCCCTGCTGAAAGAGCCGGACATGGACATCGAGCAGCTGATCGAACTGGTGCCGGCTCCCGACTTCCCGACCGCCGGATTCATCTACGGCCTGGCAGGAGTGAAGGAAGGTTACCGCACGGGCCGTGGCCGCGTGGTGATGCGTGCGCGTACCCACTTCGAGGACATCGGCAAGGGCGACCGTCAGGCCATCATCATTGACGAACTTCCGTATCAGGTAAACAAGGCCACGTTGCTGATGAAGATCGGCGAGATGGTGCGCGAAAAGCGCATTGAAGGCATCTCCGAGATTCGCGACGAATCGGACAAATCCGGCATGCGTGCGGTGATCGAGCTGAAGCGCGGTGAGAACGCTGAAGTGATCCTGAACCAGCTATACAAAGACACGCCGATGCAGGACAGCTTCGGTATCAACATGGTCGCGATTCTTGACGGCCAGCCCAAGCTGCTCAACCTCAAGCAAGTGATCGAGGCGTTCCTGCGCCATCGTCGCGAAGTTGTCACGCGCCGCACCATATTCGAACTGCGCAAGGCGCGTGAGCGCGGCCATATCCTGGAAGGTCTGGCAGTCGCGCTGTCCAATGTGGACGAGATCATTGCGCTGATCAAGGCCGCACCGACTCCGCCGGACGCCAAGCGAGAATTGATGGCGCGCGGCTGGCGCTCCTCGCTGGTGGAAGACATGCTTTCCCGCGTCAGCGACGCATCGCGTCCCGATGGTTTGGCACCTGAGTTCGGTCTGGTAGGAAAAGACGGTGAACGTGGCTACTACCTGTCGGATGCGCAAGCACAAGCCATTCTGGAATTGCGTTTGCAACGTTTGACCGGACTGGAGCAGGACAAGATCGTCGGAGAGTACCGCGAGGTGATGGACAAGATCACCGACCTGCTGGATATCCTGGCCAAGCCGGCCCGCGTGACTCAGATCATCGGCGACGAACTGGTGACGATACGCTCGCAGTTCGGCGACAAGCGCCGTAGCGAAATCATCACGCATACACAAGACATGAGCATGGAAGACCTGATCGCGCCGGAAGACGTGGTGGTGACCATGTCGCACGGCGGCTACATGAAGGCGCAGAAGCTGGATGAATACCGCGCCCAGAAACGCGGCGGACGCGGCAAGCAGGCCACCGCGACCAAGGAAGACGATTTCGTCGATAACCTGTTCATCGCCAACACGCACGATTACATCCTGTGCTTCTCCAACCGCGGTCGCGTGTACTGGCTCAAGGTGTACGACGTGCCGCAAGGTACGCGCATCAGCCGCGGCAAGCCTATCGTCAATTTGTTGCCGCTGGAGCCGAACGAAAAGATCAACGCCATTCTGCCGGTGAAAGAGTTTACCGAAGATCAGTTCATCTTCTTTGCCACCACCGACGGTACGGTGAAAAAGACGCCGTTGTCCGACTTCGCCAACCCGCGCAAGGCCGGCATCATCGCCATCAATCTGGACGAGGGCGACTTCCTTATCGGCGTGGCGATTACCGACGGCAAGCACGACGTGATGCTGTTCTCGGATGAAGGCAGGGCAGTGCGTTTCGACGAGGATGACGTGCGCTCGATGGGCCGTGTGACGCGCGGCGTGCGCGGCATGAACCTGGCCAAGGGTGGCAAAGTGATTGCGCTGCTGGTGGCGGAAGACGAACAGCAAACCGTGCTGACCGCAACCGAGAACGGCTTCGGCAAACGCACGCCGATCGCTGAATATACCCGTCACGGACGCGGTACGCAGGGCATGATCGCGATACAGACCACCGAGCGTAATGGCAAGGTGGTGGCGGCGACGCTGGTCAAGCCGGAAGAAGAAATCATGCTGATAGGCACCAACGGCGTGCTGATTCGCACGCGCGTCAACGAGATCCGCGAGATGAGCCGCGCCACGCAAGGCGTGACACTGATCAATCTGGGCGAGGGCGAGAAGTTGGCAGGTTTAAGCCGTATCGCCGAAACGGAAGAAGAATCTGAACCTGAATCTGAATAACCTCTGAGGAGAGCTGCATGACGATTTACAATTTCAGCGCAGGCCCGGCAGTGTTGCCGAAAGAAGTGTTGCAGCAGGCACAGTCGGAACTCATCGACTGGCATGGCAGCGGCATGTCCGTGATGGAAATGTCGCACCGCGGCAAGGAATACATGGGCATCCATGCCCAAGCCGAGGCCGATCTGCGCGAGTTGATGGGAATCCCCGCCAATTACAAAGTGCTATTCCTGCAAGGCGGCGCGCATCAGCAGTTCTCGATGATTCCGTTGAACCTACTGCGCGGCAAGCTCTCCGCCGACTACGTGAATACCGGCGAGTGGTCGAAAAAGGCCATCGCAGAAGCCAAGAAATTCAGCTACGTGAATGTGGCGGCGGACAATAACGACAAGAAATGTACCTATGTACCCGCATTCGACACCTGGAAACTGGACAAGGATGCGGCCTACCTGCACTACACGCCGAACGAAACCATCGGCGGCGTCGAGTTCAACTGGATTCCCAATGTGGGCGATGTGCCGCTGGTGGCGGACATGTCTTCCAATATCCTTTCGCGCCCTGTGGATGTCTGGAAGTTCGGCCTGATCTATGCCGGTGCGCAGAAGAACATTGGCCCGGCAGGCCTGACCATCGTGATCGTGCGCGAAGACCTGATAGGACATGCTCCGTCAGGATTGCCGACCATGCTGGATTACAAGACACACGCCGATAACGACTCGATGTACAACACGCCGCCCACGTTTGCCATCTACATGGCCGGACTGGTGTTCCAGTGGCTGAAAAAGAACGGCGGCATCGGCGCCATGGAGCGCGCCAATATCGCCAAGGCGGAGCTGCTGTACTCGGCGATCGATGCCAGCAACGGCTTTTACAATTGCCCGGTGAGCAAGTCTGACCGTTCGCGCATGAACGTGCCGTTCACGCTTAAGGATGCGAATATGGACGGCGATTTCCTGAAACAGGCGGATGCGCGCGGTTTGCTGCAACTGAAGGGACACCGTTCCGTCGGCGGCATGCGTGCTTCCATCTACAACGCGATGCCCTTGGCAGGCGTGCAGGCTCTGGTGAACTTCATGAACGAGTTTGCCAGCCAGCATGGCTAAGGGTTTCCAGATCCTGACGCTGAACAAGATTTCGCCGACAGGCCTGAAGCGCCTGCCGGCGGGGCGCTATCACGTAGGGGACAAGGTCACACATCCGGATGCGATTCTGGTGCGATCGCACAACATGCTGGAGATGGATATCCCGTCCGGTGTGCTGGCCATTGCACGCGCAGGGGCGGGAACGAACAACGTGCCCGTGAAGAAGATGAGCGAGCGCGGCGTGCCGGTCTTCATTGCGCCTGGCGCGAACGCGAACGCGGTCAAGGAGCTGGTCATCACGGGCATGCTGCTGGCCTCGCGCAACGTCGTTCCTGCGCTGCGTTTTACATCCGGGTTGAAGGGCGACGATGCGACCATGCACAAGCTGGTCGAGGACGGAAAGAAAGACTACGCCGGGACCGAGTTGCAGGGACGTACGCTGGGTATAGTCGGCTTGGGCGCGATCGGACGCCTGGTGGCGAATGCCGCCATCGGGCTCGGCATGAAAGTGATCGGCTACGATCCGGAGATCACTGTGGATGCGGCATGGAGCCTGTCTTCGCAGGTGAAGAAGGCATCCGGCATCGAGGACCTGCTCAAGCACAGCGATTTCGTCACGCTGCACGTGCCGCTGCTGGATGCGACCCGCAACCTGATCGACGACAAGCGCGTGGCGGCGATGAAGTCGGGTGCTGTGCTGCTGAACTTCTCGCGCGATGCCATTGTCAACGAGGATGCGGTCATTGCCGGGCTGGCGAGCAATCATTTGCGCGGTTATGTATGCGATTTTCCAAGCAACAAGTCGCTATCGAATGACAAGATCATCGCACTGCCTCATCTGGGGGCTTCCACTGAAGAGGCGGAAGAGAATTGTGCCGTGATGGTGGTGGAGCAGCTGCGCGAATATCTGGAACACGGCAATATCGCCAACACGGTGAACTTCCCCAATGTTTCCATGCCGCGCGAATCGGCGTTTCGTGTGGCCATTGCCAACAGCAATGTGCCGAACATGCTGGGGCAGATATCCACTGCGCTGGCGAAAGCAAGTATCAATATTCATAACATGACCAACAAATCGCGCGGAGACATGGCTTACACACTTGTTGATACCGATACCGCACTGCCAGAAAACGTGATTGCGCAGATTGCAGCCATTCCCGGTGTGCTGATGGTGCGGGCGTTGCCGCTGGAGGCGGACGAATGAGCGAAGAGTTGAAAAAATACCGGGAAAAAATCGACCGTATCGACGACGAGTTGCTGAAGCTCTTCAATCAGCGCGCCGGACTGGCGCAGCAGATCGGCCATGCCAAGGGAAACGGCGCGGTGCTGCGTCCCGAGCGCGAGGCTCAGGTGCTGCAGCGCATGGTTCAGGCGAATACCGGGCCGCTGTCCAACCAGGGAGTGACGCAGTTGTTCACCGAGGTCATGTCGCAATGCCGCGCGCTGGAGGCCCCGTTGCGTGTGGCTTATCTTGGCCCGCACGGGACGTTCAGCGAAGCCGCGGTCTTCCAGAGATTCGGTCAGGCTACCGAAGGATTGCCCGTTGATTCGATAGATGGCGTATTCAGTGCCGTGGAAAGCGGAGCGGCCAACTACGGTCTGGTGCCGGTAGAGAATTCCACCGAGGGAGCGATTGGGCGCACGCTTGATCTGCTGCTGAACAGCAATCTCAAGATTTGCGGCGAGGTCTTGCTGCAGGTGCATCAATGCGTGCTGTCGAACGAGAATGATCTTTCGCTTATTCGTAAAGTCTATTCGCATCCGCAATCTTTCGGGCAATGCCAGGGCTGGTTGAATGCACATCTGCCGCACGCCGAGCGTATCACTGCGTCCAGCAATGCCGACGCAGCGCGCCTGGCGGCAGAGGAATCATTCGCTGCAGCCATTGCCGGGGAGCAGGCTGCGGAGCATTTCAAGCTGAAAGTCCTGGTGCCGAACATTGAGGACGATGCGCGCAACACCACGCGCTTCCTCGTCATCGGCAAGCAGGAAGTGGCGCCGTCCGGCCGCGACAAGACTTCGCTGGCGATGTCCGCCGCAAACCGTCCCGGTGCGATGCACGACCTGCTCACGCCGTTTGCGAGCAATGGCGTGTCGATGACCAAGATGGAATCGCGGCCTTCTCGCACCGGCTTGTGGGAATATGTGTTCTACGTCGATATTGAAGGTCATCAATCGGATGCCAAAGTGGCGGCTTCGTTGGCGCAGCTCAAGCAGATTGCTTCTTTCGTCAAGGTGCTGGGTTCTTATCCGGTCGCCGGCTAAACGTTTCAACAAGCAAGGTATCAAATGAATTACTGTGATTTAGCACCTTCCTATATTCGCTCTATTGCGCCGTATCAGCCGGGCAAGCCGATCTCCGAGTTGGAGCGCGAGCTGGGCATCACCGGCATCGTCAAGCTGGCCTCGAACGAGAACCCGCTGGGTGCGAGCCCGGCCGCGGTTGCCGCGATGCAGGAGGCGATCAAGACCATCGCGCTGTATCCGGACGGCAACGGTTTCGATCTGAAGGATGCGCTGGTGAAACGCTACGGTGTAACCCATGCCAACGTGACCTTGGGCAACGGAAGCAACGACCTGCTGGAACTCGCGGCGCGTGCTTTCCTGACGCCCGGCGATAATGTCGTCTATTCGGCACATGCCTTTGCGGTGTACGCGCTGGCATCGCAGGCCGTCGGTGCAACCGGCATCAGCGTCCCGGCCGCCAAAGGTTACGGGCATGATCTGCCCGCGATGCTGAAAGCAGCCAAAGACAACAAGGCGAAGATCGTGTTCATCGCCAACCCGAACAACCCGACCGGTACCTTCCTGAGTGCCGACGAGTTGGAGGTATTCCTGCGTGGCCTTCCACCCGAAATTCTGGTGGTGCTGGACGAGGCATACAACGAATATCTGCCGGAAGACAAACGCTACGACAGCGTGGGCTGGCTGAAGGAGTTCCCCAACCTGATCATCTCGCGCACTTTCTCCAAGGCTTATGGCCTGGCAGGTTTGCGCGTAGGTTATGCACTGGCGCATGAACAGGTGACGGACATGATGAATCGCGTGCGCCAGCCGTTCAACGTGAACAGCGTCGCGCAGGCGGCAGCCGTGGCGGCCTTGCGCGATGTATCCTTCGTGAAGAAGACTTTCGAACTGAACCGGCGCGGTATGCTGCAGATCACCGAAGGTTTGACCAAGCTGGGCCTGGAGTACATCCCGTCGTTCGGCAATTTCGTGGCATTCCGCATCGGCAATGCAACGGCGATGTACCGACGCTTGCTTGAGCTGGGTGTGATCGTACGCCCGATAGCAAACTACGATATGCCGGACTGGTTGCGCGTGAGTATCGGTCTGGAAAGTGAAAATGCAAAGTTTTTGTCTGCGCTTGAAAAGTGCATCAATCAGCAAGTTAATGGAGAAATCAAATGATCATCGTAATGGGCAATGAAACCACCGACGCACAAATCGACACGGTGGTAAAAAAACTGGAAACGGCCGGACTCAAGGCCAATATCTCGCGCGGTGTGGAGCGCACCGTCATCGGTGCCATCGGCGACGAACGCAAGCTGGATCCGGAAATGTTCACTTCGCTGCCGGGTGTGGAATCGGCGATGCACATCACCAAGCAATACAAAATCGTGTCGCGCGAGTCGCACAAGCAGGATACCGTCATCGACATCGCGGGTATCCCGCTGGGCGGCAACCAGATCCAGATCATCGGCGGCCCATGTTCGGTGGAGACCCAGGAGCAGATGGACTTGTCGGCCAAGTTCGTGAAAGAAGCCGGCTGCCGTCTGATGCGCGGCGGTGCGTTCAAGCCGCGCACCAGCCCCTATGCTTTCCAGGGGCACGGCGTGGAAGGGCTGGCCATGTTCCGCAAGGCGGCAGACAAATTCAAACTGCCCATCGTCACCGAACTGATGGACGTGCGCCAGATCGACGCTTTCCTCGAATACGATGTGGACGTGATCCAGATCGGTACGCGCAACATGCAGAACTTCGACCTGTTGAAGGAAGTCGGGCGCGTCAATAAACCGGTCATTCTCAAGCGTGGCATGTCGGCGACGATTTCGGAATGGCTGATGGCCGCGGAATACATCGCCGCGCGCGGCAACCACAACATCATTTTCTGCGAGCGCGGCATTCGCACCTTCGAGACTGCATACCGCAACGTGCTGGATGTGACGGCTATCCCCGTGCTGAAGAAAGAGACCCATTTGCCGGTGATCGTCGATCCTTCTCATGCAGGCGGCAAGGCGTGGATGGTTCCAGCGCTGTCGCAGGCCGCCATTGCCGCCGGTGCGGACGGTCTGCTGGTCGAGATGCACCCCAGCCCGTGCGACGCATGGTGCGATGCCGACCAGGCGCTGACGCCGGGCGAGCTGAAGAAGCTGATGGGTACGCTGGGTGCGATCGCCGGGGCGATCGGACGGACTCTGTAAGTCATGCAGCCTGCCTTTCGAAAGGTCGTCATCTTTGGCGCAGGATTGATTGGCGGGTCGTTTTCCCTGGCGTTGCGCAAGGCGGGGGCCGTGGGCGAAGTGGTCGGTTTCGGGCGCAGCTCGGCAACGCTGGAAGAGGCCAGGCAACTCGGCATCCTTGACCGCATCGGCGGCGATGTGGCGCAGGAAGTGTGCGATGCGGACATTGTTCTGCTCGCTACACCCGTGGCGCAAATGGCGGAAATATTCATCCGCATCGCCCCTCATCTTGGCGCTCACACGCTGGTCACAGATGGTGGCAGCACCAAGAGCGACGTGGTGGCCGCAGCGCGGGCGCATCTGGGTAACAAGATTGGACAATTCATTCCCGCGCACCCCATTGCGGGTGCCGAAAAGAGTGGCGCAGCTGCAGCACTGGCCGGTCTGTATCAAGGCAAGAAAGTTGTGCTGACTCCGTTGACGGAGAATTCGAAAGATGCGGTGGCACGCATCCGCAAGGCTTGGCAATCATGCGGGGCGGTAGTGAGCGAGCTGACACCGCAACAGCATGACGAAGTTTTTGCCGCAGTGAGCCATCTGCCGCACCTGCTGTCTTTTGCGCTGGTGCACGACCTGGCGCAACGCGACAACCGTGAACAATTGCTTTCTTTCGCGGCCAGCGGCTTTCGCGATTTCACCCGCATCGCGGCCAGCAGTCCCGAGATGTGGCGCGACATCAGTCTGGCCAATCGCGCAGCCTTGCTGAAAGAAGTGAAACGCTACGCGGATGAGCTTTATGTCGTATATCAGGCGCTGGAAAACAACGACGCCGCCAAACTGGAAGAGATTTTCAGCGAGGCGCGTAAAGTGCGCAGCGCCTGGACGCAACAATAATAACTACACTTCTTATAGTATGACTCAGCACGAATCTATTGATCTCCCCCCTTTGTTGTCTGCGCACGGTACCGTGCGTTTGCCCGGTTCCAAGAGCATCTCCAATCGGGTGCTGCTGCTGGCAGCGCTGGCCGAAGGTACGACGACAGTGCGTGACCTGCTGCATTCCGATGATACCGAACGCATGCTGGATGCCTTGCGCATATTGGGTGTGCGGGTCGAGTCGCTCGGCGATAACGCATATCGCATCACGGGTTGTGGCGGAAATTTTCCGAACAAAGATGCCAAACTGTTCCTCGGTAATGCGGGTACGGCGTTCCGTCCTTTGACAGCGGCACTGGCCTTATCGGGCGGCAGCTACGAACTCTCCGGCGTGCCGCGCATGCACGAGCGTCCCATCGGCGATCTGGTCGATGCATTGCGCCAACTGGGGGCAAATATTCGGTATCTTGGCAATGAGGGTTTTCCGCCATTGCAGATTTCTCCTGCGAAATTGGCTGGCGATATTGTGGAGGTACGCGGCGATGTATCGAGCCAGTTCCTGACGGGTTTGTTGATGGCATTGCCATTGGCAGGACAAACAGTAAGAGTCGAGGTGGTCGGCGAACTCATTTCCAAGCCATACATCGAGATCACGCTGGCGATGATGGCGCGTTTTGATGTACGAGTGGAGCGGCATGAGTGGCGCAGCTTTGTGGTGTTCGGCAGCCAGAATTATGTGTCGCCGCAAGAAATCTATGTTGAAGGTGATGCTTCGTCTGCCTCATATTTTTTGGCCGCTGGTGCGATTGGCGGCGGTCCGGTGAAGGTGGAAGGCGTCGGCAACGCTAGTGTGCAAGGCGATAAGCGGTTCATGGATGCCTTGGGGGAAATGGGTGCCTTGATTGACCATGGTCCGAATTGGATGGAAGCGCGTGGGCCTGCCAATGGCAAGTTGAAGGCCATCGATCTCGACTGCAACCATATCCCCGATGCGGCAATGACACTAGCCGTGGCGGCGCTGTTCGCCGACGGCACGACCACGCTGCGCAACATCGCCAGCTGGCGAGTGAAAGAGACCGACCGCATCGCGGCCATGGCGACCGAGCTGCGCAAGGTGGGTGCAACAGTGGAAGAAGGTGCGGATTTCATCCGTATCATGCCGCCCGCTTCACGCTCCTCGATCCTCAATCCCCAATCCGGTATCGATACCTACGACGATCACCGCATGGCGATGTGTTTCTCGCTTGCGGCCTTCGGCGGAGCAGGCGTACGCATCAACGATCCGAAGTGTGTCGCCAAGACTTTCCCTGAATATTTCGCCGAGTTTGCCAAAGTGACGCAGGCCGTGCCGGTGATCGCCATCGACGGCCCGTCGGCTTCCGGCAAAGGCACGGTGGCGCAGCGCGTGGCGACGGCGCTGGGCATGCATTATCTCGACAGCGGCGCCTTGTATCGTTTGCTCGGGCTGGCAGCACAAAAGCGCGGCATCGCGCTGGAAGCAGAAGATCAACTGGCGGAACTGGCCGGACAGGTTGATATCCGCTTTGAGGGTGAGGATATTTGGCTGGATGGAGCAAAAGTGGGCGACGAATTGCGCACCGAGGAAGCAGGGTCTGCGGCCTCTAAAATCGCAGCCTTGCCCAAGGTGCGTGCGGCGTTGCTGGACAAGCAGCGTGCCTTCCGGCGCGCACCGGGGCTGGTGGCTGACGGACGCGACATGGCGTCAGTGGTATTCCCGGATTCGGCGTTGAAGATATTTTTGACCGCGAGTGCCGAAGCGCGGGCCGAGCGCAGATATAAACAGTTGAAAGAAAAAGGGATGAGTGCTAATATCGCCGCCCTTTTGCAAGATATACAGGCGCGCGACAAGCGGGATACACAGCGTAGCGTGGCCCCTTTGCAACAGGCGCAAGGTGCGAGCTTGCTGGATACGACTCCTCTGAACATCGAGCAGGCGGTTCAGGAAGTGCTTAGCCGCTACCGTGCGTTGGAGTCCAAATAGAGCCTTTCTGTTTGGGTTGATTAACTAACCCCCGCTTATCACGGGATTGTCCTCAAGGTATACCAAAATGACTGCAGTTGCTGAAATGGAAAATTTTGCATCAATGTTTGAAGAGAGCCTGAACCGCAAAGAAATGCGCGCAGGTGAATTGATTACGGCCCAAGTCGTTCGCGTCGAGCAGAACGTGGTTGTGGTTAATGCCGGATTGAAGTCCGAAAGTTTTATTCCCGTTGAAGAATTCAAAGACGCATCGGGCGCAATCGAAGTTAAGGCAGGTGATTTTGTTACCGTCGCCATCGAATCCCTGGAAAACGGTTACGGCGAAACGCGCTTGTCGCGCGAGAAGGCTAAACGCCTGGCTGCCTGGATCGATCTGGAACAAGCAATGGAAGAAGGCCGCATCGTTGAAGGTTATGTCAGCGGCAAGGTCAAGGGCGGTCTGACTGCCATGGTGAACGGCATCCGCGCATTCCTGCCCGGTTCGCTGGTGGATACTCGTCCGGTCAAGGACACCACACCATACGAAAACAAGACGATGGAGTTGAAGGTTATCAAGCTGGATCGCAAGCGCAACAACGTGGTGGTTTCCCGCCGCGCTGTGCTGGAAGCGTCGCAAGGTGCCGATCGCGAGTCCCTGCTGGAGAACCTGAAGGAAGGCGCAATCGTCAAGGGTATCGTCAAGAACATCACCGACTACGGTGCATTCGTTGACTTGGGCGGTATCGACGGCCTGTTGCACATCACCGACTTGGCATGGCGTCGCGTGAAGCATCCTTCCGAAGTTCTGACAGTTGGCGATGAAGTTGAAGCCAAGATCCTGAAGTTCGACCAGGAGAAGAATCGCGTTTCCCTGGGCATCAAGCAAATGGGCGACGATCCGTGGAATGGTCTGGCACGTCGCTACCCGCAAGGTACACGTCTGTTCGGCAAGGTGACCAACCTGACCGACTACGGTTCCTTCGTTGAGATCGAGCAAGGTATCGAAGGTCTGGTGCACGTTTCCGAAATGGACTGGACCAACAAGAACGTGCATCCGTCCAAGGTTGTAGCGCTGGGCGACGAAGTTGAAGTCATGATCCTTGAGATCGACGAAGCTCGCCGCCGTATCTCCCTGGGCATGAAGCAGTGCAAGTCCAATCCATGGGACGACTTCGCGCTCAACCACAAGAAGGGCGACAAAGTTAAGGGCGCGATCAAGTCCATCACCGACTTCGGCGTGTTCATCGGTCTGGAAGGTGGTATCGACGGTCTGGTGCATCTGTCCGACCTGTCCTGGTCTATCCCTGGCGAAGAAGCCGTGCGCAACTACAAGAAGGGCGACGAACTGGAAGCTCTGGTTCTGGCCATCGACGTTGAGCGCGAGCGCATTTCGCTGGGCGTGAAGCAACTGGAAGGTGATCCGTTCGGCGGCTTCGTGTCCTCCGGTCATGACAAGGGTGCAGTGGTTACCGGCGTGGTCAAATCGCTGGATGCCAAGGGCGCTGTAGTGATGCTTGAAGGGGATGTCGAGGCTTACCTGAAGGCATCCGAAGTTTCCGCCGACCGCGTGGAAGACATCCGCAACCACCTGAAAGAAGGCGATTCCGTCAAGGCCGTCATCATCAACGTGGATCGCAAGAACCGCGGCATCAACCTGTCGATCAAGGCTTTGGACAAGGCGGATACGGCAGCTGCGATGCAGAAGTTCGCTGCTGAGAACACCAGCACGGCCGGTACGACCAATCTGGGTGCGCTGCTCAAGGCGAAGCTGGATTCCAACAAGGCTGAAGCCCAGTAAGGAGGAACGATGACCCGTTCTGATCTAATCGCCAGACTTGCGGAGCGTTATACGCAACTGCTCGGTAAGGATGCCGAGCTGGCAGTCAAAGTGATCCTCGATAGCATGTCGGCGACCCTGTCGCGCGGTGGACGTATCGAGATTCGCGGATTCGGCAGTTTTGCCTTGAACTATCGTCCGCCGCGCTTGGGGCGCAACCCCAAGTCCGGCGACAAGGTTCAGGTGCCTGCCAAATACGTGCCTCACTTTAAAGCCGGGAAAGAACTGCGCGAACGGGTGGATTATCTTTCTGCCTGATGTAGTTCGGAAGTAACTCGATTGGCGGCCTGTCGCAAGATGTGCCGCCAATTTTTTAAGGGTGCCTCAAAAATCCAAATTTCGTCGCAATACTTACGTTACTCACAAAAAATTACTCCTTACATATCACGTATATGCTGCGTCGCAATTTTTTGTTCGCGCCTTGTCTTGCTTAGAACTTTGAATTTTTGAGGCATCCTTTTCTGTTCATGCTATCGTTGCGCACCGATTTAGAAGCGATAAAGTCATCATGCGATACCTGATCTGGTCACTGCGTGCCGTGTTGTTCCTGCTGCTACTGGGCTTTGCGGTGAAGAACGACCAACCCGTCGTACTGCGATATTTTTTCGGCTATGAATGGCAGACTTCATTTGTCGTCGTGCTGCTGTGTTTTTTTGTGCTCGGTGTGTTCATCGGCCTTGTGGCAATGTTGGCCACGCTGCTTCGGCAACGCCGCGAACTCTCCGCGGTAAAACGTGAACTGCAGTTGAAAAACAAATTGTCCGAGATCGATGCGCAGCGTTACCCCATCCAACCTCCCGAGATATTGAACTGATGGATTTTGAACCCTGGATGTTGCTGGTGTTTCCCCTGTTTTTCGGCATGGGATGGCTGGCAGCGCGTATCGATATAAAGGAATTGATCACGGAATCCAGCGCCTTGCCGCGCTCGTATTTCCAGGGACTGAATTTCCTGCTGAACGAACAGCAGGACCAGGCTATCGAAGCCTTCATCGAAGTAGTCAAGGTCGATCCGCAAACGGTCGAGTTGCACTTTGCGCTGGGCAGCCTGTTTCGACGTCGCGGAGAAGTGGATCGCGCTATCCGTATGCACCTCAATCTGGTTGAGCGGGCCGATTTGAGCGAAGACAAAAAACAGCAGGCCTTGTTCGAATTGGCGCAGGACTATCTGAAAGCGGGCATTCTGGACAGGGCAGAAGAAGCTTTTCATAACTTGCATGGGACGCTGTATGAAAAGGAAGCGCTGGATTTCCTGCTGGAGATATACCAGAAAGAAAAGGACTGGCTCAAGTCCATCGATATCAGTCAGCGGCTGACCGCGCTGACCGGTGAGCCCCACGGCAAGGAAGCGGCCTTCTTTTTTTGCGAGCTTGCGGCAAGCGAGCTAACCGGCAAACAAACCGATGCGGCCATGGTACATCTGGAACAGGCGCTCAGCGTCAACCCGCAGAGCGTGCGCGCCAGCATCATGCTGGGCGACATCGAGCTGGCGGCAGGCAATGTTTCGCGCGCCATCGAGACATGGAAGCACGTCGAACAGCAGGATGCGCAATATTTGCCACTGGTGGCCGAGCACGTGCTGCAAGCCTATCGCCAGAGCGGCGATGAAGCGGCAGGCGTGGCCTTGCTGCAGTCCTGGCTGCAAAAGTACCCTTCGCTGGACCTGATGAACGTGTTGTTCAGCGTTCTCGTGCAGCGCGATGGGCCGGAAGCGGCTTATCTCATGGTGCGCAACGAACTGAAGCGAAATCCAACACTGCTGGGGCTGGATAAGTTGCTGGAAGCCCGGTTGCTGGATATTGCCGGCGAACGCCGAGCCGATCTTGTGCTGGTGAAGGACCTGATTTTCCAGCGTACGCGCGGGCTGGCCATGTATCGCTGCAAGCATTGCGGTTTCAAGGCACGTCAGTTCTATTGGCATTGCCCGGCCTGTCACAGCTGGGAGAGTTACTCGCCGAAGAGAAGCGAGGAGAACGGGGTGGCAATATGAGCGATGCGAAAATCATCGTTGCGCTTGATTATTCACAAGCCGCACCGGCGCTGGCTTTGGTAAAACATCTGGACCCGGCGTTGTGCCGCCTCAAGGTGGGCAAGGAATTATTTACTGCTGCCGGGCCGCAATTGGTCGAGAAACTGCAGAAGCGCGGCTTTGATGTATTCCTCGATCTTAAATTCCACGACATTCCCAACACAACGGCGCAAGCCTGCAAGGCTGCCGCAGCATTGGGTGTGTGGATGGTGAACGTGCATGCGCTGGGCGGCAAGCGCATGCTGGAAGCGGCGTGCGAAGCACTGGCGAATGTCGAACATCGCCCGAAGCTGATCGCTGTCACCATTCTTACCAGCATGGCACAGGAAGATCTGCACGGCATCGGTATCAATGCCAGTGCGGCGCAGATGGTGCCGCTTCTGGCCGGCCTCGCGCGCGACAGCGGCCTGGATGGTGTAGTGTGTTCCGCGCTCGAAGCACCTATGCTGCGTCAGCAATATGGCAAGGATTTCTGCCTGGTTACCCCGGGTATCCGCCCGGCCAATGCGGCTGCCGACGACCAGTCGCGCATCATGACGCCGCGCGCGGCACTGGAAAGCGGGGCGAGCTATCTGGTCATCGGACGCCCGATTACACAGGCGCCGGATCCGCTATTGGCTTTACAGGAAATCATTCGAGAGATAGGAGAGTTGGCATGAAGCTGCCATCGTTCGATAAGGCGCGGATATTGGTGGTCGGCGATGTGATGCTGGACCGTTACTGGTTCGGCGACGTGACACGCATCTCGCCGGAAGCGCCGGTACCTGTATTGAAAGTGAGTCGTGTGGAAGAACGTCCCGGCGGCGCAGCCAATGTGGCCCGCAATATCGCATCGCTGGGGGCGCATTGCACTTTGCTGTCGGTGGTTGGCGCGGATGAGGCGGGGGATTGCCTGCAGCGATTGCTGACCGAGCAGGGCGGAGTCGAAGCAATGCTGCATCGGGATGCCAGCATCTCGACTATTGTCAAACTGCGTGCCATTGCGCGGCAGCAACAATTGCTGCGCATCGATTTCGAAACGCCGCCCAGCCACGAGGTGTTGAATGCCAAGCTGGCAGATTTCCACACCAAGCTGCCGCTGGCCGATGTGGTGATCCTCTCGGACTACGGCAAGGGCGGACTGGCGCATATCGCCGAAATGATCAAGTCGGCACGTGCGGCTGGCAAGCCGGTGCTGGTCGACCCCAAGGGCGATGACTATGCGCGCTATCAAGGCGCAACGTTGCTGACACCGAATCGCAGCGAGTTCCGGGAAGTGGCGGGAAACTGGAAGAGCGATGCAGAACTGAGCGCTAAAGCGCAAAAGCTGCGGACCGATTTGAAATTGGAAGCATTGCTGGTCACGCGCAGCGAAGAAGGCATGTCGCTGTTCCGCGAGCAGGATGTGTTGCACGAACCGACCCATGCGCGCGAAGTGTTTGATGTCAGCGGTGCGGGCGATACCGTCATCGCCACGCTGGCGGTGATGCTGGCGAGCGGCGCCGACATGCCGGATGCCGTGCGCATCGCGAACCGTGCGGCGGGCGTTGTGGTGGGCAAGCTGGGCACGGCCGTTGTGTCGCGCGAAGAGATACTTCAGGATATGAAGAACTAGGATTCAGGATACGGGATACAGGATACAGCAGAACTGCTTGTACCCTGCATCCTGTGTCCTGTATCCCGAAAACTGGGAGAAAAACATGTACTACGTAGTCACCGGCGCCGCTGGTTTTATCGGATCGAACCTGGTCAAGGCGCTGAACGAGCGCGGTGAGACCAACATCATCGCCGTCGATAACCTGGGGAACAATTCCGACAAGTTCAGGAATCTTGCCGATTGCGAGATCGCCGATTACCTGGACAAGGAAGACTTCGTTGGACTCTTGCAGGACGGTTCCTTTGACGGCACCATTGCGGCGATATTGCATGAAGGCGCCTGCTCCGACACCATGGAACTCAATGGCCGCTACATGATGGAGAACAATTACCGCTATTCGCTGGAAGTCCTGAATCACTGCCAGAACGAGGATGTTCCCTTTCTGTATGCCTCTTCCGCCTCGGTATACGGCGGCGGCGGAGTGTTCAAGGAGAGTCGCGAATTCGAGTCCCCGCTCAACGTCTATGCCTATTCAAAATTTCTGTTCGATCAGGTAGTGCGTCGTCGTTGGGCGCACCGCACATCCCAGATTGCCGGATTCCGCTACTTCAATGTGTATGGCCGGCGCGAGCAGCACAAGGGGCGCATGGCCTCGGTGGCCTATCATTTCTTCAACCAGTACCGTGCTGACGGATTCGTGAAACTGTTCGAAGGGTGCGACGGTTATGAAAACGGCGGTCAGTTGCGCGATTTCGTCTCGGTGGAAGATGTGGTCAAGGTCAACATGTTCTTTCTCGATCACCCCAATAAATCCGGCATTTTCAATCTCGGTACGGGCAATGCGCAGAGCTTCAATGATGTGGCGGTAGCGACAATCAATACATTGCGTGCAGCGAAAAATGAAGCGGCATTATCGCTGGAGCAGATGCTTCAGCAACAACTCATTCGTTACATCCCTTTCCCGGATGCGTTGCGCGGCAAATATCAAAGCTACACACAGGCCGACATGGCTGCCCTGCGCGAGATTGGGTATACGCAACCTTTCCTGACCGTAGAGCAGGGTACGGAGCGTTATGTGAATCAACTCTTGAAACAGTCAATCTGATATTGGCTGCAGCGTTTGTGTAATCTGGGGTAATTTTCGTTTACTTGAAAAGGAGAAAAGCATGAAGAAGATTTTGTCATTACTGGTTTTGTTCTTTGCGTTTGCCAACATGGCATTCGCGGCAGTTAACCTGAACACGGCAACCAAGGAAGAGCTGGACTCGGTCAAGGGCATAGGCCCGGCCAAAGCACAGGCAATCATCGACTATCGTACCAAGAACGGCTCGTTCAAGAGTGTGGACGATCTGAAGAACGTCAAAGGATTTGGCGACAAGACGGTGGCAAAGATGCGCTCTGAACTTTCAGTGAGCGGTGCCACAACGGTCAGCAAGGATGAAAAACCTGCAAAAACCGACAACAAAATAACCAAGGGCGACAAGAAGGCCGACAAGGAAACCAAGGAAGTCGCAGCCAAAGAAGACAAGAAGGCCGATAAGAAGGCTGTAAAAGAAACCACGGACTCTGCAGCCAAAGACGGTGCCAAGACAGACAAGAAAGCCGACAAGAAGGCGGCTGCCGAAGCCAAAAAAGCCGAGAAGGCAGCCAAGAAAGCCAAAAAGAAAGCAGATAAAGAAGCAAAGGATGCTGATAAAAAGTAAGCAGCAAACTTGTGCATGTCAATTCAGCCCGTTCGGTGATGAGCCGAGCGGGTTTGTTTTTTGTAGAATCGATCAGGAATGGGCTTGCCTGGACTGGGTTGGTGTCGGCAATGCAGCCCATCGTGAAAATTCCGGGGCTATTGAAATCCGGAAGCCTTCCCTTCAGTCATCGCAGCCGGGCTGGAGTGCAACCTCCTGCTCAGGGCATAATTTGTTTGTATCTCTTTTTGTACAAAGAAGAAATTATGCCGATACAACGCAAGGCGAGTATGGGAACATCCTGCCAGGATAATTCTGTTGCTAATATCCAGCCATAAATTCTGAATAATCATCTGAATATACAGGAAGTGCTTTGTTTACTATTAACGCATCACGAGTATGGATTCTATGGTCTCAATTCTAATAGTTGATGATGATGAACAAATTCGCCAGCTTTTGCGGGAATACCTTGCGGGCTTTGGCATGTCCGTCACCGGCGTAACCGACGGCGCTGCCATGGAAGAATCCCTGGCAAAGAACTCCTTCGATCTCGTCATTCTCGATCTGATGCTTCCCGGGGAAGACGGACTTTCGCTGTGCCGCAGCCTGCGTGTCAAATCGGACATTCCCATACTGATGCTGACCGCGCGCGGCGAAGCCATGGATCGGGTTGTCGGGCTTGAAGTGGGTGCGGACGACTACATCGTTAAGCCGTTCGAGCCGCGCGAACTGGTGGCCCGCATACAGTCGATACTGCGCAGGTCGCGTTCGGGTCGGGGAAGTTTGACGGAGAAAAAGGAAGCGGAGTTCATGGGGTGGCGGCTGGATTTGATCTTGCGCCAGCTTGTTTCTCCGGATCAGATCGTGATCCCGCTGTCCAATGCGGAATTCCGCCTGCTTGCCGTGCTGGTCGAGCATCCCAACCGGGTGCTGACCAGGGAATTCCTGCTTGATGAGGCGCGGGGCAGAGGCATGGAGCTTTTTGACCGAAGCATAGATATATTGATTTCCCGGGTGAGGCAGAAACTCAATGACGATCCGCGCACACCGTCGCTGATCAAGACTGTTCGGGGCGAGGGGTACTTGTTCGATACGAAGGAAACCCGATGAAATCGGTTATTCCGGACTCGCTGTTTGTACGGCTTTTTTTGCTTTTGTTTGTCATCCTTTCCGTCAGCATTTTCGCAGGCAGGGAAATTTTCATCATGCTGGGTCTGGAGCATGCGCCTCCTGCCGTACATCGCGATCCATTCAGGTTGTATGCCATTCTTCTTGTCAGGCTAGGCGCAGTCGCATTGACCGCATGGGTTGCAGCCCGCTGGCTTTCATATCCCATCAAACGCATGGCAAATGCGGCTGAAGAACTGGGGAAAAACCTGAATAGTCCCAACATTGAGGAAGCATCCGGTCCTTCCGAAGTCAGGCAGGCTTCGAAAGTATTCAACCAGATGAAAGCGCGCATCAATCTGCAGATGGAGGAGCGCAACCGGTTTTTGGCTGCCGTCTCGCATGATCTTCGCACTCCTCTCACGCGCCTTAAGTTGAAGGCCGAAAAGATGGATCAGCAAGAGTTGCAAGCCGATATCCAGAAAGACATCAATGAGATGGCAAGCATCATCGATACGACGCTCGATTATTTGCGCGGAGACGAAAGGCCGGAAGCGGATTGCATGCTTGATATCGGAGCGCTGGTGCATTCAATGGTGGAGGATGCAGAGGAGTGCGGGGAATCGATCACGGTGTCGGGTCATTCAAGTCCGATCAAGTTGCAGCCGCTCGCCATTCGTCGTTGCCTGGGAAATTTGATTGAAAATGCCTTGCGCTACGGAGAAAGTGCCAGTATCTCCATAGGAGAAACGGACAGCAATGTCGTGATCACTATTCATGATTCCGGCCCCGGCATTCCCGAGGATCAATTGGAATCGGTCTTTGCCCCATTCTACCGGCTGGATGCTTCGCGCAACCGGAATCACGGCGGTGTCGGTCTCGGTCTTTCCATTGCGAGAGATATGGCCAGGAAACAGGGAGGCGATATCACTCTGAAAAATGCGCAGGGTGGGGGATTGGTCGCAACATTGCTTTTGCCGAAACATCATTTGTAGCATTCCAGATTTTGTCTGACAGGCAGAGTCTGAACTCAAGTTCTCTTGTATTTCTATATGGCTCGATATATATTTCGTAATTGAACGAAATACATATTGACCATCAAATGGCCTTATGCCCCCATGGTTAAAAACTATCCCGGTTATTGGCGGCGCCGGCAAAGCAATTATCCATCCTTGGATGCCCGGGAAATTGCAACAGTATTTTTCTGGCCAGGAGGCTTTATTTGAACTTTGGGTGCGCATTTTTTTGGAAAAGCAGCGCCGCCCCGATGGACTGTCCCGGTTCATTTGGTCACTTCATTCAGGATAACCAGATAAGGTAAATTTTTTCGATGTGGATAGTTGAATTAGCTTTACGCAGGCCTTATACCTTTATAGTTCTGGCGATCATCATTCTGCTGGCCACCCCGCTTGCGATTTTGCGCACGCCGGTAGATGTGCTGCCTGAAATAGATATTCCCGTCATCAGCGTGATCTGGAACTACAGCGGAATGGCGCCAAAGCAGATGGCAGACCGCATCACGTCGGTACATGAGCGTATCCTCACAACGACGGTCAACGACATCGAGCATGTTGAATCGCAATCCTTGAACGGCATTGCGGTGGTCAAGATTTTCTTTCAACCGAATGTCAACATACAGACCGCCATAGCCCAGATCGTGGCGGTCTCGCAGACAGTTTTGCGCCAGATGCCGCCGGGAATGATGCCTCCGCTGATCATCAAATACACCGCGTCGAGTGTTCCCGTGATCCAGATCGGTATGTCGAGCAGGGATGTGCCCGAACAGGGGTTGTTCGATCTCGCCACCAATACATTGAGACCCCAGTTGGTGACGATCCCGGGCGTTGCCGTTCCCTGGCCCTATGGCGGCAAGATGCGTCTGGTGTCGGTGGATCTTGATATGCAGGCTCTCCTGGCAAAGGGCCTGACGTCGGCGGACGTGATCAATGCGGTCAACAGCCAGAACCTGATTCTGCCTACCGGCACCGCCAAGATAGAAGAGACGGAATATAACGTCAGCCTGAACAGTTCGCCGACGACGATCGAAGGGCTGAACAACATGCCCGTAAAGACCGCAGGGGGTGCAACGACTTTCCTGCGGGAGGTCGCCCATGTCCGCGATGGGTTCTCTCCGCAAACCAATATCGTCAAACAGAACGGCCAGCGCGGCCTGCTCTTGTCCATCTACAAGAATGGCGGAGCGTCGACCATCGACGTGGTCAACGACCTCAAAGCCAGGTTGCCGACTTTACTTCCACTGTTGCCCAAGAGCGTCGACGTCGCGCTGCTGGCAGACCAGTCGGTATTCGTCAAGACGGCGATCAAGGGAGTGACTCATGAAGCGCTGATCGCTGCAGGGTTGACGGCCTTGATGTTGCTGCTATTCCTGGGCAATTTGCGCACGACCTCGATCATCGCCATTTCGATCCCGTTGTCGATATTCACTTCGATCATATTGCTGCATGCGGTAGGCGAGACCATCAATATCATGACGCTGGGCGGCCTGGCGCTGGCGGTCGGCATTCTCGTGGACGACGCGACGGTGACGATCGAGAATATCGAGCGTCATCTGCATATGGGTTCGGACCTTTATACGGCGATTCTCGACGGTGCGGGCGAAATCGCCATCCCTGCCTTTGTCTCGACCTTGTGCATCTGTATCGTGTTCGTGCCCATGTTCTTTCTGGAAGGTGTGGCACGCTATCTGTTCGTGCCGCTGGCCGAAGCCGTGGTGTTCGCGATGCTGGCGTCTTATGTGCTGTCTCGCACACTGGTGCCGACTTTGGCCCTGCTGTTGATGGGACACCAGAATCGCACCGGCAGAATCGCACGGTGGGTATACAGCGTGCATGAATCGTTCAATCGGCGTTTCGAGAAATTGCGCAACGTTTACGTTCTTCTGATTAGCCATCTGCTGACGCACCGCCGCAGTTTTATCGCGGGGTTTCTCGGCTTTTGCCTTTTGTCCTGCGGCCTCTACCTGATGCTTGGACGCGACCTTTTCCCCACGGTGGACACCGGCCAAATCAAGCTGCACATGCGGGTGCCGACCGGAACCAGGATAGAGAACACCGCACTGATCTCCGACGCCGTCGACGGTGCGTTGCGTGAAATAATCCCCGCGAAGGAGTTGGCATCGATCATCGACAATATCGGTTTGCCCTATAGCGGTATCAATCTTTCATACAGCAACTCGGGCACCATAGGCACGCTGGATGCAGATATTCTTATTTCGCTCAACCCGGATCACCGGCCAACCCGCGAATATATCGACAAGATTCCGTCGGAACTCGGCAAGCGTTTCCCGGGTGTCGAGTTCTTCTTTCAGCCGGCCGATATCGTGGCCCAGATCCTCAACTTTGGCATTCCCGCGGCGATTGACGTACAGATATACGGCAACAATATTGCCGAGAACACTGTATTCGCCGGAAAACTCATGAACCGGATCAAGGCCGTCAATGGGGCCGTCGATGTGCATGTCCACCAGAGACTGGATGAGCCCGGGATCGCGCTGGAGATGGACCGTCCCCGCTTGCAGAGCATCGGCATCAGTCCCACCGACGTGGCCCAGAATATTCTGCTGCCGCTCTCGGGTAGCCAGCAGACGCAACCGGCTTTCTTTCTCAATCCGGCGAATGGCATTGTCTACAACATCCAGGTGCAAACGCCGCAATACAAGATCAGCTCTCTCGACGATCTGATGCATCTGCCGGTCAATATCCCCGGCGCAAAGGATAATGCGCCGCAGGTACTCAGCAATCTGGTAAAGGTCTCCCCGTACAGGGAGCCGAGTATCGTGACGCACAATAACATCCTGACGTCGGTCGATATTTACGCAAACGTGCGCGGGCGCGATCTCGGCTCTGCGGCCAAAGAAATTCAGGCGCTCATTGACGAGGCAAAGCCGGCCTTGCCGAAAGGCAGCCGCATCGCGATGCGGGGACAGGTGCAGACCATGCAGTCGTCATATATTGGTCTCGGCCTCGGCATTATTGGCGCCATCGTCCTGGTTTATCTGCTGATCGTGGTCAACTTCCAGTCCTGGATTGATCCGCTGATCATCATTTCCGCACTGCCGGCTGCCCTGGCCGGTATCGCCTGGATGTTGATATTGACCGGAACAGACCTGAGCGTGCCGGCGCTGACAGGCGCGATCATGACGATGGGCGTGGCTACCGCCAACAGTATCCTTGTTGTTGCGTTTGCCCGGCAGCGTCTGGATGCCGGTCTTCCGCCGCTCTCCGCCGCCCTTGAGGCGGGCGCCACGCGGTTGCGCCCGGTTTTGATGACGGCTTTGGCGATGATACTTGGCATGATTCCGATGGCGATCGGTATCGGCGAAGGCTCGGAGCAGAATGCGCCGCTAGGCCGCGCTGTGATAGGCGGTTTGCTGTTTGCGACTATTTCGACCCTGCTTTTTGTTCCGGTCGTCTTTGCTTCTTTCCAGCAATGGCTGGCCGCGCGAAAAGCACGCAGTCAGGGCGACGGCGCTCCCACCACCACACCCGCTTCTGCATAGGACACAATCATGACTGATCAGCGACATTCTCATCAGGGCTTGCCGGAAATTCATCTATACGGAGCTGCACAGGAAAGCAGCCGCCACCAGGTTGTCCGCACCGCGCGCTGGGTGACGATGGCTATTGTCGTTTTGCTGCTGCTGGGCTTGGGGTGGGCGCTGCTCGTCCGCCGGGCAAACGCGGAGTTGCTGGCGACGCAGGCTGCAGAAAGCGCCATTCTCCATGTACACGTCGTTCAAGCGAGTGCCAGCGGCTACGAATCAAAGTTGACCTTGCCCAGTGCATTGCAGGGTATATACGAGGCGCAGATATATGCGCGCACCAACGGGTATGTGAAGCAATGGTTCAAGGATATCGGCCAGCCGGTGAAGAAAGGGGATCTGCTGGCGACACTCGACATCCCCGATGTCAACAAACAGGTCGAGGAAGCGAAAGCAAATTTCGATCTCGCAAAAATCGCTTACGAGCGCTGGGGCAAGCTGCGCGAGCACGATGCTGTCTCGCAGCAGGAATATGACGAGAAGACTGCGGCATATCAGCAGACCGAGGCGGTACTCAAGCGCTTGCACGACCAGCAGAGCTTCAGCAATGTGCTGGCTCCCTTCGATGGCATTGTGACGCGCCGCAATATCGACAACGGCGACCTGATGAATGCCGGTAACGGCGGCACGGGCCAGACGATGTTCGCTGTTGCGCAGATCGACAGGCTGCGCCTTTATGCTTATGTGCCGCAAGACCGGGCAGAGCGGATACGCGTCGGCGACAGTGTGGACATTCTCCGCCCAGAGGCTGCCGACAAACCGGTCAAGGGAAAGATTGTACGTACTGCGGGTGCAATCGATCCGGCGACGCGGACATTGCAGATCGAGATCCAGGTGCCGAATGCCGACCACGGCCTGTTGCCCGGTGCCTACGTAGACGTCGCGCTCACGCTGAAATTAAATCGAGGATTGATCCTGCCGACCAATGCTTTGTTGATCAACTCTGCCGGCACCCGGGTTGCAATCGTTCAACCGGACAGCAAGGTGAGGTTGCAAGTCGTGACCCTGGGCACCGACTACGGCCACGACGTCGAAATCAAAGCGGGCCTGACACCGGACGACAAAGTGGTGATGAATCCCCCGGACTCAATTAGCGACGGCCAATCAGTGGCGATTGCCGCCGAAACTGCCAAAGGAAGCTGACAGCCATGCGCCCCATTATGCTTCTGGTTGGCCTGCCGTTTCTGTGTGCGGCCTGTGCGGCTATCGGTCCCGACTACAAACGTCCCGCGATAACCGACATGCCCGTTGGCTGGAAGAGCGGGCAGGACTGGCAGCCTGCCAGTCCTGCCGATGCTGTTCCCAAGAAAGAATGGTGGAAGGCTTTTGGCGACAAGCAGCTCGACGAACTTGAAGTCAATTGCCTTAAGGACAACCCGAGTTTGAAAGTGGCCGTGGCGCGTCTCGATCAGGCACTTGCACAAAGTAACGCGCACGCCGCGGCCATGTTTCCGACTGTCGCACTTAATGCGGACGCTTCGCGCACCCGCACTTCGGCGAATCGACCGCAGTTTGCTTACAATATTCCCAATAACAGTACAGTTCAGAACGACTTCAGGCCCAACGTGACTGTCAGCTATGAGGTCGACTGGTTGGGCCGCGTGCGCAGGGATATCGAGAGTGCCCGCGCCAGCGCCGAACAAGCGGCTGCCGATCGCGAAAATGTGCGACTGGTACTGACTGCCCAGGTTGCATCCGCCTATTTCCAGTTGCGCCAACTCGATGAAGAAGTCGGCTACGTTTCCGGCTCGATAGAACTGCAGGAAAAGGTACTCGGTTTGACCCGCATACGCCACGAATTCGGCGCGGCTGCCGAGAACGATGTGGTCTTCCAGAACGCCTTGGTCGAGTCGAGCATGGCTCAACTTGAATTGCTGAAGAATCAGCGCAAACAAAGTGAAGATACGCTGGCGACTCTGACGGGCGTTCCGGCAGCAAGCTTTAAAATGAGCACCGGCATGCTGCCAGCCCAAACCCCGCCAATTCCTGTGGGTGTGCCGGCAAATCTGCTTGAGCGGCGGCCCGATATCGCCTCGGCAGAACGCGCGATGGCGGCTGCCAATGCCCAGATCGGCGTAGCCAAGGCGGCATATTTCCCATCGTTGATTTTGATGCCTGCATTGGGAGGTTATGAATCGAATAGCCTTTCCAACTTGATTTCAGCACCCTCACTGATCTGGTCTGTCGGCGCACAAGCTAGCCAGACCCTGTTCGACGGCGGAAGAATCAGTGCAGGTGTCGATTTTGCGCAGGCGGGTTATGTCGCAGCCGTCTCCAATTACCGGCAAGCCGTACTGGTCGCAATACAGGAAACCCAGGATGCACTGGGCAATCTGCAGGGTTTGGAGTCAGCTAGAAAAAAACAGGAAGAAGCGGTACGTGACCAGAACAAGGCGTATGAAATTACCTTGCTGCGTTACAAGGAAGGGCTGGACAATGCCCTGACGCTTGCCACCGTCCAACAAAACCAGTTATCTGCTTTGCGCGTCCAGTCACAGATACGCGGAGGCCAGTTTCAATCGGCAGTAAGTTTACTGAAGGCGCTGGGTGGGGGCTGGAAAGAAACGAATTGAAAATATCATCTTTCCTGATGGGCGAATGAAAACATGCAGGCGAATCCACCTATATCATTTACCTGGAATCTCCGTATCTGCGTGGGAAGCTCAGTTGCGTATTCCGGCCACTCGTGATCACCCGTTCCGGTAGGACGTGATCAGCGATTCCGATTTGATCTGATCCCTCAATCCGCCGATCATGAGCACCGGAAATTACGGTCAACTGGTTTTGGGCATAAATGCAGCCATAGAATGAGTAGCGATCTAGTCAAGATGACAGGCCCAGTTTCGCCAGCAGCCGTTCACGAGTGGCTGCTTCGCGGCAGACAGAATGGCAACATGAATTACCGCTGTGTGCTGCGGAGCTTCGAATTGGGATAATCAATGTTCGCTCCCCGTAACATTGCCGCCAGTCAAAATTGCGAGGAGAATTCGGCAATAACGACCAACTGCAGACGTTCGAAGACGTTCTCCAAATTGGACTTTTGGCAAAATAAATAGTCGTACTTCATTAATCGGGGTGTCGTTTTTGAATGCAATAAATCTGCGAAAACTTGCTGTGATAGGAGTTTTAGTCGTCGTTCCTCATCACGCTATGTGTCAGGAGGTCGCGGAAAATGAGGATCATTCTATCGTTCTACAAGTAGGCCCGGCAGTCGAACGAAATCTGAACAACAAAACATCCAACAACGGCGGCACTATTGCTGTTGAATTTACACCTATCGAAGATGTTCTCGAGATAGAAGTTGGTGCAACGTCGTTGAATTCCGCGGGCCAACGGGAGCTGGGTGGCGAGGTGTTGTTCAAGAAGCCTTACCACCTGTCCTCTACAACCGAAATCATGATCGGGGTCGGGCCACAGATAGGTCGGAAATATCGAGGTGTAGATACTGGAACTTCATTCGGAGTAGCATTTGCCCTTGATTTAATGTTTTGGCCTACCAAGAACATCGGGTGGTATATCAGTCCAGAATTTGGATACGGAATCGGGAAAAGCAATGGCGAGCGATCTATCGGAGCCTCGGTTGGAATTGAGTTTGGCTTGTGAGATAAGGCATGCCTGGTCCGCTTTTAGGTGATGAGCAGACGGTGGTGTAAGTGAAGGTAAACAGGCAGAATGCGGCCAACAACAGCCGTTCGTAGGTGTCCTACAGTTCGTACAATCGCTGAAGATATATAGACCGTTTAGCATATTGCCTTACTGCGCTTTGCAGTCTAGAGTGCGCCCGTCTAATAATAGTCAATCGTTCAACGCCTATGACTCCCGCTGAAAAACTAATGCACACTACTGTCCGGCTTGAATGCATGCTGGACGGCAATCGCACATCTACTGGAACTGGGTTCTTTTTCTCATTCAAAGTCGATGACAAAACACACGTCCCATTAATCGTCACCAACAAGCACGTAATAAATCAGTCGAAGGTCGGTACATTCGTTCTAACGAAAATGAACGATCAGGGTGAGCCAATCTTAGGTGCCACAGAGCGAATAGTTCTCGATAATTTTGAGAGTCTTTGGATAAAACATCCTGAAGAAAACGTCGATTTGGCGGCTTTTCCAATGGCTCCGCTTATTCATCAAGCCGAAGCAAAAGGCATCAAGTTCTTCGCTCCACCGATTGGAGAAGATCTACTTGCCACCCCTGAAAAGCTCGCCGACCTATCTGGTCTCGATAACATAACCATGATTGGTTACCCGAACGGCATTTGGGATGAAAAGAACAACATGCCAATCGTGAGGCGCGGCATTACAGCTACGAACCCAAAGCATGACTACAACGGACTCCCAATATTCGTGATCGACTGCGCTTGTTTTCCTGGATCAAGTGGAAGCCCAGTTCTCATCTTTGACCAAGGCGGCTACCTTGATGCAAAAGGTAATCTCAACTTAGGTGGAGGTCGCGTCATTTTACTTGGTGTCTTGTTTGCTGGCCCTCAACATGTTGCCGAGGGAGAAATTCAAACCATCGAGGTGCCATTAGCCCAAATGCCCATCAGCTTGTCCAAGATTCCGAACAACCTTGGTTTTGTCGTAAAGGCTCAAAAGATTGCGGATTTTAGGAAAATGTTTATACCAAAATGAACGCGATGGGTTACGCTGAGACGGATGAAAGAATGAAATACGAAGGGCTGAAAACTGGTGCGGAGTGGACGCTTGCAGGTAATATCGTCGTAGGACAAAAACCGGCCAAGAACAGACAAGCCAAGCAGTTATAAAAACTCACCGAAATGTAATACTTAGGAGTCAACATGGAATCACAATTCGTTGCTAATGTCCGAGAATCCGCAGAGGAATCATTCAGCTCTGGTTTATATTGCGCAGAAAGCGTTTTGCTTGCACTTGCCAAAGCTCAGGGCGTGAATTCTGAATTGTTGCCAAAAATGGCGACTGCTTTTTGCAGCGGCATGGCACGCACCAGCGGAACTTGTGGCGCTCTCACTGGTGCGATTATGGGTGTTAGCCTTGCTCTTGGCCGATCAAAAGCAGATGACTCGGTAAAGCCGTCATATGACGCTACTCAGCGCCTTATTGAAGAATTTGAACAGGAATTCGGAGCTCGTGATTGTCACGTTCTGCTAGGTTGCGACCTAAATACTCCGGAAGGACAAGCAACGTTTCGCGATAATCGTTTGGGGCAACAACGTTGTTTTAAATATACCGGCAAGGCGGCTGAAATCTCCGCTCGCATTATTCAGAAACCAAATGAAAGTTGAGTGACTGAAGTTGAGCGCATTGCCGACACTGGCATAAGTAATACATGACAGATGCAAATCGGCCAGGTGCTGACATTAGGATGCGGCGGCTTTACGGCGGGCAATTTGTCAACGTGATCGGCCGACGCCTGCCCATTTCGGTCAGTCGAAATTGTTAATGGTCATTCAACGAAAAGACTTCATCGTCAAAGGGGGCGGAATGAAACGAAACGCATGGATTATTCTGGGCTACCTGGCTTTGATGACAGCGGCGCATGCGGCAAGCTTTGATTGCAACAAGGCTGCCACCAAAACCGAAAAAATGGTCTGTGCCAGCCATGCATTGTCCAGGTTGGACGATGAGCTCGCCGATGTCTACAAGAAGGCGCTGGACAATCGGACAGACATCGCCAAGCGCGAATCCCTGATGGTGGAGCAGCGGCTCTGGCTCTCGAACATCCGCAATGCATGTCGTGATGAAGACTGCGTGGATGAGGCTTATCGCATTCGCATCATTTATTTAAGTGGGCTGAATGCTGGACGTGAAGAGGAAAATTCCGCGGAGACATTTGAGCTGGTCATGGAGCCACGAAAAGTAGAAGGGATAAAGAAAGATTTCCAGGACAGGATCGATCTCCGCGAAATTAATATCCATCTGCAAGACTGCCCGTTCATCCTTACAACCCCATGGGGTCGAGGTGAGGTAAATGTGGGATTATGTCACTATGGTTCGAAGCCAAATACAAAACTGACCATGCTGCTATGCAGCGAATCAATGGTTGGATATTTCGAAATCTCCCTGTCACCTTCTTGGGACTTGCTACAGGCTAAAAATTTCGCGAAGGCAAATTGCCTTAAAGGCGGCTAGAACTTGATGATTGCATGAGGTAAGGGTGATGCAAAAGATAATGTGGGCACTAATGGTCTTAATGACAGCAATCTTCCACGAGGCATATGCGGCAGATACGTACAGCACGTGGGATGAGGAACTTCTTAAAAAATCCTTTGTGGCTGTGATTGGCCATGAAAAGCCAACGGAGGGTGCCGTGCTCGATAAGGCCCTTACCGCAAATGACATGGGCAGAGCAAAGATGCCGAACCACAATCCATCCTTTCAGTTCTCGCAGCAACTTAGCAGCGTGTCATGTGAACTAGAACTGGCACTCATCTACAGAAATCTGTACTCAACTGACGGTGATGACGTCGATTCTGAGCGCCAGAGGCTACTCGATAAGTTGGAGCCATGGAGTTTTGGCGATGTAAAGCTGGGCGATGGCATCGTCAACCTAGGCATCATCAGCGAGAGTGAAATGCTGCCTCGGATTCAACAACTGGGTGCCTCATCATCGATCTTGATCGTCAAATTTGCGCATCCAGCGTGGAAAGGAAACCGCGCATTGGTGTATGCGGAAGCTTGGTACGTTAACGGCAAGTACAAATCTGAGCTGCTCCACAAGAGCGGTGTCGGCGAGGGGATTGGACTATCGTTTAAGAGGCTTGATGGAGAGTGGAAGCTGACCGAACAACATACCCTGTGGCAAGGCGGCCCTTCGTTCTAAGCGCTGGATGGACACCAAGCCGCCTGTGTTGTTGGCAAGCACGCGATGAGTGCCCGCTTTCCTCCAACCGTAATGGCGGAAATGGGTAGCTTGCGGAATCAGGGTGAATGGCCGCTTTCGCGAAGCGAAAGATTAGAGCTCAACGGCAGGTAAGGGTTAGGAAGAGTCTTTTAGACTCACCAATTTTCATTGAATTGGAGGTCTCCTATTCTCCACCTCAAAGGTCGGGTATGGGTTGCGGTATCACACGCCTGTCTGGTTTCGGGCGTCGAAATTACTAGTTCGTCTGGCTCCTTGGGGGCGATGGCGGAATCCCGGGATGGGTGTTAGCCTCACCGCAATACGTCGGCAATGCACTCACAGTAGCCGACTGCGCAGAATAATCGGACTGAGTGATTACGTTGCCGGACTCAGTGATTAGATTCGACGGAATACGCAGTTTCAAATTGCATGGAAGTGAGATCGCAAAGGTGGTTGTAGCAATCTGACAGTTTGAAGCAGTTCAGGTTTGAGCCTATCACCTACTTGGAAGTCGTTGTCGGCTGTGCAGTGCCAACGCCTGAAACAGCTGGTTGCACCTCGGCAGCTTGCACTTCGTTTTCCCAACCTCCGCCCAATGCCTGAATCAAAGCCACGTTCGCCGTGAGTTGCTGTCCTTCGATCAGAAGATTCTGGTTGTTCGCCGTATAGGCGGTCGTCTGGGCGGTGATCACATTCAGGTAGGACACGGTACCGGACTTGTACTGGTTGGTTGCGAGGCGCAGCGATTCTTCCGCCGCCGCGACAGCTTCCTGCTGCAATTTCGCCTCTTCGAAGAGTGCGCTCAGTGCAGCAAGCTGATCCTCGACTTGCTGGAAGGCCTGCAGGCTGAGCTGCCGGTATTGAGCAACTGCCTGTTGGTATGCATTCTCGCTTTGCGCGACCTGCGCTCGGCGCAAGCCCCCTTCAAACAGGGTTTCCGCCAGTGATGGCCCGACCGACCAGAAGGCATTCGGTGCGGAAATCAGGTTTGAAAAAGTGGCAGAGCTGCTCCAGCCGCGTTGTGCCGAGAGTGTCAGGCTGGGGAAGTAGGCCGATTTGGCCACGCCGATCAGTGCGTTGGCCGCAGCTACTTGTCGCTCGGAGGCTCCCAGGTCGGGACGACGCAGCAACAATTGCGACGGAAGTCCGGCAGGTATGGCATGGGGCGGCGGCAGGCTCGGCATGGGAGGCAGATTGAAATTGGCCGGGACTTCTCCGATCAGTACGGCAATCGCGTGCTCCAACTGCGGGCGCTGCACGTTGAAAGAGGCAAGCTGTACCCGCGCATTGGCCAATTGCGATTGGGCCTGGGCAACGTCGGCCTTGGTGGCAACACCGGCAACATAACGGTTCTGGGTCATTTGCAGGAATTTCTCATACGCCGCTACGGTATCCTGTGCCAGTGCGATCTGGCTGTCGACCTGGCGTATCTGGAAATAGTTTTGCGCCAGCGTGGTTTGCAGACTGAGCTGGGCAGCCAGGAGGTTGTCCTGGCTGGCCTCGGCATTGGCTTCATTGCTTTCGACCTGGCGGCGCACCTTGCCCCAGAAGTCAGGCACCCAGCTGGCGCTGAAAGCCAGTGATTTGCCTGCTATGACATTGGATGGCCCTGTCGCTCCTATCGTGGTGGTGGTGGCACCACCACCAAAGGACGAACGGGTGGATGAAGCTGTTACGCCCAGCGTGGGGTACTCGGCTGCACGCGCCACATCGGTGAGTGCCAGCGCCTGTTGATAGGCGTAATACGACGCGCGCAGACTCTGGTTGGCCTGAATTACTTTCAGCTCCAGCGCATTCAGCGTCTCGTCGCCGAAGATCGTCCACCACGCACCTTGTGCCGATACGGCGTGCGGTGCGGCCTGCACCCATCCCTTGTTTTCCTTGAACTGTGCCGGTGATTTTATGTCGGGCCGCTCATAGTCCGGACCCACCGCACAGGCCGATAGCAACAGGCTGATGCCGAGGATGACTGGCTGACGTGACAATTCGACACATGTCGATGCCGGTCGCCGGTTGGATAATAAAGCGGTAAAGGTTTTGATCGGACTCATGCCGGTTTCCTGTGCTGATTAGTGTTGTGCTGCATGACGATTGCGGCGCGCCCAACGGCTGCGACTCCAGTGGCGAAACTTGTCGAGTTGCAGGTAGATCACCGGGGTAGTGTACAACGTGATCAACTGGCTGACGATCAGCCCGCCCGCGATCGAGATGCCCAGCGGCTGGCGCAGTTCCGCACCGTTGCCGCTGATGATGGCCAGCGGCAATGCGGTGAACAGTGCGGCAAGCGTCGTCATCAAAATCGGACGCAGGCGCAGCAGGCACGCTTCGTGGATGGCGTCGCGCGGGCTCGCTCCCGTCTCGCGTTCTATCTGCAGCGCAAAATCCACCATCAGGATGGCGTTCTTCTTGACGATGCCGATCAGCAGGAACACGCCGATCAGCGCAATGATGGAAAAATCGGTATGGAACAGCATCAGTGCCATGACCGCACCGACCCCGGCCGAAGGCAAGGTCGACAGGATGGTCAATGGATGGATGGTGCTTTCGTACAGCATTCCCAGCACGATATAGATGACCAGAACGGCGGTCAGGATGAACAGGGGCTGGTTGCTGAGCGTGTCCTGGAACAGTTTTGCCGTGCCCTGGAAACCGCCCTGGATTGTGCCGGGCAGGCCGATCTTGGCCATCTCCACCGCGATCGCCTGTTGCGCCTGACCGAGCGAGGCTCCCTGGGTAAGGTTGAAGGAGATCGTGGAGGCGGCGAACAATCCCTGGTGGTTGACCTGTAGCGGTGTCGTATCCGGCTCGTAATGAGCCAGCGCGGCAAGCGGAACGGGCTGGCCGGCAGCGCTGATCAGGTAAATGTCATTCAGCGCATCGGGACGCTGCTGGTATTTTGCCTCGGCTTCCATCACGACGTAGTACTGGTTAAGCGGCGCATAAATGGTCGAGACCAGGCGTTGGCCGAAGGCATCGTTGAGCGTCTGATCGATGGTACTCACTGAAATTCCGTATTGGGCCGCCGCGTCGCGGTTGATGACCAGCTCGATCTGCAACCCCTTGCTCTGCTGGTCGGTGTTCACTTCGGTCAGGATGGGGATGTGGTTGAAGGCGGCAAGCACGCGCGGCTCCCAGTCGCGCAGTTCGTTCAGGTCGCTGGTTTGCAGGGTGTACTGGTAAAGCGCGGGCGAAGGGCGGCCTCCCGCACGTATGTCCTGCACGGGTGCCATGAACACTTGTGCCCCCGAAATTTCGGCGAGTTTGTGCCGCAACCGTGCAATGACCCCGGTCGCATCCGGACGCTTGTTGTAGGGCGCCAGAGTGATAAAGATGAAGCCGCCGTTGGTACTCCCGCCGCCGGTAAATGCCACCACATTTTCAATCGCCGGATCTTGTTTGATGATCTCGACGATGCGTTGAAGTTTTTGCGACATGGCCTGGAACGAAATCGCCTGGTCGGCCTGGATGGTGCCGATCATGACGCCCGTATCCTGGGTGGGAAAGAAGCCTTTGGGCACGATCTTGTACAGATAGACATTCAGCACTATGGTGCCGAAAAAAACCACCAGCATCAGCCGATGGTGTTTGAGTGCCCAGGTCAGGCTGCGGTCGTAACCATGCAGCAATCTTGCATAGCCGCGCTCTCCCCATGCCGCGATGCGTCCCGGCTTGTATGCGCCGCGTTGCTTGAGGAAACGTGAGGCCAGCATCGGCGTCAGCGTGAGCGAAACGATGAGCGAGATGAAAATTGCGATGGTGAGAGTGGCCGCGAATTCGCGGAACAAGCGACCGATGATGCCGCCCATGAGCAGCACGGGCAGGAACACCGCCGCCAGCGATAGTGTCATCGATATCACTGTGAAGCTGACTTCGCGCGCGCCGCGCAGTGCGGCCTGCATCGGCGGGACGCCTTCCTCGACGTGGCGCATGATATTTTCCAGCACCACGACGGCGTCGTCGACCACGAAACCGGTGGCGACGATCAGTGCCATCAGCGACAGATTGTCCAGGCTGTAACCCATCAGGTACATGACGGCAAAGGTGCCGACCAGCGAAATGGGCACGGCGATGGCCGGGATGAGCGTGGCGCGCCAATCGCGCAGGAACACGAACACCACCATCGCGACCAGCAGCACCGACAGGATCAGCGTGTGTTCGGAGTCCTTAAGCGAGGCACGAATGGTGACGGTGCGGTCCGACATCATGTGCACCTCAACCGCCGGCGGCATCGACGCCTCGAACGCTGGTAGTGCCGCCTTGATGGATTCGACTGCCTCGATGATGTTGGCGCCCGGCTGGCGCGAAATGATCAGCTGTATCGAAGGCTCGCCATTGGCCATCCCCATGTTGCGCACGTTCTGGCTGTCTATGCCGACATGCGCAACCTGGTCGAGCCGGACCGGGATGCCGTTGCGATAGGCCACGATCACCCGGTTGTATTGTTCGGGGAGCGTGAGCTGGTCGTTGGCCTGTATCTGCCAGCGATGCAGCGCATCCTCGATCGCTCCCTTGGGCGCATTGATGTTGGCGGTGACGATGGCCTGCCGGACCTGTTCCATGCTCAAGCGCATGTTGTTGAGCTGGTCCACATCCAGATCGACGCGCACCGATGGCAAGGCGCCTCCGCCCACATTCACCAATCCGATTCCGGGCAGCTGGGAAATCTTCTGCGCCAGTATGGTCGAAGCGGCATCGTAAAGCTGGCTGCGCGACAGGCTTTTTGAGGTCAGCGACAGGATCATGATCGGTGCATCGGCCGGATTGACCTTGCGGTAAGTCGGATTGCCCGGCATGCCGGTGGGCAACATGGGCTGGGCCGTGTTGATGGCGGCCTGCACTTCGCGTGCCGCATCGTTGATGTTCTTCGTCAGGTCGAACTGGATGGTGATATTGGTTGATCCCAGCGAGCTGGTCGAGGTCATTTCCGTGATGCCCGCGATGCGTCCCAGTGCGCGTTCAAGCGGCGTCGCCACGGTTGCCGCCATCACATCGGGACTGGCGCCGGGCAGGTTGGCATTCACGTTGATGGTGGGGAAATCCACTTGCGGCAGGGGCGACACGGGCAATAGCTTGAAGGCGATTGCACCGAGCAGTACCACCGCTACCGCCAGCAATGTCGTCCCCACCGGACGGCGGATGAACATGGCGGAAAAGTTCACTGCTTTGTCTCCGATGCGGAGGCTGTGCCGCTGAAGCGTACTTTCCAGCGGGTAGCCAGCCGGTCAAATGCCAGGTAGATGACCGGCGTGGTGAACAGGGTGAGCAACTGCGACAGCAACAGTCCGCCGACCAGCGTGATACCCAGAGGCTGGCGCAGCTCGGCGCCCATGCCGCCGCCGACGATCAGCGGTATCGCACCGAACAGCGCGGCGAACGTGGTCATCAGGATCGGCCTGAGCCGCAGTTGTGCCGCCTGCAAAATGGCTTCGGCGGGTGGCAGCCCTTGCTGGCGCTGTGCATCCAGCGCGAAGTCCACCATCATGATGGCATTCTTCTGGACGATACCGATCAGCAGGATGATGCCGATGATGGCGATCACCGTCAGGCTGTTGCCCGACAGCATCAGTGCCAGCAAAGCGCCGATGCCGGCAGACGGCAAAGTGGAGAGGATTGTGACGGGATGCACAAAACTTTCGTACAGTACGCCGAGCACGATGTACATGGTTGCCACCGCCGCCAGCAGCAGCCAAAGCTGGTTGGAAAGCGCCGCTTCGAAGGCAGCCGCTGCGCCCTGCATCTTCAGCGGCACCGAAGCGGGCAGATTCAATTGTTGCTGTACCTCGCGTATTGCCTGTACGGCAGCCCCGATGGAGACGCCGCGTGCGAGATCGAACGAGATCATCGCGGCTGGAAACTGTCCGAGATGGCCGATTTCCAGCGGCCCCGTTCTTTGATTGATGCGCACAATCTGCGACAGGGGCACGGCCTGTCCGCTGCTCGAAAGCAGGTAGATGCTGTTGAAGCCATCCAGCCCTTGCCTGTCTTTCGGATCAAGTTGCAGCACCACGCGGTATTGTGTCGACTGGGTGAAGATGATCGAAATCAGGCGCTGGCCGAAGGCGCTGTATAGCGCGCCGTCGATGGCGGCCACGCTGATCCCCAGCCGCGATGCGGTATCGCGGTCTATGTCCACGAATGCCTGCAGGCCGTTGTTCTGCAGGCTGCTGGTCACGCCGGTGAATTGCGGCATCGTGCTCAGTTTATCAAGCAGGGCGTTGTTCGATTTTTCGAGCTCTTCCATGCTGGTCGCGCTGATGCTGAACTGGTACGTGCTGCGGCTGACGATGTCGTCTATGGTCAGATCCTGAACCGGTTGCAAGAAAGCCTCGATGCCTGAAATCGGCGCGGCTTCTTGCTGCAAACGGGCAATCACAGCGGCAACGCGATCTCCGCGCTGCTCCAGGGGTTTGAGACTGATGAGCATGCGGCCGTTGTTCAGCGTGGCGTTGCTGCCGTCCACGCCGATGAACGACGAGATGCTTTGTACCGCAGGGTCCTTGAGCATTGCATCGACCAAAGCTTGCTGGCGCCGGTTCATTTCCTGGAACGAAGTGCTTTGCGGCGCAACGGTGATGCCGCGTATCAGCCCGGTGTCTTCCACCGGAAAGAATCCTTTGGGAATCGCGATATACAACAGCACCGTCAACACCAGTGTGCCGAACGCGACCCAGAGTGTAAGCGGTTGGTGACGCAACACCCAGCGCAAGCCATCTCCGTAAGCGGCTATCAGACGGTCGAACATGTGCTGGCTCCAGCGCAGCAATCGTCCCTGTTTATCTTCCGGCGTATGGCGCAGCAGTCTTGCACTGAGCATGGGAGTGAAGGTCAGCGACACTGCAGCGGAGATCAGGATAGCCACCGCCAGAGTGACGGCGAACTCGCGGAACAAGCGTCCGACCACATCGCCCATGAACAACAAGGGGATCAGCACTGCGATCAGCGAAAAGGTCAGCGAGATGATGGTGAAGCCAATCTGCTTGGCGCCTTTGAGCGCGGCTTGCAAGGGCGGTTCGCCCTGCTCGATATAGCGGGCGATGTTTTCGATCATCACGATCGCGTCGTCGACCACGAAGCCGGTGGCAATGGTCATTGCCATCAGCGTGAGGTTGTTGATGGAGAAACCGACCAGATACATCACGCCGAAAGTACCGATCAGCGACAGAGGCACGGCCATGGCGGGAATGAAGGTGGCACGCGCATTGCGCAGGAACAGGAAGATCACCATTACCACCAGCGCAACCGACAGCATAAGCTCGAACTTCACGTCGGCAATCGCCGAACGTATGGTCACCGTGCGGTCGGACAGCACCGTCAGGTCGGTGGCGCCCGGCAGAGTTTGCCGCAGTTGCGGCAGGATTTTCTGGATGTGGTCGACCACCGCGATCACGTTGGCTCCCGGCTGGCGCTGCACGTTGATGACGATGCCAGGCTTCCGGTTGACCCAGGCGGCAAGCAGCGAATTTTCCGGCCCCTGCACCACGGTTGCGACATCGCTCAGCCGTACCGGGGCGCCCTTGTTATAGGAAATGATGAGATCGCGATAGTCCTGCGCCGATTGCAGCTGGTCGTTGGCATTGATGGTCAGCGACCGATTCGGGCCGTCGAAGCTGCCCTTGGGTGTGTTGACGTTGGCGGCAACGATGGCTGTCTGAATGCTGGCCAGGCTCAATCCCTGTGCCGCCAGCATGCTGCCGTTGGCTTGAACCTGTATGGCCGGGCGTTGGCCGCCGCTTAGCGTCACCAGTCCCACGCCCGTCACCTGCGAGAGCTTTTGCGCAAGCCGGGTATCGGCAAGATCCTGCAACTGGGTGAGCGCCAGCGTGTCCGAGGTCAATCCCAGCGTGATGACCGGCGCATCGGCCGGATTGACCTTGGCATAGATCGGCGGCCAGGGCAGGTCGGTGGGTAAAAATGTGGTTGCGGCATTGATGGCCGCCTGCACTTCCTGCTCGGCGACATCAAGCGGAAGATTGAGGTCGAAGCGCAGGTTGATGACCGACGCACCGCCCGAACTGCTGGACCACATCTGCGACAGTCCCGGCATCTGGCCGAACTGGCGCTCCAATGGCGAGGTGATGGAGGAGGTGATCACATCCGGGCTCGCTCCCGGGTAAAGCGTGGAGACCTGGATGGTCGGATAGTCCACTTCCGGCAGTGCGGATTGGGGCAACAAGCGGTAGCCGACAAAACCGGCCAGTAGTACCGCCACCATCAGCAATGAGGTGGCGATGGGGCGCAGTATGAAAAGACGCGATGGGCTGGGTTCTCCGATTGTCGAATCTTCAACCGATTCATCGACAGGCTGCGCCGGAGTTTCATTTGCTGGGTGTTTGGGTTCATCGCCGCGGGTTGTTCCGGATGCGCCGGAATCGTCCGGCGTGTTCGAGCCGGTCATGGGCTGGTTCCCTTGTTTGGTTGACCGTTGTGCATCCCTTCAGGTTTGCCGTCTTTCGCGCGATTTTTCGGGTCGGCAGGCGCTGCATTATTGGAGCCATATTGGGCGACGACTTGTATGGTGCTACCGGCTTTGAGCCTGTCGAGTCCGTCGGTAACAACGCGCTCACCGGCCTTGAGTCCGGTGCTGACAGCGGTGTAATCCTGATTGACCGCGCCCGTGGTAACAGGACGCACCGACACTTTGTTGGCATCGTCGATCACATAGACATAATTGCCGGAGGATCCCGATGCAATGGCTGCCGAAGGTACGACGATCGCACTGGCCACAGTATCGACGAGCAGGCGCACGTTAACGAACTGGTTGGGGAACAATGTCAGGCGTGAATTTGCAAATTGGGCCTTGATCATTACGGTACCGGTGGCGGTGTTGATCTGGTTGTCCACCGCAATCACCTTGCCGCTGTCGAGCAGGGTCGTACGGCGCTGGTCCCAGGCCTGCACCGGCAATTTGGCGCTACGCATGCGGTCGAGCACTGCGGGTAACTGATTTTGCGCAATCGCAAATGTTGCCGTGATCGGCTGTACCTGGGCGATCGTGACAATGGGGGGAGAAGCCGAAGCCGTGCCGGAAAGTGCACTGACTCCCCCGCCGATCGCCCCGTTCGTTCCGACCATGTTGCCCACATCGACCTGACGCAGGCCGACAATACCCGATCTGGGTGACGTGATGCGCGTCCATTCAAGTTGCAATTGCGCGTTTTCAAGCGCTGCCTTGTCGGAAGCCACTGTGCCTTTCAGTTGCGCCACCGTGGAGCGCTGGTCCACTACCTGTTGAACTGCAATGGAATCCTGGATCAGCAGCGTTTCATAACGCTCCAGGTCGGATTGTGCACCGGAGAGCTGGGCTTCATCCCGCAACAACTGTGCTTGCGCCTGATCGACCTGGATGCGGAAGGGCCGCGGGTCTATGGTGGCCAGCACCTGCCCCTCCTTGACCGTCTGTCCTTCGCGAAAATCAACGCTTTGCAGCAACCCCGCCACACGCGGCATGACGTTGACGTAATTGAGCGGTATGACCGTGCCTTGAATGTCTATCCATACCGGCATGGATTGCTGTTTTGCGGCCGTTGCCGTTACCGGGATGGGGGGGATATTCGCACCCGGCGCACTCTCGCCTTCCTTTGCGAAACTGTAAACTGACGTACCCAGTATCAGCAGGACACTGGCAGCTGCGAGAGTCCAATAGCGATTGAAAATTCTGGTCAGGCCATGCAAAGATTGACGTAATTCAGGGTGTCCGGATTTGAGAGGCATAAGTGAATTCTGGGTATGAAAGTAAGCTTGATGCGATGTGCTTATTGTACCGAAGGCGGCGCTGGAGGTGGCGGATTGTATGCCGGCGCAGGTTGCGCAGGCGGTGGAACGTAGCGTGCCCGCGACCGATAGCCGGATGAACTGGGGAGCTGATTGCCTTTGGCATACATACATTGTTCGTAGGAAATATCGTAACGCCGCTGTGCTTCGCGCTCGCTGTAGCGGGCTTCATTCGAGCCTATCGATGCACCGCTCAGGAGACCAATGGCCGCGCCGGTTCCCGCCCCGTTGTGGCCGCCTCCGATGACGGCACCCGCAACGGCGCCGATTGCAGTGCCGGCAGCCATGCTTTTTACTTCGCTGTCAGTGCCGGCCTCGCTGGCCGATTTTCCGATGGATTGCTGCGCAAATTTCCTGCACTCGCGATCTTCTGCAACAAACAGGTCGAACGGTTTGCCAGGAGCGGGCATCACCGCAACACTGGGGCCGTTGGGAACACTTGTGCACCCGGCAAGCACTGACAAGAAAATCACTGCAAGAATTGGATATTTCATTCGAATCTGCCTCAATGTTGCTTGTGCGGGGAAACAACACAAAATCTTATTCCTTCGTTTCGATCAATGCTGTCGTGCATGACGCGCTTAATGCGGTGCCGCCTGCGGTGGCGGAAGAGACTGGGTGGGTACCGGCGGTTGTGCAGGAACCATGCGCCAAGCTTCGGGGCAACTGGGTGCATACGGGTAATAAGTCTTCAGCGAATCGCAGTAATACCAATACTGCAAAGCCGGTTGCGCCTGGACGGCTGTCTGGGGCGCCGGCGTGGGCAGTTGCTGGGTTACGACTACGACAGGAGGCGTATAGGGATCGGGATAAGGGTATACCGGTGCCGGGTAGAAATACCACATACCGGCTGCAACCCACCACCATCCGAACCTGCCGTCATGACGGTCATGCACCCAGTTTCCGCCGCGCCAGATTTCCACAGTATGTCTGTCCCCGTGCCAACCTTCACCGCCGCGGTGATATTCTCCGCCTTCAAAGTGCCTATCACCGTGTTCGGCATAAGCAGGTAAGGACATGGCGATCAAGCTGCCCGCAATGACTCCTGAAATGTATTTGTTCATGATTTTCACCTTCGTTCAGATTGCTATATTGATTCCCTGAAATTTCATAAGCGCGCCATCGGTTTTTGTCACAATTTCCGATGCGGGAATTCAATCCTCACAGTACTGAGTGGGCAGCTCGCCCGTAAGAATGGAGATGTCAGCGTCATTGTTGTCGTCACCAGCTGTTTGCTCCGGTAAGCAAATGGTTGCGGCCAGTAAAATAATCCCGGTCCGGCCGAATGTCCTGTGGCGAAGCCCGGAGAAATGCAATGTCGCACTTTTACCTGCGCAGGCATGCAATTCCGTTCGTTTGCTCCGGGACCGTAGATGATTCATGACCTTGACATGCGCATCTCGCAAGCGCGGGCCTATTCCTTGTTGGTTCGTACAACGATCTGCAAGCCTCGTGATGCACATATCCAGCTGGCCCGGACAGTCCGCAGTCTGTGCCTGGCAAAGATGAATCTGGCCATGTTGATTTTGAAGTCCTTGAACAATCTGCCCTTTATTGCGGAATTTCTTTCCACTACAAACGATTTGCATGGCATGTCGGGTTACTCCTGTTTAGGTTTGTTGCATCAAGCCTTCATTTATCGGAAAGCAGCTTTCATATCGTTTTTCGGCAGCGCGAGCGTATGAGTTAGCATGATGCGAAATTTAATCCGATCGAGTATCTGCAGTGTGTCTGCTCTGTATACGGCGGCATTTTTTTGTAACCCGATTGATACAAAAGACGGCTGCAGTGACAATCCCGCAGGCCGACTGGTGTCATTTCATGCAAGGCCGCGATTGAAGCGAAATTAAGATGTGGGGCGATATATAATCAGCCCATGATTTTGGTGGATAAACTATGAAAAATAAATTGATGTGGGTATTTCTTGCATTTGCAATAGCGACGCAGGCGGCAGCGCTTGATGCATCGCGGACAGCTTCGCCGCTTGAGCCCCTGCAAGTGGAATCTCAGGCCGCGCATTTGTCCGCTGAAATCCTGACTCGTTACCATTACAGGCGTATACCGCTTGACGATGCATCGTCTTCGAAAATATTTGACTACTATCTGAAGGCGCTGGACGGTGAAAAAATTTACTTCCTGCAGGCTGACGTCGACAGTTTCGCAAATGCCCGAACCAAACTTGGTGACGCCATTCTCGACGAAGACCTGAGTATTCCTTTCGGCATTTTCAATGTTTACCAGCAACGGATTACTGCACGCATTGCGTATGCCCGTTCCTTGCTCAAGAAGGGATTTGATTTCGAGCGCAAGGAAAGTTACCAGTACATGAGAGAAAAGGCGCCTTGGCCAAAGACTGAAGACGAAATGAATGATTTGTGGCGCAAGCGCGTCAAAAACGACTGGCTGCGGCTCAAGCTTGCCGGCAAGGATCCCAAAAGCATCGCGGACACTTTGGACAAGCGGTACGAAAACATTCTGAGCAGTATAGCCAAGGTCAAAAGCGAAGATGTGTTCCAGATATTCATGAACGCCTATGCCACGTCGATAGACCCGCACACAAACTATTTCGGGCCACGTGCGTCGGAAGACTTTGATATCTCGATGAGCTTGTCGCTAGTCGGTATAGGTGCGGAGCTGCAAACCAAGGATGAATACACGACCATCCGCGATCTATTGGCGGGGAGTCCGGCAGCCCTGTCGGGAAAACTGAAAATCGGCGATCGCATCGTGGGTGTCGGGCAGGGAGATAACAATCCCATTGTAGATGTGATGGGCTGGCGTATTGACGACGCTGTGGCATTGATACGCGGTGCGGAAGATTCAGTGGTGGTGCTTGATGTGCTCCCCGCGGGCGCAGGCCCCGACGGCAAACATAATCTAATTCGACTGGTCCGGAAGAAAATCAGCCTCGATAAGCAGGCAGCCAAAAAATCCATAATGGAGGTTAAGGACGGTAATGCAACTCGTCGTATCGGAATCATTACCTTGCCGGGGTTCTATCAGGATATTGCCGCCCGCCAGAGAGGCGACAAAGATTTCAAAAGTGCAAGCAGGGATGTATTGCGCCTGTTGGCAGAACTCAAAAAAGACAAGGTTGACAGCGTGCTGGTGGACCTGCGTAACAATGGCGGAGGTTCACTGGATGAAGCTATCGAGTTGACGGGATTATTCATAGACCAGGGGCCTGTATTGCAGCAACGCGACGCCAAAGGCGAGGTGACGGTAGACAATGACAATCACCCGGGCGTTGCATGGGATGGACCGCTTGGCGTTTTGATCAATCGCGGGTCGGCGTCGGCTTCCGAAATTTTTGCCGCCGCGATACAGGATTACGGTCGCGGTCTCGTGATCGGCGAAACCAGTTTCGGCAAAGGGACTGTGCAGACTGTTCTGGATCTGGACAAGCTCGAAAAAAGCGACAAACCGAAATTCGGCGAACTCAAGATGACGATCGCCCAATTCTTCCGCATCAATGGCGGCACCACCCAGATGCGCGGGGTGATACCTGATATCAGCCTCCCAATGATCTCCGATGCCGAGGATTTCGGCGAATCCAGCTATGACAATGCCCTGCCATGGTCGCAGATCAAACCGGCTGCTTATAAGTCTGCCGGAAGTTTGACGGGCATCATGCCGCAACTGACGGCGATCCACGATGCACGGGTAAGCAAGGACAAGGATTTCAAGGCGTTAAGGGAAGATATCGCCGAGTTCAACACCCAGCGCAAGAAAAACCTCATTTCCCTGAATGAAACCGACAGGCGCAAAGAGCGTGCAGTGCAAGAGGCACGGATACTTGCAAGAGAGAAAAACGATGCGGCAGAAAAAGGCGGCAAGTCGGCTGACAAGGAAGCGCTTGTCGCCGACAGTGCTGCATTTGAAGACGACGGCTTGCAGTCGAACGAACGCAACCTGGCTGCCGACCTGGCAATCGAGAAGGCCAGAAAGAACGCAAAGGATGTATTGCTTAACGAAGCGGTGCATATACTCAGCGATGAAGTCGGCCTGCTGAAAGCCGATGCCAAGCTCGCTTCAACCGTGCTTCCCAGGCAGGAAATGCACTGACGCGGGTTTGCCACACCCGTTGTTATTCCAAGGCCGCGCCGCATACCGGATTGCGGCCTTTCTGTTGCCCTGAACGACTATATCCAGTGAAGTGGTTGCACTCACTTTCCCGCCGTTTGATGCTCTGATTCAAGCCATTCCTTTGCTTGTTGCGCCACCCAGAATCCGTCATCCAAAGGCAAGTCGTGCCCCGCAACCGGATGCAATCTGATCGGGCAGTCCCATAGCCTGGCGAGAGTTTGCGAGCATTTCACACTGACCAGCCTGTCTTGTTGCGCGGCGAGCAACAATAATGGCACAGGTGGTTTTGTTTGAGCGGCACGATATGAGATGGCGGCCTGCAACTGCCGCAGGATATTGGCGCGTGTGACGGGACATTCGCATGCATAGGATGTCCACTGTTCCAGGAGTTTTGCCCGTTGCAGTTCGCTGCGCTCCAGTGTGCTGGTTAGATGCAGTATCAGCTCTTCGCGCTGGAATTCGGAACCCGAAATCAGAAAGCGCAACAGGGCCGGATAATTTGCGGGGCGCAGGCGTTGGTAAAAGGGATTGTGCGGAGCCAGACTGGTATTGATCAGCACCAGTCTGTCGATTTCATCCGGATGCCGTGCACTCCATTCCACTGCGGCCATCGCACCCAGGGACAAGGCAAGCACATGGTAAGGTGGCGCATAGCCCAGTTTCGCAAGCTGCATGCGACAATGGTCCGCCATCTCCCCCACGCTGCCGGGGCTGGCCTGCGCATGCAGTCTGCCGTTGCCGGGAAAATCCAGGGTCACCACATTTTGTGCGCCGGTGACATTCTGGAACAGCATGGGAAACTCGCCCCAGTGGCGTGTCTCACGCATCAGGCCGCGCAACAGTACCCATGTACTCATGGCCTGTACCAGCGCGCTACGGCGCGTTCCTGCAAGCGGAGGCGGGTGGGACCCTTCGCCAGCCATTTGTCGTGGCCGCTTGCGGCACGCATCAGAAAATCCAGCCAGACAGTATGTCTGCGCAACACCCGATGCAAGCGATGCTCTACGGAGGGATTGAACATGCCGTGCCGGGAGAATAACTGGAGCGGATTTTTCTTCACCCACAGCCAGGAGCCCATCTCCAGTGTCAACGGCAAAAAGGTCTTGCTCTTGTCCCGCAGCGCTTGCAGATACAGGTAATCCCAGACGTCACCATGGGTGCGGTACTGGATGCTTTGCGGCTCGAACAGGTATCTGTTGTTCGGGTAGGTTGTTTCAAACAGTTCTTCCAGCCTCAGGATATCGGCCAAATGATCGATGGGATGCACGCTATGTGCAAGGGGAAACCATATCCGGTCGCGTGTGCCGAATCCGGAATGACAGTCCACTGCAATGCTGAATGGACGCGTCAGCAATTCATCGGTCACGGTCCGGCATAACGCCAGGTTTTCGACCTCCATTTCGGCGCCGGCTGTACCGCGATACCAGGGCAAGTGAGGGCTGATCCGGTGTCCTCCCAGCAGGAATGGAACATCACCTGCCGCCTCTATCGGCGCATTGCGCATCAGGTCCACTCCGCGCGGATTGCTGCGGGTGGATTGCCACATGCCGCCGGGATTGACCAAGGGCATGAATACCAGCCGGACATCCTGTAACAAATGATGCAGGCTGTTGTCCCATTCCAGGCGGGTGAGCAAGCTTCGTAAAAAATACAGCAATACTTGTGTGCCGATACGCTCCAAACCGTGGACGCCGCCAAAAAATCCGATGCTGGGCAATTTTGGGTCGGGATTCCCCAGGGTGAGCTGGTAAACCGGAAAGCGCTTGTCTCCCGCGCTGACCTCGCAAGCAATTTGCGCTTCCAGATGGCCTCGGCCAAGTTCCAGAATGCGTTCAAGCTCGTTCAGTTCGGGCAGGGCGGACATGGTATTCGAATCTTTACTAGGTGTTGTAGACGCTGGCGCTAGTGTACCGGAATGTGCCCAACGAGTTGTTTTGAATATCAGGGCATAGATCGTTCTCCGCCGGCAGCAGTTGTTCCCCTGGTATGACTGCAGATTGCTGAGCACACGGTACACGTCGTCGTGCCATTCATTCGTGTGGATACCGAACTGATATAAGTTCGGTCGCATGGTAGAAAATGGTCAGTGTTCCATCTGTGTGCGGTCGAACGTAGAATGGAAAATTGCGCAATCAGTTCGCCAGCCAGCTTTCATGGGAACCCATGGACAAACAATCAGGACAGCCTCTTTCAGGGAAGTGTTCTGGCCACACGGAAACCGACAAAGCTGAAGCGCTCATCAGGTTTGTTGACGCACCTTCTGGCGGCACGCACAAGATTCGGACTGCTGTTCCAAGAGCCGCCGCGAAGCACCCGCCTGGAGGCATCGCCTTGCCATGCGGTGCCGTCCAGCGGAGCGTTTTTATAGCTGTCGTGATAGCTGTCCTCGGTCCATTCCGTCACATTTCCCAACATGTCATACAGTCCGAATGCATTTGGCTTGAAGCTGCCTACTGGTGCGGAATAGGCATAGCCATCCGTGCAATTATGCAACAACCAGAAAGAAGCGCCGGGTACCGACGCTTTTGCTGTCATGTCGGCGACATTTGCATATCCGCACGCTTCATCCGGATTGTCGCCCCAGTAACGTGAGGTGACGGAACTTCCACGGGCGGCATATTCCCACTCGGCTTCTGTTGATAGCCGGTATTGTTTTCCCGTCTTGAGTGACAGCCATGCCGTATAGGCTTTGGCATCGTTCCAGCTGACACATGAGGCGGGGTGATTCGTGGTTTGCAAAAAGCCAATATCGCGCCAGTTCCGCCCGCTGTCTTCCTCAAATCTGCTGCCTTTCAGCGCCACGCATTTGTCGCCGGTGATGTATTTTGATTTTATTACGAATGTTGAAAACTGCCCCCGTGTGATCTCCGTTTTACCCATGGCAAAGGCGGTCAATTTGACATGATGCACGGGGCCTTCGTCGTCATTCCTTGAATTTTCGGAATTGGGCGAGCCCATGTCGAAACTTCCCTCAGGGATGGCCACCATATCGGGGCAGTCCGGACAGTCGTGAAAGATCGAGCCTGCTTTGGGTATGCGTGAGAATTTAGTTGCTGCGGCAAGATGCGTATCGGCAGACCAGGCAAAATCGGGCATCAGCACCAAACAGCAGGCAACGATGGTGAATCCGGTTAGTGTACGCATTTTGGATGCCTTGCTGGCAGGTGATTAAATTTGGACTAAATCTTGAGCAACTTTAACTTTGAATCGGGTGGATGTGATCCTATGAAATAGTCATCGATATTTCTGTGCGGTGACGTACATATGAGCAAAGCGAGATAACTTTCTTCACTAACATTCTTCGTCTGCTTATGCTCTGATTGCGTGGCAATTCGATATTGAAGATGATGGGCATCATCGAATCATTCGGGGATGAATGGCAGGCGCCATGTGCTCGGAAAATCACATGCAGGACCGGATGCAAGCTCGACCACAGTCATTAGCGAAACGAGTAAATGATCACAGGGGCATCAATCAGATGTCGGATAGCAAAGGTTATATAACCATATGTAGAGGCTCAGACTTGATCTGAACAGTGTTTCAACTTCATTTCCAGGTTGGGCAGGAAACATGCAGCTGACGGCCTCGCGGTGGTGAAGCGGGATGGGTAGACACCATTGCCGGGTTGGAGGACTACCTCCAACCTGGACGGTCATGCACGGACGCTTTTGTAACTCACGTTAAAGTTAAGGTTTGACTTGAGTGATCAGCAGATGGCCGGAAGAGTCTTTCAGAGTAACCTTGTGCAAGTCAATGACTAACGTATCTTCCTTGGCAACGGCATGGTTAACATGAGCAACGATATCCATCGAGAAATGTTCGTAATTGGCAACTGATGAATTGATGGCGGCAATTGTTTTGCTGTCCGCGCAACGTAGTGCGCCAAATGCACTGGCATCGGAATAATGATAGTGGTAACGCGAGTTATCGAAATAAAAGCGTGCCCCCTTCATAAACAGTCGGTTCACGACAGGAAATGACCGGCTCGTCTTGTCATAGGAATCCAACGCAATGTCGTCGACCTTGATCAATAAATCCGGTTTGGTTTTGGCAATCTGAATCAACCGATCGATCACCTTCTTTTGCTCATTGCTCGCTTGTACGGGATTGGGTTGAATGATGTTTTCCGTGTTTTCGGTCAAAATCTCGCTGTAGTCAACCGGTGCTCCGGAGTAGGCGTAGTAATACACTTTTAACAGTACCGACGAGTCCAGCAATGCCAAGCCATCCTGCAGCTTTAACGAACCTTCAGTCAGGGTTTTATCTGATGCTGCAATTGAGGCTTTGCTTCCGGGCGTATCCGCCAAACCAGGAGCATTCTGGTTCGAAGCCGTTGGCGTAGCCTGGGCGGTTAAAGATGTTATCGCTGCCACAACGATGGCAACGGCCATTGTTGTGGCCAATCGTTTAATAACAAATTCCAGAATATCGTGAAATGCATTCTTGTCCATCATGATCATGGTCCTAATGTGATTGAGCGGTTAGACGTTTGTTGAAGAGGACGAAGCATGAACCGAGGGTTCTTCATCACTGTCTTCCCAGCCTGTAATCATGGATTTGATATAGGCCAATGGAGTATGGCCGGTGGTTGTCAGGTAAAGGTGGGCAATAAAGAAAATCAGCATCATGTAAGCCGCGGCAGTGTGAATCCAGGCCACTTCGGTGAGTGTCAATCCGAACGGCTGCAGTTGAATCCAGTCGTAACTGAAAATCAGCAGCAGCATTCCGCTAACCCAGATCAAAGGGTTGATCATCAGCTTCAGCCATAGATACGCAAGCCGTTGCAATGGGTTGTGCTTGTGTTGCAACGTTTTGTGGAAGGGGTGATCCTCACCGAGGAACATGCCCCATGCGTAATGCCGCGCAACAAGGACGACCTTCTGGAAGGTCGGGATGTATTGCTTCCATTCACCTGTTGTGAAATGCCAGAAAATTGCAAACATCCAGAGCGTGACCAAAAGCCAAGCGGAATAGCCGTGGATCAGCAGCGCTGTCTTGAAAGTAAATCCTCCAAGGTAACCGTGGATTTCAAAACCCGTGATCAACATGGTGATGACAAGCGCTGCCTGACTCCAGTGCCAGAATCGCTCGAAACGTTTGAACAGATATATACGAGTTGACATTACGACCCCTTATTAGCTATGACCGACGACGAAACCACAGGATGGTGCGAATCAGACCGTGAATAAGCACACCGGCGAGAGCCAATGCGGCTGCGAGCAGACCAATGCGTTCAATCCAGGGTTGATGATCTTTAAAGCGTCCCGGCATATAGACACCGTCTATGCCTTGGAGGCGTCCGCTGTTTGCGTGGCACTGTGCACAACCCAGCGCTTTTGTCCTGGGCGCAACCATATGGGATATTGGCCAATACATTTGAGTTTGAACAAATCCATATTGCCCCGAGTAAGGCAGTTTGGCGGCCTTCATTCCAGCCGTGATCGCTTTCTGCCAATCGTAAGTCATGGTGAAAGAATCCTGATCGAAGCCAAAGGAGTGAAAGACCGCAAGTATGCCGGTTTGCGTGTCATAGGGCTGGTTGTTCCGGGATATCTTGAAAGGCCATATCTTCGATTGACCGTCGATCGCACTGCCTTCTATATCATTGACACCTACTACCCCGTTTCGATCTGGCTGTATCTTGTCGCCAATATGCATCCAGCGCTCGGTGCCGTTGAACCAGCGATATTCGGGGACCACGTTATCCTCCCACAGGAAACTGCCTTTGACCCCCCAGTAGGTGTTCCTGCCGTTCTCATCTTCAATCACCAGGGGAGCGCCGTTAGGTGAAAGTTTGCCGGCTGTCGCATAGTTCCAGTTCATTTTCGTGGGCTTGCCCCCGCGCGCAAACTCGGGGATATGGCAAGTTTCACAGGCGATATCACGGGTATGCATATTGAGTGTGGAGGCAATCTGCTTCGAAGTCAGCCCATCCCCGTGATGTGGAGCTTGACCATGGCAGGATTGGCAGGCCGTAGCATTGCCGTTGTGATCAGAACCCGGCATGAACGCGGCTTGTTTTGGATTGGCGTCAATGGCGTAATGTTCGCCGGTGACGTGGTGATTGCTGGTTTGATGGCATTGTTGGCAAGGGAAGTTCAATCCCTTCGTATCCATATGCACATCGAGTTCATGTGATGGATCAAGAAGCGAGCTATCCAGATCACCGTGTTTGACTCCGTCGCCACCGCCTCCATAGAAATGGCAACCACCGCAGTTGGCACGGGTCGGTGAGCTAATACTCTGGGCAATCTTTGCCAGATTCTGGGGTAGGACATAAGGCTTGTCGGTACCATAAACCTCGTTACATCCCGGGCGCACCGCGATTTTTTCCATCGCTGGATTACCGCCTATAAAAGGAATCTTGCGATAGTCCCTGGTCTGGTCGTGGCACACCAGGCAATCGACCTGATTCTCGGTACGTTGATCAAAAGGAATGAATTTATTCGGATCGGTACTTCCATAGCCGACATGGCAAACCGTGCAAAACTGCTCGTTGCTGATCGGGCTAACGCAGAAGGTGTTATAGACCTGGCTCTTGCCGACCATTTGTTTGGTCTTGGGATTCCATGCTTTCCAGGTCCAGTGGATGGTGGACATGACCTGCTTGCCTGCTTCAGTGTGGCAACTCAGGCAAGCTTTGGTGACTTGTTCGGGCGATGTAAACGGCCCTTGGAGTTGTTTGAAGTGTTTATGATCCTGAGGAGCTTTCTTTCCAACAGGTGCGTCGACTTCCTGCGGGATGATATGTTCAAGCGAAGCTTTACTCTGGGACGAAGATTGGGCGTAAAGCGCGGTTTGTGCAGGTTCGGTGCCGACTGCGGAGGCAGAGCTTGCGAACAAAATGGCTACGAGTGCCACCAGGCCGCTGCCTAACCATCCGTTCAGGCTGTTGAGAGAGTAATTGGATGGGTGTTTGTCAAATGCCATTAACGTCTCCTGAATCATGCGTGATTTGAATTGCCGTGTAATACATGGGCCCAAAATATCGGGCATCGAGCAATGATTGTTTACTCAAGGCTTTACTTCCGTCAGAAGTAACTGGCATCCATGCATATGTATCGCCTTTCTTCTTGCGAATAACTGTGTATACGATTGATGTTCATTGAATTCATTTATTTTTCTTCCTGATTGACGGTGGCTTTTTTTAATGTAGATAATCATTCCACTACTGTCTGTGCTAAATGTCACACAACCGTTGAATGCCTGACAGAATCAATCAAACGCTCGACAACATTGTCGTCATCCAGAACTTGATCATCAGGATTGATGGAGTCAACAAAGGTACTTCATGAGCTGCTGCCGTCATGCAACGGAATCACAAATGAGATCGGGGGTTAAGCGTTATGGACAGGCTTTATTGAATACATATTCAGAATATCGGCTGGCTGTGTTGGAACAAGCAAGGGTGCATTCGGTTTATGGTTTGGCTGCCGCCGTGCTTTCTGGTCATTAACGCACTACCCCCTCATCGAGTGGACTTATTCAGCATTTCCATAGATGTCATAAAGACCTTTTTGACGTTCTGTCATTCAAAACATCAGTAGCGTTGATTGATGCTGCAAATCATGCAACTATTCTTCAGGCAGAATAAGAAAATATTGTTATAGGGGGGAGTTAATGAACAATTCTGTTATTGCATGTCCCATACCTTCGAATGAGTCCCAGCGACTCAAAGCAGTTAAATCCTACGAAATTTTGGATACCCCACCAGAGGTTGATTTTGATACGCTTACCCGAGTTGCTACTCAAGCAATAGGAACACCGGCTGGAGTAATCGGACTGATGGATACCAACCGATTATGGTTCAAGTCACAGCTTGGGCTTGGTGTGCCTCAACTTGATCGCCAGATTGCTTTTTGTGCGCATGCGCTCATGAAACCGGGGGAAGCGCTTATCGTGGAAGATTTGCAGCAAGATCCAAGATTCAAGGACAACCCCTTGGTAACGCAAGCGCCGCATCTGCGATTCTATGCTGGAGCCCCACTCATTGATCGTGATGGATTCGCGCTTGGCACTATCGCCGTTGTAGATATTCAGCCACGAAAATTTTCGCCAACTCAAGTTGAGTTATTACGTGATCTTTCTACTTTGGTAATTACTGCTTTGGAGAATAGGCAGCGCGCCAAATTATTAGGCCAGTTAGCCATGACGGACCATCTTACTGGCCTACCTAACCGGGTTCAATTCGAACGAACACTAAACTCTGAATTGGCACATGCTCGACGAAAAAGCGAAACTTTCTCTGTTTATTTCATGGACCTGAATGATTTTAAGATTATCAATGACACTTATGGCCACTCTGCGGGTGATGAAGTGCTGTGCGAAGTCTCACGACGCATGGGAAAAGAAATTCGTGCAGAAGATTTATTAGCGAGATTTGGTGGCGATGAATTCGGAATTTTAATGCGACAAAGCGACGATAATACTTCCGAATCACTTGCCGATCGCATTGTGAATGCTGTGCAAATTCCCATCACACTTTCCACTGGAAAAAATGTGTCAGTGGGTATTTCAATTGGCATGGCTACCTATACTGACTCGGTCGAAACAGTAGCTTCACTATTAGAACTAGCTGACCAAGCACTCTACAAGGCAAAGAAATATAAGTAATTAATTTTTCCTACAATATCGAAAAGGTTGGGTTATGAACGGCCGGTATTGAGGAGAAAGCGCCGGAGGAGTTTGCCCAGTTAAACAAGCAGAATGCGGCCAATACCAAACTAAATTTCTGGTCATGTCAATTTGACTACATTGCTATTCCCGCAAAGGAAATTAAAAATGACAAGAAGTTATGAATGAGTTCGTAATCCAAAGTCTATTTATACTATTTGGCACCAACAGCAAACACAAAACCGTCCAAAATTGTAATTCAACCATAAATTCCGGACGCCTCTAAAATTATATTAGTCGTTTGCAGGTCATGTGTTTTCCTGGTGTTTCTCGTGATGACCGCCAAATTCGTACCGCAGTGCGGACAGCAATTTGTCGCCGTAGTCTGCTTCGCCGCGCGACGTGAAACGGTTGAATAGCGCGGCAGTCAGCACCGGGGCTGGCGTGCCGGATTCGATTGCAGCGATGCTGGTCCAGCGGCCTTCCCCGGAATCGGAAACGCGTCCACCGAATTGTTTGAGGTCGGCATCGCTGTGCAGCGCGTGCGCGGTCAGATCGAGCAACCATGAACTGACCACGCTACCACGCCGCCACAGCTCGGCCACTTCGGCGACATCGATTTCGTAACGGAATGCTTCCGGATCGCGCAACGGTGTCGTCTCCGCATCCGCCTGCCGCGCCACTCCACCCACGTTGGCGTGGCGCAGCAGATTGAAACCCTCGGCGTACGCAGCCATCATTCCGTATTCGATGCCGTTATGCACCATCTTGACGAAGTGCCCGGCACCTTCCGGTCCGCAGTGCAGGTAGCCGATCTCTGCCGGACCGGGTTGGCCTGTGCGGCCCTCGGTGCGCGGCGCGGTTTCCACGCCCGGTGCAAGCGAGGAAAAGATGGGTTGCAGATGTGCCACCGTTGTTTTCTGTCCGCCTATCATCAGGCAATATCCGCGTTCCAGTCCCCAGGTGCCGCCGCTGACGCCGACATCGACGTAATGAATCGACTTGCTGTGCAGACTCTTGGCCCGCGCGATGTCATCCTTGTAATACGAGTTGCCGCCATCGATGATGATGTCCTCCGCATCCAGCAATGCGGCCAGTTCGGTGACGCCGGCATCCACTACGGCTGCCGGCAGCATCAGCCATATGGCGCGCGGCGAACTCAGTTTGCCGACCATATCCCGCATGCTGGTGGATGGGGTAGCACCTTCCTGCGCCAAGGCCTGCACCGCCTCGCTGCTACGGTCGAACACCACGCATTGATGGCCGGCCTTCTGCAAACGACGCACCATATTTGCGCCCATGCGTCCCAACCCTATCATTCCGATCTGCATATTTCCTCCAAATGAAATCAATAAAATTCCGGCATCGCAGCACGGTCAATATGCCATTCGGACAATCCGACCCGGGCGGCGGGTAATGATGCACCGTCGTTAATCGCTTGCAGCGCAGCGCGCTTGCCTGCTCCCGTGACCAGAAATATTCGATGCTGTGCCCGCTGCAGTGTATGCAATCCAAGCGAAACACGCTGCGGCGGCGGCTTGGGCGCATCGAAGACGGCTACAGCGGCATCGCTCAACTCGGTTGCCGGATTTCCCGGGAACAGGCTGGCGGTGTGCCCATCTTCGCCCAGGCCAAGCAACACAAGGTCCAGCGGGGCATAATCATTCAGCAGCATGGCATAATTTCTTGCCGCATCATATGCGCCGTATTCCGCGGCGATGGTATGAATATTCGCCGGCGGAATGGCCACATGGTCGAGCAGGGTGGCATACGCCATCGTGTCGTTGCGCTGCTTGTCGCCGCGGGGCAGGCAACGTTCGTCGCCAAAAAAAACTTGAACGTGCGCCCAATTCACCGGCAGGTAGCGCAACTGTTCGTAACAACGACGCGGCGTTTCACCCCCGGCCAGTGCGAGACGAAATTCGCCCCGAATTGCGATGGCCTGCGCCGCAAGGTCGGCAACGCGTTCTGCCACGCAGGTTGCCAGAGCAGCATCGCTTTCATGGATTGCAAGTTGTGCGGGCTGGAACGTCATTTCCCTCGCTTCATCTTCCGGTTCTTGCATCAGTAAGCCTGTGTATCCGATCCGCCCGCATCCAGCGAATGACGCCAGAACTGGTCTTCGCGATCAAACAGGCAATACGTGCCGCGCGGCCCCCAACTGCCGGCAGGATAGGTATTGATGAATTCGCGCTCCATCGACCATACCTTGAGAACCGGATCGACCACATGCCACGCTGCCTCCACCTCGTCTATGCGCAGGAACAGGGAATGGTCGCCCATGATTACATCGAGCAGCAAGCCTTCGTAAGCATCGTAATCCTTTTCGCCTTCCTTGCGGTAAGTCGCATCCAGGCTGATGGTACGCGTATGCAAATCCAGTCCGGGGACTTTGACCTGCATTTCCATTTTCAGGCAATCGTCGGGCTGGATGCCCAGCATGATCCAGTTGGGTTGGGGCGGCCCCTGCCTTGTGTGCCGCAACAGATCCTGCGGGGGATTCTTGAAGCGGATGCAGATTGCCGAGCTGTTCTGGGCAAGGCGCTTTCCGGTACGCAAATAGAACGGGACTCCCGCCCAGCGCCAGTTATCTATGAACAATTTCATGGCGGCGTAAGTTTCAGTCGTGCTGTCCGGAGCCACATTTTTCTCTTCCAGATAACCCGGAACTGCTTTGCCGTCGATGCTGCCGCCGGCATACTGGCCGCGAAACGCGTGGGCATGCACCGCATTCTGGGTGATCGGGCGTATGGCCTTGAACACCTTCACTTTCTCGTCGCGCAAATGCTCAGCCTCCATGGATAGCGGCGGCTCCATCGCCACCAGGGCCATGAGTTGCAGCAAGTGGCTCTGGATCATATCGCGCAATGCACCCGAGCCCTCGTAATAGTCCGCGCGGCCATCCACGCCCAGTGTTTCGGAATGGGTGATCTGCACATGATCGATGTAGTGATTGTTCCACAAGGGCTCAAGCAACAGGTTGGCAAAGCGGAACACCATGACATTCTGCACGGTGCCTTTGCCCAGATAGTGATCTATCCGAAATATCTGAGGCTCGTTCAGATGCCGATACAGGCTGGCCTGCAGCGTCTGTGCGCTCTGCAAGTCGTAGCCGAAGGGTTTTTCGATGACCACGCGCCGCCAGCCATTTTTCTCCTTGAGCAGACCAACGTTGCCCAGCTTGTCGACGATACCGGGATAGTCGGTCGGTCGCACCGCCATGTAATAAACGATATTGGGCGGAAGATCAGGACCGTCATCCAGCAATTTCTGCAGGCGAGAGTAGGCAGTGTCGTCGTCCGGAGGAATTGCAAAATAATACAGGCGCCCGCAAAAGCGCTGGAGCGCTTCCTCATCGATATCGTGCCCGTGCAGTTCGCGCAATATGCCGCTGACAAATTCCAGCCAGTCCGTTCGTTCGCGCGGCGTGATGTCGCATCCGAGAATGACCATATGATCCGGCAGCCGCTGTGCCGTTTCCAGGTGAAACAGCGCCGGGATCAATTTGCGGCGGCTCAAATTGCCTCCGGCACCGAAGATGGTCAATGTGCAGGAATCCAGCGTTTTCATACCGGACATCCTTTCAGTTCATGCGACAGATTTTGCTTGTTCATGCCGATCTTCCTTTTCATTTTTCGATTGGGCGCGACGAAGTTTCAACCAGGCGTCCAGCGTGCAGGCGACCGACCATGCCTGAGCCGGACAGCCCCGCGCCGTGTGCGGCGCATCACCGTCGAATATTTCGCTCACCGTGCCCAGTCCGGCTTTATTGAGATGGTCCTGCATTCCTTCAAGTCGTGACAAAGCTCGTTCTGCATTGCCGCTGACCCGGTATTCCGCCAAAGCATAATGTCCCAGCAGCCATGCCCAGACCGTACCCTGATGGTAGGCACTGTCGCGCGACCAGACATCGCCCTGATAATACGGACGGTAATCCGGACTGGCGGAATCCAGGGAACGCAAACCGAAAGGAGTAAGCAGGTGTTGCGCGCAGACGGCAACGACGTCCTGCCGTGCTTGGGAATCCAGCGGAGTAAACGTCAGGCTGACTGCCAGAATCTGGTTGGGTCGGATGTCATCGTCATTGCCATCGGGGCCGTCAATAACATCGAATAGTCCGTTGTGTTTCGACCGGACAAATCTCCGGAATTCAGCTCGGGTCTTTGCAGCCATCGCCGAATATTCCTTCGCGCGCGCTTCATCGTTCAGGATATGGGCGAAATACTCCATCGTCTGCAATGCGTTGTACCAGAGGGCATTTATTTCCACCGGTTTGCCGATCCGCGGCGTGATGACATTGTCGCCCACCCTCGCATCCATCCAGGTGAGTTGCATGCCAGTTTCTCCCGCGCACAGCAGGCCGTCTGAAGGATCCATGCCGATGCCGTGGCGTGTTCCATTGCGATAATGTCCGATGATCTGCTGCAATATTGGCCATGCATAAGCCAGCGACGGCAAATCCTTGATGACTGAGAAGTACGCGTGCCAGGCCTCGATGAACCACAGTGCCGCATCTACCGTGTTGTATTGGGGCGCCTCGCCATTGCCCGGAAAGAAATTGGGCAGCATGCCGCCGTCCACCAGCGGCAGGTGGCCCAGCAGCAGGCTGCGTGCCTGCTGGTAACGTCCGGTTGCCAGCAGCAGTCCGGGCAGCGCAATCATGCTGTCGCGCCCCCATTCACCGAACCACGGGTATCCTGCCACGATGGCATCGCGCGCATGGATATCATCCTGCTCATGGCGAATCACAAAACTGTCCGCTGCCAGGATCAGCTGGTCTATCCATGCGGGTGCCTGCATCAGTTCCGGCACGGTGATTTTCGCGCGGGTCAGCATGGCAAGGTCGCGTGCCTGAAAGCGCCGCATCGAGTCCTCCATGTAATAGGCCGGTTCATCTTCTTCGATGGAGGCAGTCAGTCCGACCCAGTGCCCGGCATGAATGGGGAAGGTCATGTGACCGACGCATAAATGGCGATCAAGGCTGGACAGGCCGCGCTCGCGCTCCGCCGGCAGATCGAAATCTTCGATCCAATAATCGGCACGTTGTACCTCGCCGCAACGGGAATGAAAATGCAGGGTGGGGCAGCCGGGATAACTGATATCCAGTTCGTGGTCGCTGGTCTGGAAAGAAGGGGAACTGTTTTCAAACCCGGTGATGCCGTGATGATCGCGAACATTGGCCAGCAACCGTACACGCAATTTGACGCCGCGTTCCGCCGGATTCTCCAGCAAGCGCCAGGCTATGCTGGTGCTGTGTCTGCCGTGCTCCATCCAGATACGTGCCTCGATCAGCAGGTCATCCAGACGGTAATGCCAGACCGGCATGCGCCCGTCCAGTCGAAACGATTCTATGGAAAGATGCCCCCGCGGTTCCACCACGCCGCTGCCCCAGCGATTGGTGTGTAAATGTATGACGCGATCACCGTCCAGCAATTCGGCATCGGCCTTGGCAAACAACAGATTGCGCTGCAAATGCGATTGAAACGGGGCGATCAGCAAGCCGTGGTAACGCCGGGTCAGTGTGCCCGCAACCGTCCCGCCGGCGTAGCCTCCTTTGCCGTTGGCAAGCCACCATTCATGCTGTTCTGCAAGTTCGAGCGTGCCGCAGATTTCGCGATCCAGATGCACTATTTGTGGAAGTGATTGTTTCACTATTGCCTCCTTGCACTGTTCATGCCTGTCGTATCGGGCTTGGTGATTACGCGGCAGAATTCGCTGTTGAACGTTGCCTTCAGTTTTTAATTACTCGCGTTGTTGACAGCCGCATATCGGCAAGGCTTTAAAGCTTTTCCATCAGCATTTTTTCCAGCTTGATCTGATCCGCAGTGAAACCGCGTATACCTTCGGCAAGCTTCTCGGTGGCCATGGCATCCTCGTTCATTGCCCAGCGAAATTCGGCTTCGGTCATCGGCATCGGTCGTACTTCGGTCACGCCCGTGTCGGTCAGCTTGCGCGGCAGCAAGCCTTGTGTGGCCTCCAGTTTTTGCAGAAAAACCGGGGCGATGGTGAGACGGTCGCATCCGGCCAGGGCCAGAATCTCGTCCATGTTGCGGAATGACGCACCCATGACGATGGTCTGATAACCGTGCGCCTTGTAGTACGCATAAATTTTGCGTACCGAGAGTACGCCGGGATCAGATTCCGCCTCAAAATCCTTGCCGCTGTGCGCCTTGTTCCAGTCAAGAATTCGCCCGACGAAAGGAGAGATCAGTGTGACGCCGGCTTCCGCACAGCAACGCGCCTGGGCAAAGCCGAATAGCAACGTAAGATTGCAGTTGATGCCCTCGCGCTCAAGGATTTCAGCCGCTCGAATGCCCTCCCACGTGGAGGCTATCTTGATCAGCACACGGTTGCTGGCTATGCCCGCGGCGCTGTAAAGACGGATCAGTTTGCGTGCCTTGCTGACTGTGGCGGCCGTATCAAAGGAAAGTCGCGCATCCACTTCGGTCGAGATGCGACCCGGAACATACTTGAGTATTTCCAGTCCGGCATCCACCGCCAGTTTGTCCATGGCATCGCGTGCCTGTTGCTCGCGGTCGCTGCTTTGCGATTTTCCCCATGCGATCGCATCGGTGATGAGCGGAACATATTCCGGCAGGGTTGCCGCCTTGAGCAGCAGGGACGGATTGGTTGTTGCATCCTGCGGTCGATGATGACTGATTGCGTCGATATCGCCCGTGTCTGCCACGATGACAGTCATGGATTCAAGTTGTTCAAGAAGATTGGCCATATTGATTCCTGGAATATTGGGGTACAGAACTCTCGCTTCGTTTTCAATGCCGTTGTTGTTGAAGGCATGCCTTCAATAAGCAATGGTCAGATGCTTTTCCGATGCCAGGCGCACATGCTCTTGTTGCCGGGTTGCTCGTCCCTTTGGGGCCGGTTCAACGCGCCAGATTTTCTCGGCGTAATCGCCGATGCTACGGTCGCTGGAGAACTTTCCCATATGCGCAACGTTCAGGATTGCCTTGCGTGCCCATTCGTCCGGCCTGTTGTAAAGGGCATCGACTTTTTGCTGGCAGTCGATATAGGCGGCATAATCGGCCAGCAGCAGGAAGCGGTCACCTCCCTGTGTGAGATCGTCCACAATTTTGCGGAAGCGTCCCGGTTCTTCGGGCGAGAAATAGCCAGAGCCGATCATATCCAGTGCCTGTTGCAGTTCGCTGTTGGCGTGGTAGTAATCCCAAGGGTTGTAGCCGTGCCGTTGCAGGTTGGCAGCTTCCCCGATGTTCAGCCCGAAGATGAAGATGTTATCCCACCCGACTTCAGCCCCGATCTCGACATTGGCGCCATCCATGGTGCCGATGGTGAGCGCCCCGTTGAGTGCCATTTTCATGTTGCCGGTGCCGGAGGCTTCCGTTCCCGCAGTCGATATCTGCTCGGATAAGTCGGTGGCGGGAATGATGTCTGTTGCGATTGCAACGTTATAGTTGGGGATGAATACCACTTTCAGCAAATCATGCATGGCGGGATCGTTGTTGACGAAGTCGGCCACGTCGTTGATCAGTTTGATGATGAGCTTGGCTGTGGCATAACCCGGCGCGGCTTTGCCGCTGAAGATGACGGTGCGCGGCACAAGGCCTTCAGTCTTTCCGGCACGGATGCGGTTGTACCGGGTGACGACATGCAGCAGGTTGAGCAATTGGCGTTTGTATTCATGGATACGCTTGATTTGCACGTCGAACAGGGAGTCGGGATTAACCTCGATTTTCAGGTGGTCGCGGATATAGGCCGAAAGCTTGACCTTGTTGGTTTGCTTGACGGACATGAATGCCTGCTTAAAGGCTTCGTTCTCCGCGAGCGGTACCAGCCTTTCCAATTCCTCCAGCCCGGTTTTCCATCCCTCCCCGATGTGCTGGGTTATCAGGGCGGACAACGCCGGGTTAGCCTGGTTGATCCAGCGGCGGGGAGTGATGCCGTTCGTGATATTGATGATCTTGCCCGGGTAGATTTTTTCGAAATCGGCGAAGGTGGTATTTTTCATGAGTTCGGTATGGATCTGTGCCACGCCATTCACCTTGTGACTGCCAACGATGGCCAGATGCGCCATTCTGACTCGCTTACCCATATCTTCGTCTATGATTGAGATGCGCCGCAACAATTCAACGTCACCCGGATTCCGGTGCATCACATCGTGCAGGAATCGGTGGTTGATTTCATAAATGATCTGCATATGGCGTGGCAGCACTCTTTCAAACATCGCCAAAGGCCAGGTTTCCAGCGCTTCCGGCATCAGCGTATGGTTGGTGTAGGAAAAAGTGCGCACCGTGATGTTCCATGCCTTGTCCCAGTCCAGATGATGAATGTCCATCAACAGGCGCATGAGTTCTGGGATGGAAATGGAAGGATGAGTGTCGTTCAACTGGATGGCTGCCTTGTCCGGCAGAAGATCAAAATCCTTGTGATATTTCTGAAAGCGGAAAATGATGTCCTGCAGAGAGGCGGTAACGAAAAAATACTGCTGCTTGAGTCTGAGTTCCTTCCCCATCGCGGTCGTGTCGTCCGGATAGAGCACCTTGGACAGACTCTCCGATTCGCTTTTATCCCCGACAGCCTTGATATAGTCGCCATTGTTGAAATAGCGCAGGTCAAAATCGCGCGTCGCCTTGGCCGACCACAGACGCATGTTGTTGACCGTGTTGTTGCCGAAGCCGGGAACAGGCGTGTCATAGGCCATCGCCATCACTTCCGTGGTGTCCATCCAATGGTGGCGGTAGGCACCGTCATCGTCTTTGCAATGAATGACATGACCGTAAAAATTGACCTTGTAAAGCAGGTCCGGGCGGGGGAATTCCCACGGATTCCCATACCGCAGCCAGTTGTCCGGGCGTTCGACCTGGGATCCGTTTTCGATATCCTGGTGGAACATGCCGTATTCGTAGCGGATGCCGTACCCGTAACTGGGTATGCCGAGTGTGGCCAGCGAATCAAGGAAGCAGGCTGCCAGACGTCCCAGGCCGCCGTTGCCGAGGGCCGCATCTTCCTCGATCTCGCGAACGGCATCGAAATCCACACCCAGTTCAAGCATTACGTCACGGCAATTGTCGAAAAACCCCATGTTGAGCAAACTATTGGCAAGCATCCTCCCGGTCAGGAATTCCATTGAGAGGTAATAGACCCGCTTGACATCATCACGATAGTACCTGCGCTGGGTCTCCATGCAATGCTCTATCAAACGGTCGCGTGCGGCAAATGCAACAGCGTGAAACCAGTCGCGTACCGAAGCGTTGAGAGGCTCTTTTCCAACGGCGTAGGTGAGTCTGTTGACGAGGGAATGCCGCAATGATTGCTTGTCGAAACCGAGGAATTCGTGCTGCGGTGCGCTGTGCTTTATATTTTCAGCCATGGTTGCCTCCATTAAGGATAAGCGCATAAATGCCGGAATTAATGTTGCCTTGTACCGGTGAATGAGTTTTGCAAGGTGTCGCTCAACAGCCAATTGGTGAACCAGGATCTGACCGGGCCAAGTCATGCCAGAGTTCGAATCAATTCCGGACTGCGAGCGACACACGTGAGTAATATAAGCATTACCGTGTGACTACGTAATTAATAAAAATTCATTTTGCAGGCAATTGCAGAGATGTTTGCGCGACAGTGTCTGCAGCGGTTTGATGCCGGACGAGTATTGGCCTGACGCAGATTGCACAACCGGATGCCGCGACTTTTTGGCCCCGCTCAAATGGCGGACAAGCTCAGAAGTTGTAAACTCCACCCAGGGAAATCATCCTCATGCTAATGCCGGGAACGAGCTCTCCCAGATCTTCATACTGCATACGTATGACAATTCCATTTCCCACGTCGTACTGACCGCCGATACCGTACATCCGGTTGTTCTTGGAGCCGCTTATTGTGGGCAAAGGGTTGCCGGAATTGTCCGTTGAAGAGTAGTTCATCGAATTTCTATCCACTCCGAGCTTGAGGGAAACGGAGGCTGCATCGTTGATTGGATAAGACCCCACGGCAGCAAGTTGTAATGAGTTTGTATCAAATGAATATGATGCCAACACTGGCGGATACCCGTAGCCGTATCCGTACCCATATCCGTAGCCATATCCGTAACCCCCGTAGCCGCATCCTCCATAGTCGCAGCTATTGCTCGAACTGGACAGCATTGCATAGCCTGCTTCAACTGCGAACATCGAACTGATGTTGTACCCTCCCACAATGCGAAGACCGGAGGTGCTGGGATAAATCGAGCCGCTAAATGTAGCGGATGCGATATCAACTCCAATATAAAACTTTCCCGAAAGGTCGGTTGAAACCGGGGAGCCGTCAAAGTCGTCTCCAAATTCATCCGCGGTGGCCGGGCAGGTCATCAATACTGACAGCAGTGCAATCGCCACAAGATTTTTCACGGTGCTCCCGTTATTTGGTATTACTGTTAAAGAATCGCTCATGACAAAAGTACGCGTCCGGTATCTGTATCAATCAGCACTTCCCTGATGGCGTCGCCATGCCTGATTTCAATCAGGTAGGCAGTGCTGCCCGGCATCAACTCAAGCTTGCCGTGATGCCGGGCAGGTTTGGAAGTGATTTGTTCCGTTGCCGTTACGAGCGCAATCCTGTTCCTGAATAAAATATTGTCTTCAATTTTAAAATTCCCGTCGACAAAACCGATTGCGGCCGTCAAGGCAATGATGCGCGCGGCGTCCAAAGAGATTCTCAGTCGTGTCATGATTTGCCTCCAGACAGAAAGATATATGCAGTGCCGACGTAGCAACACACACTGGCAATTCGAGGAGGTGCATTGTTGGCGGTGTATTCATTTTGCTTTTCTGGACTAGTTCATTGCATTACTGATCGTGTGGCCGGGTGAAGCCGTTAATCATTCATTTTGGAATTTCTTTCCAATTGGAAAAAACAATTTCATGCTTACGGGGCATTTAAGCATGATCGCGTAATTGAAATGCATTAATTAAAATTCATTTTCGGAAGCAGTTTCACGGCCTGGACAAGGAGGAATGTGAGTGCCTGCGTGCAAGCACCGTTCCAGCACGGGAGTCGGAATGCATGCATTCTTTTAAGCGGGGTTCGGCATTAATCTTCTCTGTCGTCTTTCAAACGGGGAGATGCCGCATTGAAGTAGAATCGGAATTAATCCTGACCTGATCAATTGCCATGACTATCGCCAATCTCGCGCCTGCCTATACCGATCCCTCCCATCTTGCGGATGCCGTGAAAAGCCACGGCTTTGGTGTATTGAGTCCGTCAGGTCTGGCGACTTTTCTGAACTTTCCGTTGTCGGCGCTGGATGACCTGAAAATGGACTGGGACGATCTGCCGCCCGATAATTTCCTCAAGGACGGCGGGCGTTATCGTCGCCGCAGGCATTCCAGTTTCATCGTGAACGGCGGTGATATAAAGCAAGTCGCGCATCGGGCGCATTACCAGCCGATGGAATACAACGCGCTGCACGGCGGTATGCTGCGCATGTTCGAGCCGGTAAAGCCAGGCTTTGTGTCGCAACCGGTGATTTCAAAATTGTTGCTGGCTATCGCGGAAGTCTGCACCGCTGTCAAAGGCGAACATCCCTGGCATGTGGAGTTGCACCAGTTTCGCATCGACACCAGCAATGGCATCGGACGGCCGACACCTGAGGGCGCACATCGCGACGGCACGGATTTTGTGGCCATCCTGTTTGCGGGGCGCGAGAACATTCGCGGCGGTGAGAGCCGCATCTTCGAATTCAATGGACGCCATGGGCAGCGCTTTACGTTGAGCGAGAAATGGACGCTGCTGCTGCTGGATGATCAGCGCGTCATTCATGAATCCACGCCCATCCAGCCGATGGGCGAAGGCGGGCATCGTGATACGCTGGTGCTGACGTTCCGGGCGGGCGGTTTTCTGGAGCCCGGCAATCTGACTGTATAGGAAGGCGATTATGAATATCGGTGTTCCCAAGGAAGTAAAGCCGGATGAGTACCGGGTCGCACTGGTACCGGCCGGCGCTGCCGCGCTGGTGGCGGAAGGACATTCTGTCCATGTCGAGAGCGGTGCCGGACTGGGCAGCTCCTTTAGTGACGAGCAGTATTTGGCCGCAGGGGCGCATGTCGTCGCCGATGCCGCGGCTGTCTGGGCGGTGGCGGATATCGTCGTCAAGGTAAAGGAACCTGTACGTGCGGAATGGCAGCACATCCGCGCGGGACAAACGATATTCGCCTATTTTCATTTCGCGGCAGATCGCGAACTGACACAGGCACATCTCGACTCCGGTGCGACCTGCATCGCATACGAAACGGTGCAGTTGAGCACGGGCGAGCTGCCCTTGCTCACGCCGATGTCGGAAGTGGCCGGATGCATGGCGGTACAGGAAGGGGCCAAATATCTGGAGAAGTTCTACGGCGGGCGCGGCGTCCTTCTTGGCGGAGTCCCCGGCGTCCCGCCCGCGCACGTGGTGGTGATCGGTGGCGGCGTGGTGGGCAGCAACGCGGCAAGAACGGCGGCCGGCCTCGGCGCCCAGGTCACCATTCTGGATTTGTCGCTGGAGCGACTGCGTTATCTCAGCGAAGTGTTGCCGGCCAATGTGCAGACACTGTATTCGAATCGCCACAACCTGCTGGAGCAGATCGCCACGGCCGACCTGGTCATCGGCGGTGTGCTCATCCCCGGAGCGGCGGCGCCGAAACTGATACGCCGCGAAGACTTGAAAACGATGCGTGAAGGCTCGGTCATCGTGGATGTGGCGGTGGATCAGGGCGGATGCGTCGAGACGACGCATCCGACCACACATCATGATCCGATCTATATTGTGGACGGCGTGGTGCATTATGCCGTGGCAAACATGCCGGGCGGAGTGCCCCGCACTTCGACTCTCGCGCTCACCAATTCAACTTTTCCCTATCTTCAGCAACTGGCCGGGAAAGGCTGGCAGCAGGCGCTGCGCGACAGCATCCCGTTGCGCCGCGGATTGAATATCGTCAATGGCAAGATAAGCTATCGCGCGGTGGCCGACTCTTTCGGTATGCCTTACGCCGCAGTGGAAAGTTTTCTCTAGCGGGTGCGTGCGAAGTCGCCAGATATGCGCAGCAGTAATACCCACTTTTACCATTTCGACGACAAGGTTTAAGTCGATAGAGAAGCCGGTTCTATGCTTATAACAACAGACCAGTTCATTAAACGGCAGAGGTTGGTTAGACTTGCCCCATCGTAAATTCATCCCGGGCAAAAAATCATGACGAAAAATTTTGCAGATAACTCGTTGTCTATAGGACATACACCGCTGATTCGTCTGAACCGTGTGAGCGACGGCGCCAACGCGACCATTCTGGCCAAGATCGAGGGCCGCAATCCGGCGTACTCGGTCAAGGATCGTATCGGCGTCGCCATGATCGACGATGCCGAGAAGCGGGGCTTGTTGGGTCCAGGCAAAGAGCTTGTGGAACCCACCAGCGGCAATACCGGCATCGCGCTGGCTTTCGTTGCCGCCGCGAGGGGAATCCCGCTTACGCTGACGATGCCGGAAACCATGAGCATAGAGCGGCGCAAGCTGCTGGTTGCCTATGGGGCGAAACTGGTATTGACCGAAGGTGCCAAAGGCATGAGCGGCGCGGTTGCCAAAGCCAAAGAGATCGCGGCTTCCGATTCGAAGTATGTACTGCTGCAGCAGTTCGAGAACCCGGCCAATCCGGCCATTCATGAAGCGACGACCGGCCCCGAGATATGGGACGACACGGACGGCAAGGTCGATATTTTCATTTCGGGTGTCGGCACGGGCGGTACCATCACCGGCGTGTCGCGTTACATCAAGCAGACGCGCGGCAAGGCAATCAGGTCGGTGGCGGTGGAACCTTCGGCCAGCCCGATTCTGACGCAGAAGCGCGCGGGTCAGGAGTTCAAACCCGGACCGCACAAGATACAGGGTATCGGCGCGGGTTTTGTGCCCGGCGCACTGGATCTGTCGCTCGTGGATGACATCGAACAGGTGAGCAATGAAGACGCGGTGCTGTATGCGCGCCGCCTGGCGCGAGAAGAGGGCATCATTTCCGGCATCTCCAGCGGTGCCGCTGTGGCAGTTGCTGTGCGTCTGGCCCGGAAGGCGGAGAACGCAGGCAAGACCATCGTCGTGATATTGCCCGATTCCGGAGAGCGCTATCTCAGTTCAATTTTGTTTGAGGGGCTTTTCGACGCATCAGGCATCGCTATCTAGACAGATATTGCAGTGCAAAAGGGCGCGCCAGCATTTATCATGCTGGCGCGCCCTTTTTTTCAGGACTGAACATGTACAAGACGCTGGACGACCATGTTGGCAATACGCCGCTGGTCAAACTCAAACGCATTCCGGGCAACACCTCGAATATCGTTCTCGCAAAACTGGAAGGGAACAACCCGGCCGGTTCGGTTAAGGACAGACCGGCGCTTTCCATGATCCGTCATGCCGAAGAGCGAGGCGACATCAAACCTGGCGATACGCTGATTGAAGCAACCAGCGGCAATACCGGCATCGCGCTGGCGATGGCGGCGGCCATGCGCGGCTACAAAATGATCCTGGTGATGCCGGAAAATCAGAGCGTGGAGCGACGCCAGACCATGCGCGCGTTCGGCGCGGAACTGGTGCTTACGCCGAAGGCGGGCAGCATGGAAATGGCGCGCGACACGGCGGAGAAGCTTCGCGATGAAGGCAAGGGCATCATCCTCGACCAGTTCGCCAACCCGGACAATCCGCTGGCGCATTACGAAGGAACCGCGCCGGAGATATGGCGCGACACGCAGGGCGGCATTACGCATTTCGTGAGCAGCATGGGTACGACCGGTACCATCATGGGTTGCTCGCGATTCTTCAAGGAAAAAAATCCCGGCATCCAGATCGTCGGCGCGCAGCCGGAAGAAGGCGCGCAGATTCCCGGTATCCGCAAATGGCCGGAAGCCTATCTGCCCAGGATATACAGCCCGCAAAACGTGGACAAACTGGAGTACGTCGGGCAGCGGGATGCAGAAGAGATGACACGCCGCCTGGCGCGTGAAGAAGGTATCTTTTGCGGCATTTCGTCCGGTGGTGCGTTGAGCGTGGCACTGCGCATCTCGCAACAGGTGACGAACGCAACCATCGTATTCATCGTCTGCGATCGCGGTGACCGTTATCTTTCCACCGGGGTATTTCCTGCCTGAGGCGCATGACTTTCCTGCCTGCACGAATTTCAATTACTTTGGCGTGCATTTTATTGGCCGCCGCACTATGGGCTTCACCGATAGCGTTTGGCGAAGAGATGGCTGGCCAGATGCCGGAGTTGGTGGGTCCCGTACCCGAGTTGGTAGGGCCGATGCCTGAGATTGTAGGGCCTGCGCCTGAGATGGTGGGGCCGCCCGCCCCGCCTGTGGTCGCAGAAGATTCCCCGAATGTGCTGGATACACCGCGTAACTATCTGTCGGACGAGCTTGTTGGGCTGGTCAGCCACATTGACCGCTTTTTTGGTGATGACCGCCATTATCAGGAGACCAACGACAGCACATTCCTGCTGAACGTCAATCGGGTGGCGGGATACAACCCCCAGCAACAATCGATGTTGTCGTTCATGGCCAACGTGCATCTACCCATTGCGGAACGGAAACTGCACTTGTTGGTGGAAACGAACCCCGACAAGAACGCCGTCGTCGACCCGACGCAGATATTGCAGCAGCCGCAGCAACCGAACCAGCCTGCATCGCAACAGCAGAGTTTCGGTGCGGCGTTGCGGTTCATGCAGCAGGAAGCCGAGCATTGGCACTTGAGCGCGGACGGCGGACTCAAATTTCAGGGATTGGGCACGACCCCTTTTGCGCGCGCGCGCGGCAGTTGGGAAGGGTCTCCGCTCGAACAATGGCACGCGAAGCTGGCGGAGACCACCTTCTGGTTCAACACCATCGGTGTCGGCGAGACAACGCAGCTGGATATCGAGCACACCTTCAGCGAGAGCATCCTGTTTCGTGCCACCAGCGTTGCCAACTGGCTCAAGAACACGCAAAACTTCGACCTGCGGCAGGACTTGTCGGTATTTGATACCCTGGACGAACGCACCGCCGTGATGTACCAGGCAAGTGCGATCGGCGTAAGCCAGCCGGTAACGCAGGTCGTGGACTATGTCGTCCTGATGCAATATCGCTATCGATTGCATCGAAAATGGATGTTCCTGGATTTGAGCCCGCAGCTGCATTTTCCGCGCGAAAGGGAGTTCCGGCCCAGTCCGCAGCTAGCGTTGCGGCTGGAGGTCATGTTCGACGAAGTGAAGTGAGATCGCGTTATTGCCGGTGGTGCGCGACGGTCAATGAGTGAATAATTCTGCCGAGCCGGGTTTTTGTGCTATCGCCTGTTCGATATCGGCTTGCGTCAGGGGGCCGTCATGGTGGCCGATGAGTCTGCCGGAAGGAGAATAGAGGAAGCTGGTGGGCATCCCTTTCATTTCGCCGAAATCGCTGGCAATGTCCTCGTTGCCCAGGACGATAGGATAAGAAACAGACGTTGACCTAACCGCATCCATGACCTCCTGGTTTTTCCGGTACATTACTGCAACTCCGATCACCAGCAAGTCCTTGTGCTGTTTCTGCAAGGTATCAAGGCCCGGCATTTCCTGCAGGCAAGGCTCGCACCATGGTGCCCAGAAATTGACCAGCACCCATTTGCCCTTCAACTCGGAGAGTTTGTAGTGCGTTCCGTCCTTGTCCTTCAAGCTCCAATCATTTGCCAGGGCAATGTGGACCGTACACAGCGAAAGAAAGAGCGCAAGCAGCACTCCTTTATATTTAGCTGGAGATCCCCGTTTTGATTGCGCGTTCATTTGCGTCATTACCGTCCGATTGAGGTTTTGTCCGAAAGTTTGTCTCACATTCACCGTCACGGCTTAGATCGGTATCAACTGGAGAGAGTTGAAGTGATCACGTCGGTCAGAACATGTAGGTCATGCCTGCATTGCCCAGCCACTGAGGCACCAACTGGTTACCGTTAGAAAATCGGTATGCCGGAATATAAATTGAAGCGTTGGCCTGCAAGTGTCTGGTCAAGTTCACCATCACACCAGGTGCGATGTACAAATTCTTGTAGCCGCTATTCACGTTACCGTAAATGGCGTCTCCCCCGCCTTGGTCGCTTCCTCGCCACTGGGCGCTGATTTGCAGCATGGGAATCAGCTTGGTGGCACCCGTTAAACCGTTATAGGTCACCCCTGCCGTGATATTGAGACTGTCTCCGGGCTTGTATGTCTGGTAGGTGTTCAGCGCGTGCCGATAAGTTCCCTGTGAAAACCAGCCAAACGCCTTGCCGAGATACCCCATTTTGTAGCCGCCGAGCAGTAAGTCAGTGGTCCCGGTTCCCGGCTCTGTATCGCGATCCAGCAAAGGCGATGCGGTAGTGGTACCTGTCGGCAATTTCAAGCCGAAGGTGAGCCCGCTGGACATGTCGGCATCAAACCCGGTGTACATTCCCATCACGCGGATATCGGAAAGTCTGCGGACATTCGCGTTTTGAATGCCGGGTGTCACACCTGCAGCCGCATCGGTGATACCCGGCGTGCCATTGGTGTCGGTGGTGAAAGATCTTTGCCAAAAAGGCACCATGGCCATGATTCCCCAATCCCTGTTGAACATATGCTGCCCGTAAAGATTGTAGTATTCGGTTTTTATCTGCTGGTCCGGGTTGAGTGCGCCTGCCGCATTGCTTGAGCCGCTGTGGTTCTGATTCTGATTCATGTACGCGTATTGCAAAGAAACCTGGTCGTTCATGCCGGATACCGGCAAGCCTGGCAGGCCGACATCAAAAATTCCGCATCCGCAAGCGCATGCAAAGACCGGAGCGGGCACGAGCGCAACTCCAAGGAAAGCCATGGAACGAAATATTTTATGTGATGATTTTGTTTTTTCGGTCACGCGAAATTGTTGCATGCTGAATTCCCCTATTTTTATTTTATAGATTGAGTGAGGTTTCCCACTCGGGGAATTATAGAAGTTCATTTTCCGGCGAAGGTGCGACATATTGTCGCAGGTGATATCGAGCCCTGATCGGCTTGATCCCGAAAGCGGTTTTGACCGGCGCTGAATGAATATCTCACGATGAATACAGTCGGAACGCCAATTATCCCTTGATAAAAAACAAGGATTCAAATCCCACTCCGAGGCTGATGGTTTTTGAATTTTCATCGCGATGGCGCGTAGTGTAAAAAGAACGTTAATAAAATGTATGCAAATATCCCGACACGATAAGCAAGGCTATTGTAATGATATAGCTTGTTGCATGAAACTCCGCCAAACGTGTGGTCCGCGGCGCATCGAAGCCTTGCACCGACAATGTTTGCTGTGTCATCTTTCAAGTCATTTGAAACTCCTGCAGCCATAACACACCATCCTGTTACCGGAAAGAGTCATGCGGCGTTATCTTCGGGACAAAGCGGTGAATAGCATATGTGAGAAATATTTTTGTATTAATATTGGCAGGGCTTAATGGGGATGGTTAAGTCGACATAAAACTCGATACTGGGGAGCTTCATGGGAATTCGATTTAAATTCAATTTCGTTTTGATTGCCGTTTTCATTGTCGGGTTCGCTACTGCCGGCGCGATTTCATTTCAGCTGTTGCAGGATAATGCACGCGATGAGGTGCTTAGAAATGCTTCACTGATGATGGAATCCGCCTATTCTGTGCGCACCTATACGGTTGAACAGATCCAGCCAAAGCTGATCGGTCAGCTCGATCAGGTTTTCATGCCACAGACAGTTCCGGCATATGCTGCCACTGAAACTTTCATCGAGCTCAAGAAAAAATATCCGGACTTTAGTTATAAGGAAGCCACGCTTAACCCGACCAATCTTCGCGACAGAGCCAGCGATTGGGAGGCGGATATGGTCAACCAGTTTCGCCAGCGCGATGACGTCAAGGAAATCGTCGCCGAAAGGGACACTCCGACGGGACGCCAACTTTACATTGCCAAACCGATCAGAATCACCAATCCTGCCTGCCTTCAGTGCCATACGTCTGCCGAGTCTTCACCGCCAAGCATGGTTAAGATCTATGGGACAGCCAACGGGTTTGGCTGGCAACTGAATGACATAGTGGGTGCCCAGGTTGTGACTGTTCCAATGGATGTTCCCATGAAGAAGGCCAAGAAGACATTTGAAACTTTTATAGCTTCTTTATTTGCAGTCTTCATTGTGATTTTTATCATCTTGAATCTGATGATCAGTTATCTCATCATCAATCCGATTCGCCACATATCACGCTCGGCGGACAAGATCAGCAATGGCGAGTTCGGCGAACCCGAGCTATCCGAATCGGGCAAGGATGAAATGGCGGTTCTGTCGAGTTCGTTCAACCGTATGCGCCGCAGCCTTGAAAAAGCCATACAGATGATTGAAGAATGATTTTTGGCATCATTTCTCAAATATGGGGCAGATAGAACAAGGGATGAATAAACCAAGTGGCGAATCTGCCAATGTGCTGGCTCTTCCGGAGCATCACAATATCCATGAATACCTGATTCAAAAGACCCTCGGGGGTGGCGCGTTCGGCATCACTTATCTGGCTAAAGATACGAATCTTAATCTGGAGGTCGCCATCAAGGAATACATGCCCGTTGATCTTGCGGTCCGGGATGGCGAGTTTCATGTCACGCCCAACAGCGAAAAATCATCTGAATTATTCCAGTGGGGACTTGAAAGATTCATTGAAGAGGCAAGAGCCTTGGCCAATTTTCGTCACCCCAATATCGTTCGGGTGCTGCGCTACTTCAAGTCGTACGGAACAGCCTATATTGTGATGGAGTATGAATCGGGCGAATCCCTGAAACAATGGATGCCGGCACACCATCCCATTGAACCAAACGACCTTCTCGCCGTCGTAAATCCGCTGCTTGACGGGCTCGAGCTGATACACAAAGGAAATTTCCTCCACAGGGATATCAAGCCGGACAACATATATATCCGTCACGATGGAACCCCCGTTTTGCTCGACTTCGGAGCCGCTAGGCAGGTGCACTCCGGCCGGGACCTGACGGCAATATTCAGTCCGGGCTTTGCCCCTTTCGAGCAATACCATTCGCATGGCAATCAGGGGCCCTGGACGGATATATATTCTTTGGCTGCGGTCATGTACTGGATGATCGGCGGCGAGAAGCCCACGGATGCTGCCGCTCGTCTAAAGAATCACGCGATGGTCCCTGCCGTCGACATTGATCGACATAATCTTTTTGCAGCCGCTTTTCTGGCTGCGATCGACTCGGCCCTCGAACCGGATGAAGCCTTGAGACCACAAACCATCTCCGACTTTAGAGCGCGGCTCAATAATGCATCGATTGAATCAGGAACAGCTGCCGCGGATGCCAATAGAACCCATCTGAATCTGCACATAAACCAGAACATCAAATTCAACACCGGTTTTCAGAATGAAGCAAATAGTCGACGCAACTTTATTTGTTCCTTGATGTTTCTCGATATCGTTGCTTACTCTAAATGTTCTGTAGACGAGCAGTTTTCTCTGAAATCGGAATTCAACCAAATCATCGCCACAAAACTGTCTCACATCCCGCAAGATTCCCGCATCACGCTCGATACGGGCGATGGCGCTGCAATCTGTTTTATGGGCGATCCCGAAGAAGTCCTGCATGCCGCAGAAGAGATACAGGGGCTGCTATTGGCGCAGCAGCGTTTGCAGGTGCGCATGGGATTGCATATCGGGCCGATACGGGTGCTTAACGATTTGAACAACCGGAATAATCTGATTGGTGACGGAATCAATGTGGCTCAACGGGTCATGAGTTTTGCCGAAAACAATCAATTGGTCGTCTCGCGTGCATTCTATGACGTGGTGTCATGCCTGACAGATAATGCGGCTAAACATTTTCGTCATTTGGGCGAGCATCGTGACAAGCATGATCGCGCGCACGATTTGTATGAAGTGATTTCGGGCGCCGAGGAAACCGATCCGTTTGACAAAACCATTGCGTTGTCCAAATCGGAAAAGGGGGCCTTAAAACCCATCGATGTCAAAGACATTGAAATGCTGGAAACCGAATTGTGTCGGCTGATCGGTCCGCTGGCACTGGTATTGGTCAAGAAAGCCTCTGCCAGAGCAAAATCTTTTGAAGATTTGCGTGAAATCGTAAGCCAAAGCATTACTGACCCGATTTTGAAGCAGTCTTTTATGTCGACCTCGGGGCGACAGGCTGCTTCCAATACAGCTCCCTTTCGGGATGGAGGGGTAAGTTCGACAAAAAGCAAAAGCAAAATGATTGAAAAAGATACTCAACCCGAGATCCATTTGATCGGTTCTGAGGAGAAAACGATTAACGAAGACCGAGTCGCCAGACTTGAACAATTGTTTGTCCAATTTATCGGTCCCGTCGGGCGCATCCTGATCAAAAATGAATTACGAAGAACAGATGACTATGGTCAGCTGTGCGAAAAACTGGCACTCCATATTGATAATCCGGAAGTTAGAGCCGCATTCCGCAAAAAAATATCGATCTAGTAGTCACGCCTTTCAAGCTTCAACCAGGCGGACAACTCTAGTCTTGTCGCTTCTGCCAAATCTGTCCCGATTCATATCGCAAAAAACCATTCTCGAAACATGCGGACTCCCGGATATACAAATTGCCGGAAGTAAAATTCAATCTTTTTGTGCAACTTGAGGCTTGGAAAGTGCGGGGTTCTGCGAAAAATAGCGTTTCACTCCACCCAGAATGGCGTGCGCGATTTTTTCCTGGTAGGCATCATCGTTCAGGCGTTGTTCTTCGGTTGGATTGCTGATGAAGGCGGTCTCCACCAGTATCGAAGGCGTATCGGGAGATTTCAATACGGCAAATCCCGCCTGTTCGACATGGCCGCGATGCAGGGTGTTGATGCTGCCTATTTCCCTGAGCACATGATTGGCGAGCTTCAGGCTGTCGTTGATGGTGGCGGTTTGCGACAAATCGAGCAGGGTGCGTGCAAGGTAGGGGTCTTTTGCCGCGAGGTTCACACCGCCGATCAGGTCGGCTTCGTTTTCTTTCTTTGCCAGCCAACGCGCACTGGCACTGGTTGCGCCGTGTTCGGATAGTGCAAATACCGACGAGCCGCGCGCCGTCGATTTGACGAAGGCATCTGCGTGTATGGAGACGAACAGGTCGGCATGCGCCTTGCGTGCCTTTTCCACGCGCCCACCCAGCGGGATGAAGTAATCGCCGTCCCGGATCAGGATGGCGCGCATGCCCGGTGTGTCATCGATCTGGGCTTTCAACCTGCGCGCGATGGCGAGGGTCACATCCTTTTCGTGCGTGCCGCGCCGACCGCGTGCCCCGGGATCTTCGCCGCCGTGTCCGGCATCCACGGCGATAAGCAACACGCGGTTGCTGAATTCGGTCTGTGCCAAGGGGGCGGGTTTGGCGATTGGCTCGGAAGCTTGCTCGACAACCGGTTTGGCCGGCGTTTCTGCAACTGTGCTGGCGGCTGTCGGTTCACTTGCCGTGAGCTTGGTCTCTCCTTGCTGTGCGAGCGCCATCAGCGGATCGACGGGTACCAGCGGATACACGTCCAGCACCAGCCGATGGCCGTATTCGGCAACGGGCATCAGGCTGAACAACTGCGGTTTGACCTGCGCCTTGAGGTCGAGCACCAGTCGCACCGTGCCTGGCTTGAAACGGCCGATACGCACGCTTTTGATATAGGGATCATCACTGCCGATCTTGCCGGCAAGGTCGTTCAACGAGGCATTGATCTCGACATCTTCCAGGTCGATCACCAGCCGCTCTGGGTTTTTGAGGCTGAACAGGTTGTAGCGTATGGGTTGCTTTGATTCGAGTGTGAGGCGCGTGTAATCCTGCGCGGGCCAGATACGTGCCGAAGTGACTGCGATTTCGGCAAAGGCGGAGGGCAGCCACAACAGACACAACAAAGCGGCGAGTCTTAAAGCGCGTTCAAACATTTTTGTCCTGCGTCGGAGTAGGCATGGAGCAAGACATCGCGTCCATCTTGAAGTATCTCGAAAGTGAGGCTGACATCTGCAGGGGGCAGTAGCCCCGCGGCTTGTTCCGGCCACTCCACAAGACAAATGTTGCGTCCGTCGAAATCATCACGAAATCCGGAACCCTCCCACTCTTCGGCATCGCGGAAGCGATACAGATCGAAGTGGCGCAAGTGTAACCCAGCTACTTCGTAATGCTCAATCAGGGTGTAAGTGGGGCTTTTTACGCGTCCTGTGTAGCCCAGCGCCTGTAGCAGCGCCCTGACCAGCGTTGTCTTGCCCGCCCCCAGGTTACCGCGCAGATAGATCACCAGACCCGGTTGCAATGCGTGCGCGAGAAGTGCCGCAAAGGCCGCCGTGGCGGCCTCATCGGGCAGGTTTATTCGGCTATGATTCGGTTCATGCAAAATGGGGTTCCTCAAACGGATTACAACGCACTCGCCGCGCGCATCAAGGCGTGGGGCAAAGCATTGGGATTCCAGGCAGTGGGCATCAGCGACACGCGCCTCGACGCAGCCGAAGCGCATCTGCTGCAATGGCTGGCGGATGGCCATCACGGCGCGATGGATTATATGGCAAAACATGGCGCCAAACGCGCGCGTCCGGCGGAACTGGTGCCCGGTACCTTGCGTGTCATCTCGGTACGCATGGACTACTACCCGCAACAGGCCAAAGACTCGCACGAAGTGCTGGCGGACGGCAGCCGCGCCTTTATTTCGCGCTACGCATTGGGACGCGATTACCACAAGGTCTTGCGCAATCGCCTGGAGAAGCTGGCACAGCAGATACGCGACGAGATCGAATGCCAATGCCGGGTGTTCACCGACAGCGCCCCGGTGCTGGAAGTGGAGCTGGCGCAAAAAGCGAATCTGGGATGGCGCGGCAAGCACACGCTGTTGCTGTCGCGCGAGCAGGGTTCATGGTTCTTTCTGGGCGAGATCTACATCGACCTTCCGCTGCCGGTGGATGTGCCGCAAGACAACCATTGCGGAACCTGCAATGCCTGTATAGCCGTCTGCCCCACACAAGCCATCACCGCGCCTTACCAGCTTGATGCGCGACGCTGCATCTCCTACCTCACCATCGAACTCAAGGACAGCATCCCTGTCGAAATGCGCCCGCTAATAGGCAACCGCATCTACGGCTGCGACGACTGCCAACTGGTTTGCCCGTGGAACCGCTTTGCACAAAAGACGGTAGAGCCTGATTTTGCAGTGAGGAACGGCCTGGATGATGCATCTCTCGCCGAATTGTTTGCTTGGGACGAGGCGACTTTTCATCTCAGGCTGGCAGGCAGCGCCATTCATCGCATCGGTTATGAACAATGGCTGCGCAATATCGCCGTGGCGCTAGGCAATGCACCCAATACTCCAGAGGTGCATGCAGCCTTGCAGACTCGCACACAACACCCGTCCAGCCTGGTGCGCGAACATGTCGAATGGGCATTGCGGCACCGTTCTATCGGGTGATGCCAGGCACAATAACCTTGACAATTTCGGCTGCTCGCATAAAATGCGCGCCTCTTCCGGGTCGTTAGCTCAGCTGGTAGAGCAGCGGACTCTTAATCCGTTTGTCGCAGGTTCGATCCCCGCACGACCCACCAGTAAATACAAGGAGTTAGTCAGAAATGGCTGACTCCTTTTTTTATCGTTATACAGTTTTTGATACACTTGACTATTTCATATTTTACGAGACTCACACATTAACACAGCGTTGACGCGGTTTATACGACTCAACTGCGCTTCTTCTGATATATCTCAAATCAAACTGGCATCCGGATGTTACCGATGTTACTACCGCACTCACCAACGGTTCATAAATCCGTTTGTCGCAGTCGCACTAAACCGCAGTAACAGTGCGATAGATGCGATTCAGTTTCTGCTGTATCTAAAGTTCTACAATAATTGATACAGGGCCAGATTTTGGTTTATACAACGTAAAAATCCGATGCGAGGATTTGCGATATGTTTTCGGCGAATGTCTCCTTTCGGGCAGTCTAGTTACTGGGTATGATGCCCCCTATCGGCTGCCAAGATCGGCCATTCAATCTTGATGTTATATTTAGCTCACGACACATGATGTTTGTGAATCTACTTTTACTATTACTTCGTTAGCAGATATATAGCCATGCCTGAACAGCTTTTTCAACGCCAACGCCGAAATGTAATATTGATGGCATCCGTGGTTATCTTTATAAACACAACAGGAGCTAAACTGGCGAAAGTTAATATTCTTGGAAACATGCTCGACATCGCAAATCCAACCGCCATGCCAAAAATATTCGGCATCGTACTTGGATACTTCTTATGGCGATATTTTCAATATACACATGAAATTGAAAACAAAGGATTCAAGGAACGTTTTCACAGGCGGGCCGAACACTACTTAGGGCCATACTTATTGAAACGAGAGTTCTTGAGAAAAGATTCTAAGTTAGCTCAACACTTTTCGCGTTCGAAGGATATTAAAGTTAATGACGTAACCATGTTTCATTCGGCAATGCCACCGAATACTGCGGCAGCATCCTTCGAGCATAAAGACGATATGAAAGTTGATGGAGTAATTGACGAAAATGAGTTGCATGTATCGGATGTAGAATTGATCTTGCCATTCATCAGAGCCAGCATATATATCGTAGTACGCACCAGACTAGTTACCGATTATGTTTTTCCACCAATGTTTGCGGTGCTAGCATTTTCAACCTACTTTTCCTGCGTTCAGTCCTTGCTTAAATCGTGGCTCTGACAATCCAGCCAAGTGAAACTGCATAAATCTGAGCTGGCCATAATTGCTCATTTAACCTTGTGAAAAGTAATTGCCTGTAGAATTTGCGTCATACCAACGATAAAGGAATCGGCAAATGGGGCGTGTTAGTACAGCAATGGCCAAACTCGCAGGTATCCGCAAAGCAATACAAGCCTTGCTAGATGAGATACGCACTCGCACATCTAGGCCTTATGATCAATTCAGGCCAGACCAGGTGGCTCACTACTTTACGAGCGCGTTAAAGGAGTTGGACGTCCTACGCGAAGAGCTTCCCAATCTTTATGCAGATATTCCCACGTTCATGACCGCGCCACAAATTGAGATGGCTGCCACCAGTCCCGATGTAGAAGCCGATTTCTGGTTCGGGCGAAACCAGTTGCAGCGACTTACCCGAGACATCGATCAGATATTTGAAATTCGAGCTCACAGTGAGTTGGCTATGCCTGAGCAACACGCTATAGCAATGCGGCGAGTTTTCATCAGTCACGGACACGCTCCCGATTGGCGAGAAGTACAGGCTTACATTGAGAAGGATATTAAACTAGACACACTTGAGCTTGCTCAGGAAGCGAACCAAGGCAGAACCATTCTCGCAAAGTTGTTAGAATCGTCCGAGAAGTGCGACAGTGCTGTTATCGTGATGACGGGCGATGACCTCGACACAGCTGGTCAAGCAAGAGCACGAGAGAATGTCATCCATGAGATTGGATTCTTCCAAGGAAAATACGGGTTGAATCGAATCGTGCTTCTGCACGAGGAAGGTGTAAACATCCCGAGTAACATCCAAGGGGTGGTCTACACTCCTTTCACCAAAAACATGGTGAGCGCGAGTTTTGGACTGCTTGTTCGAGAGCTAAATGCAATGTACGGGTGAAAGAAGACAGGACCCAATCTGAATCACCGAAGCTTTGTTGACTCATTCTGAATGTCCAGTTTTGGAAAGTCGCTATGTCTCTTATGGTTACTTTCTGCCCTTTATGACCGTCCGCTTTCAGGCAATTCAGTTTCAAATTGAATTGCTCGCACGCCAAAATCTATCTGAGAAATACTCGTCGTATAACGACTGCAAGCAACGCTTTTTTATTCGCAAAGTCGGTGAAATTTGATGCACCGATGAACTCCTGTGAATATGGCGCTTTTAAAAGGGTCAAATAAAATCAAAGGGTTAAAGTTTGTATCTCTGTGTATTTTGGATGCTTTTTTGGATGTTTTTACGGACGCTTTACGCTCTTAATCCGTTTGTCGCAGGTTCGATCCCCGCACGACCCACCAAAGAATCAGTGGCTTAAGGTTGACTCCTTAAGCCGCTTTGTTTTCAGCGTGACTAAAACGTGACAACGTGACCACGTTCCCGCCCCGATCTGACTCAATGCGGCTTGCCGCTGCTGCCAAATGTTCCGTTGCAAACTTGGCATAACGGTCGACCATACCGCGGCTTTTCCAACCTCCCAACTCTTGCAACTCGTCGCAGGATGTTCCCATTTGACGATGCCATGAGGCCCAAGTGTGTCTGAGATCATGGAAGCGGAGGTCGCCCAATACCGCATTCAGCGGAACCTTGCTCATATCAAAAAATGAGACACTTCCGCTGGAAAGAACGGGAAAACATCTTATCAAGGTGGATTGCCGTTTGGAGGGCGACGAACTACAGGTAGAAAACCCGCAATTCCTCGTTGATATGGACACCACAGCAGTACATAGCAAATATGACGGTGCAGTAACGACGAAAATTGGCAAATATAAACCTTAGATCTACTGTTTCAAATCGCTGCCCACATCTTGGCAGCAGGTGATATGAATTGTGAAATGGGTTCTTGAATAGATGCTTCAGATTGTCTTGCCTTTAAATATATGCAATCAAACACACGGTCATGCTCTTTGAATTGTTCTGACATCTTGTTACAAAGATTGCGATAGGCTTCAGCAGTCTTACCCCTTGCATCTAGTACGTCACACTCGCTAATTATCTCATTCAGCGCGTTGAGCATATCGATGTGTGCTTGCTGATGACGGCAAAAGTCTTCATCATCTTTCGTAACGCCAGGCTGCCTCAGCATGATGGATTCTTCATGCTTAAAATGAGTAGCGGAAAAGTTAATGACGTTGTAAAAAAATGAAACCAAACGTCCTTGGCACGTCGCCAATTTTTCACGGCTGCAACTTTGGCAATCGAGTTCATTGCCAATATTGTGGCAGGTAGTGCAAAGTAAACTTAGAGATTCATTTAATTGGATATGTTCCTCTTTAATTTCCATGAAATCATGAGGACTAAGATCTTGTATCGCATCAACATGAATAACCATGACGTCTTCCCCCTGCTCAAATATTTACCCATCTCATAGTATTAAGCAGGAAGATGACAAAGTGATGACAAGTAGTGGTGGCATTGTAAAAAGCATCAAAATCTACGTCACTTTATGGCGTAGAAATGGCGTAGAAAATCCTCCAATTCGCCACGGTCAATACCGTATACACAGTATTAGATACACAGTATTAGCCGATCATAATGTTTACATTGGCAACGCCCACAAAAATCCATCATTGTTAATTAGCTCTGTGTGAATGTTGACTCAAGTAGTAATTCTGTAACAATTTTATGAACAGCTATTACTTCATGACGATGTAAAATCGTGTCCAATGAATTGTTGATAGTGGCCACACATGAAAAAGAAAATTGCAAGCGAAGAATATTTGTTAAAAGCTCAGAAATTAACCAAAAAACAAGCTGAGCAACTGTATTCGCGTATGGGGGGGAGGCTTGAACGAAGGCTCGAAAATCAGAAGATTATCCCTTTGGAGGCGTTAGCAATTCAGCTTGAAAAGGAAGAGGAAGACTTGAAGGAATGGCGTGAAAGATTTGCTCAACTAAAAGCGCAAAAAAGAAAAACTGAAACTTAAGATATTGCGAATTATGGAAAATGAATTTGTACTACCGGCCAAGAGTGCTCACTTGGCCGATGTAGCGCAATGTCCGTTATAGAGATTTCTTACTACCTACTGAAAGTGGTGAGGTACATCGCAAGCTTGGGAAGCAGCTATTCCAACATTGAACTAAACCCTCGACTGCGAATTTTACGACAGTTGCGGGCAATACTCAAATCAACGGTATCTCGACAGTGGTGTGAACTCTACCTACTGTTGCATCGATTGTGACTGATGTTTTGAATGTATAGTTCCGAATCGGAAATTTTACTATTCAGCAGTTCCAAACGAAGAAAATCAGACACCAGCCTCATAATAGAAAGCCACCACACAATGAATGCAATAAATATAGTGACTAAGGACGTTAATCAATGCAATTTGTGCGGATCTGAGGGGGTGGAATTTCGAAAAAACATACATGATCCAGATCATCAAATTAAAGAGGGATGGAATTACAAAATTTGCAAGAACAAGGATTGTTCATCAATTTGGTTATCTCCACGTCCCATTGATAGCGAATTATTTAAAGCATATGGTAATTACCACACCCATACCAAAGAAAGAAGATCTTTAATTCAAAAAATATCCTTGAGCTTTACTAAAAGATTGCTGTCAATAATATCAACGCCGCACGAGATTATTCTTGGAGTCAAATCTCAGGCTACTCAAATGAAGTTAATGGGTTTACAAAATGATAAGCCTGGCTCTCTTTTGGAACTGGGAGTTGGTGGCGGGAGATTTCTATTTCGAATGAAAAAAAGAGGATGGGACGTAACAGGTGTTGATATTGATCCAAAAGTTGCTGAGAGGATATTAGAAAAATACCAAATAAATGTTTACACTGGAGACGTGACAAATATCGAAATTGAGAAACAGTTTGATGTCATAACATTGAATCAAACCGTTGAGCATTTGATAGACCCGTTAGCTGTTCTTAAGAAGTGTTATCAATTATTAAATCCCGGGGGGAGAATAGTCATAACTACTCCGAACGTTGAGAGCTTAGGAGCAAAAATGTTTGGTGAATATTGGAGAGGATGGGAGCCCCCAAGACACTTATATCTTTATTCAACCAAATCGTTAGAGAATTTAATAAAAGATGCAGATTTTGAGGTCAATAAAATTGAAACTTACACTTGTGAGTCACAAATTGGTTATTACTCAAGTTATCTAAATGAGGCATATCAAAAATCAAATCAATTGAATACGTTAAAGCTTATTTACGTCATGATTTGGTCATATTGGATGGAGTTTAGAGAAACTTTGCTAAACCGAAAAACTAATATTTCAGGACAAGGTATTTATTTGGTGGGTTTTAAAAATCAATTGAAGAAATAGTACTCAAATTTCGCTGTAGCGGACATTGCATCTTTTAGATCGTTTGACCGGTTCGGGTTACTTTCTGCCCTTTATGACCGTCCGCTTTCAGGTCACACTAACTTTTCGGCAACCTGTTATCAGCAAAACAAAGACCTTCCTCGAATTACTGCTTCTGGCCGAAATTTTCCTTAGCAATTAATAACACCGATGTCCAAAGTAAGACCGAAATCAATCGGTCATGTGCCATATTTGTGCCATGACATCATTGGATATGATTTGTATGGGGTATGTTGAGACTGTTTTATGAAGTGGCAAGCGTTGCAAGTAACTTATTGAAAAAAATGATAGTTTTCTGGCCGACATCTCATAACCGTTTGGTCGAAGCGACGGCAACGGTGACAAGGTGTCACTTTTCGGCATTAAGGCGCCACTGATTTCCGCCGTAATGGCGCCACTTTGAAGTGCCAAATCAGGGGCTCAAACTGGGGGTAAAGAATGCGTGAAATGAGCTGTTTTTGCAATCGCATTTTCACTCTGTTTTGCTGCTGGTGTAGCTGTTTCAGGCTTGAGTAGGTTTGCCTCCTTTCCCTGTCGGCGTTTTTGACCTTTCCGGCATTGGCTTCGGGTCGCGGTAACTCTCTCCATCCAGCACCACGCGATACGCACCGTGGCGCAATCGGTCCAGCGTCGCTGCGCCGATCATTTTATTTGCGGCGAATGCTTCACCCCATTCATCAAAGTCGAGATTGCTGGTCAGAATGGTGGCGGCACGCTCGTAGCGTTCGGCGATCAAGTCATGGAAGTCTTCATCTTCAGGCGAACGCAAGGGTTTGAGTCCGAAATCGTCAATGATCAGCAGGGGCACTTTGACCAGGGATTTAAATCGCCGCGCATAATTGCCAGTCGCCTGAGCTGCGCGCAAGCTGCTCAGGAGCTGGGTTTGCGTGATGAACAGCACGTCATAGCCCTGGCGTGCAGCCGCATGACCCAGCGACTGCGCCAGGTGACTTTTGCCGGTGCCGCACGGACCCACAATCAATACGGCGACTTTCTCTTCAATGAAACGGCAAGTCGCCAGATCATGGACTGCCGAGCGGTTCAGATTGGGAAGTCGGTCGAAATCGAATCCTTCCAGTGTTTTTTGGTTACGGAAGCTTGCACGTCGTAGTCGCATATCCAGTTTCTTTTGCTCCCGCCGGGCGACTTCGTCATGAATCAGCAAGCTGAGGAAATCGGTGTAGGCCAGCTTGCGGTCGATGGCTTCGCGGTTGCGGGCCTCGAGTGAGTCCAGAATGCCGGACAGGCGCAGTTGTTTGAGCAGGGGTGTCAGTTCGGGAATTGGATGCATGATGGTAGTCCTCATTGAAGAATGGTTTGGGTATCGCGGCAGAATCGGCCGCCTTGGGTGTATGTGGTGGCCAGTGCGTCGAAGGCTGCCAGCGGCGCGAGCTGATCCAGTCCCTTCTCAAGAATGATCTTGACCACCTTGTAGCCCGGCGTGCCGTAATGGTTGGCGCGCTGGCAGGCCGCTTCCAATCTGGCTGCGCCGTATTTCTGTTTGAGCCGCAGCACGCCCTGTACAGCACGCATCTTGATCAAGACATGGTCGCCGAACATGGCATGCACCATGGCATGGCAGGCCGGACCAATCTGCAAGGCCGATTTCAAACACCACTGTGTGTCCTGCATTTGCCACGCCTGCGCTTCGGGCGGCATATGGTCGGTCACGGTGTCGCGCAGCCCTTTCCCCGTCAGTCGCACATGGCTGGCAACCGCTTCGTGTTCGCGGTACAGCGTCACCATGGTGCCGGTCGCCTTCAACCACAGGTCGCATCCGATCAGCCGGAACGGCACCGAATAGTGGTTGGTCTCGTATTGGACGTGCGCGTCACGGTGGACTTTGACCTTGGCCCAGCTGGCCAACTCAGGTGGAACGCTGGGCAAAGCATTGAGCAGGCTTTTCTCCACCTCGGCGAAGCGTTTGAGAGGGGCTTCGCGGGTCGTGCCGTGAATGCGGTTGCCCGCCTCGTTCATCACCCACGCCTGCAACTGGCGGTTGGCGTCATCCAGATCGCGGAATTCGCGCAGCGGCAGGAAACTGCCCTTGATATATTTGACGCCTGCCTCAACGATTCCTTTTTTTTGTGGATCCCGTGGAGGACAAGGATCGATTTTGAACGCATATCCTTCCGCACATTCGGCATACGCCCGTTGCACATCCGGCTCATAGACGCAGGCTTTGGTGATGGCGCACTTGGCATTGTCGATGATGACGCGTGAGGGTACGCCCGAGAACGACTCAAACGCACGCCGATGGCAGCCCAGCCATGTCGCCACGGTCTGGTCGCGGACAAACTCGGCATACTGGTGACGCGACCAGCACAAGGTCATCACGAAGAACCAGGTCTTGAAGATCTCGCCGGTGTACACATCGGTGATGAGCGGACCAGCACCGAAATCAACCTGAACCGCTTCGCCAGGCTTGAACGTCAGGCGTAGCGGAACATCCGGCTGCTGCAGGGAAACGAGTTGCCCCAGAAAGCGATACATCGAGGAATAACTGCCGGTAAAACCGTGATTGCGCACCAGCGTGGCGTGGATGGTGGTGCCCTGAATACCGGCCGCATGCCACTTGGTGATCTGATCACGCCAGGGTTCCAGCGTTGAAATACAGCTGACAGGCAATGCCTCCCTGCGCTCAAACAGCGTGGACAGCACTCCGTCATCGGGCAAAGGAAACTCGGGGGCAAGCCAGCCACGTTCGCTGGCGATCTCGCGAACCTGTGCGAGTTTTTTGCGTCCCATCGTTTTGGACCGGGCAATATCCCGATCAGAATCGCCTTGGCGCATGCGCACCAAAACATTTCGGTACTGATACATCTCGAACCTCCGTTTAGTCACAACCTCTCCCGGCAAAATGCCGGAAGTCTAGTTGCTTAATGAAAGTTCGAGCCCCTGATCAGGGTTCAAAGTGGCGCCTTAACGCCGGAAATCCTGTGGCGCCATTACGCCGGAAATAAAGTGGCGCCTTTATGCCGACAATCTACTGGCTCCTTAATGCCGGAAATGAAATGGCTCCCTAACGCCGAAAGTTCACACAAGGCCTGCAGTGATGCAGGCCTTTTTACATTTGCCTGAGGGGCGACGAGGTTAATTCCCAACGGATTATTTAGTTCTACACGACCGTCAGAAATGATGCAATTTAATTTAAAATTGCATCAAAATGAGTCGGCATATGCGATCGTGACAAGCTGACGGTTTGTGTCAGATGAAGAACGAGCCAATGCACTTTATTGAGGCGGAGTAGCCGGTACAAGTTGCCATCCGTTTGGGCAAGAAGGGACGTTCGGGTAATAAGCATTCGCAGCAGGACAGAAGTAATAAAACTGGCCCGGCGGGACTGCTCCACCAGACACGGGAGCTGGTTGTGTATAAACCGGAACGGGTTGAGCGTTGTTCAAATCCGGTGATGCCAAGCTATAACCAATCACTCCGCCAATAACTAAGGGAGCAACCCAGCCATAACCACCACCTTGCCAACCATAGCCACCACCTCGCCCCCATCCATCGCCACCTTCACGGCCCCAATTACCACCTCTTTCACCGCCACCTTCACGGCCCCAATTACCACCTCTTTCACCACCACCGTCTCGGCCCCAACCGCCGCCCCTTTCTCCACCACCACCTCCCCAGCCACCACCATGCCCATCTTCGGCGTAAGCCATAGTGGTCGATAGAATCGCAAGGAATGTAAAAATTAATATTTTTTTCATGGTGATACCTCCAAATTGACATGCAACCGTTACACGCATGACATAAGCTAAGACCGACACAATAAAACAACGTTCCGTTACAGTTATTTGCTTTCAGCAACGGGAGTGATAACGCCTTAGGGGACTGAGCTAATCCGCCGTACACATTTCAAGGTAAACAATGTGAACGGAGGTGTCAAATGGTTAAAATCATTCACAAAAAAATCTCCAGTACAGGCGAGTGAGATTCTGCAAAGATTTGAATTGGAAGTACTCGGGTTGTTGGAGTAGGGACAGAGCGAGCCATCCCGCTTGCTGTAGAAAAGGGGACTTTCAATTTATCGCAGGGTGTTCCCATCTGACGGTGCCATGATGCCCAAGTGTGCCTGAAATCATGAAAACGAAGGTTGCAAATTCACCGCCACCGCATTGCAGCATGCAATGCGGGCAGCCGGATCGTTGATTGGCTCAACCCCTGATAACCCTTAGCAAGAGGATCACAATGGCAATCACCAACAGAATATGAATGAAGCCACCCATGGTATAAGACGTGATCAAGCCCAGCAGCCACAAAATGAGCATTACAACGGCAATGGTATAAAGCATATTATTGCCCTTTCAATTTTATGAGTTTGTCCGAAAACATCTGCGCCGACTTACTTGGCTGATATAGATTCTTCCTCAAGCGCAGAACTCAGGTGTTCTTTGCATATCTCGTAGCCAACAAAGCCACCCATTACGGCACCACCCACCACACCGACGATCGTATCGACTCCGGCCACTGCGCCAACACCTGCTCCTGCCAGGGTGCGCCACAGATAACCGAACAACACAATTGATGTTGCAGTAGTCATAACAGTTTTTTGAATTGCGTTCATTTTAAATACCTCCGTATTTAACTTCCGGCTCTGGGCAAACCCTGACTGGCGGCTTACTTGCCGTAGTGTATCTTTGCTTCTTTTACACAAGCTTCCTTGGTGTCACCCGCCAGGGCATTACATTTTTCTTCCGCTACCGAAAGATCTGCCTCGCGCTTTTCATCGGTTGCTTCGTGACGTGCTTCCTTGCCTGTTTCTTTCGCCTTCATGTGCGCCTCTGCGGATTCTTGCCTGGCGGTGGCGTTGGCTTCTGATGCTTTCAACCGGGCCTTTGCATCCGATTCCGCGCCGACCAGGGCCGCTTTTGCTTCTTGTTCACAAACGTCCTTGACGTTGCCCGCACTGTCATCGCACTTTTCTTTGGCAACGGCATAATCGGTTTTTGCCTTGGTGACACTCACTTTGTAGCTTGCCTTGTTTGAAGGCTTGTAGCTTGCCTTAAGCTCGGCCTTGGCGACCTTTTCCGTACGTTTGGCTTCAGCCATGCAAATATCCTTGGCGTTGTGGGCGAAGGCATCACAGCTTTTTTTGGCGGATTTGTAATTGGCTTGAATTATTTTCTCGTTGGCTTTGTATTCACTATGCGACATATTTTCTGCCATCGCACCGGCACTGAATGAGAGTGCGGTTATAGCCAGGATTGCGTTGATGTATGTTGTGTTCATTTGTTTCCCTGATTTTATTAATCAAATGATTTGGCGGTTACGGCGGTCTGATCGCGTGTCAGCGATGGAGCGTTCTATTTCTGGCTCACCTGCCTTGCGGCAAGCTGCTTTTCCGATCCATCCCTGAAAATTCCATTTGATTCCTGGATTCTTCCGGACAGACTCACACATTTGCCGGCGGCGATTTCAAGTTGATCATCGGTAAGCATTCCCCACTTTTGTTTGATGCTGCCCTTGAATTGTTTCCAATTCCCTTCGATACGATCCCAATTCATGTTGGACTCCATTTTGGTTGATTGAGAATTGCGGCCTGTGCCGGCAATCGAGGTGGCCGGTCGACTTGGGCGAGAAAACTGACCTCGAATAACCTTGCCGCCAAACGCATCATCACCTGTCTCTGCAATATGCTCTGTGCGCTAGTGCACAAGCGGAGCAATTGTTTGTTCGCTAATGGCTCCCAGTAGAAAATTGCTCTATGGGAAATGTGGGTTCAAGGAAATAATTCAGGAAATGAAAATCGACGGTGCAAATTTGCACTCAAGTTGGCAGCCAAGCAGATAAAACCCAACCAATTAACCGGCAAGGCAATGCATGTCACCTGCTAGACTGAGATTACATAAATGCTTCATGTAAAGGCTATAGACCTGCCTGCCTTTGCGACAACACGAAGCCCGATCAAAGTTCAGGAGTTGATGTAATGCTCCAGTTGCTCGATTATAAAACTTTGCTCGGATATCTTTACCTTGACCAAATCGCCGATAGAGACGATGCCAAGAATATTCTGTTGTTCATCAAGTACCGGGAGGTGGCGGAAAAAACGCTCCGTCATCAGCGCCAGACATTGCGATACTTCCATATCAGGTTTCACGAAACGTACTTTCTCGGTCATCACCTCATGCACCAGCAGTTCACGCGCGTTGAGGCCCAGCGAAGAAACCTTCTGCAGGCAGTCGCGTTCGGTAAAAATACCGACCAGTTTTTTGCTATTGACTACCATGACAGCCCCGATGTCGCGTTCGCGCATCAACTCCATTGCACTTTGAACCGTATCTCCCGGCGCTACGGTGGAGAGGGGCCTCGTTTTTTCAGCCAGTATTTGTTTGATCGTTTTCATGTTTTCCTCCGTCCGTCACAAAGAGCACCCCGGCCAGTCCATTGTTCTTTACTGCGAACCAAACAAGGTGTATTTCATCGTTTTTATCTTGCCAAGTCCGACGTCGCTTTATAGCTTATCGGACTGACTTATCAGACGCGCGCGCTTGGGCATCCAGACTTGAGCAATGGAGTTTTGAATGGCGTCTGAACAATCAACTCCTGTTCTTTGCAACTGCACAACCGTTTAACCCGCTCTTAATAGCCAATCCCCAAAGCCCAGCCATGCATTCAATCTTTGTTGTTTACATAGTCTTGCGGGATATGAGATATATAGTAAGCCGATTTGAGAAATAAAGTGCAATTTTGAGAAACACTGACGAATTGGATACGGAAGCATCCTTTATTATCAACCTCACTCGGAGTGATGGAATTAATACCGGCGGTTTTCGGCAAACGTTGACAAAAAAGAAGGCCGACAGTTAGTCGGCCTCTTGTAGCACTTATATATTAACGAGAATAGCTTTTACAGCAACGGCACGATCATCAGCGCGACGATGTTGATGATCTTGATCAGCGGATTCACTGCAGGGCCGGCTGTATCCTTGTAGGGATCGCCGACGGTGTCGCCGGTTACGGCGGCTTTGTGCGCTTCCGAACCCTTGCCGCCGAAGTTGCCTTCCTCAATGTATTTCTTCGCGTTGTCCCACGCTCCACCGCCGGTGGTCATGGAGATAGCGACAAAGATGCCGGTCACGATCGTGCCGACCAGCACGCCACCGAGTGCTTGCGCACCAAGGGTCAAACCGACGATCACGGGCACGGCAACAGGCAGCAACGAGGGAATGATCATTTCCTTGATTGCGGCTTTGGTCAGCATGTCCACGCAAGTGCCGTATTCCGGTTTGCCCGTACCTTCCATGATGCCGGGGATTTCCTTGAATTGGCGGCGTACTTCTACCACCACGCTACCCGCGGCGCGTCCGACCGCTTCCATACCCATTGCAGCAAACAGGTACGGCACCATGCCGCCGATGAACAGGCCGATGATGACCATGTGGTTGGACAGATCGAAGGTCAACCCAGGGTGATTTGCAGAAAGAGCATGGGTGTAGTCGGCGAACAGCACCAGTGCAGCAAGGCCGGCGGAGCCGATGGCGTAGCCCTTGGTCACGGCCTTGGTGGTATTGCCCACGGCATCGAGCGGGTCAGTGATGTTGCGCACGGACTCTGGCAATCCTGCCATTTCGGCGATGCCGCCAGCGTTGTCCGTGATCGGTCCATAAGCGTCGAGCGCCACGATGATACCGGCCATGGAAAGCATCGAGGTCGCGGCAATGGCAATTCCGTACAGTCCAGCCAACGCAAAGGCGCAGTAAATCGCCAGACACACGACCAGTACCGGTGCTGCAGTGGAACGCATGGACACACCCAGACCGGCGATCACGTTGGTGCCGTGACCTGTTGTGGAGGCTTGGGCAATGTGGCGTACCGGACTGAACTCGGTGGCGGTGTAGTACTCGGTGATCCACACCAGAGCTGCAGTGAGGATCAGGCCGATGATGGATGATCCATACAATGCGTTGACGCTATACATGCCGTTGTCTGCCATCAGCCATTTGGTTATCGGGTAGAAGGCGACGAGTGCCAGCACCGCCGAGACAGCCAGGCCGCGATACAGAGCGTTCATGATCTTGCCGCCTTCGCGTGCGGTGACAAAGAACGTGCCGACGATGGATGCGATGATCGAGAAGCCGCCCATCACGAGCGGATAAATGACTGCATTGGGTGAATTGGCCATTAGCAAGCCGCCCAGCAGCATGGTGGCGATGATGGTCACAGCGTAGGTTTCGAACAGGTCGGCGGCCATGCCGGCACAGTCACCCACGTTGTCGCCCACGTTGTCGGCGATCACCGCCGGGTTGCGCGGGTCGTCCTCCGGGATGCCTGCCTCGACTTTGCCGACCAGGTCAGCGCCGACATCCGCACCTTTGGTGAAGATGCCGCCGCCGAGACGGGCGAAGATGGAGATCAACGAGCCGCCGAAACCAAAGCCCACCAGCGCGTGTGTCGCTTGAGCACTGGTATCCCCCATGCTGGTGAGGACCAGGAAATAACCGGCCACACCGAGCAGGCCCAAGCCAACCACCAGCATGCCCGTGATGGCGCCGCCTTTGAAGGCTACGTTCAGGGCTGCATTAAGCCCGCTCTTGGCCGCTTCTGCAGTACGCACGTTGGCGCGCACCGAGACGTTCATGCCGATGAAACCGGTCAGGCCGGAGAGGAGAGCGCCGATGGCGAAGCCAATGGCAGTCTGCCAGCCGAGTGCGATGAAGATGACGACGAACAAGGCAGCGCCGACCCAGGCAATGGCGGTGTATTGACGTTTCAGGTACGCCGACGCGCCTTCCTGAATGGCGGCAGCGATGCTCTTCATCTTCTCGCTACCCGTCGATTGGGCCAGTATCCACTTGCTTGAAATTATGCCGTACAGAATCGCTGCAATCGCACAAAACAGTGCAAAACCCAAGCCACCTGCCATGATTTATCTCCTCAAGTAAAAACCGCCCCATGTGGAGCGGTAAGTTAACAACATTAAATTTTGAATTCCTCCAGTTTTTTTGCGACAGCTACATTCTTCAACTGTACATATTGCGGCAACCCGTCTTTATATGGCGGGTAATCCTCGCCTTTGATAAGCGGCGTGAGATAAGTACGGCATTTTTCGGTGATACCGAAACCATCCGGTGTGATGAAGTTGCGCGGCATGAATTTCTCCACGTTGGCAACTTTCGATAGCGGTGCGACACCGACTTTCCATTTGTATGGTTTGTCTGACACACGTTCCACGGTAGGCATTACGGCGTTCTGGCCTTTGAGTGCCAGCTCGACGGCCGATTTGCCGAGTGCATAGGCCTGCTCTACATCGGTCTTGGACGCGATGTGGCGCGCGGCGCGCTGCAGGTAATCCGCGACTGCCCAATGGAATTTGTAACCGAACGCTTCTTTGACCATGTTGGCGACCACGGGGGCGGCACCGCCAAGTTGTGCGTGACCGAAGGCATCCCGCGTGCCTTGCTCGGCCAGGAATTTGCCGTCGGGGTAGTGACAGCCTTCCGACACCACCACACTGCAATAACCGTGTTTCTTGACCATTGCGTCTACCTTGGCGAGGAATTTCTTCTGGTCGAATTCGATCTCCGGGAACAGGATGACGACGGGGATGCCTTGATCTTCAACCAGGCCGCCCGCGGCGGCGATCCAGCCGGCATGGCGTCCCATCACTTCCAGTACGAACACCTTGGTCGAGGTTTTGGCCATGGAACGCACGTCGAAGCTGGCTTCCAGCGTGGAGACAGCGATGTATTTGGCAACGGAGCCGAAACCGGGACAACAGTCCGTGATCGGCAAGTCATTGTCCACGGTCTTCGGTACATGGATGGCCTGCACCGGATAGCCCATTTTGTCGGATAGCTGCGAGACCTTGTAGCAGGTGTCGGCGGAATCGCCGCCGCCGTTGTAGAAAAAGTAGCCGATGTTATGTGCCTTGAACACCTCGATCAGGCGCGCATATTCGCGCTGGTTCTGTTCAAGTGATTTGAGTTTGAAGCGGCAGGAGCCGAAGGCGCCGGAAGGAGTGCTGCGCAATGAAGCAATGGCTTTGGCGGATTCTTTGGTGGTATCGATCAGGTCTTCGGTGAGGGCGCCGATGATGCCGTTGCGTCCGGCATAGACTTTGCCGATCTTGTCTTTGTGTTTTCTTGCGGTTTCGATCACGCCGCAGGCTGAGGCATTGATGACGGCAGTGACGCCGCCGGATTGTGCATAGAACACGTTCTTCTTCGCCATATTTTGCTCTCCGTCAAAGATTGTGAAATGAACTAATTTTTTGATACCGGGATTATCTTACGCCAATTACGACCTGTATTGTTACGTACAGAGTGTTGGATAGAATCAGACTTAAGTAGTATGAGACTTCAGACTAAAGTAAAATGAAAACTAATCAGAATGCATATACAAGTATTAAAGATATAATTAAAAAAACGAGCTAAACCATTGAAGGGGGAAATGCATGACCATCGAATTATTCAATAACGGCAAACACCTATGCCTGATGTTCGACGATCTGGTGGATGATTCGGAAGGGGAAGCGGTCCAGGCCAATCAATTCCTGATCGTCGATAACGGACAGGGCGCGTTGATCGATCCCGGTGGCAACATGACCTACAATGGCCTGCTGATGGAAATGCACAATTATTTCCCGCCGAAGAAGCTGAAGTATATTCTGGCTTCACACGCGGATCCGGACATCATTGCTTCGGTCAATAAATGGATGATCCATTCCGATTGCAAAGTGATGATCTCCAAATTGTGGGTGCGTTTCGTGCCGCACTTCTGCAGCGGCGATAACTCCTCCGGGCGTGTACTCGGTATTCCTGACGAGGGCATGAATCTGTCTTTGGGCAACTCCATCATCAAGGCGATTCCGGCGCACTTCATGCATTCGGAAGGCAATTTCCAGTTCTACGATCCGGTCAGCAAGATACTGTTTTCGGGCGATATGGGAGCATCTCTGGTGGGGCATACGGAGGCGGACAAACCCGTTGAAGATTTCAAATCGCATATCCAGTACATGGAAGGTTTTCACAAGCGCTACATGATTTCCAACAAGATCTGCCGCTTCTGGGTCAACATGGTGCGCCAGATGGACGTTGAAGCCATCGTACCGCAACACGGGCGGTCTTTTAAGGGCAAGAAGATGGTGAACGAGTTCTTGAACTGGATTGAGGCATTGCCTTGCGGTATTGACTTGATGACGCAGGAAAACTATCGCGCTCCGGCCAATTGAGTTTGCCGTTCTCGAAAGAGGTCATCATCCGGTTTCGGATGATGACCTCTTTTATTTGAGGGTGTGCAAGTTCACTGCAAAATCCCCGGCCTTCTCCACGTAGTGCGCGGCATTGGCATGCATCGCGGCGATTTCTGTTTCGTTTAGCGTTCGCAGTACCTTTCCAGGCGAGCCGATTACCAACGAATTATCCGGGATGATTTTTCCTTCCGTGACGAGTGCGTTCGCACCGATCAGGCAGTTCTGTCCAATGACGGCGTGATTGAGGATGACGGCCTTGATGCCCACCAGCGAACCATCGCCGATGCTGCAGCCGTGCAACATGGCCTGGTGCCCGACGGTGACATTCTCCCCGACAGTCAGTGGTGAGCCTATGTCGGTGTGCAGCACGGAACCGTCCTGAATATTGCTGTTCGCGCCAATGTGGATGGGTTCGTTATCGCCGCGCAGTACTGCGCCAAACCAGATGCTGACGTTATTTTCAAGGATCACGGTCCCGATGACGTCGGCACTGGGGGCGACGAAATGCCTGTCGCCGCGCAGTTCGGGGATGCGGTCGCCAAGGCGATGCAAAGTCATAGGGCGTTCATCCCGGCTTGGGCGATCTGGCCGTCCTGAAAGGAGCGCACGCCGCTGATGCCGAGGCCGCCGATAACGACCCCGTCGCGTACCAACGGTACACCGCCTTCGGCCGGAATCACACCGGGCAGGGCGAGATGGATGAGGCGCCCGCTTAACACGGCATCTTCCGATGCCTTGGTTGGGCGCTGGAAAGCGATGGCGGCATGAGCTTTCGCGATGGCAGTTTCCACACTCCCGAACTGAGTGTCATGGCTGCGCTGCAGATAGAGCAGATGGCCGCCGTCGTCCACCACCGCGATGACGACTTTCCATTCGTTGGCGCGGGCTTCCGATTCGGCGGCGGCGGCCATGCGCCTGGCGTCTTCCAATGTGAGGACGGGTTTGGTTGCCATGGTCACTTACCCAGTGCGCGAAACACCTGGTCGCGGATGCCCTCAACGCTGCCTACGCCGGCAATGTGTATCACCTTTGGGGCTTTCGCATCGCCAGATTTACTCCATGCGGTGTAATACTCGACCAACGGCTGTGTCTGTTCGTGGTAAACGTTGAGGCGCTTGATGACGGTTTCTTCCACATCGTCGGGGCGCTGCACCAGATCTTCGCCGGTGACATCATCCTTGCCCGGCACCTTGGGCGGATTGAACACTTCATGATAGGTCCGTCCGGATGCCGGATGCACGCGGCGTCCCCCCATGCGCTGGACGATCTCGCCGTCCGCCACGTCGATCTCCACCACATAGTCTATGCGGATGTCCGCATCTTTCATCGCCTGTGCTTGCGGAATGGTGCGCGGGAAGCCGTCGAACAGAAACCCCTTGGCACAATCCGCCTCCTTGATGCGCTCTTTTACCAGATTGATGATGATGTCGTCGGAGATCAGGTTACCCGCATCCATCACCTGCTTTGCAGCGAGGCCGAGCGGTGTACCGGCTTTGATGGCCGCGCGCAGCATATCCCCGGTGGAAATCTGGGGGATGCCGAATTTTTCCTTGATGTAGCTCGCCTGGGTTCCTTTGCCTGCGCCGGGTGCACCTAACAGAATCAGTTTCATTGATGTTTTCCCTTTCAATTAAATCCGCTATGTAATCGGGTGAACAGACGCCGTGCGACTTCCAGATCATGTTCGGTGTCCACCCCGCTGGGTGGTGCTTGATCGGTCTTGGTTACGCCAATCTTGTACCCATGATACAACGCACGCAGTTGTTCCAGCGACTCGATTTGCTCTATCTGAGTAGGGTTAAGTTCACCAAAATTGCGCAAGAAGCCGACACGATAGCCGTAGATGCCGATATGTCTCAGCACATTGACGGTCTGAGGCAAGGGTTGGTGCTGGGCATACGCATCCCGCGGCCACGGAATGGGGGCACGGCTGAAATAGAGCGCGTTGGCGTGTTTATCCAGAACCACCTTGACCACGTTCGGGTTGCGCATGGAGGCTTCGTCGTGAATGGGATGACAAGCGGTGGAGATGGTGCAATCGCTATGGTCGTGCAGATGTTGCGCTACGGCACGAATGAGATCGGGCGGTATCAGCGGTTCATCGCCTTGCACGTTGACCACAATGGTATCGTCCGGCCAGCCTTGTCGGGCTGCCACCTCGGCAATGCGGTCTGTGCCGCTGGCATGATCTGCCCGTGTCATGCAGGCCTGAAAGCCGTGCTCCTGCGCAGAAGCGATGATAGGCTGGTGGTCGGTCGCGATGATGATCTGCTGCGCACCGCTTTGTGCGGCTTGTTCGGCGACGCGTATCACCATCGGTTTGCCGCCGATATCCAGCAGAGGCTTGCCGGGCAAGCGCGTGGAGGCGAAGCGGGCGGGTATGACGACCTTGAAAATCGGCATCAAAGCGATTCAATCTCTTTCAGGGTAAGTTCGCGTGCTTCGTCTGCCAGCATCACCGGAATGTCATCTTTGATGGCGAAGGCCAGTCTGTCTGCTTTGCAGATCAGTTCTTGTTCCGCTTTGCGATATATAAGAGGGGATTTGCACAGGGGGCAAACCAGAATGTCGAGAAGTTTTGCGTCCATTATGGCGTGACCTTTTTCAGGATTAATTGAGTAAGAGCTGTGTTGACTTGTGCATCCACACGCAGCACCCAGCATTTCTCGGTGGCGAATGCCGCGCATTTTACCGCATCTTTTTCGGTCATGAGTATCGCATCCGCATCTTTGAAAGCGATATCGGTTGCAGAATAGCGATAGTGATCGGGAAAGGCATGCTGTTGTGCATTCAGTCCGAGATGTTCGAGGTGGGTGAAAAATCGACGCGGATGGCCGATGCCGGCGATGGCATGCAAATGCTGTCCGGCGAACTCGCTGGCAGAAACAACGATTGCGGGATTGAGCAAGTTATAGAAAAGCGAACCCTGCAGGCTCATGGCAAATTCCGTTCCGTTTGCCTGTCCGCCGTTGATCACGACCGCATCCACTGTGTGCATACGCGATACAGGTTCGCGCAATGGGCCGGCAGGCAGCAACAGGCCATTTCCGAAACGCCTTGCGCCATCAACGACGACGATCTCCACATCACGCTGCAAACGATAGTGCTGCAATCCGTCATCGCTCAGGATGATGTCGCATTCGGGGTGCGCTTGCAGCAGGGCAAGCGCCGCTGCAGGTCGATTGCGTCCTATCCACACGGGACAAAGTGCGCGCTGCGCCATCAGTAGCGGTTCGTCGCCGACCTCATCTGCGGCGTCCTCTATCGAGATTTCATGCGGAACTGACTTTTGTTCGGAGGCTCCAGTGTAGCCGCGGCTGACGATGCCGGGGTGCCAGCCATTGTCGACCAGCTGTTGTGCCAGCCAGAGCGTAAGCGGGGTCTTGCCGGTGCCGCCCACGCTGATGTTGCCGACGACGACGACCGGGACGGGCAGTTTGACAGAAGCCAGAATGCCGGTGCGGTAAAGAAAGCGCCGCGCGGCCGCGAGTGAGCGAAAGACCAGGCTGACCGGGAAGAGCAGCAGGTGGAGCGGCGAAAGTCGATACCAGTGGTGTTGCAGCCGCTCCATACTGAATGTTTACTTGCTTTGGTTTTGCGTAGTGAAGGTAATACGTCCGAAACCCGCAATGCGTGCGGCTTCCATGATATTGATGACGGACTGGTGCGTTGCCTTGCCATCGGCGTTGATGATGATGGTCGGATCGGTTTGATCGCCGGCGGACTTGCGCAATATTTCGGCAAAATCGTTCACGCCGTTGAATGCGGAACGCACATTGTTTACCGCGTAATGCTCCGAGGCATCGACCGCCACGTTGATCGGCTTGCCGGCGGCGGATACGCCTGCTTCGCCGGAAGCCTGCGGCAGGTTGATCTGCAACTGCGCGAAATTGGAATAGCTGGTAGTGACCATCAAAAAGATCAGGATAACCAGCAGCACGTCAATCATCGGGATCAGATTGATCTCCGGTACCTCGCGATTGCGTCCGCGCTGAAAATTCATTTGCGCTCACCGTGCACGACTTCGACCAGTTTGATCGCCTGCTGCTCCATCTCGATCGTCAGAGAATCGACCTGCGCACGAAAATGGCGGTAGGCGATCATGCTGGGCACGGCAACGATCAGCCCGAAAGCGGTGTTGTATAAGGCCACCGAGATGCCGTGCGCCAGTTCGGCCGGAGCGGCGCCGCCCGCATTCTGCGAACCGAAGATTTCGATCATGCCGATCACGGTGCCGAACAGGCCGAGCAACGGGCTGATCGAGGCGATCGTGCCCAGCGTGGTGAGGAAGCGCTCGAGATCGTGTGCGGCACCGCGTCCAGCCTCCTCGATCGACTCTTTCATCACTTCAGGCGCGCTCTTGATGTTCTTCAATCCCGCAGCGAACACCTTGCCCAGCGGAGATCCTTCGCTCAATCTTGTAAGCATCTGCTGGCTGACGCCGCGCTGTTTGAGTTCCTGGACCACCTCGTCGATCAGCGTGGGTGGCACGATTTTCTTGTGGCGCAAGAAAAGTGAACGTTCGGTAATGAGTGTGACAGCGACCAGGGATGCGATGAGGAGTAAATAGATCGGCCAACCGGCCGCTTCAATGAGTGTGAACACGCAACGTCTCCAGGAAATTATGCTTAAATTCGAAGGCGGCACTGTATCTTGTAGGGCATGTTTGAGCAAGGTCGCCGGGCATCCTTGGCGCTAACTCATAGTCGGATAAGAGATTTGTATTCTTATGCACAAAATCTGTGGATAACTTTGTGCATGAATGTCAGAAAGAGGGGGCGCAAGCCCAATGCTATAGCCATTTGTTAATAGTAGCCCAAAAAATATACCGCAATAAAACACTTAATAAACAATAATATATCGTAAGTTGTAATATTGCTGCAACGTCTGTTCGTTCGGAAGCGGCGAATTTGCTGGAGTTGTGGATTGAAATGAATTGTCAATATGCCATTTGGCCTATTTTGAAAAAATATTTCTGAGTAGTCGAGAGAATCATAGGGAATAAAAGAATGGACAGGAATCGAGTACTGAGTGTGCGCGAACTGAATCTTGCGGCGAAACAATTGATTGAAGGTGGCCTGCCTTTGTTGTGGGTGCGCGGAGAGATTTCCAACTTTGTGAACGCGGCCTCCGGGCACTGGTATTTTTCACTCAAGGACGAGGCCGCTCAGGTCCGATGCGTGATGTTTCGGCACAAGAGCCAATATCTGGATTTCAAACCCGTGAACGGAATGCAGGTTGAGGTGCTGGCGCTGGCGACCCTGTACGAGGCGCGCGGCGATTTTCAATTGACGCTGGAAAAGATGCGTCCCGCCGGATTGGGTGCGTTGTATGAAGCGTTCGAACGGTTGAAGGCCAAACTGGAAGGAGAGGGGCTGTTCGATGCCGGTCGCAAACGAGACTTGCCGCTGCTGCCCAAGCAGATCGGCATCGTGACTTCGCCGCAAGCAGCCGCATTGCGCGATGTCCTGCGCACCCTGGCGAACCGCATGCCCAATGTGCCGGTTGTGCTGTATCCGGTGCCGGTGCAGGGCGAGGGCGCAGCGCAAAAGATCGCACAGGCAATCAATATGGCAAGTCGGCGCGCCGAGTGCGATGTACTCATACTGTGCCGCGGTGGCGGCAGTATTGAAGACTTGTGGGCATTCAACGAAGAGGTGGTGGCACGTGCCGTTGCGGCCAGCCACATTCCCGTCGTGAGCGGAGTCGGGCACGAAACCGATTTCACCATTGCCGATTTTGTGGCCGATCTGCGCGCGGCGACACCCACAGCGGCGGCACAGGCAGTAGTGCCGGATCGGCAGGAGTTGCGCCAGCGCCTGGTGCAGCATCGCCAACATTTGAAACGCGCCGTCATGCGCCAGTTCGAACAGTGCATGCAGCAAGTCGACTATTTGCAACGTCGGCTGGTGCATCCCGCACAACGCATTCGGCAGCAGGGCGAGCGCCTGGCTGCTTTGTGGCAGCGCATTCGACTTTCACAAGCCTATGTCCTGCAGCATCGGCAGGGACGCTCGGATTCGTTGTGGCAGCAGCTGCGCACGCAGCGTCCAAATGTAGCTCGTTTGCAGGAACAGCAGACAAACCGGGCGCGGCGCTTGAGTTCGGCAATGCAGTACACCCTGGACCGCCATAATGCGCGGCTGCTTGCATTGCAACAGCACCTGCAGCATCTCGATCCGCAACAGGTGCTTGCACGCGGCTACAGTATGGTGCGCGATGCAAAAGGGAAAGTCGTGCTTAGCAGCGAACGAATCGCCCTGGGGGAGAGCCTGGACATCACGTTCGCGCAAGGCGGTGCACGCGCAGTCGTGCAGGAAAAGCGCGAGCCCCAGGCGGATTAGGTTAAAATCCGCGCCTGTTTTCAGGCATCCAGATTTTTCCTTTATGACGAATGACATTTCCCGGCGCGGACTCCTGCTGCTATTGCTTGCAGTCGTGCTTATCTGGTTCGGCAATCTCGAATACCGCAAGCTCATCCGGCCTGACGAAGGACGCTATGCCGAGATTCCGCGCGAGATGGTGGTGAGCGGCGACTGGACAACACCGCGCCTGAACGAACTGAAATACTTTGAGAAGCCCCCGCTGCAGTATTGGGCCACGGCAGTGGCCTATGAAGTGTTCGGAGAACACCAGTGGACATCGCGCATATGGGCGGCGCTGACCGGATTTGCAGGTATTCTGCTGGCTTGGTTCACAGGTGCACGCCTATTCGGGCGCGAGGCGGGAATTTATGCGGCGTTGCTGCTAGGCAGCAGCATGCTCTATGCGATGATGTCCCACATCAACACGCTGGACATGGGCGTGACCTTCTTCATTTCGCTGGGACTCTTTTCACTGCTGCTCGCGCAAAAGGAAGATCAGGTCGCGGTGCGGCGCAACTGGATGTTGCTGGCTTGGGCCGGGCTGGCGCTGGCCGTATTGAGCAAAGGCCTGATGGGTTTGGTTCTGCCGGGGGCCGCACTGTTCCTGTATTCGGTGTTCAACCGCGATATTACCGTGTGGAAACGCATGCACTGGTTTAGCGGCCTGCTGCTGTTTTCGCTGATCGCGGTTCCCTGGTTCGTTCTGGTGATCAAGGCCAATCCGGAATTTTTCCAGCGCTTCTTTATCTACGAACATTTTGAGCGCTTTACCACCAAGGTGCATGGGCGTTTCCAGCCCTGGTATTACTTCGTGCCTATTCTGCTGCTGGGCATGATGCCGTGGACCATGCTGATGTTCGACACCTTGCTGCGCTCATGGCGCGGCAGCGTGCGAAAGGTCAAGGTGTTCAGTCCGGAGCGATTCCTGCTGGTGTGGGCAGTGTTCGTCTACCTGTTTTTCTCGGTTTCGGATTCCAAGCTCCCCTCATACTTGCTGCCAATATTCCCGGCGCTGGCACTGCTGATGGGCAAGCAACTTGCGGAAATGAAGGCGCGCCGCCTGTTCTGGCTGACCATCCCGTCACTGGTGGTGGTTGCCATCCTGCTCGGCCTCGCACCGTTTGCCGACAGAACGGCGGATACGCCCTTGCAACATCAGATGTACAGCGAGTATTCCGTTTGGCTGGTGATTGCGGCGGCATTCTGGCTCGTCAGCGTGATTGCGGCATTGTGGTTGTTGCGTCGTGACAGCAAGATGATCGCGGTTGTTGTGCTGGCATTCTCTTCGCTCATTGCGGCGCAAGCCGGTGTGTCGGGCTACAACACCATCGCGCGCGAACGCTCCAGCTATATCATTGCGGATGCAATCAAGCCGCTGATCAAGCCGGATGTGCCGTTCTATTCCGTGTTCTGCTACGAACAGACCTTGCCGTTTTATCTCAAGCGGACGTTCACGCTGGTCGATTACCAGGATGAAATGGACTTCGGTATTAAAATGGAACCGGAACGCTGGATACCTTCGGTTGAACTGTTGGCCAAGCGCTGGAGTGCGCAAGCGGAAGCCTATGCTATTGTGCCGACACCATTGCTTTATATACTCCAACAGCAAGGAATAGCGATGAAAGAGATTTATCGTGACGAACAATATGTGGTGGTGAGCAAACCATGAACCTGATCAGTTTTAGCTTGATCTTTACCGGCGTGATGCTCAACGCCGCCGCGCAGATCCTGATGAAGGCGGGAACCAATGCCATCGGCCATTTCGAATTCAGTGTCGCGAACATCCTGCCCATCGGCTGGAAACTGGCGACCGAATGGCACATTATCACTGCCTTATTCTGCTATGGCATCAGCGTGGTTGTCTGGATACTCGCGCTGTCACGCGTACCAGTCAGCATCGCCTTTCCAATGCTGTCCATGGCTTATGTGGTGAATGCCATTGCGGCCTGGTATCTGCTGGGCGAGGCCTTCAATCCGACCAAGCTGGTTGGCATGGGCGTGATCATCTTTGGCGTTATCATTATTTCGAGGGCTTGAGACCGTCATTCCGGCGCAGGCCGGAATCCAGTCGTTATATAAATACCTTGCATCGCAAGGAAAAATCCAAAGCAAATTGAATAAAACCGCTGGATCCGGGCCTGCCTTGGAATGACGGGTTTGTAGAAGAGGAATGAACAAAACATGAGCGAATTTTTACCTTTCACCAAACCTTTTATCGACGAAGCCGCCATTGCCGCCGTCGGAGACGTGCTGCGTTCCGGTTGGGTCACCAGCGGTCCCAAGGTGCTGGAATTCGAGAAACAACTCTCCGCTTATTTCGGAGGGCGTCCGGTGCGCACTTTCAATTCCGGCACCTGCACCATGGAGATCGCCTTGCGCATCGCTGGTATCGGTGCAGGCGACGAAGTCATCACGACGCCGATTTCCTGGGTGGCGACTGCCAGTGTCATTCTCGAGGTTGGTGCAACACCTGTGTTCGCGGATATCGATCCGGTCACGCGCAACATCGACCTGGACAAGGTCGAAGCGGCGATCACACCGAAGACCCGCGCCATCATCCCGGTCGATCTTTCCGGCCTGCCAGTGGACAGGGACCGGCTGTATGACATTGCCAAACGCCACAAACTGCGCGTGGTGGAAGACGCGGCGCAGGCCATCGGTTCCTTGTGGGGCGGCAAGCGTATCGGCTCGTTCGGCGATTTCGTTTCCTTCAGTTTTCAGGCCAACAAGAACCTCACTACCACCGAAGGCGGCTGTCTGGTATTGAACAACGAAGACGAAGCTCGTCTCGCGGAAAAATATCGCCTGCAAGGCGTGACGCGTAGTGGCTTCGACGGCATGGAAGTGGATGTGCTGGGCGGCAAATTCAACCTGACCGATGTCGCCGCGGCGATCGGTCTGAACCAACTGCCGCAGCTGGACGCCATCACCGCGCGCCGTCATGCACTGGCCAGGCATTATTTCGTGACTTTTGGCGCGGACTTTGAAAATCAGACAGGCGTGCAATTGCCAATCAGGAATTTTGAAAACACCAACTGGCATATGTTCCAGATCGTCCTGCCGCAAGGTGTCGTGCGTGCCGAGTTCATGGAAAAGATGAAAGCGCGCAACATCGGTTGCGGCGTGCATTACCCGCCCATACATCTGTTCAAGATGTACCGTGAGCGCGGCTTCAGGGAAGGCATGTTCCCTGTTGCCGAGAGCGTCGGGAAACGCATCGTGAGTTTGCCGATGTTCCCCAGGATGAGTGAAGCGGATGTCGAGCGCGTAGTGAAGATGGTACGAGAGGTACTGGGCAGTTGACTGACGCGAATATTGGCGATCAGCGCCTGGTAGCCTGCATGGGTTCGCGGCATTCCTGGTAATTCTCGGAGTTAATGTTTTCCTTGCCGCTTTCGGCAATCGTCTCCAGCGATTCCAGCACCTTGAAACTGGCTTTTTCCATTTCGGTAATCGCTTCCAGGCCCAACTTGTATTGTCCTTTGTGATAATGAGTAACGGCTTCTACGCCATAACGGTGGAAGCGCTGATGCGGTTCCGCCATTTCCGGGTACCCGCGCAGTTTGGAAAAACAGTGCTTGCCTTCGCCTTCGTAATACCACTTGCCGAGGCGGCAGGACTGGTCACTGGAAAATTCATCAGGTTTTTTCGATGAAGTACCGAGGAAAACTTTGTATATCTCGAACTTGTAGACCAGATGATCCATTTTTGCAACTTCGACGAAAGTACGCAATGCAGTTGTGCTGATTGCATTCTTCATTTGCACGGTGACTTGCATTAGTTCTCCCATGCTGGCGGCTGCCTGCTGTCCGTCTTTATGGAATTGCTCGGCCTGTTGCGGGCTGACTTCCACCAGCGCTTTGACGTCCGCAGTTTCTTTCTGTATCGCACTGACCAGTTTGCCGATCTCGCTGGTGGCGGTGGATGTACGTTCGGCCAATTTTCGTACCTCGTCGGCGACCACCGCGAAGCCGCGGCCCTGTTCGCCTGCACGGGCTGCTTCGATGGCCGCATTCAGTGCCAGTAGATTGGTCTGTTCGGCTATTTCCTTGATCAATTTGACGATGCTGCCAATCTGGCTGGTACGTTCATTCAGGTGGTCGACGCTGACCGCTGTCTCGGCAGTCTTTTCTGACATCTTTTGCAGGTTGCTGGAGATGCGTTCTACTGCAACGAGGTTCATGCTCAATGCGCCCGTGGTCTCGCCGATCTGCTCTTTCTCGTGTTTCATGGTGCTTGCCAGAGTCGCCAGTGAACTCTGAATTTCCTTGGCGGATTCGCAATAGGAGTTCATGTGCTGGAACAATCCTTCGTGCATGACGACCAGTTCTGATGCGCCGTTGAAATTCGCCAGGACTGATTCATGTTCTTGCGTGAGGGAGCGCACATTGCTTTCTCGTTCGTTCAGCAATTGCTCAAAATCATGCAGTTTCTCTTTCAGGCTTACCACTTCCTGTTTATAGCCGTTATTGAACATGATCGATCGTCTCCATTTGTGATGATGTGTTTCATGCAAGCGGACGATTCCACTTAAAAATATCCGCGATATCGGTTGATTTGTTAGTAAGGTTATCAACCATAAGCCGGGCTAAATCAATATGCCAAAAGGTCTAGATAGCTATCTAGATAAAACCGCTACAGGGGTTATGTCGCAAGAACAGCTTGGGAATGGCGGATTTCACGAACCTCATGCTCTGCGGTAGAATGCCGTCCCTATGAGTACTCCCCAACTTTCCGTCGTCATCCCCGTCTATAACGAAGAACAAGGCCTGCAAGCACTGTTCGATCGTCTGTATCCCGCGCTGGACAAGCTCGACATCGGTTACGAAATCCTGTTCGTCAACGATGGCAGTCGTGACCGCTCCGCCGCCATCTTGCGCGAGCAGTTCCAAAAGCGCCCCGATGTGACGCGTGTGGTGCTGTTCAACGGTAATTTCGGTCAGCACATGGCGATCATGGCCGGTTTCGAGCACTGTCGAGGACAACGTATCGTTACGCTGGATGCCGATCTGCAAAATCCGCCGGAAGATACGCATTTGCTGCTGGCCAAGATGGACGAGGGGCACGATTATGTCGGTTCCATCCGGCGCCAGCGCAACGACAGCTGGTGGCGGCATGTTGCCTCGCGCGCCATGAACGGCCTGCGCGAAAAGATCACCCGCATCAAGATGACCGATCAGGGCTGCATGTTTCGCGCCTACGACCGCAACATCATCGACGCGATCAACAGTTGCCAAGAGGTGAACACTTTTATCCCTGCATTGGCATACAGCTTTGCGCGCAATCCTGCCGAAGTGGTAGTGGGGCATGAGGAGCGCGCGGCGGGCGAGTCGAAGTATTCGCTGTACAGCCTGGTTCGCCTCAATTTTGACCTGATGACCAGCTTCTCTCTGGTGCCGTTGCAGATGTTCTCCATGCTGGGGATGCTGATCTCGGTGCTTTCTGCGCTGTTCTTTGTTTTCCTCGTGATTCGCCGCCTGGTGATAGGCCCCGAAGCGGAAGGCCTGTTCACGCTGTTTGCATTGATGTTCTTTCTGATCGGCATCGCGCTCTTCGGCATCGGTCTCTTGGGTGAGTACATCGGACGCATCTACCAGCAAGTGCGGCACCGTCCGCGTTACCTGGTGGAAGCGGTACTGGAACAGTCTGGGAAGGGAGAAGGGGGAAGAGGGAAGAGTAAAACCGCTTATCCCGATAACGTCGAGGTCGCCCCAAAGAAAGCGAAGTCCAAGGCTGCAACAGTACCTGCAACCAACATGTTCGCGGATGGTGAGGAATGAGCCGAGCCGTTGTTTTTGCCTACCATAACGTAGGCGTCCGTTGCCTCAACGTATTACTGGCGCAAGGTGTGGATGTGGTGCTGGTGGTGACTCACCGCGACAATCCAAAAGAAACCATCTGGTTCGAGAGCGTGCAGAAACTGGCCGAACTGCATGGCATTCCGACCATCACGCCCGACAATCCCAATGTGCCTGAAGTGGTGGAGCAGATACGTGCCTTGCAGCCGGATTTCTTCTTTTCCTTCTACTACCGCGAGATGCTGAAAGCGCCGCTGCTGGCCATTCCGAAAGGGGGGGCACTGAACATGCACGGCTCCCTGTTGCCGAAATACCGTGGCAGGGTGCCGGTGAATTGGGCGATAATCCGCGGCGAAACGGAAACGGGCGCGACGCTGCACTACATGACCGAGAAGCCGGACAACGGCGACATTGTGTCGCAGCAGGCAGTGCCCATCCTGCCCAACGATACGGCACACGAAGTTTTCCAGAAGGTGACGGTAGCGGCAGAAATGGCGCTGAACAACGTGTTGCCGGCACTGCTGGCAGGCAGGGCGCAAGCAATGAAGCAGGATTTGAGCAAGGGTGCTTATTTCGGCGGGCGCAAAGCGGAAGACGGCGTTATCGACTGGTCGCGGTCTGCGCTGGAGATACACAACCTGGTGCGCGCTGTAGCGCCGCCGTATCCAGGGGCTACGACGCAAATCATGGGCAAGTCCATGCGCATCCTGCAGACGCTGGTGAGCAAAGATGATGCGGCCGGAAAAGAGCCCCCTGCCTTCTGCGTGAAAGAAGGAAAAGCACATGCAACCTGTGCAAACGGCGTATTGCGCGTGGTGCGATTCGAGCTGGATGGTATCGAAATGAGCGCAGCGGATTTTGCCGCGAAGTACGGTACAAAAAAATTTGAATTCAATCGTTGAGGAAATAGAAATGAAAAAAGTCCTGATACTGGGTGTGAACGGCTTCATCGGTCACCACCTGTCCAACCGCATCCTGGCCACCACAGACTGGGAGGTCTATGGCATGGACATGAGTACCGACCGCATCACCGACCTGATCGGCAAGCCGCGTTTCCACTTCTTTGAAGGCGATATCACCATCAATAAAGAATGGGTCGAGTACCACGTCAAGAAGTGCGACGTAATCCTGCCGCTGGTGGCGATCGCTACGCCTGCCACCTACGTCAAACAGCCCTTGCGCGTGTTCGAATTGGATTTTGAAGCCAACCTGCCCATTGTGCGAGCCTGCGTGAAGTACAACAAGCACCTGGTGTTCCCGTCTACTTCCGAAGTTTACGGCATGTGCCACGACGAAGAATTCGACCCCGAGAATTCGGAACTGATCTGCGGCCCGATCAACAAGCCGCGCTGGATCTACTCCAACTCCAAGCAGCTGATGGATCGCGTGATCTGGGGCTACGGCATGCAGGACAACCTGAACTTCACCCTGTTCCGTCCGTTCAACTGGATCGGTGCCGGTCTGGATTCGATCAATACGCCGAAGGAAGGCAGCTCGCGCGTGGTGACCCAGTTCCTCGGTCATATCATTCGCGGCAATAACATCAGTCTGGTCGACGGCGGTCACCAGAAACGCGCCTTCACCTATATCGACGACGGCATCGACGCGCTGATGAAGATCATCGACAACAGGAATGGCATCGCCACCGGCAAGATCTACAACATCGGCAACCCGACCAACAATTTCGCCATTCGCGATCTGGCCGAAATGATGCTCAAGCTGGCAAAGGAATATCCGGAGTACAGCGATTCCGCCGCCAAGGTGAAGATCGTCGAGACCACTTCCGACGCCTACTACGGCAAGGGTTACCAGGACGTGCAGAATCGCGTGCCGAAGATCACCAACACCTGCGAAGAATTGGGCTGGAAGCCGACCACTACCATGGCCGACACCCTGCGCAAGATATTCGATGCCTATCGCAGTCAGATCGCCGAAGCGCGCGGTTTGGTCGATTAAACAGGATTTAGGAACTGGGATTTGGGAGTTGGGGGAAAACCAAACCAAATCCCAAATCCGGAATCCCAAATCCTCAAATGAAAAAAATCGCCCTCAAGATCGATGTGGACACTTATCGCGGCACGCGCGAAGGTGTGCCGCGTCTGGTGGAAACGCTGCAACGCCACCATGCGCAAGCCAGTTTCTTTTTCTCCCTGGGGCCGGACCACACTGGGCGCGCGATCAAGCGCGTATTCCGTCCCGGTTTCATCGGCAAGGTGTCGCGCACCTCGGTGCTGGAACATTACGGTTTCAAGACGTTGATGTATGGGACTTTGCTGCCGGGACCCGACATCGGGCGTAACTGCGCGGACATCATGCGTAGCGTGCGAGATGCGGGTTTCGAGGTGGGCATCCATTGCTACGACCATATCCGCTGGCAGGATTATGTGGCCAAAAAAGGTGAAGGCTGGACCAGGCGCGAGATGCAGCGCGCGGTGGACCGTTTTACCGAGATATTCGGTGTGGCGCCCAAAGCGCATGCGGCGGCTGGCTGGCAGACCAATCGGCATGGCTTGCGGCAGACGCAGCACCTGGATTTCGATTACAGCTCGGATACGCGTGGCACGAGGCCGTTCATCCCGACCTGGGATGCCGAAATCATCGCCTGCCCGCAATTACCCACCACCTTGCCGACGCTGGACGAACTTATCGGGCGCGACGGCATTACCACCGAGAATGTTGCCCGGCATCTGCTGGACATCACAAGCAAACCCTCCGAGACGGGACATGTATATACCCTGCATGCCGAACTGGAAGGGCAGAAGTGGATGCCGATCTTTGAACAGCTATTGCAAGGCTGGCGCGAGCAGGGATATGACCTCGTCTCGATGCGCCAATATCTGCAAGAATTCAAACTAGCCGAGTTACCGCGTTATGCGGTCAAACCGGGAACAGTCGAAGGACGAAGTGGTATGCTGGCGGTGCAAAGCCCGAACAGTTAAAGATTCCGTCAAAAATGCCGCTATCTCCTGTGTTGGGCGTATTCGGGAGCGAGTTATGCAACAGCAAAACGTGACAGGTTTGGAAGGATGGGTCGATTTTCTGACCGGAGCGGACATTCCGGTACTCAAGCAAACCGCTCGCGATCTCGCCACCCTGCGCGAAGACCAGAACAAACTCAGTGCACGCAGCGTCGCCCAGGTAATTGCGGTCGACCCGATGATGACGCTCAAGCTGCTGCGCTATCTCCAGTTAAACAAACGCCGCAGCCAGACCAGTGAAGTGATGCAGGTCGAGCAGGCGCTCATCATGCTAGGCGTCGAAGCGTTTTTCAACAAGATACCCGCCAACCTGACAGTACAGGATGCCCTTAAAGGACAGATGGATGCGCTCATTCATCTGTTGCACGGGGTACACCGTGCACATCGCGCTTCGGAATATGCCTACGACTGGGCAGTGAGGTTGAACGACTTGCACTACGAAGAAGTCCGCGTGGCGGCATTGCTGCACGATATTGCCGAAATGCTGATGTGGTGTTTCGAGCCACAGAAAATGATGCAAATACGTTCTATCCAGCAACAGGACAAAACATTGCGCAGTCGCGCCGTGCAGGAACAGGTGCTGGGTTTTGCCCTGGCTGATCTGCAAAAGCTGCTGGTGCAAAAATGGGAGTTGCCGCAACTGTTGCTGACGCTGATGGACGATGCGAACGCCAATCAGCCGCGAGTGCGCAACGTCCAGCTGGCGGTCAATCTGGCCCGTCATTCCGCGAACGGCTGGGATGATGCAGCGCTTCCTGACGATTACAAGGATATCGGCGAGTTGTTACGCACATCCGCCGAGCAGGTGATGCTCATCGTGGGTGCCGAGGCAGGCATCGTGTGCGACTTGAGCAAACCTCATGGATAATTTTTTCATTTCTACATCTTTCCAGATGTAAAAATCAAGCCATAAAGCACATGAGGTGCTGTCATGAGCGACGCTGTAACGCAACTTCGTAGTGAACTGGCCGCGGCGCAACATGCCATCGCCGAATTGAGTGAGCTGATTGCCAGCCGCAGTGGCGGTCTGCACATCGGAGAGTCCGGACCGGACGGTCTGGAGAGCATGCGCAAGCAGATCGCACAGGCCCACCACGAATGGATAGCGGCGCTGGATGCCGTTGATGATCCGATCTTTCTGCACGACAGGGAATTCCGCATTTTGCGCGCCAATCGGGCGTATCAACGGCATGCCGGTCTGCCTTTTGGCGAGTTCATCGGTCGTCCCTATTACGAAATATTCCCACGGATGGACGGGCCATTACCCGGCTGTCAGCATGTTCTGGAAGAAGAAATAGACAAGGACAATGAAGATGAAATCGCCGTGGATGGCACGTTCTATCGTTCACGCGCTTTCCCTGTGCATAACGAGCAGGGAGAGTATCTGTTCAGCGTGCACAGCCTTGAAGATACGACCGAGCGCAAAGAACATGAGCTTGCCATGCAACGTGCCAACCGTGCGTTGCGGACGATCAGTGCCGGCAATCAGGCGCTCATTCATGCAACGGAAGAAGGACAATTGCTGCAGGACATGTGCGACGTCGCGGTGCAGGTCGGTGGCTACCGCATGGCGTGGATAGGCTATGCCCGTGACGATGCCGACAAGACGATAGAGCAGATGGCCCAGGCAGGTTTCGTCGAGGGCGGGCTGAACTTGTTGCCACTGACCTGGAGCAGGGAAGGACGCCAATTTTATCCCGCCGGGGATGCCATTACCAGCGGCGAGCCCAAGGTAGTGCAGGATATCCTGTCTGAACCCGAAACAAACTTATGGCACGAAAATGCACGGCGTAACGGCTATGCGTCCTGCATTGCCTTGCCCCTGATGGATGGCAAGCGGGCATTCGGGGCATTGGTGCTTTTTGATCGCAAGGTGAATGTCTTCGATGCGGATGAGGTGGGGGTGCTGGAAGAGATGTCGGGCGACCTCGCTTTCGGCATTCTTACGCTGCGCGTCAAGCTGGCGCATCGCGAACATGCGCAGCGCCTGCAAGATAACATGCTGCAAACCGTGGAAGCGATTGCCAGTATCGTCGAGATGCGCGACCCTTACACCTCCGGCCATCAGGCACGGGTGGCGGAACTGGCAAAGGAAATCGCAGGCCGGATGGGATTGCCGGAGGATCAGGTTCAAGCCATTCATCTGGCCGGATTGGTGCATGACCTTGGCAAGATACGCATCCCCGCTGAAATATTGAGCAAGCCGGGGAGGTTGGACGAGATCGAGTACAGCCTGATCAAGATGCACCCCCAAGCCGGTTATGACATTCTGAAGGGGATCGATTTTTCGTGGCCGATCGCACAGATGGTGCTGCAACACCATGAACGCATGGACGGATCCGGCTATCCGCAGGGATTGAAGGGCGACGAGATATTGCCGGGGGCGCGTATCCTGATCGTGGCAGATGTGGTCGAGGCGATGTCCTCGCACCGTCCCTATCGCCCGGGACTGGGGGTTCAAGCTGCACTTGAGGAAATCACCAAGTCACGCGGTGTTCGTTACGATCCACAAGTGGTGGATGCCTGCGTGGCGTTGTTCCGCGAACGCGGACATGTCTTCCGCAACTGAAGCGTCATCGCGGCGGCTAAACAGAATCGGCCGTTTAGTCCTTGCCGAACAAATCGCGACTGTAAACCTTGTCAGCCACGTCCCGGATGTCGTCGGTAATGCGATTGGCAACGATGACGTCGGACTCTTTCTTGAATTGAGCCAAGTCATTCACCACTCTGGAGCGGAAAAACTCTGTCTCATGCAGCGCGGGTTCATAGACGATGACCTCGATACCCTTGGCCTTGATGCGTTTCATGATGCCCTGGATGCTCGAGGAGCGGAAGTTGTCCGACCCGCTCTTCATGACCAGGCGGTGTATGCCGACGACCTTTGGGTTGCGCTTTACAATGCTTTGCGCGATGAAATCCTTGCGCGTCGTGTTGGATTCGACGATGGCATGGATCAGGTTTTGCGGGACATCCTGATAGTTGGCGAGCAGTTGCTTTGTGTCTTTGGGCAGACAGTAGCCGCCGTAACCGAACGAAGGATTGTTGTAGTGATCTCCGATGCGCGGGTCGAGGCTTACGCCTTGGATGATCTGTTTGGTATCCAAGCCATGAGTAGCCGCGTAGGTGTCCAGCTCGTTGAAATAAGCCACGCGCATGGCCAGGTAGGTGTTGGCGAAGAGCTTGATTGCCTCGGCCTCGGTGGAGTCGGTAAACAGCACCTGAATATTTTGCTTGATTGCGCCCTGCTTGAGCAGGTTGGCAAAAATCTCCGCGCGCTTGGAACGTTCGCCCACCACGATGCGTGAAGGGTGCAGGTTGTCGTACAGCGCTTTGCCTTCGCGCAGGAATTCGGGCGAGAAGATCAGGTTGTCGCACTTCATTTGCTGCCTGAGCTTGGCCGTGTAACCTACGGGAATGGTCGACTTGATGATCATCACCGCCTGCGGGTTGATGCTCTGCACGTCCCTGATCACCGCCTCGATGGACTTGGTGTTGAAGTAGTTGGTTTCGGGATCGTAATCGGTGGGCGTGGCGATGATGACGTATTCCGCACCGGTGTAGGCTTCGCGCTTGTCCAGCGTGGCTTTGAAATTGAGTTTTTTGTGCGCCAGGTAGTCCTCGATTTCCACATCCTCGATGGGCGACTGCTTGCGATTGAGCATCTCCACCTTTTCCGGAACGATGTCGATGGCCACGACTTCGTTGTGCTGGGCAAGCAGAATGGCGTTGGAAAGGCCTACGTAACCGGTACCGGCAATGGCAATTTTCATGGATTGAATGTTGGCGTCATGTAAATATGATGGCGCGCATTATACGCGATGCCGCATTACAGACATCTTTCAGGCATTTGACAGCGCTCTTTCGATCTTGATATCCGCTTCGGCAGCCAATGCGGTCAGCTTGGCGTCGCCCAGTACTTTCATCATGCTGGTCGGCTTGATGAATTCGACCGACATCTTGCCGGGGACAACTTCGCGTATCACTGCATTGCAAGGCAGTAGGCTCGCCACATCGCTGTTTGCGGTATACGCCTCGTAGGCCAGGTTCGGGTTGCACGCCCCGAGGATCACGGTGGGGATGACGTCCTTGCCGGTCTTCTCCTTGATCTTGCTGTGCATGTCGATGCGGGTGAGGATGCCGAAACCTTCGGCAGCAAGTGCTTTTGTCGCACGTTCGACGGTATGGTCCAGGGTGTCGTTGATTATTCGTTTGAAATTGATGGTGCTCATATCCATTCTCCTGAAGGAATCAAGCGCCCATCATAGGCCAAATACCTGTGCGGCAATACAGCCACGTAATCAGGTCATTCCTTGCGTGCAAGCGCAGCTTGATAAAGTGCCAGATCGCTATCCAAATAGCAGCAGAAGATCACTTCCCGTAAGGAACAGGGCGTGCGCAGGAAATCGCGAACTGCCGCAATCGCCACCTCGCATGCCTGTTCCGGTGGATAACCATAAACGCCCGTGCTGATGCATGGAAAAGCGATGCTGGAAAGCTGTTGTGCGGCGGCGAGGGCAAGGCTTTCGCGGTAGCAGGAGGCCAGCAGCTTCGCTTCGTTCTGGTTACCGCCTTGCCACACCGGCCCCACGGTATGGATGACGAATTTGGCCGGTAATTTGTAACCGCGCGTCAGCCGTGCTTGCCCGGTCGGACAGCCGCCCAGCGTGCGGCATTCCTCCAACAGCCCGGGGCCGGCGGTGCGATGAATCGCACCATCGACTCCGCCTCCACCAAGCAGCGACGAATTTGCTGCGTTGATGATGGCGTCGATGTTGAGTTGGGTGATGTCGGCTTGGATGGCGCGGAGGGTGGTCATGGTGTACTTCGGTGCGGTGGCGGAAAACTAATTAGGGTGCAATAAGCGTAGCGCATTGCACCGAATGTTGGGGATGAATTCGGCACAATGACCGCTAATTATTTTTCGGAGGATCTTCCACTCTTGGGCTTTGCGCCTTACGAGAGCTAATTTAGCTTGTTAGTCAGGATATCGAGCACTGTCTGTGCCAGTCCCGGTGCAAGGCAATCCAGTTCGATGATGTCCGGCGTTGAACGCAGCCACGTGAGTTGGCGTTTCGCCAATTGTCGTGTGGCCGCGATTCCTTTCTCCATCAGCTCTGCTTCCGTGATCTCTCCCTCGAGAAATTCCCAAGCCTGCCTGTAGCCGACGCAACGCATCGAGGTCATGTCGCGGTGCAGCGGAAATTTCTCACGCAGCCCGTGCAGCTCATCCAGCAAACCTTGCTTCAGCATATCTGTAAAGCGCGAAGCGATGCGCTGGTGCAGCACGGCGCGGTCAGAGGGGATCAGCGCGATGGGCAGGATGCGGTAGGGTAACGGGTTTTGTTCCTGCTGTTTGATAAGCACCGACATCGGTTGTCCGCTGAGACGATAGATTTCCATCGCGCGCTGGATGCGTTGCGTGTCGGTGGAGTGGAGGCGGGCGGCGGTTTCGGCATCGACCTTGGCCAGCTTGGCATGCAGGTGTTCGATGCCGTGTTGGGCGATCTCGGCATCCAGTTCGGCGCGCAACGCGGCGTCGGCTTGCGGCAATGGACTCAATCCTTCGCGCAGTGCCTTGAAGTACAGCATGGTGCCGCCGACCAGCAACGGAATCTTGCCGCGCGCGGTGATGTCGGCCATCAGGCGCAGCGCGTCATGGCGGAACGCGGCGGCGGAATACGCTTCGGTCGGGGCTATGATGTCGATCAGGTGGTGCGGCGCGCGGGCGAGGGTCGCGGCATCCGGCTTGGCGGTGCCGATATCCATATCGCGGAACACCAGGGCGGAATCGACGCTGATGAGTTCCACCGGAAGTTTTTGCACCAGTTCCACGGCGACGCCGGTTTTTCCACTGGCGGTGGGGCCCATCAGGAAGATGGCAGGTGGGCGCGAGTTCATGCCAGGTCCCGGTCACGCGTTTCACGCAATGCCAGCGCGGCCAGCACACTGATTGCCGCTGCGACCGAGATATATCCCCCCACCCAGGCGAGACCGCCATGCTGCACCAGTTGCTGCGCGAGGTAAGGCGCCAGCGATGCGCCGAGGATGCCGCCCAGATTGTAGGCCGCACCTGCGCCGGTATAGCGCACAGATGTCGGGAACAGTTCCGGTAGCAGCGCCCCCATCGGTGCAAACGTCGCACCCATCAGGAACAATTCGAGGCTCAGGAACGCGGTGATCAATATCGGTGAACCGCTGCCCAGCATTGGCGCCATCAGGAAACCGGATAGCAAAGCGGCACTGCCCGCGATCAGCAATACGGGGCGGCGACCATAACGATCGCCAGCCCAGGCGGACAGTGGTGTGGCTGCCGCCATGAAGACGACGGCTATGCACAGCATGCCAAGGAAATGCGGGCGCGGGATGTGGAGCGAAGTGACGCCGTAGCTCAATGAGAACACCGTGGCGATATAGAACAGCGCGTAACACACCACCATGGTCAAGGCACCGAGGATCAGCGGTTTGGTGTGATGGGCGAACAACTCCGACAGCGGCAGCTTGACCTGCTGGTGCGACCGCAATGCCTTTGCGAACACGGGCGTCTCTTCCAGCTTCAACCGCACATAAAGCCCGATGACCACCAGCACCGCACTGGCAAGGAACGGGATGCGCCAGCCCCACGCGCGGAACTGGGTGTCGTCAAGAAATTGCGACAGCAACAGGAAACTGCCGACCGCAAACAGGAAACCGACGGGAGGCCCGAGTTGCGGGAACATGCCAAACCAGCCGCGCTTGCCCTTGGGTGCATATTCCGCCGCCAGCAAGGCCGCGCCGCCCCATTCGCCGCCGAGGCCGATACCCTGGCCGAAACGCAACAAGCACAGCAGCGCAGGCGCGAGCCAGCCGACGGCTTCATAGCTCGGTAGCACGCCGATGAGCGTGGTGGAGAGGCCCATCACCAACAGCGAAGCCACCAGCGTCGTCTTGCGCCCGATGCGGTCGCCAAAGTGACCGAACAGCAGCGCGCCGAAAGGGCGCGCGATGAAGGCGATGCCGAAGGTAAGAAAGGCATTCAGCGCCTGCACTGCCGGATCGCTGTTGGGAAAAAATACCGGACCGATCACCATCGCCACGGCAAGGCCGTAGATGTAGAAATCGTAGAACTCGATGGCGGTGCCGATGAAACTGGCGAAGGCGATGCGCGCGGTGGAGAAGGATTCAGGATGCGGGATACAGGATTCAGTGGGGGCGGTGGTATTCAATGATTTGTTCATGGCTCTAATTCGGTATGGTTGTCTGAATCCTGTGTCCTGCATCCCGAATCCTATGTTCCGCGCATGAACATCGCGTCCAGCTCCGCCAGCGTGACCTGGAACCAGGTGGGCCGCCCATGGTTGCATTGGTCGGCGCGCTCGGTCTGCTCCATCTCGCGCAGGATGGCGTTCATTTCGGGGAGACTTAGTTGCTGGTTGGCGCGCACGGCGGAATGGCAGGCGAGCGTGGCGAGCAGTTCGTTGCGGCGTTCGGTGAGGGCACGGCTCGCGCCGAACTCGCGCAGTTCGTGCAGCACTTCGCGTGCGGCCGCTTCGGCTCGGGCTTGCTTGAGCATGGCCGGCATGGCGCGCACGGCCAGCGTGTTGGTCGAGATCGGGGCGAGTTCGAAACCCAGCTGGTGCAAGGCTTCCTGTTCTTCCTCGGCGGTGGCGATATCCAGCGTGTCGGCACTGAACGTTACCGGGATCAGCAAGGGTTGTGTCGGCATCTGCTGCCGGTCGAAGGCGACCTTCAGTTTCTCGTACACGATGCGTTCATGTGCCGCATGCATATCCACGACGATGAGACCTTGCTGGTTCTGCGCGAGGATATAGATGCCCGAGAGTTGGCCGAGGGCGAAGCCGAGCGGGTGTTCAACTGCGGGAAGGGGGAAAGGAGAAGAGGGAAGGGTAGCGTCAAAAGCAGGTGCGGTATTACCCTTCTCTCTTCCCTCATCTCCCTTCTCCGTTAGAGATTCCCATAAACGATAACTGGCTTGTTGTTGCGCCACGCCGAAAGGAATGCGTTGCTGCTGCATCGGAACAAACGAGTTGCCCGGCTTATTTTCTGGAGCTGCAATAATCGCTGGTGCCGGGGCCGATTCCTGCATAGTTGCGCTCAACGCATCCTGCAAAGCATGGAACACGAACTGGTGGATGCCCTGGCTTTCGCGAAAGCGCACTTCGCTCTTGGCCGGATGCACATTCACGTCCACCTGCTCCGGCGGCACCTCGATGAACAACACGAAAGCGGGGTGGCGCTGGTGGTGCAGGATGTCCTGATAGGCCTGGCGCACGGCGTGCATCAGCACCTTGTCGCGCACGAAACGGCCGTTGACGAAGAAATATTGTTCGTCGCGCGTGGAGCGTGAATAGGCGGGCAGGGCGGCGATGCCGTAGAGGTGCAGTGCGCCGATCTGGCGTTCCACATTGACGGCGTGCTGGCCGAATTCTGAGCCGAGGATGGCGGTGATGCGCTGCTGCATGTTCTGTGCGGGAAGCTGCCACACCATGCGGTCATTGTGCTGCAACGTGAACGCCACATCCGGCCGTGACAGTGCGATGCGCTTGAAGGTCTCTTCGCACCAGGCGAATTCGGTGCTTTCGCTCTTCAGGAACTTGCGCCGCGCGGGCGTATTGAAATACAGCTCGCGTATCTCGACGCTGGTGCCGTGGGCGTGCGCTGCAGGCGCGGCAGCGCTTTGCGTGCCGTCGGCAGCCTCGATCTTCCAGGCATGAGCTGCGTCGGCATTGCGGCTGGTCAGCGTGACCTGTGCCACTGCCGCCATGCTGGCCAGCGCTTCACCGCGAAACCCCATGCTGGCCACGCGTTGCAAGTCGTCGAGCGAGGCGATCTTGCTGGTGGCATGGCGCATCAGCGCCAACGGCAACTGCTCCGGCGCGATGCCGCCGCCGTTGTCGCGCACTCTCAACAGTTTGATTCCGCCACTTTCCAACTGCACTGCAATGTCCGTCGCGCCTGCATCCAGGCTGTTCTCCAGCAATTCTTTCAGCGCCGAAGCGGGGCGTTCGATCACCTCGCCGGCGGCGATCTGGTTGATGAGCAGGTCGGGGAGCAACTGGATGGAAGACATGTTGCGGATTATAGCGGATAGGTCGAGACGGAATTTTGAAGTTCAGGCAATGCGTGCGACTGAAGACAAATTGCCGTGCCGCGGGTGCGACAAAATGACGCGCGACAATATGCCACATTCCCGCATATGAGACAGGGTTTTGGTATCTGTCCGGATTGATCGCGAGCAAATACATGCAACTTCTGACCGAACTGAACGCTGCAAGGTAGCGACAGGCATTTTAAAAAACTGACGAGGATGGTCACGACGAAAATCAAAGTGATGTTGATGAGAGCATTGTTTGTGTCAACACCCTGTGCGCCGCTGGCTTCGCTGCTGGCAGTGTGTTCGGCGGAGGGCAGCGTCAAACTGGGCATGGCGCACGGATTGGTCTTTGGTTTGGGTGCGGCACTCACGCCAATGCTGATACTATTGCTGCTGATCAGTTTGCTGGGCAGTAACCTGCGCGAGAACCGCGAGTGGATCACCCGCTGGATACGCCGGGGTGCGGCGGCAGTGTTGGTTGCGCTTGGGTTGCGCCGTATCTTTCTGGGAGTTTGATCTATTGTGCAGTCGTCAATGAAGCGATTGATTTTCTGTCCGTTTATCTCATTGTGCCGGTGTCTCATGACAATTGAATTCGTAAGTGATCACGCTTTGTTGGTCTCCCCGGAGGAGCGCTGGTAGGATGTCAACCATTGCAATCCCGCTGAATTCCTTCATGGTTATGCCGTATTCCTTACCGTCTCGGCCGGAGCGATCACCGATGCGCGAACGTATCGTGGTGGTCGGGTTGGTTGTCTTGCTGCATGCGGCTGCCTTCGCGGCATATTGGTTACATCCGGAAATGCCTGCCGTGCTGGTGAATGAGATATCGGTATCCTTTGCCAACATGCAGATGCCGCAGGCCGATGTCACGCCCAAAACCAAACCCAAGTCCCTGCCCAAGGCCATACCCCTGCCGCACGATCCCGATCCTTTACCCGCCGCACAACCTGCCGTGACAGAACAGGCAAAGCTCGTAGAGGAGAATACAGCACCGCAGAATGTCACGCCGCCATCCCCGGTGGCGCTGGACACCGAGCCGGATTACCGTGCCGACTACCTCAACAACCCGCGTCCGCCTTATCCCATGGTGGCGAGACGCATGGGCTTTCACGGCAAGGTGATCCTGAATGTCGAGGTGCTGGCGGAAGGGAAAGCGGGCCAGGTGTTGCTGCACCAAAGCTGCGGCCACGATATTCTGGACAATGCTGCCTTGCAGACGGTGAAGACCTGGCACTTTACGCCGGCACGTCACTTAGGCCAACCTGTCACCCAGTGGTTTCTGGTTCCCATCAAATTTTCTTTAGAGGACAACGCAGGATGAACAATCTGTTTTCCGTCAATTCTCCCATTGTCTCCGCGACGCTGTTGTTGCTGATTATCTTGTCCATCGTGACCTGGTCCACTGCATTGCTCAAGTTGTGGAGACAATGGCAAACAAAAAAGGATGACCGCGCTTTCAACGACAGATTCTGGTCGGTGCGTGAATGGAGCGAAGCAGGGGAAGTCGCACAGGATAGCCGGGGCGACATTGCGCGCCTGGCGCAAGCCGGATTTGCCGAATTGAAAACCATGAACGAGGCGCAACATGACCTGAAGCATCTGGGGGCGCCGCACGAGGTGCTGGAACGCATGCTGCGCCAGCAGTTGCAGAACATCCAGCGCTTTCACGAGCGCGGTCTGGCGGAATTGGCAACAATCGGTTCCACCGCGCCTTTCGTCGGGCTTTTCGGCACTGTGTGGGGCATCATGCATGCGTTGCAGGATATCGGCAAAAGCGGTTCGGCTTCGCTGGACATTGTGGCAGGCCCCATCGGCGAAGCGCTGATCGCTACGGCTATCGGCATCGCCACTGCACTGCCCGCAGTCCTGGCCTACAACTTCTTTCTGCGCCGCCTGAAGGTGCATGTGACCGATCTGGAAAACTTCGCCCACGACTTTCTGCGCCTGGCGCAGAAGCACGATTACAAACTGTAAGGTACCCATATGGCATTCGGAAACTCTTCCCAGGAAGACAGCATGATGAGCGAGATCAATGTCACGCCGCTGGTGGACGTGATGCTGGTGCTGCTGGTTGTATTCATCATCACCGCGCCGCTGCTGGCACCGCAGGCGCTCAAGATCAACCTGCCCAAGACTGAATCGGTCGCCCACGATGACAAGCTGCAAAAGGTCAGCCTGGCCATTGATGCACACGGCGTTGTTTCTCTTGAGTCTGAGCACCTCACGGATCAGGGATTGGCAGAGATGTTGAAAAACCGTGCGGTGGATCCGCATTTCCAGTTGCAGATACAGGCCGACGAAGCAGTGAATTACGGACGCGTGGCGCAGGTCATGGCCATTGCCCAGAAAGCGGGCGTAAGCAAGCTCTCCTTCTTGACGGTTACAGGAAAATAAGCGCAGGATAGAGCCATCTTTCAGGGTGGTCTGGCCGGAATTTGCCGGACCGTGTTGCAGAGGACGAGCAAAGGAGGGTTGATATGAAGAATGTGGTTATTGCAATGCTGTTGGTGTTCGGTGTTTCCGTGACCGGAAGTGTTTTCGCTTGCGATGGCAGCAAACACGATAAATCAATGTCCGGCACTAGCGCTCCCGCTACACCGGCTCCTGCCCCGGCAAAGTAATCCGGGTAGAGGCGACACTAAACGGGGCCTGGGGAACCAGGCCCCGTTTCTTTGAGCGTTATTTGGTATCACCTTATTCGATAAACATTTAGGACATGTGCCGGGGTTCTTTGTTATTAATCTGTTAACAATGCTGTGCAGTTGACTATTAAGCTCGTATATAATCTGCCGAGACATTCTTGTAGAAAAATTCGCGCCCGGTCACCCGGGCGTTTTTCAGAATAGCGTAACAGTTAAGAGGAAGACTACATGGCTCTGATGATAGGAATTCCGCGCGAAACAGCCGCAGGGGAAAAGCGCGTTGCAACGGTTCCGGAAGTCGTAGAGAAACTCGTCAAGCTGGGTTTCAAAGTCGCAGTTGAATCCGGTGCCGGGGATGGGGCGAATTGCGGTGACGATGCCTACCGCACCGCGGGTGCAGAAATCATCGTTGGTGCACCCAAGCTCTGGGCGGCGTCCGACATTGTTTTCAAGGTGACCGTGCCGTCGAAGGAAGAAGTCGGTCTTATGCGCGAAGGTGGGCATCTAATCGGTTTCATCTGGCCGGCGCAAAACCCCGAATTGATGCAGCAACTGGCGGCGAAGAAGGCCACCGTGCTGGCCATCGACTGTCTGCCGCGCATGCTGAGCCGCGCCCAGAAGATGGACGCGCTGACCTCGCAGGCTGGCGTAGCCGGCTATCGCGCCGTCATCGAGGCCGCCAATGTCTTTGGTCGGTTCTTCAACGGACAGATCACGGCTGCCGGCAAGGTTCCGCCGGCCAAGGTCTTCATCGCCGGTGCCGGTGTAGCCGGCCTGGCGGCGATCGGTACAGCCGCCGGTCTGGGTGCCATCGTGCGCGCCAACGACACCCGGGCCGAGGTGGCCGACCAGGTCAAATCCCTGGGCGGCGAATTCGTGAAAGTCGAGTATGAGGAAGAAGGCGGCGGCGGCGGTGGCTATGCCAAGGTGATGAGCGAGGGCTTCCAGCAGGCACAACGCGATATGTACGCCAAGCAGGCGAAAGAAGTGGACGTCATCATCACGACCGCATTGATCCCGGGCAAGCCCGCGCCAAGGCTGATCACCGCCGAAATGGTGAAGAGCATGAAGCCGGGTAGTGTCATCGTGGACATGGCGGCCGAACGCGGCGGCAATTGCGAACTGACCGAGCCCGGTCAGGCGGTGGTTAAGCACGGTGTGACCATCGTCGGTTACACCGACCTGAACAGTCGTTTGGCCAAGCAGTCTTCCACGCTGTATGGAACCAATCTGTTCCGCCTGACTGAAGAGTTGTGCAAGACCAAGGACGGCATCATCAACGTCAACATGGAAGACGACGCCATTCGCGGCCTGACGGTCATCAAGGACGGCGTGGTCACCTGGCCTGCGCCTGCGCCGAAACTGCCGGCTGCTGCGGTCAAACCGGCCGCGGCAAAACCGGCTCCGGCACCTGCGCACGGTCATGGTGGCGGTGGGGCTCCAGCATCTGCCGGAAAGACGGCTGCATTGTTTGGTGCAGCCGCACTGCTGTTCATTCTTATCGGTGCCTATGCGCCCGCAGCGTTTCTCGGACACTTCACCGTGTTCGTGCTCGCCTGTTTCGTCGGTTACATGGTGGTGTGGAATGTCACTCCGGCTCTGCATACGCCGTTGATGAGCGTGACCAATGCGATCAGCAGCATTATCGCCATCGGTGCGCTGGTGCAGATTGCTCCGCCGCTGACGGTAGGGCTTGATCGCCCGGATGCATGGATACGCTGGTTGGCGGTGGCGGGCATTGCGCTCACTGCGGTCAATATGTTCGGCGGCTTCGCCGTTACCCGACGCATGCTGTCGATGTTCCGCAAATAAGGATAAATACTATGTCTGCAAGCTTGGCAACTGTTGCTTATATCGGTGCGATCATTCTCTTTATCCTCAGCCTGGGCGGTCTGTCCAACCCCGAGTCTTCTCGCCGCGGCAATCTCTACGGCATGATAGGCATGGCGCTTGCCGTACTGGCGACGGTGTTCGGTCCCCGCGTTTCATTGGCAGGAGTTCCTTGGATCATAGTCGCGATGGTGGTGGGAGGCAGCGTCGGACTCTATGCCGCGCGCAAAGTGCAAATGACGCAGATGCCGGAACTGGTCGCGATGATGCACAGCATGGTCGGTCTCGCTGCCTGTCTGGTTGGCTTCGCCAATTACATCGACCCGATCGCGGCACTGAACCTGTCCAGCGCTGAAAAATCGATCCACGAGATCGAAGTCTATCTTGGCATACTGATAGGCGCGGTGACCTTCTCCGGTTCACTCATTGCCTTCGGCAAACTGGCGGGAAAAATCGGCGGCAAGCCGCTGTTGCTGCCGGGCCGTCACTTCATGAATCTGGCGGGCCTGTTGGTTGTGATCGCCTTCGGATGGCAGTTCCTCCATGCGGAAACGATCAGTGCGGGCATGATAGGCCTGACCGTGATGACCGTGATCGCGCTGCTGTTCGGCATTCATATGGTGATGGCCATCGGCGGCGCCGACATGCCGGTGGTGGTGTCCATGCTGAACAGCTACTCCGGCTGGGCGGCAGCGGCAACCGGCTTCATGTTGAACAACGACCTGTTGATCGTCACCGGCGCGCTGGTGGGATCCAGTGGCGCCATTCTTTCCTACATCATGTGCCGCGCGATGAACCGCAACTTCATCAGTGTCATTGCAGGCGGATTCGGTAGCGGCGGCGGCAAACCGGCCAAGAAGGCTGACGGTGATGCGCAACCTGCGGGCGAGGTGGTGTCTATTAGTGCGGTCGAGACAGCAGAACTGCTGCGTGAAGCCAAGAGCGTGATCATCGTGCCGGGATACGGCATGGCAGTGGCACAGGCTCAGCACACAGTCTACGAGATCACGAAGTTGTTGCGCGAGAAAGGCGTCAACGTGCGTTTCGGCATCCACCCGGTCGCCGGTCGCATGCCCGGTCACATGAACGTTTTGCTGGCCGAAGCCAAAGTACCTTACGACATCGTGATGGAGATGGACGAACTCAATGCGGACTTCCCGGATACCGATGTTGCCATGGTGATCGGCGCCAACGACATCGTGAATCCGGCAGCGCAGGAAGATCCGGGCAGCCCCATCGCCGGTATGCCGGTGCTGGAAGTCTGGAAGGCCAAGACCTCGATCATGATGAAGCGCAGCATGGCGACCGGCTATGCGGGCGTGGACAATCCGCTGTTCTACAAAGAGAACAACCGCATGTTGTTCGGCGATGCCAAGAAGATGCTGGAAGAAGTTTTCGTTGCGCTGAAAGCATAACTGGGCGAGGTCGTATTGCAGAGATCCGCACTGATAAAACTGGGCCAGGGCGTGGCTCCCGAGTATGCATCTGATCAGTATGAAGAGTAATTGGCTGCGAGGTAGCCTGCTTGCGCTGGCTTACTTCGCGGCCTCGCAGCTCGGCCTTAAATTTGCGCTGGTCGGGCATGCAGTCACCCTGTTCTGGCCCTCTTCGGGCATCGCTCTGGCGGCTATCCTGCTGTTCGGCTATCGTTTGCTCCCCGCCATCTTCATCGGTGCTTTCTTTTCCAACCTGACGACCGGTTTGCCGCTGATCGCGGTAACCGGCATGGCGACCGGTGCGACCGTGGAGGCATGGCTGGGCGCCTATCTGCTGGGTCGACTCTCGAATTTTCATCACCGTCTTTCCGAAGTGCGCGACATCTACCGGCTGGTGCTGTTCGGCGGAGTGCTAAGCACTTTGTCGAGCGCGCTGATCGGGGCGACGATTCTGCTGGCAGCACACTCGATCCCGCTTGACCGGTATCTGTCGACCACATTGTTTTGGTGGATGGGGGACGCACTCGGCGTCGTTTTGTTTGTGCCCGCCGTACTGGCGTTTGCCTTGCACAAACCTTTACCCTGGACTCGTGCGCAGATCAGGGAGGTGATGCTGTTGTTGCTGACGCTGACGACATTGCTCCTGCTGGTGTTCGAATATTTTTCCGGCATCGCGGATTTTATGCATTTAGGCATGTTCGTGCTGTTTCCCGTCATTGTGTGGGCGGGGTTGAGCTTCAACCAGCGTTTCGTCAGCAGCGTCCTGACCCTGATTTTCCTTGTTGCGGTCGAAACCACGCTGCATGGCTTCGGGCCGTTTGCGGGTAACGATTTGCGCGGGGTGACCGAGCTGTGGCTCTACATTGTCTTCCTGACGCTGCTCGGCACCAGCGTCTCGGCATTGAACTACCAGCGCACCCATGCCATGAAGGCGCTGCAGGCGAATCAGGATGCGCTCAATCGTGCCCAGGCCATCGGCGGTGTCGGCAGTTGGCAACTCGATCTGCGCAAGAATCACATGGAATGGTCGAATGAGACTTCGCGGATATTCGGCATGGAAGAAAGCGACCGGGTCGACTACGAGACCTACCTCTCACGCATACACCCGGATGATAGGGACAAAGTCAGACAGGCATGGATTAAGGCGCTGCATGGCAGCACGTACGATGTCGAACACCGCATCGTGGTCAATGGCAAGGTCAGGTGGGTGCGCGAACAGGCGTACCTGGACTTCGACGCAAACACCGGAAGGGCCGTCTCTGCCGTCGGCACGGCGCACGATATCACTGCACACAAGGAAGAGGAATCGGCACTGCGGCTGGCGGCAAGAGTATTCGAGAGCAGCGGAGAGGCGATCCTGATTACGGATGCAAAGGTCAATGTTGTCGCCGTCAATCATGCCTTCGTGCAAATGAGCGGCTACCGCTCTGAAGAGGTGCTGGGCAGGAATCCGAGCATCCTCGCATCTGGACGGCACGATGCCGAGTATTACCGCGCCATGTGGAGCGACATTGACAACCACGGTTACTGGCAGGGCGAGATATGGGACAAGCACAAGAGCGGACGCGTCTATCCCAAATGGATGTCGATCACGACGGTGCGCGACGACAAGGGCGAAGTGGTGAACTATATCTCCATCGCACGCGACACCACAGAGGAAACCGAGGCGGAAAAGAATATCCATTTTCTTGCCTACTACGACGTGTTGACAGGCTTGCCCAACCGCACATTATTGCGCGATCGGCTGGGGCAGATGATTGCTGTCTCGCATCGGGATGGACATCAGTTTTCCCTGTTGTTCCTGGATCTGGACCGGTTCAAATATATCAACGACTCGATGGGACACTCCGTCGGAGATCGCCTGCTGCAGTCGGTTGCCTCGCGTATCCAGGAATGCGTGCGGGAAGGAGACACGGTGGCGCGCCTCGGCGGCGACGAATTCATCGTCCTGTTGCGGGAGGCCGGAGAAAGCCAGGCTGTTGTGGTGGCGCAGAAGCTGTTGTCCGCGCTGGCCACGCCATACGATCTGGATGGGCAGGTGATCGCCACGCAGGCGAGTATCGGCATCAGCATCTATCCCGATCACGCGCAGGATGCGGACATACTTATCAAGAACGCCGACATGGCGATGTATCGCGCCAAGGAGGAAGGGCGCAACAATTACCAGTTCTTTGCGCAGGAAATGAACTTCCGTGTCGACCTGCTGTTTTCCATGGAAAAAGATCTGAGACTGGCACTGGAACGCGGCGAATTCTTCCTGCAGTATCAACCCCAGGTCAATCTGGCGGGTGGAGCCTTGAGCGGCGTCGAGGCGTTGATCCGCTGGAAGCATCCGGTAAAGGGTTTGGTTTCACCCGCCGAATTCATCCCGGTGGCGGAAGAGACGGGGCAGATCATTGCGATAGGCGAATGGGTGCTGCGTACCGCGTGCACGCAAATGGCGCAATGGCGCAAAGACGGCTTGCAGGACCTGACCATGGCGGTGAACTTGTCGATCCGTCAGTTGCGCCAGCCGACGCTGGGGGAATTCGTCAAAGCGGTACTAAAGGAATGCAGTCTGGAAGCGCGTTATCTGGAACTTGAAATCACCGAAGGCATCATGATGGGTGACAATCAGGTGGGGATGCGTTTCCTGAACGAGATGCATGAGACGGGCGTTCAATTGTCCATCGATGACTTTGGTACGGGATTTTCCAGCTTGAACTACCTGAAGAAATTGCCGGTAAACAAGCTCAAGATAGACCAGTCATTCATACGCGACATCGATACCGACGAGGGCGATGCCGCCATCATCCGCTCCATCATCAGCCTGGGGCACCGGCTGAACCTTAAGGTGATCGCGGAAGGCGTCGAAACGCAGGACCAACTCGACTTTTTGCGCATACGCGGGTGCGACGAGATACAGGGATATTTCTACTCGCTTCCGCTGGGTGCCGATGCATTCATGACGTTCGTCAAGAACCCGCCGCATCTGGCATAACACCGTGCTGCCAGTAACGGGCATGGACAGTGCGATAGCGCTCCAGCCTGAAATTCTGCGCATCCATGGCGATCGTGACTGCACCATCCTCATCCGAGCGCAATACTTCGCTGCCTGCCGCACGGTAGCGATCCGTGATCTCTTCCCTGGGATGCCCGAAACGGTTCAGATAGCCCGATGTGAACATCGCATAACGCGGATGAACCGCATCCACAAAGGCTTGCGAGGAAGAACTCATGCTGCCGTGATGCGGCACGACCAGCAAGGTTGCCGGGAGTTCTTTTGCGTGCAGCTTCATCAGGCGCGATTCGGCCAGGCTTTCGATGTCGCCGGTCAGCAATATGCTGTTCTGTCCGGTACTGACGCGCAACACGCAACTGCCTTCGTTGTTATGCGACAAGGCTGCCGGGGTATTTGATTTGGCGGGATGCAGCATGTCGAAATGCACTCCGTCCCATTCCCAGGACTGACCGTCGGCACAGGGTTCGTTGTGAGCGGCGAGTTGCAATTTCGGATGCGTGTTCGGCAAAGAAGAGATGACATTCATCACTGGAACTCCTTTCAATACCGATTCCGTACCGCCGATGTGATCCATGTCGCCGTGCGAAAGCACGAGCACATCCAGTAGCGCGATGCCCATGCCGCGCAGCGCGGGAATGATGATGCGGCTGCCGCTGTCGGCTTCGCCGGAGAATTCCGGCCCGGTGTCATAGAGCAAAGCGTGATTGCGAGTCTGTACCGCGACGGACAATCCCTGTCCGACATCGAACACGACCAGGCGCGCGCTGCCTTCAGCGGGGTGGTCCGGCACCACCAGAAACATCGGCAACAACAACAGAACACCCAGCCAGCGCATCGGGAAGCCGCGCGGGGCGAGTATCCACAAGGCCCCGCCCATGCCGGAAACGATCGTCCAGGCCGGCGGGGCATGTTGTGCCCACACGCCATAAGGAAGCTTGTCCAGCAGGTTCAGCAGGTACATGCACAAGACCATGGCCTCATGCGCGACATAAAGCATCCACTCGAACGGCGGCAAGGTGCCGAGCAGCGTGAGCGGAACCACCACGAAACTGACCAGCGGGATGGCGAAGGCATTCGCGATGGGCGAGACCAACGATAATTGCTGAAACATAGCCAACAGCGGCGGGATCAGGCCGATCATCATGGCCCATTGCACCTTGCCGTACTCTTTCAGCCAATGCTGTTTGCGCAGCCGGTTCGCGGTCACATAGAAGATTAATGCAACAGCACCAAACGAGAGCCAGAAACCGGGTGACAACACTGCCCACGGATCGGCGAGCAGCACCACCAAGAGTGCGGTTGCCAGCAGTTGCGAAGGAGAAACATTGCGCGAAAGCATCAGCATGATCCCGACAGTCGCCAGCATATAAAGCGTGCGTTGTGCAGGCACTTCGTAGCCGGACACCAGCGTGTAGAAGATCGCGGCGAAAAGCCCTGCCAATACCGCTGCCTTGCGCGCCGGGAACCGGAGCGTGAGGCGGATGCTGCGCCGCCATAACCAATACACAATGCTGAAGACCATCCCGGCGAGCATCGTGATATGCAAGCCCGAGATACTCATCAGATGGTTGACGCCGGTACGCGTAAAGACCTGCCAGTCCGCCTGCGTGATACCGGACTGGTCGCCGATCGCCAGTGCGGTCAGAACACCGGCATAAGGCACATCGCCCAGTGTCTTCCGAAAATGAGTGCGCACCGATTCGCGCAGCCGTTGCACCAGATATGCCGGGCTGGAAGTCTGTTCCGACAATCTCTCATTGTCGCCCTTGGCATACACATAGCCGATGGCGCGGATGTCCCGCTCCAGCGCCCATGCCTCAAAATCGAAGTTGTAAGGATTGCTGGTGCCGTGGGGCTGCTTCAGGCGCACGGTGAGCTGCCAGCGTTCACCTGCACTCAATTCCAGCGGATCATTGCTGTCGCCATCGTAAGTGGAGAGTTGGATGTGGCGAGGTACGTGCGCGCCTTCCGTCTGAACGCTTTCCACATCGAAAGCGAAACGCAAGCCGCGTTCATGCAAACGGGGCATTTCGGCAACGACACCGGTGATCGTGATGTTCTTCCCTTGCCATTCGTCCGGCAGTGCATCCGACAGACGGTACTGGGCTATCCAGGCGGCATAGCTGAAACCCAGCAACGCGGCACACATTAATATCGCGGCGCGACGGGCCGCGTTCAGCAGCTTGCCGTTTGCGTGCGGCAGCATCAATACGATAACGGCAAGAGGCCAGTAGGCAGGGAGTACCGGCAGTGCGGCTTGCTGTTGCAGATACCACACGCCGAGTGTAAAAAAGAGTGCGAAAGAAACCATAAGCGTAGCGTACCGCAAAATCAAATGGGAACCTTGAATAACCTACTGCGCGCCCTGATTGCTGCGTTGCACCAAAGGTACGCAATCCGCTATCCGGCAAGCCAGATGCGGAATTGTCAGCGCGGTACTCGCTTCCTCACCTACCTTGGTGGTATGTTTCGTCGCTCCGTTGACCAGCGACTTGGCTGGTGTTTTTTGCCAGCCTAGTCGAATGGCCATGCAAAGCTCCGTGCGCCTTGCACTCAAGTCGCTCGTGACGGTTCTTCAAGGTTCCCATAGAATCCACCCATGCGCAGATTCTTCCAAGACAGGCTACCCGATCACAACAGCTTCCTGCGCCAGCGCTGGTTGCGCCCGGTGCAACACTGGCTGCAACATCATAACCTGTGGCATCTGCATCGCCGTTCAGTGGCGGGCGGGGTGGCAGTTGGCTTGTTTTGCGGACTGATCCCGGGGCCGCTGCAAATGATCGCTGCCGCTTTGCTGGCGATTTTCTTTCGCGTCAATCTGCCTGTGGCAGCCTTCACTACGCTCTATACCAACCCGTTTACCATCGTACCTTTATACTTGTTGGCATATCAGATCGGCATACGGGTGATCGGTTCGGCGAACGCAACTGTCGTACCTGCCTTTCCGGATTTGCATTGGAGCGACGGGTTTTCCCAGTTGTGGGCCTGGTTGATGTTGTTGGGCAAACCATTGTTGGTCGGCCTGCCATTGCTTGCCGTCGGTCTTGCAATCATAGGCTATGTTGCGGTTCGCTTGATTTGGCGGCTGATCGTAGTGATCAAATGGCGCAGGCGTCACGTTCGGTAACCCGGAAGTTTCCTCAATGATGGGAGCCGTGCTTTATGTTCGGCAGATGCAGGCCGGGTATTGAATTAAGCAATAGAGGTATTAGATAAAAATCCTATGAAGAGGCAGCCAAATTTGTCTCTTGGGTAGTGGTCGGTGTGATGACGATTCTCATTATGCTACCAGCCTTCACATCCATAGACGTTCCAACCAGTACTCCATGATTCATATACCCCGGTGCGCAAGTACCGGGTTTTTTTGGGGCTGTCATCAACACCATATAGCGACCCAAAATTCAAAAAACATGAGTGAGACATGCATACTTTCTTTCCTGGCAGTACGTTAAGACGATTGCGGGCTTTTTGTCAGAAGCCTTTCAGCATTCATATGTGCAATAGCGAACAGACGACGTAGTCAAGGTGATATAAGTAGGAGTGCAATCCTGACCATGCGCAATTTTTCCATGGTTATCTTGCTTCAAGAATCAAAAGAGCGAGCAAATCGCAAACTGGGTGTTCAAGATTCAAATGAACCCACCATGAAAGACTCGAAGTTGCCGACGTTATTCAAGAGCCCCTTGGGGGTAGTGTGCGCCTTGGGCTTGCTCATCGCACTCGTCGAGCTTTTGATCATGACAGTGATGCATGCACCTCTCATCGGTAAACACCTTTCTGATGTTGGAAGTAATCTGGTTGACTCCATCCTGCTTACCCTGATCATTTCTCCAGCGCTCTATTCTCTGGTCTTCAAAAGACTGAAGAGTGATGAACGCTTGCGGCAAATCAATGCCTCGTCTCAGGAAGCAATTGTTGTCGTCAACGAACAGGGCCGCATCACAGACTGGAATCCGGCCGCGCAAAGAAACTTCCAGTACACCCGGGATGACGCCATCGGCAAGCAGCTACACCAGTTGCTCGCGCCTTCGCACCATCAAACCGACGCGGCCCGCGGCTTTGCCAATTTCCAGAAGACCGGCAAAGGGCCGTTGATTGGAATCATCAATGAGGTTACGGCTATTCGTAAGGACGGCAGTGAATTCCCGGTCGAACTATCCGTGACCGCGTTCAAAGTGAAAGGCGGTTGGCAAGCCGTTGGTGTGATGCGCGACATCAGTGCGCGCAAGAAACTGGAACAGGATAGAGAACAATATTTGAAGTTCTTTATGCTCTCCATCAATCCGATGTGTATCGCAGATCCATACGGCTGCTTCACGCAAGCCAATCCGGCATTTGTAAAACTGACCGGATATTCTGAAAGCGAACTCATCGCAAAGCCGTTCCTCGATTTCGTTCTGCCGGAAGACCGGCAAAGAACCGAGGATGAAATGAAACTACAGGTGGAAACACGTCCGACACTGTATTTCGAAAATCGCTATCTATGCAAAGACGGCGGCGTGATTGATTTGTCATGGACAGCCTACTATGACAAGCACGATGGCATCACCTACGCCACAGCAATTGACACAACCGAACGCAAGCGAACGGAGGAAATGTTACGCAAACTCTCCCAGGCGGTAGAGCAAAGTCCCAGTGCCATTGCCATCACCGATCTCAAAGCCAACATCGAGTACGTTAACGAGGGCTTTGTCAGGACATCCGGATACAGCCGTACCGAACTTGTCGGGCACAATCCGCGTCTGCTTCAGTCAGGCAAAACACCGAGGGCAAGCTACACCGACATGTGGGCGCACCTGTTGCGCGGTGAAATGTGGAAAGGCGAATTTACCAACCGGCGCAAGGACGGCAGCGAGTACATTGAGTATGTGCTGGCGTCACCGGTGCGCCAGGCCGATGGAAGGGTGACTCATTATCTGACCATCAAGGAAGACATCACCCAGCTCAAGCACGCGCAGCAAGCATTGCAGGCTTCTAACGAGAATTTGCATCGCCTGCTCAATTCGATGGCAGAAGGTGCATATGGGGTGGATATCAATGGCGACTGCACCTTCGTCAATCGAGCCTTTCTGCAAATACTGGGTTACCAGAACGAAAGTGAAGTTCTGGGAAAACGTACTCATGGACTGATCCATCATTCCCATGCTGACGGCCGCCCCTACCCGGCAAATGAATGCCTGGCATATTGTGCTTTTCGGCATGATCGAGCAATCAATGTTTCCGATGAGGTGTTCTGGCGCAAGGACGGCGTCGCCGTCCCGGTTGAATACTGGTCGTATCCGATCGAGTCCGATGGCGCGACAATAGGCTCAATCGTCACATTTATTGACATCACCGAGCGCAAGAAGGCGGAAGCAGTATTACGCGAAAAAGATATTCTCCTGTCCGATTCGCAACGAATTGCCCAAGTCGGCAGCTGGCGCTATGAAATTTCGGGTCATATATCCTGGTCTGATGAGATGTATCATCTTTTTGGTGTTTCACCAGACACTTTTACGCCGAATCCGGAATCATTCTTCAGCTGCATACATCCGGATGACCGACCGTCTATGCAGACATGGTTGGACGAGTGCGTGGCGGGTAAAAAACCGGATGCGCTGGAATTTCGCATTCTCTTGTCCGATGGCACGGTACGCTTCATCAATGGTTTCGGGGATCTGCAGTGTGATGCCGAGAACAGGCCACTCTATTTGACCGGCATGTCGCAAGACATCACCGAACGTAAGCAGGCTGAGGCCGAGCTTTCCGAACAGATGGATGAGTTACGCCGCTGGCATGAGGTGACCTCGGGACGGGAAGCACGCATCCTTGAACTCAAGCATGAAGTGAATGAACTGATGGGGCTGATCGGCAATCATCCCCGTTACCCCAGCGCAGAGTCTGCAAATCCAACGGAGACATAACTTATGACCAAGCTCAAGCCAGCAGCGAAATCGAAACCGGCAGCCAAAGTCAGGCAAAAAAAAATAGCCAGACCACAGCTTCCCAAGGCTCCGACCGGCATTCAGGGATTGGACGAAATCACTGGCGGCGGCTTGCCCAAAAGCAGGCCGACGCTGGTGTGCGGTGGTGCCGGCTGCGGCAAGACGCTGCTCGCGATGGAATTTCTGGTGCGCGGGGCAACCGAGTTCAACGAACCCGGCGTGTTCATGGCATTTGAAGAGACCGCCAGAGACTTGACCCAGAACACGGTCTCGCTCGGTTTCGATTTGAAAGATCTGGTCGCGCGCAAAAAGATCGTGCTGGATTATGTGTACATTGAGCGCAGCGAAATCGAAGAGAGCGGCGAATACGATCTGGAAGGCTTGTTCATCCGCCTCGGGACAGCCATTGATTCCATCGGCGCCAAGCGCGTGGTGCTGGATACGATCGAGTCACTATTCTCCGGTTTGCCCAACCCCGCCATTCTGCGCGCTGAACTGCGCCGCCTGTTTGGTTGGCTGAAGCACAAGGGCGTGACAGCCGTCATCACCGGCGAACGCGGCGATGGAATGCTGACGCGTCAAGGCTTGGAAGAATACGTTTCCGATTGTGTGATCGTGCTCGACCATCGCGTGAGCGAGCAGACTTCGTCGCGGCGCTTGCGCGTTGTCAAATATCGCGGTTCGACCCACGGCACCAACGAATATCCCTTCCTGATCGATGAAGACGGTATTTCGGTACTGCCGGTCACGTCGCTCGCTTTGCAGCACATCGCCTCCAATGAACGTATTTCTACCGGCATCCCGCGACTGGATGCGATGCTGGGCAGCAAGGGGTATTACCGCGGCAGTAGCGTGTTGATCTCAGGCACAGCGGGTACCGGCAAGAGCAGTTTTGCGGCTCTTTTTGCCGATGCCGCCTGCCGTCGCGGCGAGCGCGTACTGTATTTTTCATTTGAAGAATCGCCCAGTCAGACTATGCGCAATATGCGTTCCATCGGGATCGACCTTCAGCCATGGGTAAAGAAAGGTCTGTTGCAGTTTCATGCCAACCGTCCTTCTTCCGCGGGCCTGGAAACGCACCTGGCAATGAAACACAAAGTGATCAACACCTTCAAACCGCAAGTGGTGATTCTGGATCCCCTGAACAGTTTCCTCATCGGGGATAACGAGATCGGTGTCCAGTCGATGTTGACGAGGCTTTTGGATTTTCTGAAAACGAGTCAGATTACCGGCTTGTTCACGAGTTTGACCTCAAGCGTTGGCAAGCTTGAGCAGAGCGAGGTGGCCATTTCATCCCTGATTGACACTTGGTTGTCACTGCGTGCGATCGACAGCGGCGGCGAACGCAATCGGGGCTTGTCTATCCTGAAATCACGCGGCATGGCGCACTCGAACCAGATGCGCGAGTTCCTGCTCACCGATCATGGTGTGGAATTGCGCGATGTGTATGTTGGTGCAAGCGGAGTACTGACCGGCTCCGCGCGTCTGACGCAAGAGGCGCAGGATCAGGCTGCGCAGATGGTGCGCAAGCAGGAAATAGAACGCCAGCAACTTGAACTGGCGAGCAAGCATCAAGTGCTGGAAGCGCAAATAGCCGCGATGCGGGCCGAATTTGAGGTACAAAAAACAGCATCGCTCAGAATCACCGGACAAGAACAGGCGCAAGGCGTGCAATTGGCACAAGGCCGCGTGGACATGGGGCAGAGCCGCAATGAGGATACGACGGCGAACAAACAAAAATGGGGTTCGAAATGAGCGCCACTACAACCCGGCCCACGCCGCCCAAAGCCAAGCCTCGCAAAGAAGAAGGTGGCCATTATGTGCTGCGCTTGTATGTTGCCGGAAAGTCGCCGAAATCCGTTAACGCCATTGCCAACATCAAAAAAATCTGCGAGCAAAATTTGCAGGGGCGCTATGAACTGGAGGTGATCGACCTCTACCAGCAGCCACAACTGGCACAGGGCGAGCAGATCATCGCTCTGCCGACGCTCATCCGTGAACTCCCGCTCCCTTTGCGCCGCATCATCGGCGATATGTCAAATACCGAGCGCGTGTTGGTCGGGTTGGATATTCAAAAGAGCACGTAATGCCAAACCAGCCCACAACCCAAGCGCAACTCCTCGCAGAAAACGTGGCACTGCGCGCAAAGCTTGAAACTGCCGAGCAGATCCAGCGTGAGATACTCAGCGGCGAAGGGGATGCACTGTTTGTTGCGGGCGCGGGCGGGCCGCAGATTTATACGCTCAAGGGCGCCGATCAAGCTTACCGGACACTGATAGAGGATATGAGTGAAGGCGCGCTGACGCTGACGGCTGAGGGTGTGATTTTGTACGCCAACAGGCGCTTTGCCGAGATGCTCAAGATGCCGCTCGAAAAAGTGATAGGCGCCTCGATACACACCTGGATTGCGCTTGATAATCGGGAAAAATTCCTGTCTCTGCTGGGCAAAAACTCAGGCGAAAAACGCCGCGAGCAGCTTGATCTTGTTGCCGGCGACGGCGAACGGCTGGCGGTCTATCTTTCTCTGAGCAACCTGCCCGTCAACGGCATGCACGATGCTTTTTGCATGGTGGCAACCGATCTGTCCGAACAGAAACGAAGCGAGGCCATCCTGGCTTCCGAAAAGTCGGCGCAAGAAGCGCTCGCAGCCGCCAACCAATCGCGCCGGGCGCTGTTGAGCATGATTGAAGACCAGAAGCAGGTTGAAGATCATGTGCGCAAGCTTAACGACGCGCTGGAAGAAAAAGTCAGCGAGCGCACGGCTGATCTGGACCATGCACGGATCGAAGCTGAACAGGCCAATCACGCCAAGTCGGATTTCCTTTCGGCCATGAGTCACGAGATACGCACGCCGATGAACGGTGTGATCGGCATGGTTGATGTATTGCAGCAGAGCAGCCTGAACAGCTCACAGATGGTGATGGCCAATATCATTCACGATTCGGCGTTCGCTTTGCTGGCCATCATCGACGACATTCTCGACTTTTCCAAGATCGAAGCGGGGAAGCTGCAGATTGAAAGTATCCCCATGTCGGTTGCCGACGTGGCGGAGGCGGCATGCGAAACCTTGAGCCACATCGCCCTGATGAAGAACGTGGAGCTTATGCTGTTTACCGATCCGGGCATTCCCTCACAAGTCATGAGTGATCCCGTGCGCCTGCGCCAGATATTGATCAACTTGACGAGCAACGCCATCAAGTTTTCCAGCGGGCTACCCCGGCAGGGCAAAGTATCGGTTCGCATCTTGCCGGTTGAAAGCAAGCCAGAACAAGTCACGCTTGAGTTTAGCGTGACCGACAATGGCATTGGCATGGATACGGAAACGCAGGAGCGGTTGTTCAAACCCTTTGCACAAGCTGACTCCTCTACAACGCGGACTTACGGCGGTACCGGACTGGGGCTGGCCATCTCGCGGCAGTTGGCAAATCTCAACGGTGGCGAAATCACGGTGCAGAGCGATCCCGGCAAAGGTTCCACATTCAGCTTGCGACTGACTTTCCAACGGCTGCCGGAAAAGATTGACGAAAATGCAAACCAGGTAGCGGGACTGCCCTGCCTCGTGGTTGGCGTTGCCGAGGGAATGGCCGATGATCTTGCCGCTTACCTTGTGCATGCCGGTGCGCAGGTAGACCGGGTAGACGACCTGGGAGCGGTCAAGCAATGGATAGCCAGTCGTCCTCCCGGCTTGTGTATCGTGCTTATCGATACTGCGGCCCCAAACTTGCCGCTGGATGAACTGCGCATTGCTGCCCGCGCCCATCCCGAGCAGAAAACCCACTTCGTGGTCATCCGGCGCGGGCACCGCCGGGAACCTCGATTAGAGGACGCCGACCTGGTTCTGGTGGATGGCAACGTGCTTTCCCGCAAAACTTTGCTGAAAGCGGTAGCGGTTGCTGCCGGCAGGGTTAACTTGATCGACTGGGAAGACCGGCCTCGCGATGTCAAAGTGAACCTCACGCCCCTGAGTCGCGAAGAGGCGCTCCGACAAGGCAGATTGATCCTGATCGCCGAAGACAATGACATCAACCAGAAAGTCATTCTGCAACAACTCAATTTGCTCGGGCAGACGGCGGATATCACCGGCAATGGGCGCGAGGCACTGGAACGTTGGCGGAAGGATCGTTACAGTCTCTTGCTCACCGATTTGCACATGCCGGAAATGGATGGCTACGGGCTGACCGCCGCGATCCGTATTGCCGAAGGTGGCAAGATTCACATGCCCATCATCGCTTTTACCGCCAATGCGCTCAAGGGAGAGGCAGAGCATTGCCGAGAAATCGGCATGGATGATTATCTGAGCAAGCCCGTGCAACTGGTCAGCCTGAAAGCGATGCTGGATAAATGGTTGCCTGTGGCTACCGCAGCGCCTCATTTACCGTCTGACAAGGTATTGATTCCTGAGCTCCGCGAAAGAGGCACGGTGAACAGTCGTCAGGCTTCGCCATCCATCGCTGTTGACGTGAATGTGCTTAGGAGTCTGGTGGGTGATGACGACGCCACCCTGCGCGATTTTTTGCATGAATTTCAAATCAGTGCGGCAAAGATTGCGGATGAACTGCGTACAGCCTGTGCAGCAAGGCAGGCGGGGGTTATCGGCGCTGCTGCGCACAAACTCAAATCGTCTGCACGCTCGGTAGGTGCGCTGGCGTTGGGTGAGCTGTGCGCCGGGATGGAAAAGTACGGCGAGGTTAATGATCATGAAGCGCTAGCGGCGCTGTTGCCAAAATTCGAGCGGGAACTGGCAAACGTCGAACGTTTTCTAGAACAATACTGAGGGTCGTATTCGCACGAGTGAATACGGCCGCGGTTGTCCGATAGAGTCCGCGCACAAACGAGTTGAAAGGTTGCAAGGCTGCCATCATGAACGATTTAAAAATGAAGATTCTGGTGCTCGATGACGAGCCGTTCATGCTCAAGTTGCTCGAGCACATACTGGCCGATTTGGGATACGCCCCCGTCCTCGCCTGTGACAACGGCCAGACCGCACTTGAGTTGATTGCCGACTCGGGCGAGCCGCCCAATCTGATCCTGCTGGATATCAATATGCCGCAGATGGACGGTCTTGCGTTTGTCCGCCATCTGGTTGAACTGCACTTTAGCGGCAGTGTCATTCTGGTCAGCGGTGAGGATGAACGCATGCAGCAGGCGGCCGAAAAATTGGCAATAGCACATAAAATTTCAGTGTTGGGGCATTTGCATAAACCTCCCACTCCGGCGGGTTTGGGCGAGCTGATCGGGAAATGGAAAATACAATCCCGGCACGAGCCGAGAAAGGATAGAAACGTTTACGGCGCAGACGAGGTTCGGGCAGCCATTAGCGGCGGTGAACTGGTCAATTATTATCAGCCCAAGGTGGTGACTTCCACGGGACGTGTGATGGGCGTGGAAACACTGGTGCGTTGGCGGCACCCCAGTGATGGGCTCGTGTATCCGGACCAGTTCATCGGTGTGGCGGAAGCGCACGGCCTGATCGACGATTTGACCAAAGTGGTGCTGAAGAATGCATTCGCCCAATCCAAAGTTTGGCAGGAATCGGGACTGATGTTGCAGATGTCAGTCAATCTTTCCATGGACAATCTGGCCGCGCTGGATTTTGTGGATATGGTTGTCGGGATGTCGACTCAATCCGGTGTGGCGCCGCAGATGATGATGCTGGAAGTCACGGAAACACGGTTAATGAGCGACATACGTATTCCGCTGGAGATACTGACCCGGTTGCGCCTGAAACGATTCAGGCTTTCAATCGATGATTTCGGCATTGGCAATTCCTCTCTGGCGCAGTTGCGCGACATTCCCTTTGATGAACTCAAGATCGACCAGAGCTTCGTGCATGGTGCCTGCAGCAACGAGAAGTTGTGGGCGATGTTTGATTCCTGTCTCAGTTTGGCCAAGCAACTCGGCCTGGAGGTGGTGGCGGAAGGTGTCGAAGACCAGGCCGACTGGGATTTTGTGCGCAACCGGGGTTGCGATATTGCCCAAGGTTATTTTATTGCCAAACCGATGCCGGGGGCCGAGTTGCCGGAATGGATAAGGACTTGGGATCAGTCTTACGCCAAGTCGAGAAAACGCATTCCATAAAGGATTAATTTGCCATGGCGACTTCAACTTCACCTGTCAGGATTTTAATTGCCACGGACATCATCGGCGATGCGGCTCTGGTGAGAGGGATTCTGAAGGAAGAATTCCGCGGGGTATTCACTTCCACCGATACCGACCATGCCGCCGACGACTTCGTGCACCATCAGCCCGACGTACTGGTGCTGGCATTCAATACACTCGAAAAATCTGAACATTGCTATTTGGGAATGTACCGGCAGTGTCCGGAAATACACTTGCATCCGCATCGTACCGTCATTCTGAGCAGCAAAGACGAGGTCAAACGTGCGTACGAGTTGTGCATGAAGGATATATTTGACGATTACATTCTGTTCTGGCCCATGACTTATGACGCTCCCCGTTTGAACATGTCTGTCCACAATGCGCTACGCGAATTGGCTGCACTCAAGGCAGTCGGACACAAGGTTACTGAACTTGCCGTGCACTCGCGTCCTTTGGCGGAAATGGAGCAGATGCTGGAGCAACAGAGTGCGGCTGAATCGGGCTGCAACGATATGCCGGGCATTGTGGAACAGGGCGGGTTGACCAGACCGAACATTTTGGTCGTGGATGACGATGAGTTCCAGCACAAGCTAATTGGCAAACTGCTGCAGAAGGAAAATTATCATCTCATGTTCGCCAGCAACGGTAGCGAAGCTTTGAATATGATCCGCAAGGCGCAGCCGGACCTTATTCTCATGGATGTCATGATGCCCGATATGGACGGCTTGGAAACCATGCGAAATTTGAGGGCCAAGCCAACATTCGCAAAGATTCCGGTGATCATGATCACCGGAAAGAGCGACGGACAGGTCGTCAGTGACAGTTTGAAGGCCGGTGCCTCAAATTTTGTGGTGAAGCCTTTTGATCGAGACACGTTGATTGCCAAAATAGATCATGCGTTGGATATTGCAAAGTCCTGATTCGCGCTGTTGCAGCAGCACCGGGGTTGGACGTTAAAGTGCGCGCAGTCTTTCCAAATGCAGTTCGGATTGCCTCAAAACGTTTTCCATCGACCTCGGCAGCATGTTGCGCGCTTCCGTGTAAGCGGATGAAGTCTCCTCCAGAAACAGTCCTTCCAGGAAGGAGACGCGAATCGCATCGTATAACTCGGCATCCGCCCGATCGAAGAACTCGGCCACCAGCATCAGATATTTGCGCACGCTGGCGAAATCTCGGCTGGCGATGGCGTCTTTTGTGGCTAATTTGATTGCACCCACTTCAAGATGCAACACGCCGAAGTCGCTCTCTTCTATCCGTGCGGCGACCTCGGGCAGATATAAAGTGATTTGTTTCATGAAATCGGCCCGCCTGAGCAGGGGCTTGCTTTGTTGATGCGAAACCATGCGGCGTAGCGAGGCGAATGTCTTGAAATCGAACAGTTGTTCGAAAGGCTGCAGGACCCCGTCGGAGGGAACCCGGTCGATACGGGGAAGCTTGGGCGTCGGGTAAGTGATCATGTTCGCCACTCCTGTTGTTAGGATGGGGGCAGGCTATCCTTTTCTCGTTGCAGGGTGATGACAGGAAGGTTGCAGTACGTCAGGCCGGGTGCAACGTGCCGTCCACCAGGCGCAACTGGCGTTGCATCCTGCCCGCCAGTTCGAGGTCGTGAGTGACGATGATGAAGCTGGTATTGAGCTTTGCGTTGAGAGTCTGCATCAGGTCGAACAGGGTGGAAGCCGAGGCGCGGTCCAGATTGCCGGTCGGCTCGTCGGCCAGTACGCAGGCAGGCTGGGTGACCAGCGCGCGTGCAACCGCCACGCGCTGGCGTTCCCCGCCGGAAAGCTCGGCGGGAGTATGGCGGATGCGTTGTGCCAATCCGACCTGCTCCAGCATGAAAGCGGCTTGGGGGTGTGCTTCTGAGGGTTTTATCCCGCGTATCAGCAGCGGCATGGCGACGTTTTCCAGCGCGGTGAATTCCGCCAGCAAATGATGGAACTGGTAGACGAAACCGAGCGAACGGTTGCGCAGTTCGCCGCGCTGCGTCTCATTCATCTTCGATACGTCTTGTCCCAGTATGTTGACACTGCCGCCGGTGATGGTGTCGAGGCCACCGAGCAGGTGCAGCAAGGTACTCTTGCCCGAGCCGGATGCGCCCACGATGGCGATACGTTCTCCGCGTGCCACGTCCAGGTCCACTCCATTCAGGACGGGAACGTTCAGGTCGCCTTGCGCGTAGGTCTTGCGCAGGTCTCGGCAGGAGATGACCGGTTTTTTATTCATAACGCAGAGCCTCCGCAGGTTGCACCTTGGAAGCGCGCCAGCTCGGGTAAATAGTGGCGAACAGGCTGATGAGGAAGGACATGCCCGCGACGACGATCACATCGCCCCTTTGCAGGTCGGAAGGAAGCTCGCTGATGTAATAGAATTCCTTGGACAGGAACTGCACGCCGAACAAGTGTTCGATAAACGGCACGATGGTGCCGATGTTCAGTGCAATCACTACACCGCCGATGACGCCCAGCCCCATTCCGATCAGTCCGATCAGCATGCCCTGTACCATGAAGATCTTCATGATGCTCTTGGGCGAGGCACCCAGCGTGCGCAGGATGGCGATGTCGGCCTGTTTGTCGGTGACGGCCATCACCAGCGTGGAGACGATGTTGAATGCGGCAACCAGGACGATGAGCGACAGGATGATGAACATCATCTTCTTCTCCATCGCAACCACGCTGAAATAGTTGGCGTTCTGGCGGGTCCAGTCGGTGGCATAAGTGTCTTTAGGCAACTTGCCTTCCAGTTCAAAGGCGACCCGGGGGGCAAGGTCGAGGTTGTTCAGGCTGCCGCTGATGCCGCTCACACTGTCTCCCATGCGGTAGAGTTTTTGTGCATCTTCAAGTTGGATGAGGGCCAGCGCGTTGTCGTACGGCGCCATGCCGATCTCGAAGATGCCGACCACGTGGAATTGCTTCAGGCGCGGCAGCATGCCGGCGGGGGTGATCTGGCCTTGCGGAGTGATGAGCAGCACGCTGTCGCCGACATGCGCACCCAGCGCGCGAGCCAAATCGACGCCGAGTATGATGTTGAATTCGCCCGCGCGCAGATCGTTCAGCGAGCCGTGCTTCATTTTGTCGCCCAGCGCGGTCAGGCGTTGCTCGGCGTCGGGCAGGATGCCGCGCACCATCACTCCTTCGACGCTTTCGTTCAGCGATATCATGCCCTGGCCGCTGACGAAGGGCGCAGCGGCGCGTATCTCAGGATGGCTGGCGACGATGTCCAGCGTATGTTGCCAGTCGTTCAGTTGTCCGCTGTCGCTCATGACCTGCAAATGCGGTGTGACACCCAGGATGCGGGCGCGTATCTCTTTCTGAAACCCGTTCATCACGGACAGCACGACAATCAGCGCCATCACGCCCAGACCGATGCCGAGCATGGAGATCATCGAGATGAAGGAAATGAAATGATTGCGGCGTTTGGCGCGTGTATAGCGCAGGCCGATGAATAATTCGTAAGGTTGCAAGTTGGAAGCTCGAAATGGCGAAGGGCGCTAGTTTGCCATAAGTGCCGGTGTTGCGGGATGGTAAACTGTTTGCCATGAACCGTATCCGCCTGCTTGCCCCCGATCTTTTTCCGCCGCAGGAAATTGCCACCGAAGTGTGCGCGGGGTTGCGGCTGCCTGCGCTGGAAAAGTTGCTGGGGCGGGGTAAAGCGACCTCATCGCGTGCCACCCGTCTGGAAGACTGGCTCTGCGCGGCGTTTGGCGGGCAATCCGTCGCGCCGGTTCGCGCCGCATCCGAGGGGCTGGAAGTCGGCGAAGCATACTGGCTGTGTGCCGATCCCGTGGGCCTGCAACTGCAGCATTCGCAGGCGATGGTGCTGCCCGATCTGGCAACCGGCCCGGATGAAAGTGCCGCTCTGTGCGCCATGCTGAATGAGCACTTTGCGGGCATGGGAATGACATTCTTTGCGCCGCATCCCCGGCGCTGGTATGTGCGGCTGGAAGCCGAACCGCAACTGACGACTTTCCCGCTGCAGCAGGTGGCCTGGTCAGACGCGAAGCTCTATCAGCCGCAGGGTGCGGATGCTTTGCACTGGCAGCGTATCTTCACCGAAGTGCAGATGCTGTTGTACGCGCATCCGCTGAATCAGGCACGGGAAGCGCGCGGAGAACAGCTTATCAATAGTCTGTGGCTGTGGGGAGGCGGACGCGCGGCCCCTGTGGTGGAAGCTTTCGATTCGGTCGGCGGTGACAGCGAACTGGCCGGTGCATTCGCGCGGGTTGCGGGTATCCCGCAGCTTGAATCCCTGCAGGAAATGCTGGACGGGAAATTCCAAAGCGGATTGTGGGTTTGCGACGCGCCGCGCGAAGCGCTGCAGCGCGGCGATCTTTATGCATGGCGCGAGTCGGTGGAAAATATCGAAACGGAATATGCCCGGCCCTTGCTGCAAGCTTTACAGGTCGGCCGGTTGCAGTCGGTTCAACTGGAGGTGCTGCGCGAAAACGGTTCGCAATGTTTCGAGTTCACGCGCGGCGATGCCTGGAAATTCTGGCGTACTGTACGGCCATTGGCACGGTACGCCGTATAGAACAATATGCGAAGAGGACGAAAAATATGAGTTTCTGGGAAAACATGATGGGCTTCTTCTGGAGCGACATATCCTTCCCGTTGCTGCTCATGGTGCTGTGCCTCACGGTCCTGCTTGCACATTTCCGCCGCGAAGACCGGCCCAGCCTCGTCAACACGGTGAGTTTCTTCATTGTTTGCCTGTTCGGACAATTCGTCAGTGCGGTGTTGCATGCACTCGAGCATTTGCGTGCCGCGGACGTCACGCATGAAGTTTTCGTCATCGGTGCGGGGATTGCGGTCATCCGCCTGTGGGGGCTGTTGGTGTTCCGTACCGTGCTGCCTGCGGTCAAGCTCAGCCTGCCGCGCATCACCGAAGATATCTTCGTCATCGTTGCCTATGTCGCGTGGTTCATGGTGCGCATGCGTTATGCCGGTCTCGATCTGGGCAGCATTCTGGCGACTTCGGCGATGATCACGGCGGTGCTGGCATTCGCCATGCAGGACACCCTGGGCAATATCCTCGGCGGCCTGGCGCTGCAACTGGACAATTCAATTGAAGTCGGCGACTGGATCAAGGTAGACGATATCTCCGGCAAGGTGGTGGACATCCGCTGGCGTTCAACGCTGGTGGAGACGCGCAACTGGGAGACCGTCGTGTTTCCCAACAGTCAGTTGATGAAGAACAAGTTTCTGGTGCTGGGTCGGCGTACAGACCAGCCGGTTCAGTTAAGGCGCTGGGTATGGTTCAGCGTGGGGCTGGATGTTGCTCCGACCAAGGTGGTGGGCGTGGTTGAGGCTTCCGTGCAGCAGACCGAAATCGCCAACGTGGCGAAAAGCCCGATGCCCAGTTGTGTTCTGATGGACATGGACAGCAAGGGATATGCGCGTTATGCCCTGCGTTATTGGCTGACCGATCTGGTGCTGGACGATCCTACCGACGCCGTCTTGCGCTGGCATATCATGACCGCTTTGCAGCGTGCGGGTATCAAGCTGGCAGTGGAAGAGCACAGCGTCCATATCACCAAGGAAAACGAGAAATACGATGAAGCGGTGCGGCAACGCGAAGTGCAATTGCGCATCAAGACATTGCGCCGGGTCGAGTTGTTTTCGCAGCTCAACGACGCCGAATACAAGGGGCTGGCCGAGCGTCTGCGGTATTCCCCCTTTGCTCGCGGCAATATCATCACAAGACAGGGTGACGAGCGCTCACAATGGTTGTACATCGTCATCAACGGCGAGGCCGATGTTTTTGTCGACCTGCCCAATGGCAAACGCCGCACCGTGCGCACGCTGGGGCATGGCGATTTCTTCGGCGAAATGGGGCTGATGACGGGTGCGCCGCGTTCCGCATCGGTCATCGCCAAAACCGACGTGGAGTGTTATCGCATCGACAAGGAGGTGGTTGAAGAATTGTTGCAGGCGCGCCCGGGTATCGCCGAAGAGATATCTCACATTCTGGTTGCGCGACGCGCGGAACTCGATGTCGCATTGCAGAATTTTGATGCAACCGGTGCGCATAAGGACTTGTCACAGCAGCGTATTGAGATACTCGCCACAATCAAGCGCTTCTTTTCGCTTGGTTGAATGCCTCACCAAAATTTAGGGCTTAATTCGCGGGGCGGCTTCCTGTATCATTCGCACCCGGACAACACGGATTTAGTGCAGATGAAAGTTACCTTTCTGGATTTCGAACAGTCGGTCTCCGAACTGGAAAACAAGATCGAGCAGTTGCGATATGTGCAGGACGACTCCGCGCTCGATATCTCCGACGAGATCGGCAGGCTGCAAAAGAAAAGCCAATCGCTGACCAAGGATATCTATGCCAAGCTCACACCGTGGCAGATATCGCAGGTTTCGCGCCACCCGCAGCGCCCCTACACGCTGGATTACATCCAGCATCTGTTCACCGACTTCGAAGAATTGCACGGCGATCGCAACTACGCGGACGATCCGGCCATCGTCGGCGGTCTGGCCCGTTTCAACGGCCAGAGCGTGATGGTGATCGGCCATCAGAAAGGCCGCGATACCAAGGAACGCCAATACCGCAATTTCGGCATGCCGCGTCCCGAAGGCTATCGCAAGGCGATGCGCCTGATGCGTCTGGCCGAAAAGTTCGGCATCCCGATCATGACCTTCATCGACACCCCGGGCGCCTATCCCGGTGTGGGTGCGGAAGAGCGCGGGCAGTCCGAAGCCATCGGCAAGAATCTGTATGTGATGGCGGAGCTCAAAGTGCCCATTATTTGCACCATCATCGGCGAGGGCGGCTCAGGCGGCGCGCTGGCTATCGCGGTAGGAGATGCGATGCTGATGCTGCAATATGCGACTTACTCCGTCATTTCACCGGAAGGCTGCGCTTCCATCCTGTGGAAGAGCGCGGACAAAGCCCCGGATGCCGCGGAGACGCTGGGTATCACGGCGACACGTCTGAAGACGCTGGGTCTGGTCGACAAGATTATCAGCGAACCTTTGGGCGGCGCGCACCGCGACTATCCGGCAATGATGCAGTCGCTGAAGAAGGCTTTGCAGGACACGCTCAAGCAAGTGCAATCTCAAACCACGGATGAGATGCTGCAAACGCGCTTCAGCCGCTTGATGAGCTATGGCAAGTTCAAGGAAATCGAGCTTAGCTGACACCGTCGCGGCGCGCCTGGCGCCGCTTCTTCCCAGACACAGTCAAATCCTCATTGGCTTGAGCGGCGGCATGGATTCCGTCGTGCTGCTGCATATGCTGCACACCCTTGCGCCGCGCTTCGATTGGCAGCTTTCCGCCTTGCATGTCCATCACGGCATCAGTCCGAACGCCGATGCGTGGGCGGATTTCTGCTCCGGGCTTTGCATGCGGCTCAATATTCCTTTGCACATCGAACGCGTCGATATCTCCCGGTTGCAAGCCGATCACGGTATCGAAGCCGCTGCGCGCAAGCTGCGTCATGCTGCGTTCGCCAGGCAAAAAAGCGACTTCGTTGCGCTGGCGCATCATGCCGACGACCAGGCGGAAACGTTGTTATTGCAACTGTTGCGCGGCGCGGGTATCAGGGGTGTAGCGGCAATGCCTGTCCTGAGCAAAGTCGAAGGGCCTGTCCTGAGCAAAGTCGAAGGGCCTGTCCTGAGCAAGGTCGAAGGGTCCCTGCTCAAGCCGACTCCTGCCCCTGCAACCTTGCGTCCTTTGCTGGATATCCCGCGCAGCGCGTTGACCGAATACGCAAGGCAACACGGGCTGCACTGGGTTGAAGACGAGAGCAATGCCGACGACTACTACCCGCGCAATTTCCTGAGGCATCGTCTGCTGCCTCTGCTGGAACGGCGATTCCCTGCCTACCGCGACACGTTGGCGCGTAGCGCACAACACTTCGCGGAAGCGGGAGAATTGCTGGATGAGTTGGCACTGCAGGACATGCAAGGCTCGGGGGATGCCGTGGCTCTTGATGTCGCCCGTTTGCGGGCACTTCCGCATGCCCGTGCCAAAAATCTGTTGCGCTATTTTTTGCATAGGCAGTACGCATCCATGCCGCATGCCGCCCAACTCGATGACATGCTGCACCAGTTATGCGATGCGCGTGAAGATGCGGCGATATGTGTCGAGTTCGGACGCTGGCAGCTGCGTCGTTACCAAGGCAAGGTCTATGTAACAGACGTCCGGGATCCGTTCGACCCAAATCTGGTGATGACGTGGAACGGAGAGGCAGAATTGCGATGGTCTGCGCTTAACCGTGTCATTGGCTTCAGTCATGTTCAAGGGAAGGGCATCAGCTATGCAAAGTTGCAGCATGGACCGGTGACACTGCGCTTGCGCAGCGGAAGTGAATCGTTGCGTCCTTCTGCCGCCGCCGCAACGCGCAGTTTGAAAAATCTGCTACAGGAGCATCATGTCCCACCCTGGCAGCGCGAACGCTTGCCCCTGCTGTATTGCGGGGATGAATTGGTGTGCGTGGTGGGGGTCGCCATCCATGCCGATTATCAAGCCGAACCGGGCGAGGCAGGTGTGTTGGTGTCTTTGGACTAATTGGAATATGATTCCGCCGACAAAAAATTGCAGTGCCGGAACCTAAAATTTATCAGGGAGAGAACTATGAAAATCATAAGCGCATTGTGCAGTGTATTGTTGTTGAGTCTGTCTCTGGCTGCATCTGCCGATCCCATCATCATCAAATTCAGTCACGTCGTTGCAAACAATACGCCCAAGGGCAAAGCGTCGGATTTTTTCGCCAAACGGGCAGCAGAGTTAACCAAGGGGAAAGTCAAGGTTGAGGTCTACCCCAACAGTTCCCTGTACAAGGACAAGGAAGAGATGGAAGCGCTGCAAATCGGCGCGGTACAGATGCTGGCACCGTCCCTGGCGAAGTTCGGCCCGCTCGGCGTCAAGGAATTCGAGGCCTTCGATATTCCTTTCATCTTCGACAACTACGCAGAGCTGCACAAGATCACACAGGGGCCGATCGGAGCCAGCCTGCTGGCCAAGCTGGAACCCAAGGGCATCAAGGGGCTGGCCTTCTGGGATAACGGCTTCAAGTCTTTTTCGGCGAATACGCCCATAAGGACGCCTGCCGACCTCAAGGGCAAGAAGATGCGCATCCAGTCTTCCAAGGTGCTCGAAGAAGAGATGCGATCGGTAGGTGCAATTCCCCAGGTGATCGCTTTCTCCGAGGTCTATCAGGCATTGTCGACCGGTGTGGTGGACGGTACCGAAAATCCGATCTCCAATTTCTACACGCAGAAGATGAACGAAGTTCAGAAATATCTGACGTTGACCAATCACGGTTACCTGGGCTATGCGGTGATCGTCAACAAGAAGTTCTGGGACGGTTTGCCGCCTGACATACGCGGCGAACTTGAACAGGCGATGAAGGAAGCGACCGATTACGCCAACAAGATCGCTCAGGAAGAAAACGATACCGCGCTGGAAGAGGTCAAGAAGAGCGGCAAGACAACAGTCTATACGCCGACCAAGGAAGAAAGAATGGCGTTCAAGAAGGCAATGGCACCCGTTCACATCAAGATGGCAGATCGCGTCGGCAGCGACTTGCTGCAGTCTATCTACAAAGAGACCGGCACTGATCCGAGCAAGCTGTAATCATCGGTTGCCATGCGCGTCTGTGTTCTTCGGCAGCATGGCACCGGAATCAGTCTCATAGACTTGCAGCAGATGAGGGGGAGCATCGTTCGTGAAATTTCTTGATCATCTTGAGGAATGGTTGATTTCCTTTCTCATGGCCGGAGCGACATTGATCATTTTCGTCTCCGTCGTCCATCGTTACGCAGCCGGCCTTAGCATTCCCATCGTTCAGGATTGGCTTCTGGGCATCAACTTCTCCTGGGCGCAGGAACTCACCATCATCATGTTCGTCTGGATGGCCAAGTTCGGGGCCGCTTACGGCGTGCGTACCGGCATCCACGTCGGTGTAGACGTGCTGATCAACCGGCTGGACGAAAAGATGCGCGCCAAGTTCATCGTTTTCGGCCTGCTGGCCGGAATGCTGTTCACCGGCATCGTGGCTACGCTGGGTGCCTACTTTGTCTGGGAGAACGGCGCCCACCACGCGTATCTTGGCCTGATCGGCAGCCCGTTTGGCGATGTGCCGGAGGGGCCTACGACGCCGGACCTGGAGTGGCCGACCTGGATGGTTTATTCGGCGATTCCGCTCGGCACCGGTCTGATGTGTTTCCGTTTTCTGCAAGTGTTGGTCGTTTTTCTCAAGACCGGCGACTTGCCGCATCATGATCACGGACACGTTGACGGCCTTGAAGATGATGAAACGCCGGTCGATATCAATGTGTATGCGATGGGTGACAATCTTCATCCGGCTGATCTTGAACATCCTGTAGACGGCATTGGGCGTCATCGTGACAACAAGGATGACAAACCGGAATGAACGCCTCGATCATTTTCATACTGCTGTTGGGGCTCATGCTGACCGGGATGCCGATCTCGATTTCGCTTGGTCTAACCGTACTCAGTTTTCTGTTCATGTTCACGCAGGTTCCGATCGAGTCGGTTGCGCTTAAACTGTTCACGGGTATTGAGAATTTCGAGATCATGGCGATCCCGTTCTTCATTCTTGCCGGCAATTTTCTCACCCACGGCGGCGTGGCGAAACGCATGATCCGCTTCGCCTCGTCCATGGTGGGCCACCTGTACGGCGGTCTCGGCTTGTCCGGAGTGCTGGCGTGTGCCTTGTTCGCGGCGATCTCGGGTTCTTCGCCGGCAACGGTGGTGGCGATCGGCTCGATCCTGTTGCCGGCGATGGTCAAGGCCGGTTTTCCCAAAAAATTCGGGGCCGGCATCATCACCACTTCGGGGGCGCTCGGTATCCTGATTCCGCCTTCGATCGTGATGGTCATGTACGCGGTGGCGACCAACACCTCGGTCGGAGCCCTGTTCATGGCGGGCGTCGTGCCAGGTATCGTTCTGGCCTGTATCCTGGGCGGTGTAACTTATTATCGGGCGAGGAAATTCAACTATCCGCGCTTGCAGAAGGCAAGTTGGGCCGAGCGACTGAAGGCATTCCGCGAATCGGTATGGGGTTTGCTGTTGATCGTGATCGTCATGGGCGGCATCTACATGGGCTTGTTCACGCCGACTGAAGCGGCGGCGATGAGCGCGGTCTATGCCTTTTTTGTGGCGGTCTTTGTTTACAAAGATTTGAGTATCAAGGACGTGCCCCGGGTGCTGCTCAATTCGGCCAATATGTCCGCGATGCTGCTCTATATCATCACCAACGCCATGCTCTTCTCGTTCATCCTGACCAACGAAAACATCCCGCAGGCTTTGGCGAACTGGATGCTGGGCAACGGCCTGGGCATGATCACTTTCCTGCTTGCATGTAATGTCATCCTGCTTCTCGCCGGAAATTTCATGGAGCCGTCATCCATCGTATTGATCTTTGCACCGATCCTGTTCCCGGTGGCGATGAAGCTGGGGATCGATCCGGTGCACTTCGGCATCATCATGGTGGTGAACATGGAAGTCGGGATGTGCCATCCGCCGGTCGGCCTTAATCTCTATGTCGCGTCTGGCATTGCAAAAATGGGGATTACCGAGCTGACCGTCGCGGTCTGGCCGTGGCTGCTCTCCATGCTGGGCTTCCTGTTGCTGGTTACCTATTGGCCGGCATTGTCGCTGTGGTTCCCGAGATTGGTCGGTGCAATGTAACGATACAGAACCGGCCAATCAGCTCGAACCTGTTTCATGTCCGGGAAAGCTGCCGAATCGACTGAAATTCATCGCAAGCGCCGTCTTGTAAAGAGCCTGATCATGATGCCAGCCCTTGATTGGAAGCGATGCTGCCCTGCGACAGGGTAGCCAAATCCTGATAGAATCGCGCCCTCAGAATTTTCTGAAGCACATTCATTTTGGAGAGAAGCATGGCCGTCGAACGTACCCTTTCAATCATCAAACCCGATGCCGTGGCGAAGAACGTCATCGGCCAGATTTATTCCCGTTTTGAGGGCGCAGGCCTGAAGATCGTGGCAGCACGCATGACACAACTGTCGCGCGCCGAAGCGGAAGGTTTCTATGCGGTGCATCGCGCTCGCCCTTTCTTCAACGACCTGGTGAACTTCATGATCTCCGGCCCGGTGATGATCCAGGTGCTGCAAGGCGAAGGCGCCATCCTGAAAAATCGTGACCTGATGGGCGCGACCGATCCGAAGAAAGCCGACAAGGGCACCATTCGTGCGGACTTTGCCGACAGCATCGACGCCAATGCGGTACACGGCTCCGACGCGGCTGAAACTGCAGCAGTCGAGATTGCCTATTTCTTCCCGGCGCTGAACGTTTATTCGCGCTAAGTTGTTACCGATGAAGCAAAACCTCCTCGATTTTGAACCGGCAGCAATGACCGCATGGTTTGCGGAACACGGCGAAAAGCCGTTCCGCGCCAAGCAAGTGTTACGCTGGATATACAAAAGCGGGGAGTCCGATTTCGATGCGATGAGCGATCTGGCGATCTCTCTTCGCGAAAAACTCAAGCAGATCGCCTGCATACAAACTCCCAAAGTGATGAAGGAAGAAATCGCTTCCGACGGGACATGCAAATGGTTGCTGGATGTGGGCACGGGCAATGCAGTTGAGACCGTGTATATCCCTGAAGAGGATCGCGGAACATTATGCGTCTCGACGCAAGCCGGATGCGCCCTTGATTGCTCCTTCTGTTCTACAGGCAAGCAGGGCTTCAACCGCAACCTGTCGACCGCCGAGATCATCGGCCAAGTGTGGTGGGCAAACCATGAACTTGGCAAAAATGCCGACGGCAATTGGCCCATCACTAACGTGGTCATGATGGGCATGGGCGAGCCATTGTTGAATTTCGACAATACCGTCAGCGCCTTGCGCCTGATGCTGGACGACAATGCCTACGGCTTGTCGCGTCGCCGCGTGACGGTTTCCACTTCCGGCGTGGTGCCCGCGATGGACAGGCTGCGTGACGCATGCCCGGTGGCGCTGGCGGTTTCCCTGCATGCGCCGAACGATGCGTTGCGCAATGTGCTGGTGCCGATCAACCAGAAATACCCGCTGAGCGAATTGATGGCGGCTTGCCTGCGCTATCTGGAAAAGGCTCCGCGCGATTTTGTGACGTTCGAATACGTGATGCTGGCGGGGGTGAACGATAGCGTGCAACATGCGCGCGAGCTGATCGAGCTGGTGCGCGCGGTGCCGTGCAAATTCAACCTGATCCCGTTCAATCCTTTCCCGCAGGCGCCATATCAGCGTTCCGACATGCAGACAGTGTTGCGTTTTCGCGATGTGTTGATGCAGGCAAATATCGTTACCACCATACGCAAGGTGCGCGGCGACGATATCGCGGCAGCTTGCGGACAGTTGGCAGGGCAGGTGCAGGACAAGACAAAACGAACACATCGATTGATTGAGGTGAGCCAATGAAGCTATTCAAACTGTTTCTCCTTGTATCGTTGTTGTCGGCCTGCGCATCGCAAGGGGGCGGTTCCGAAGGTACGCCGCAGGGCGATACGACACGTGCGCAGAAAATCGCCAGGATACACACCGAGCTGGCGGGCATGTATTACGACCGGGCCCAATATGGCGTGGCCTTGCAGGAGGTGGCGGTGGCGCTGAAGGCGGATGCGGGTTTTCCGCAAGCCTATAATGTGCGGGCATTGGTACGGGTGGCGTTGCATGAAAATGACAAGGCGGACGAAGATTTCCAGCACAGCCTGAGACTGGATAGCGCGAATTCCGAGACGCACAATAACTATGGATGGTTCCTTTGCCAAAACGGGAATATGAAGGAATCCTTCAAGCAATTCCAGGATGCTTTGAACAATCCGCTGTATTCCACGCCGGAAGTGGCTTACGCCAACCTGGGCTTATGCTCAAGGAAGGCGGGGCTGACGAAGGAGGCGGAAAGCAATCTGCAGCGAGCGCTGGTTCTGCGCCCCGATATGCCGAATGCGTTATATGGTTTGGCGGACTTGAATTATTCCAAAGGAGACTTTGCTGCCGCAAAGTCCTATTTCAATCGCTTCATGCAGGTAAATGCCGAACCGAATGCCGAACAACTGTGGCTGGCAGTACGTATCGAGCGCAAGATGCATGATCGCAATTCCGAAGCCAGCTATGCCCTGCAATTGCGCAAGAACTATCCCGATTCCCCCGAAGCCCAACAGTTATCGCAAGGGCAATGATGGATACTTCCGGCACCCCCGTTAACGCAAAAAAGGAACCTGCGGATCAGCAACAGCCGGTGCTTGATGTCGGCATGACGTTGCGCGAGGCGCGTGAGCGCTTGGGCATGAGCGTGCATGACGTTGCGGATCGGATCAAGTTTGCCCCGAAGCAGGTTGAAGCATTGGAAGCGAATGATTTTGCGCATTTGCCGGAACCCGCCTTTGTGCGCGGTTTTGTGCGCAGCTACGCTCGTGTGTTGCACCTGGATGAAGTGGCGCTGATCGCAGCTTTGCCTGCCGATCCTTCCGGACAGGTTGCTGCAAAGGCGCAGGCAGTGAATGCGGTGTTTCCGAACATGCAATCATTGCGGCGCATCAATGTGCTGTGGTTGGCCGGCGCACTGGTTGTCGCGCTGGTGCTGGGATTGTTCGTGCTGCTCCATGCAGGCGAGCCGACAGCAAAGCCGACCAGGGTCGTCGTCGAACCCGTGACCTTGCCGAAGGCTGAAGTTGAAGTTGCCGTTTCGGCTGTGGCGGAGACCGAGGTGCAGGCGAAAAATCCTGAAGTCGCACAAGTGATCGAGCCGGATAAAACAGCCGAAAAACCCAAATCTGAACAGCCTGTGGTGAATCCGGCACCGCAGATTGAAGCTGCATCCGCGCCGGTGGCGACGGTCAAACAGCCCAAATCATCCAAGCCCAAGCCTGCTGCCGTGCAGCCGCTTGCCCAGATAGAAGCTGCTTCTGCACCTGTGGCGGCGGACAAGCAGCCCATCCCGCTGGAAGTGCTCAAGCGTCGGCCTCTGCACCTGGTATTCATTGAAAGTGCGTGGGCCGAGGTAATAGATGCTCATGGGGTAGTTCTTCTGTCGCGGAACAATCCGAGAGGCACCGAGAAATGGGTCGGAGGGCCACGGCACGAGCCGTACGACATATCGATCGCGCATCCGGCCAACGTTAAATTGTTTTTCAGGGGCAAAGAGATCGATCTCTCGGCGTATGCCGGGATGGATGTTGCGCACCTGAAGGTGGAATAAGATGAGTCATCCTCCTATCTCGCGTCGTTCGACGCAGCGCGTGCTTGTTGGCGATATTGCTATCGGCGGCGATACAAATATCGTTGTGCAATCCATGACCAACACCGACACTGTCGATGCGGAAGGCACGGCACGCCAGGTATTTGAGCTGGCGCAGGCCGGTTCCGAACTGGTTCGTATCACGGTGAATACTTCAGAAGCTGCCGTTCAGGTTCCGCGTATCCGCAAGATGCTGGATGACATGGGGTGCGACGTGCCGCTGATCGGCGATTTTCACTACAACGGACACCGCCTGCTGACCGAGTTCCCAGAATGCGCGCAGGCGCTGGCGAAATACCGCATCAATCCCGGCAACGTGGGCAAGAACCGGAAAGGCGAGGATCAGTTCGCCATGATGATCGGGGTGGCCAGGCAATACGACAAACCGGTTCGCATCGGTGTGAATTGGGGCAGCCTGGATCAGGACCTGGTGGTGCGCATGATGGACGAGAACGCCAGGCTGGCGCAGCCCAAAGAAGTTGCAGAGGTCACACGCGAGGCGCTGATCGTTTCCGCGCTGGACTCTGCCCGGCGCGCCGAGGAACTGGGTCTGGCACATGACCGCATCGTGCTGTCCTGCAAAGTCAGCGGCGTGCAGGATCTGATCGCCGTATACCGGGAACTGGCGAATCGTTGCGACTACCCCTTGCATCTGGGCTTGACCGAAGCCGGCATGGGTTCGAAAGGCATCGTGGGTTCCACCGCGGCGCTGGCGGTGCTGTTGCAGCAGGGTATAGGCGACACGATACGCATTTCGCTGACGCCCGAGCCGGGCGGCGCACGCACGCAGGAAGTGGTGGTGGCGCAGGAGATCTTGCAGACCATGGGATTGCGTTCGTTCACGCCGATGGTCACCGCATGTCCCGGATGCGGACGCACGACGAGCACCGTATTCCAGGAGCTGGCCCAGAGCATCCAGAATTATCTGCGCCAGCAGATGCCGGTATGGCGCGAACAATACAGCGGCGTGGAAGAGATGACAGTCGCGGTGATGGGATGCATCGTCAACGGACCCGGCGAAAGCAAGATGGCCAACATCGGCATCAGCCTGCCAGGTACGGGTGAAAATCCGTCCGCACCGGTATATGTGGACGGTGAAAAAGTCACGACCTTGCGCGGCGACCGCATCGCGCAGGAATTCCAGCAGATCGTGGACGACTATATTGTGCGCAACTATGCCAGACGCGCGCCGGGCGAGAAGGCCGGCAGGCGCATCGAGATCAAAGCGGTTTGAGTAAGCAGATGAGCAACGAAACATTACAGGCCGTGCGCGGCATGAACGATATTCTGCCGGACGAGGCAGGTTTATGGCTTTGGTTCGAGGACACGGTGCGAGACTGGCTGGAAGGCTACGGCTATCGCAATATCCGCATGCCGCTGGTGGAGCCGACTGCGCTGTTCAAGCGCGCCATCGGTGAAGTCACCGATATCGTCGAGAAAGAGATGTACAGCTTCGAGGACAGCCTGAATGGCGACCAACTGACGCTGCGCCCCGAGGGGACAGCTTCCTGCGTGCGTGCGGCATTGCAGCACAATTTGCTGTATAACGCGCCGCAGCGTCTATATTACGGCGGTGCGATGTTTCGCCACGAGCGTCCGCAGAAGGGGCGCTACCGCCAGTTTCACCAGATCGGCGTGGAAGCGCTGGGTTTTGCCGGGCCGGACATCGATGCCGAGCAGATCGTGATGTGCGCGCGGCTCTGGAAAAAATTGGGCATTGGCGATGTGGCCTTGCAGATCAACTCGCTGGGAGATGCGGCTTCCCGCCAGCGTCACCGCGAAAAGCTGATCGCCTATTTCGAGCGGCACAAGGACGCGCTGGATGCCGATGCGCAGCGTCGTTTGCACAGCAACCCCTTGCGTATCCTGGATACCAAGAATCCGGCCATGCAGGAACTGGTGAGCGCGGCACCGAAACTGATGGACGAACTGGAAGAAGATGCCATCGGGCATTTCGAGGCAGTGCAGGCGATCCTTAAACAACATGGCATCGGGTTCGAGATCAACCCGAGACTGGTGCGCGGACTGGACTACTATAACCGCACAGTGTTCGAATGGGTCACGACACGCCTCGGTGCGCAGGGAACAATCTGTGCCGGAGGCCGTTATGACGGCCTTGTCGAGCAGATCGGCGGGAAACCGGCACCGGCGTGCGGGTTTGCAATGGGGGTGGAACGCCTGCTGGCTTTGTTGCAGGAAAGCGGCATGCAGAACCCCGCTGCGCCCCTGGATGTATATGTGGTGCATCAGGGCGAGCAGGCGCGGAGTCTGGCCTGGCGTGCGGCAGAGGATCTGCGCGATGGCGGGTTGCGCGTGCTGTTGCATTGCGGCGGCGGCAGCTTCAAGTCGCAGATGAAAAAAGCCGACGGCAGTGCGGCAGTATGCGCGGTCATCATCGGCGATGACGAAGCGGCAGCGAATGCCGTCATGCTCAAACCCTTGCGCGGGGGAGCAGAACAACAGCGCGTTGGAATGGATGATTTGCAGCAAAAAGTTCGTGAATTGATCAAGTGAGGAAATGAAAATGTCTAGTTTGGATCTGCAGGAACAAGAACAGGTGGATGAGCTCAAGGCCTGGTGGAAAGAAAATGGCAAGTGGGTCATTGGCATTCTGGTGATCGGCCTGCTCGGTTTTTCGGGCACCATGTACTGGAAAAACTACCAGTCCAGTCAGGCTGCGGAAGCTGCGAAACTGTATGCCGAAGTGGTCAAGCAAGCCGCCTCCAACGATGCCAAACGCATCGGCGACGCGGCGGATGCGCTGGTCAGCCGCTATGGCAGCAGCGCTTACGCGCCCCGCGCGGAACTGCTGGCAGCGCAGGCCAGTTTGCAGGCACACGATGTGGCGCATGCCACGGTGCAATTGCAGTGGGTGATCGAACATGCGAATGAAACAGACTTGCAGGATACGGCACGCCTGAAACTGGCGAGCGTATTGCTCGACGAGAAAAAATACGATGACGCGCTCAAATTGCTTGACGCCGCGCATCCCGAGTCTTTCACGGGGCTTTACGCCGATCTTCGGGGCGATGTGTTGAGCGCACAAGGCAAGACAGCCGAGGCGCGTGCCGCATACCAGCAAGCCTACGATAAGATCGATGCCAAGAACTCATATCGCAACCTGATCCAACTGAAAATGGACGGCCTGGGCAACGCCAAATGAAATTGCAACGTCAATTCGCCGTCATGCTGCTGCCTGTCTTGATGGCTGCCTGCAGCAGCGACAAACCGACCATAGAACCCACCAAGCTGGTGGATTTCAAGGCTACCACCAAGATTGACGTGCGCTGGAAAGCCGACGTTGGTGGCGCAGGTTTGAGCGAACTGTTTCCTGCGGTGACGCGCGAAGCGGTATTTGCGGCGAATGCAAAAGGCAATATCTTTCGTTTCGACCGCAATACCGGCAAACAGTCATGGCGTATCGATAGCGGTTTTGAAATAACCGGTGGAGTTGGCGCGGGTGAAGGATTGGTATTGGTTGGCGGCGGGAAAGGTGAACTTGCCGCGTTCGACGAAGATACCGGCCAGTTGCAATGGAAGGTCAAGGTTTCAAGCGAGGTACTGGCTGCGCCCATGATCGCCGACGGCATTGTGGTGGTACGCACCGGCAACCAGCGCATCACCGGTTTGAGCGCGAAAGACGGCAGCCGCCTGTGGTTATATGAACGCGCTACCCCCACGCTGATCGTGCGCAGTCATGCCAGTGTGGTGATACGCAACGACCTGGTTTATGCGGGCTTCGCGGCAGGGAAATTGGCGGCGATCGGCCTGAAGAATGGCGTGGTGGTGTGGGAGTCCTCGGTTTCGCAGCCGCGCGGCAGCACCGAACTGGAACGCATCAGCGACATCACCAGTCTGCCGGTGGTGGAGGATGCCCAGGTTTGCGCGGTCGCCTTCCAGGGAAGCATGGCCTGTTTCGATGCCGTGCAGGGTGGCGCATTGTGGACGCGCGACATCGCCAGCGAAAAAGGCCTGGCGATTTCCGGCAAGAATCTGTATATCACCGATTCCGACAGCAATGTGCTGGCGCTGGACAAAAGCACAGGTGCAACAATATGGAAGAACAACCAGCTCACGAATCGCAAAGTAACAGCCGCTTACCCGCTGGACGACTATCTGGTGGTGGGCGATTATGAAGGCTACCTGCATGTGCTGAAAAGCGACGACGGCAGTTTTGTCGCGCGCAGCAAAACCGATGGCAGCGCGATCCAGGATGCACCTGTCACTCTGGGTGACGGTGCCTTGGTTCAAACCAGCGGCGGCGAACTGTACTCCATCGCTATCCACTAAAAGAAAATGTTACCTACTCTCGTACTCGTCGGCCGTCCCAATGTGGGTAAATCCACTTTATTCAATCGCCTCACGCGCAGCCGTGATGCGCTGGTGGCGGACTTGCCCGGATTGACCCGCGACCGACACTACGGGCGCGGTCGCGTGGGCGAACGGCCCTATCTGGTCGTTGATACCGGCGGTCTGGAGCCGGTCGCCAAGGAGGGCATCCTGCATGAGATGGCCAAGCAGACACGGCAGGCGGTGGACGAGGCGGATATGGTCCTGTTCATCGTCGATGGTCGGGACGGGGTAACGCCGCAGGACCGCATCATCGCCACCCAGCTGCGCAAGACAGGTCGTCCGCTGTTGTTGCTGGTGAACAAATCAGAGGGTATGCAGAGTGCGCGTGCCACCGTGGATTTCCACGAACTCGGACTGGGTACGCCAATCCCCATTTCTTCCGCGCACGGCGACAATGTCGCCGAGATGATCGAAGTCGCGCTGGATGAACTACCGGCCACCGAAGCGGAAGTCGAAGAAAAATCCGATCATCCAAAACTCGCCATCGTCGGTCGCCCGAACGTGGGCAAATCCACGCTGGTGAATGCCATTCTCGGCGAAGAGCGCGTCATTGCCTTCGACCAGCCTGGCACCACGCGCGATTCGATCTACATCGATTTCGAACGCGAGGGAAAGAAATACACCATCATCGACACCGCCGGCGTGCGCCGTCGCGGTAAAGTTGACGAGGCAGTCGAAAAATTCTCGGTGGTGAAGACGCTGCAGGCCATCGAGGATGCCAATGTCGTGGTGCTGGTGGTGGATGCCCGCGACCAGATCACCGAGCAGGATGCGCACCTTGCCGATTTTGTGCTGCAAGCCGGACGCGCGCTGGTGCTCGCAGTGAACAAGTGGGACGGCCTGGACGAATACAAACGCGACACGACCAAGCGCGACATCGAACGCAAGCTGCATTTCCTGAATTTTGCCAAGCACCACTTCATTTCCGCACTGAACGGGACGGGTGTGGATGCGCTGCTGAAATCGGTGAACCAGGCTTACACGGCTGCCATGGCCAAGCTTCCCACGCCGCAACTCACCCGGGTGCTGGAAGAGGCGTTGCAGAAGCAACAGCCGCCGCGCGTGGGCAGTTTCCGTCCCAAGATGCGCTATGCCCATCAGGGCGGCAGCAATCCGCCGCTCATCATCATCCACGGCAGCGCGCTGGACAAAGTGCCCGACAGTTATCGCCGTTTTCTGGAGGCGACCTTTTGCGATGCATTCAAGCTGCAAGGCACTCCGTTGCGCATCGAATTCAAATCCGGCAAGAACCCTTTCGCGGACAAGAAGCATGTGCTTACAGAGAGCGAGCAACGTGCCGCCCATCGCGCACGTATCCGCGGGCGCAGGCTGTACGGTTAGTTGCCATCAATTTTGCCGATTTTTTTATTGGGATAATCGAGCATGAACCAATCGGATAACGAGATGAGCGGTTTCTTGGCAGAACTGGCCAGTGAGGCGTCGCAAAAGCTGGAAGCGAAACGCGCACAGCAGCAAGACCGTCAGACGACGACACAAAGCGTGAATGATGCTCTGGAACGGTCGTTTCATTTTTTCAACCTGTTCACCAAACATTTGAATGCTCTCGAGCCTGACGTTCCCCGTATCTATGCGTTGGACGGCAGAGCCCAATTCTCCCGGTTGAAATGGAAATACGGGATGGTCGAATTTCGCAAGCAAAGCCTGGCGGATAATGCGCTGATGGATTATGTGAATTTTCAGGTACGGCTGACCGTTCCTGAACCGGTTAAAGTCACTCGCCGCTGGGAGCAGTATGACGAGTTAAAGCAAGATATACAGGCTTTCGGGCTGAAGCCGGTTGAAGACATGCATGAAATGTGGCGGAACCGCCCGCAGAAAGTGACCTTTCAGGTAAGTTTCGAGCCGGAGTTTCTGATCTGGATGCGTTTTCAGGGCAATTATGCTGATGGCACTGTCGATCTGGAATGTAATAACCTTGATGGTTTCGGTGAAATGAAGGCCAAGTTGAAACCTGAACAGTTGCAAGCCGGAACGTTTGACGATATTGGCCGATTTTTGATGGGGCGTTCAAGTTCACTGCCCCAAGAACTGGAACTGAAGCGTGACCTTTCCCGGAATCGGTAATCAGTAAGAAGACTTCTGCACTCGCTCAAGTAACGCTGATTCAAGCCGCAATAATAAGCAAGCAGCTAACATCCGCATTGCAGGAGGTCGAGATGAAATACTTATTATCGGGTTTGATAATCACACTGGTCTTGACGACATTCATGGTTGCTTTCATGACAAGCGCAGTCGTTGCAGAGTTGCGTGAGTGGGTCGCCAGGGGGCGAACCGGGCGCCGGGATTAATGCGAACAAGCGTCGAAGGCCCTTGCTTGACGATACATACAGAAATCTGTATTGTATTTGCATGAAAACCACTCTCGACATTAACGATTCCCTGCTTGCCAATGCGAAGGCTCTTGCTGCGCAGCAGCGAACAACCCTGACACGGTTGATTGAGGAAGGATTACAACTTCGCCTCCGCTCTTCCTCAGTCTCTAACAAGGTGAGTAAACAAAAAAAATTGCCAGTCTTTAAGGGACAAGGCGGGCTCGTTGTTGGCCTAAATCCGCTTAGCAATAAATCAATGCTGGATGCGGCTGACGATGACGCCTGATGTCAATGTGTTGATTGCCGCGTCACGGAGTGATCATCCTCAACACAAGATAGCCTATGCATGCCTGGATAAAGCCATAATAGCTTGTGCAGGAGGGGCGAGTCTGAAGCTGATGCCTATGGTTGTTGCCAGTTTTTTAAGGTTGGTTACAAATTCGAAAATATTCGTTCAACCAACACCAGTGGAAGATGCCGTGGGCTTTCTGGATGCGCTCCTGGAAGTTCCCGGAGTGGAAATACCATCGCTCGGGGCAGAGTGGCCGATGCTGCGCCAACTCTGCATCCAGAAAAGGTTGGCCGCGAACGATATTCCTGATGCTTGGCTCGCTGCTGCGGCAATTCAACTCGGCGAACACCTTATCACCTTCGATACCGATTTCAAAAAACTGCTAAGCCGGACTCAAGTGACCGTTCTTATTCCGGACTAACTTCCCAATGCTCAAGACAAAAGGATCCCAAGGGGAATCCGGGTGTCGTGACCGATTTGAAAAAGCGCTCAAGGCTACGAGCCCTTCCGTAGCAGCCTGTTTTCCAGTAAAGTACCCGCCCCAAGAACTACAAGAGCAAACAACATGAGTGCAAAAGGGCAACAACTACAAGACCCGTTCCTGAACGCATTGCGCAAGGAACATGTGCAGGTCGCCATTTATCTGGTCAACGGCATCAAACTTCAAGGCCAGGTCGAATCGTTCGATCAATATGTGGTACTGCTGAAAAACACCGTCACCCAGATGGTTTACAAGCACGCCATTTCAACCATCGTCCCCGCACGCGCCGTCACCATCCCGTACGACGCCGAGTAATGCACGAGTCAACGACTGCCGCCAATACGGCGGTGTTGGTCAGTCTGGATTTCGGCGCACCGGATTACGCAGAAAGTTTGGAAGAGTTACGTTTGCTGGCAGAAAGCGCCGGTGTGCGCACCCTTGCGCTGGTAGAAGGCAAGCGGCAACGCCCCGACGCCTCTACTTTTGCAGGCAGCGGCAAGGTGGATGAGATCGCAGCTTTGGTCGAGGAGCTGGAGGCGCCGCTGGTCATCTTCAATCACGACCTGTCTCCCGCGCAGATGCGCAACCTTACCGCCAAAATACAGACACGCGTGATCGATCGCACCATGCTGATTCTGGATATCTTCGCGCTGCGCGCGCAGAGCCACGAAGGCAAGGTGCAGGTCGAGCTGGCGCAGCTCAAGTATTTATCCACGCGTCTGGTCGGCATGAACATGGATATGGGGCAGCAGAAGTTTGCCGTGGGCGCGCGCGGCCCCGGCGAAACGCAATTGGAACTGGACAGGCGCAAACTGGATCGGCGGGTGCATCTGCTCAATGAGCGGTTGAAACAGCTCAAACGTCATCGCGAACTGCAGCGCAAGGCGCGCAGCCGTTCCGATGTGATGTCGGTCTCCATCGTCGGCTACACCAATGCCGGGAAGTCCACGCTGTTCAACCGTTTGACCAATGCCAACGTCTATGTCGCCAACCAGTTGTTTGCCACACTGGACACCACGGCACGCAAGATATTCCTGGAAGGCGACAGCCACCGGCAAGTCGTGCTGTCCGACACCGTGGGCTTTATCCGCCATCTGCCGCACGGCCTGGTGGCGGCTTTTCGCAGCACGCTGGAAGAGACCGCCCAGGCCGACCTGTTGCTGCATGTGGTGGACGTGAACAGCCCGGAACGGCACGACCAGGTGGCCGAAGTGAACAAGGTACTGGCCGAAATCGGGGCGCAGAATATTCCGCAGATCGTGGTCTACAACAAGATCGACCTGCAGGGCCTTGATGCGGGCGTGAAGCGCGACGAATATGGTAAAATCGCCAGCATTCATTTGAGCGCAATCACGGGTGCAGGTTTGGCCGAATTGCGGGCCGCGCTGGCCGAAGTGCGCGATACGCCTGAATCGGATGTGCAAGTGCAGGAATGGCATCCCCTGAATAACAATTGATTTGACCTAAAGGTAACGGACTATGGGATTGAACGACCCGCAATGGGGCAATAAAAACAGAGGCGGCCCACCTGATCTTGAAGAGGTGATGCGCAAAATCAATCGCAAAATCGAATCGCTGTTCGGCAAATCCGGTGGCGGTGCACCCAAGGGCGGCAACGGCAGCTCATTTGGCGGATTGGCCAACGGTATCGGTCTGATCGTGCTGATCGTCGTGCTGATCTGGATCGCCAGCGGTTTCTATATCGTTGATGCCAGCCAGCGCGGTGTGGTCCTGAGATTCGGCAAACAGGTGGAAATCACGGATGCCGGCCCGCGCTGGCATTTCCCGTATCCGATCGAGACGGTGGAAGTGGTCAACCTGAGCCAGGTGCGCATGGTCGAAGTCGGCTACCGCGACAATGTGAAGAACAAGATGCTCAAGGAATCGTTGATGCTGACTGACGACGAGAACATCATCGACATTCAGTTCGCGGTGCAATATTTCCTGAAAGATCCGGCCGAATTCCTGTTCAACAACCGCATGCCGGATGACAGGGAAATCGTGCGTCAGGTCGCCGAAACGGCCATTCGCGAGGTCGTGGGCAGAAGCAAAATGGACTTCGTTTTGTATGAAGGGCGCGAACAGGTTGCGGCTTCGACCACCAAGCTCATCCAGGACATCCTCGACCGCTACAAGGCGGGCATCATCATCAGCAAAGTCACCATGCAGAACGCACAGCCGCCGGAGCAGGTTCTGGCGGCATTCGACGACGCGGTGAAAGCCGGTCAGGACAGGGAGCGCCAGAAGAATGAAGGCCAGGCCTATGCCAACGACGTTGTGCCAAGAGCGAAAGGTGCCGCAGCGCGCCTGATGCAGGAGGCGGACGGTTACAAGCAACGCGTGATTGCCGATGCGGAAGGCGATGCCAGCCGCTTCAAACAGATTCTGGTCGAATATGAAAAAGCACCGCAAGTGACCCGCGAACGGATGTATCAGGACATGAAGCAGCAGATACTGACCAGCACCAGCAAGGTCATCGTTGACCAGAAAAGCGGCGGCGGCAACCTGTTGTATCTGCCGTTGGACAAATTGATCCAGAGCACCAATCCCGGCGCTGAGCCAGCCGCGGCCAAACCGACGGAACAACTTAATACTCCGGCAGCAGGCGAAGCGGCGGCTGTTCCTCCGCAAGGTCGCGAATCGCTGTTCGGTCGTGACAGGGAGGCCCGTTAATGAAACTGAATATGACTAATTTCCTGGTGGCATGCGTGGTCGTGCTGGTTCTGGCCAGCATGAGTTTCTTCATTGTCGACCAGCGTCAGACCGCCATCGTGTTCCAGCTTGGCGAAGTGATGCGTGTGGAGACAACACCCGGCATCAAATTCAAGCTGCCGCTGATCCAGAATGTGCGCTTTTTCGATTCGCGCATCATGACGCTGGACAATGCCGATCCCGAGCGTTTCATTACTGCCGAGAAGAAGAACGTGCTGGTAGATTCGTTCATCAAATGGCGCATCATCGACGTTAAGCAGTATTACATCAGCGTGGGCGGAGACGAGGCGCGTGCGCAGACACGTTTGACCCAGACGGTGAATTCGACGCTGCGCGAAGAGTTCGGCAAACGCACCATCCATGAAGTCGTGTCCGGACAGCGCGATGAGCTCATGCACATCGTCCAGGAAAAGACCGATCTCGATGCGCGCAAGATCGGCGTGGAAGTGCTGGATGTCCGCCTGAAACGTGTGGATTTCCCGCTGGAGATCAGCGATTCGGTGTATCGCCGCATGGACGCGGAACGCAAGCGCGTGGCCAACGAACTGCGTGCGACCGGTAATGCGGAGAGCGAGAAGATCCGCGCCGATGCCGACAGGCAACGCGAGGTGATTCTGGCGCAGGCGTATCGCGATGCGCAAAAGATCAAAGGCGAAGGCGATGCCAAGGCGACTTCATTGTATGCGGGCGCATTCGGCCGCAATCCGGAGTTCTATGCCTTCTATCGCAGCCTGGATGTCTACAAACTGGGCTTCAAGAACAAGAGCGACATCATGGTGCTGGATGCCGGCTCCCCGTTCTTCAAGTATCTGAAGGGCCCCGGCAAGGACGGAAAATAATTTCGCATGGGCAATTACTGGCTGGCGGCCTTGGGCTTGATGTTGGTGCTGGAGGGGATCATGCCGTTCCTGTTTCCCTCGTCTTGGCGCGAAACGCTGCGCAAGGTGTCACAATTTCAGGATGGTCAGGCCCGCTTCATCGGGCTGACGCTGATGTTATGCGGCGTATTGCTGATTTACTGGATCCAATAATGGAAATCTTTAAGAATCGTCGTGAGCGGTTTGAGTGCAAGGCGCACGGAGCGCAGCGAACGAGACATACCAAGCAGGTAGGTGAGGAGCGAGCACCGCGCAACGCCGCGAGCGGGAGGGTGGCGGCAAAGCCGCCGGGAACACACCGGCCTACCTCTTGCGGGTGCATCGAACCGCGCCACAGATTATTTAAGGTTTCCAGATGAATTGGCTGCTGCCGGAATATATCCAGGACATGTTGCCGGACGAAGCATGGCGCATCGAAAGCATACGCCGCGACGTGCTGGAACTGCTTCGCCGCTCCGGGTATCAACTCGTTTCGCCCCCTTTGCTCGAATATGCAGAATCGCTGCTCATCAACGACAGCGAAGACATGGACCTGCGCAGCTTCAAGCTGGTCGATCAGTTGAGCGGGCGGACGCTGGCTTTGCGTGCCGATATCACGCCGCAAGTGGCGCGTATCGATGCGCATCTGCTCAACCGCCAGGGCGTTACGCGTTTGTGCTACGCAGGTAGTGTGTTGCATACCCAGCCTGCCGGATTGATGCGCACCAGGGAACCGCTGCAAATTGGTGCCGAATTGTACGGCCACGGCGGCATCGAGAGCGATCTGGAAGTGCAGCGCTTGATGTTGCAGACATTGGCACTGGTGGGCATCGAAGGTGTGCATCTCGATCTGGGCCATGTCGCCGTGTTCCGCAGCCTGGTGAAGCACGCATCCATTTCCCCCGCACTGGAATCCGAATTATTCAACGCCCTGCAACGCAAGGATGTACCGGCCTTGCGCGGGTTGGTGGCCGACCTGCCACAGGATGTACAAACCGCATTCCTGGCTTTGCCCCAGCTTTACGGCGGCGTGGAAGTGATCGCCCGCGCCCGTTCGATCCTGCCTGCTTATCCTGAAGTGACTGCTGCATTAAATGAGCTGGAACAGGCGGCAGCCCATTTGAAGGCGCTTGCGCGCGGAATCGGCATCGACATGGCCGAGTTGCGCGGTTACCACTATCACAGCGGCATGGTGTTCGCGGTATATCACCCCGGTAGTCACGATGCCATCGCATTGGGCGGCCGTTACGACGACGTGGGTAAAGCTTTCGGGCGGGCGCGCCCGGCCACCGGATTCAGCATGGACCTGCGTCAATTGCATGGTTTGCTGGCCAAGCGCGAGCAGCCCAAAGCGATCCATGCGCCCTATCTTCAGGATGCGGAACTGGAAGCGACTATCGAAAAATTGCGGGCGCAGGGCAATATCGTCGTCATCGACCTGCTGGGCAATACCGAATACCAATCCGAATTGAATTGCGATCGCCAGTTGGTGTTGCGTGATGGCAAATGGGTCGTCGTCGAAATGAAAAATTGATGCTTGGAATATAGGGAAGAAACATGTCAAAAAATGTTGTAGTGATCGGTACCCAGTGGGGCGATGAAGGCAAGGGCAAGGTGGTCGATTGGTTGACCGACCATGCGCAGGGCGTGGTGCGCTTTCAGGGTGGACACAATGCGGGCCACACGCTGGTCATTGGCGGTGAAAAAACGGTGTTGCATCTGATCCCGTCTGGCATCCTGCGCGACGAAGTGATGTGCTACATCGGCAACGGCGTGGTTCTGTCGCCGGCTGCGCTGCTCAAGGAAATGGACAAGCTTGTCGAAGCGGGAATACAGGTCTATGAGCGCTTGCGTATCTCCGAGGCATGCCCGCTGATCCTGCCGTACCACGAGGCGTTGGACAAAGCACGTGAAATAGCCAAAGGTGCGGGCAAGATAGGCACCACAGGACGCGGTATCGGGCCGGCTTACGAAGACAAGGTCGCGCGCCGCGCCATCCGTCTGCAGGACTTGTTCCACCGCAAACGTTTTGCCGCCAAGCTGGGTGAAGTCCTCGATTACCATAATTTCGTGTTGAAAAATTATTTCCATGCGGAAACGGTGGATTTCCAGAAAACCATGGATGATGCATTGGCGCTGGCCGAGCGTATCAAACCGCTGGTGCTGGACGTGCCACGCGCTTTGTACGAGGCAAACAAGGCCGGACAAAACCTGCTGTTCGAAGGCGCACAAGGCACGCTGCTGGATATCGATCACGGCACCTATCCGTTTGTGACCTCCAGCAACTGCATCGCCGGTGCAGCCTGCAGCGGCGCCGGTATCGGCCCGCAGATGCTGCATTACGTACTGGGCATCACCAAGGCATACACCACGCGCGTCGGCTCCGGCCCGTTCCCGACCGAACTGTATGATGCGGTGGACAAGCAGGATCCGATCGGCAAGATGCTGGCGACTAAAGGTCACGAGTTCGGTGCGACCACCGGACGTGCGCGCCGCTGCGGCTGGTTCGATGCCGCCGCGCTCAAGCGCTCTATCCAGATCAACGGCGTATCCGGCCTGTGCGTGACCAAGCTGGACGTGATGGACGGTATGGAAAAGGTGCGTATCGGCGTGGGCTACACGATAGACGGCCAGTTCAGCGACATCCTGCCGGTCGGCGCGGAATCGCTGGAAGGCTGTGTGCCGGTATACGAGGATATGCCGGGCTGGAGCGCCAGCACCGTGGGCGTGAAGCGTTATGAAGAACTGCCCGTGGAAGCCCGCAACTACCTGCAACGCATCGCACAGATTTGCGAAGTGCCGGTGGATATGGTTTCCACCGGACCGGATCGGGATGAAACGATTGTATTGCGACACCCGTTCAAGGTCTGAGCACCCGAAGTTGTCAATATGAGCACGCATCGAAAAAACGATGCGTGTTTTTTTTGACATAAATTTAACAAAAGTAAAAACGTAGCTACGCCGCTTCTGAAAACTTGAATTTTACGACCGCGATTTGTTAATGTCTGATTGACGCGGACTGCGAATAATCGTTACATCTGCAGGAACTGATTGAATGCAGCCAAGAAATTACCAAACAATCCCGATATATAAGCGTTTACTTAAGTAATTTGGATATATCTAGATATTTTTTGTAATAGATTCTGCAACACAAGTTTGATACTATCCGACCCGAAATACCCATTAGTAAACAAATATGTATCAATGGTGTTAACGCAATAAATGCTTGCCTTAAATAAAAATTCGCTTGCGATACCCGATGGACTGAGTGAGCAGCCATCGAAGCAACAGGAAGTTGTTGTCACAAAATTTCAAAAGCCGCTTAAACAGCATGTCCCTGCATTGCCCAAGGTTGCCATTCTTCTCTGCACTTATCACGGCCAGCTTTATCTGTCCGAACAAATGGATTCGTTTGCGGCACAGAGTTTTCCCAACTGGGTCGTGTGGGCCTCTGATGACGGATCGCAGGACGATACTCATGCGATTCTCGAGGCGTGCCGGGATCAATGGGGAGATGATCGGCTCTCCATCCACTTCGGCCCTGCGGAAGGGTTTGTTGCAAATTTTCTGTCGTTAACCTGCAACGCAACCATTCATGCAGATTACTACGCTTACTCGGACCAGGACGATATCTGGGAAGCAGACAAGCTGCAGCGTGCGGTGGATTGGTTTCAGAGTCTTCCACGCGATGTTCCTGCACTGTATTGCTCTCGCACAAGAGTCGTCGATGCAAACAACCGGGAAATCTGCCTCTCTCCTCTTTTTGACAAGCCGCCCAGCTTTGCCAACGCGTTGATGCAAAACGTGGGCGGCGGCAACACCATGGTATTCAACGAGGCAGCACGCAAGCTGTTGAGCGAGGCAGGGCAGGACGTCAACGTGATCACGCATGACTGGTGGTCTTACCTGGTCGTCAGCGGTTGCGGGGGCAAGGTTTTTTATGATGCACACCCAACCCTGCGTTATCGCCAGCATGGTTGCAATCTGGTCGGGATGAACTCAAGTTGGCATGCCCGCTTCATCCGAATGCGCATGCTTTGGCAAGGGCGATTCAGGGATTTGAACGACCGACATATCAATGCATTGCAACGTATACAGCACAAACTAACTCCTGAAAATAAGGTCATCCTTGACCAATTCGCGACAGCCAGAAACCGCAATATTTTGCCCCGGCTGATAGGCTTGAAGAGGTCGGGTATCTACCGCCAAACCTTGTTGGGCAACTTAGGCCTTGTCGTTGCTGCAATTTTCAAGAAGATCTAAGCATGAACATTTTGGTTACCGGTGATGCAGGTGTCGCGGGCGGCAATTTGGCTGTTCATTTGCTGGTACAAAACCACGAACCAGTTATTTTGACAACCAAGCCCAAGTCGCCGATCAAGTCCTCCGTTCGTTGTGTTAGCCAATGACTTCCCGCTTTAGAAGTTTATTTATTTGGCCAATTGAAATATTAACGCCGTTCGCCTTGAGTTTGTCGAAAGGTGAATGGCGTTCGACTGGTGCACGCCAAACGGACTTAATCCACACTTCCTAAAAAAGAATTTTGATGAAAGCAATTCCACTCTCCATTCCTGAAGTATTCCTGTTCGAACCAAAAGTTTTCGGCGATGATCGTGGTTTCTTTTTTGAAAGTTTCAATCGCCGCAAATTCGCTGAGCTCACGGGGCGCGATGTGGACTTCGTACAAGACAACCACTCGCGCTCGGCAAAAAATGTGCTGCGCGGCCTGCATTATCAAATCCAGCATCCTCAGGGAAAACTGGTGCGCGTAGTGCAAGGTACAGTGCTTGACGTGGCGGTGGATATACGCAAAAGCTCACCAACATTCGGACAGCATGTGGCCGTGGAATTATCTGCCGTGAATAAGCGCATGATGTGGATACCTGAAGGCTTTGCACATGGCTTTGTGGTCCTTTCAGATACAGCCGAGTTTCTGTACAAAACCACCGATTACTGGTTCCCGGAGCATGAACGTTCGATACTCTGGAACGATCCAGCCTTGGCAATAGATTGGAAGCTGCAGACTCCGCCGATCATTTCCGGCAAAGATGCCCAAGGTAAAATTTTGGCCGATGCGGGGTGCTTCGCATGAACCATTCACAAACGGCAATCAACCCGCACACCCCGCAGCCAACGTCCCTGGTGGCACTGGCCAAAAGCCTTTGGCGCAACCGGCAGCTGATTGTGCAGATGACCCGGCGCGAAGTGGTGGGGCGCTACCGTGGTTCTGTCATGGGTTTGGCTTGGTCATTCTTTAACCCTATCCTGATGCTGGTGGTGTATACCTTTGTCTTCAGCGTCGTGTTTAAAGCAAGATGGGGGACGGGAGGGGAGGAGAGCCAAACTAGCTTCGCCATCGTGTTGTTTGTGGGCATGATCGTATATGGATTGTTTGCGGAAATGGCAAATCGAGCGCCGAGTTTGATTTTATCCAACGTCAACTACGTAAAAAAAGTCATTTTTCCATTAGAGATATTGCCCGTTGTTGGCCTGGGTGCCGCACTGTTTCATTCACTGATAAGTTTTGGCGTGTTGTTGACCGCCATTTTGTTGATCAAAGGCAGTCTGCCATGGACTATTATTTTCTTCCCATTGATCCTTGTTCCTCTGTTGATTGCCACACTGGGCGTGGCCTGGTTTCTCGCCTCAATCGGTGTGTTTGTACGCGATGTCGGGCAAACGGTCGGCATTTTTACTACCGTACTGATGTTCGTCTCGCCGGTTTTTTTTCCCATAACCGCACTTCCTGCCAGATTTCAAATCTGGCTAATGCTAAACCCACTCACCTTTGTAATCGAACAAAGCAGAGCAGTCTTGATCTTTGGCAAACAACCTGATTGGGCAGGACTGACAATCTATGCAGGTGCAAGTATGGGAGTAGCATGGGCTGGATATTGGTGGTTCCAGAAAACCAGAAAGGGTTTTGCCGATGTCCTCTAATCAAAACAATTCCCCTCGCCCGCTTGGAGAAGGGATGGGGACAGATGCCAATGATATCGCCATACGTGTCAGTAACCTCAGCAAGTGCTATCAGATTTACAACGCACCGCGTGACCGGCTCAAGCAATTCGTCTTACCCCGTTTGCAAAGCTTGACAGGGCGAGCGACTAAGCAATATTACCGAGAATTCTGGGCGCTTAAAGATGTTTCTTTCGAAATCAAAAAAGGTGAAACGGTCGGCATCATTGGGCGCAATGGCAGTGGTAAATCCACGCTGCTACAAATGATCTGCGGCACGCTCAACCCCACCAGCGGCAGTATTCAAACCAATGGACGTATTGCAGCGTTGTTGGAACTAGGTGCGGGTTTCAACCCCGAGTTTACCGGGCGCGAAAATGTGTATATGAATGCCTCGGTGCTGGGATTGAGTAATGAAGAAATCGATACTCGATTTAATGATATCGAGGCATTTGCGGACATTGGAGAATTCATCGAGCAACCCGTGAAGACTTACTCTAGCGGTATGTATGTTCGTCTTGCCTTCGCTGTAATTGCGCATGTTGATGCTGATATATTGGTAGTGGATGAAGCGCTAGCGGTGGGCGATGCAGTCTTTACGCAAAAATGCATGCGTTTCATTCGCAAATTTCAAGAGAGAGGTTCGCTGATCTTTGTTAGCCACGACACTGCATCTGTGCAGAACCTCTGCAAGTCTGGTATCTGGCTCAATAATGGTAGGATTGAGAAGTTCGGCACAGCAAAGATCGTCTCGGAAGCATATTTACAGTACACGCTACAGGAAATATATGGCAATGAGTCAAAACTGACTTCAATAGCCCTGACTGAGATTTGCGATGATGTATGTGTCAACGAATCAGTTTCCAATACGGAAACACAACCGCAAATGGCAATTGACTATACCTCTGTTGCTTCCGTCCGCGACAACACAGATGCCGCTAAAGGTTGGATTACTGGCCGTGCTGAAATCATTTCAGTTACTCTTACAAAGCTGTTATCTGGACAAGGAGACATCTTTGAAGGCGGCGAGCGTGTGCGTATGACAGTGCGCGCTAAAGCTCATGAAAAACTAGGTAACCCGATTCTTGGCTTCCTGGTGCGTGATCGCCTTGGACAGGATTTATTTGGTGAAAATACGCTTCCCTTCACCTATCAGGTGCCTACCTCGATTGAGAGGGGCATGACATTCGAAGGAGTTTTCGAGTTCAAGTTGCCCATGCTTCCAAACGGTCTTTATGCAGTGATGGCATCCGTGGCTGATGGTGATGCTTACGACAATTTACAGCATCATTGGATGCATGATGCACTGATCATTAACGTTTCTTCCAGCAAAATTCGATATGGGCTGGTCGGTATTCCATTTGAGAGAGTGGAGTTAAAGGCAATAGATGAATAGTAGATCCCTTTTGCAACTGTATGCCGAACACACGGGCAAGGTGTCCGATAAGTGGTCATTGTATCTTACTGAATACGATAGATTGTTTAAGGAATATAGAGACAAACGAATTCGTATGCTTGAAATTGGCATACAAAACGGCGGTTCGCTTGAGATTTGGGCAAAGTATTTCAATAATGCTTCAGTCTTGATTGGTTGTGACATTAATCCGGACTGTGAGCAACTTAAATATGACGATCCGCGCATCGACTTAATAATCGGCGATGCTAATGACCTTAAGGTACGTGAACAGATCCTCCGGCGTTCACCACAGTTCGACTTAATCATTGATGACGGGTCTCATGTTTCGAGCGACATAATAAGGACGTTTGCGCTGTATTTTTCAAGTGTAGTGGAGGGCGGAATTTTCATCGCCGAAGATCTGCATTGCAGCTACTGGGATAAGTTTGAAGGCGGGCTATTCGACCCGTACTCATCAATTTCATTCTTCAAACGACTTGCGGACGTTATTAATCATGAGCACTGGGGCATACCCAAGGCTCGAGCCGATATTCTAGGTGGAATATTTGCTAGATATGATTGTGAAGTTGACACGGAAACGCTATCCCAAGTGCATTCCGTCGAGTTCATCAATTCCATGTGTGTTGTACGCAAAGCGGTGGCCGCCAGCAACGGCCTTGGAAATCGCGTTATAGCAGGCTCGTTGGAACTAGTGGTGCAGGGGCATCGGGGGCTGAACTTGCGCCCGTATCAATTGGACCCGATACTTGACCAAGCCAATAATCCATGGACCGCAAGGTCATCGCCACCTGACGAGGAAATTCTGCATACGGAATTGGCGCTAGTTGATGCACGGCAGCAGCTAACTATCTTGAAACAGCAAATTGCCGATCTTAGCCAAACGGTGACTTTACGCGACGAACAGATATCGCATCTTAACCAGTCGGTGGCTGAACGCGACGGGCATATATCGCATCTTAACCAGTCGGTGGTTGAACGCGATGGGCATATATCGCATCTTAACCAGTCGGTGGCTGAACGAGATGCATTGATTGCGGCACTGTATAACTCAACCAGTTGGCGAATTACAGGACCGCTCCGTTTTGTCGCATACCAAATGAAACGTGTTCGACGCATCGTGGAATTGGCGAAGCCTGCAATTAAGCGTGGTGGCGGTTTGAGAAATACGGTTAAGAAGGCTGTGCAGGTATACCGGCGTGAGGGTTTGCAAGGCATTAAGCGAGGATTCAGAATCGTCGCAACGACAGGGCAGAATGTCTCTACACTGGAGGTTGTAGAAGGTGAAAAGAGTGACTATGCTAAATGGATAAGCAGTTACGATACGCTCACTGACGAATCGCGCGCCACGATGCGCAAACGCATAAAGGGTTTTGCCCATCAGCCATGCATCTCCGTGGTAATGCCTACCTATAATCCAAACGCGGTGTGGTTGATAGAGGCTATCGAATCAGTACGTCAGCAGATTTACGACCATTGGGAGTTATGCATTGCCGATGATGCATCCACCGACAAATCCATCCGACCAATTCTGGAACGCTACGCGCGACAAGATTCCCGAATCAAGGTGGTCTTTCGTGAAAAGAACGGGCATATTTCTGCCGCATCCAACAGCGCACTTGGGATTGCGACAGGAGAGTGGGTTGTCTTGTTGGATCACGATGATTTACTGGCTGAACACGCCTTGTTTTGGGTAGCTGAAACTATAGATTCCCATCCTCAATCACGTTTGATCTACTCCGATGAAGATAAGGTGGATAAACGTGGCAATCGTTCCTTGCCATTTTTCAAGCCTAGCTGGTCACCTCATTTGATGATCTCACAAGCATATCTTGGTCATCTTGTTTGCTATAAAAAGACATTAATTGAAACAGTTGAGGGATTTAATACTGAGCTAAATGGTGCCCAAGACTATGGACTTGCTTTGGCATGTGTAACCAATATTGAGGCGACACAGATCCAACATATACCCCGCATTCTCTATCATTGGCGTATGCATGCTGCAAGTACTGCACAGTCTGGGAATGCCAAGCCATATGCTCATGAAGCGGGGCGCAAAGCAGTAGAGATGTACATCCAACACAACTTCCCCGGGAGGGGAATGCGAGCAGCAGATGGAGATTATCTATTTACATACAAGGCGGAATTTGAACTACCGGCCAATCTATTAGTTTCCATAATTATCCCAACCAAGGATGGGTTGAATTACTTAAAACCCTGTGTGGAAAGTATTTTTGAACGCTCCACCTGGCACAACTTAGAAGTAATAATTCTTGACAACGGATCCGAAAAAACGGAGACGATCCAGTATCTAAAAGAGTTACAGCGGAGCGAGCCGCGTGTACGTGTTATTCCGGCACCTATTCCGTTCAACTGGTCCAAGTTGAACAATATTGGTGGAAAACAAGCGAGTGGTAATGTGCTCATCTTTCTAAACAATGATACAAAAGTAATTTCTCCCGCTTGGATAGAATCTATGGCTGGTTACGCTAGATTGCCCAATGTAGGCACTGTAGGGGCGCTTCTACTATTTGAGGACGGATCTATTCAGCATAGTGGGGTGGTCGTTGGGATGGGGGGGTGGGCAGATCATGTTTTTAGAACAACTGCAGCGCAACATATCGGAGGTCCCTTTGTATCACCAGTACTGACAAGAAATGTACTGGCAGTCACAGGTGCTTGCATGGCGATTTCACGAGAGCGATTCGAAGAGCTAGGCGGTTTTGATGAATCATTTATTATATGCGGCAGTGATGTCGAGCTCGGATTACGGGCCCACAAGCGGGGATTATTTAACGTAATGTGCGCAGAAGCTAAACTATTTCACTACGAATCAAAAACTCGTACCCCCCATGTACCCCAAGAAGACTTTATTCAGTCATCTGAAAAGTACGCGCCATACCGACAAGAGAAAACTGATCCATTCTACAACCCAAACTTATCGCTAAGCTCAACCACACCAAGCATTCAGGGAGCACCAAGTGCTTCGTAATTTACTCAAACGGCTACTAAAAAACCAACGCATTAAATCGTTTCTGCGCGATATATATGTCGAGTCTCAGTCCGAAGTCAAGTTAAGCTCGGATTTACAACCATCAATTTCGGAGATACCTGAAATTGGCGCTTTGGCAGCAAGAGAATCGCAATTTAAATCATTCCGGTTAAATCTTCTTGTCCCAGCTTTGTCAACGAAACATGTTTTTGGTGGCATTGCAACCGCGCTTAAGTTCTTTGAGGAGCTTAGCAAAGATTATGAGAATCTAAGGATAATTCTGACTGATGAAGCCGCATTTACCCCTGAAGATAATATTAATTATAAAGAATGGTCTATTCTGACTCTTGAGGCACACGATCAATCAGGAAAATGTGTGATACCAGCAGCCGATCGATATGGGAAGACTCTTTCGGTTGGAAAAAATGATATTTTTATTGCGACTGCGTGGTGGACCTCCATATTGGCTAAATCTTTGCAGTCGAAGCAGGCAGTAATATATGACTTAGGCAACGTTAGGCGATTTATTTATCTTATTCAGGATTTTGAGCCTGGATTTTATCCTTGGTCATCCCGATATGCACTGGCTGAATCTACATATAAGAATACCTCTGGATTAGTTGCTGTTTTCAATACTTCGACATTGAAGAATTATTTTGAACAAGCAGGGTTCAATTTTAAAAAATCATATTGCTTTGAGCCTGTATTACATGAAGGTCTTAAGCCTTATCTTGATAGAGTCGTGGCCGCTAAACGATATAAAAGGGTGCTTGTATATGGGAGACCTAGCACTGCGCGTAATGCGTATGAAATAATTGTTATGGCTTTAAAAATGTGGGTAAATGAAAAAAATTGCCTTGGTTGGGAATTTATATCTGTCGGAGAGATGCATAAACCAATAGAGCTAGGCAATGGTAATGTTCTTAAGTCATTGGGTAAACTTTCAATCGAAGGATATGCAGAAATTCTATTAAGCAGCTATGCTGGTATTTCACTGATGATTTCACCGCATCCAAGTTATCCACCTTTGGAAATGGCAGCTTTTGGGCTTAAAGTTATTACAAACAAATATGAGTCAAAAGATTTGTCATACTTTAGTGACAACATAATTGCTCTTGACTACGCAGCACCAGAATTGTTGTGTGACGCATTGATCAGTTTAACGAATCAATTTTCTGAATCTGTCCAAACTTCATCCGGAGCCATTCCGGAAACCTTTTTGCTTGATAATCCATTCAAAGCTTTGCCTGAAAATTTAATTTCAGAACTGTACGCAGAAGCAATAATGTAAAGATGTAATAAAGTTTAAGTTTAATAATATTAACTACATGGAATGATATGGACACTTTCACCTTTTTTGAATATGAGTTGCCTGTTAACTTGGTCAATATGACGGGCGGTGGTACAGATACTTTTTCTGCAATATCCAAGGGACATATTCAATATCTAAAAGATACTATTGGAATTGAAAGCGACTTCAATATTCTTGAAGTAGGTTGTGGAATTGGACGTGACGCGATTCCACTCACCAAGATTATCTCGTCGACAGGTTCATACATAGGCATTGATATTATCAAGCCATCAATCGACTGGTGTTCTGCGAATATCAGCCTTCGGAATCCAAATTTTCGTTTCATTCACTTCGATGTCAAAGATCAGCTGCACAATCCATCTGGCAAAAGTTTGATGAAGGAATACAAGCTGCCTTGTGCAGATAGTTCAATTGACCGAATATTTTTGTGGTCTGTCTTTACTCATATGTTTGAAGACGACATCGTGCATTATTTGAAGGAATTCAAGCGGGTTTTGAAAAAGGGCGGGAGCGTTCTTGCGACTTGCTTTATTGTGGATGAAGAAATATTGGCTGCTGCTAGAAAAGTCAATTTGACACCGTACGATTTGAAGTTCGAACACCCATATGGTGATGGTTGCTTTGTTAATGACATTTCAGTACCCGCCGGTGCCGTTGCATTTACCGAGACAAAAATGATTGAGTTGATCAATAGAAGCGGACTAGATCTTGTTCCTCCAATTCTGATAGGACAGTGGTGGGGCAAAAATGATGGCGGTGGGTATGGTCAAGACGCGGTGATTTTGAAAAAATTGTAGTCGGATGCCGTCTAAATTTGCCTTAATCATATTTTCAAACTATGAGTGTTGTTGTTCCCCGATGCTAGCTTTGAAATGGAAATAGCGATGAAAAATAAAGTGACCATTGGGGTCTTTGTGTTGTTTGTGCTGATTTTTGGTTGGCATCAAATTCAAGCAAGCAAAGCGGCGCGTGAGGCGGAATTCTGCGTACAACTAGAATCAAATATACCCGGCTTGCTTCAACTCTATTTCGACTCTGGCAATGAGTTTAACGAAAAGGAATCAGTTCAGGTCCCATATGTTGGAGGGCAAAAAAAACAAATACTAAATATACGGCTGCCAATAGGCCACTACAAATCATTCCGTTTAGATCCAGTGTTAAATCCCATTCAAAATGGTGCCGCTGAGATAAGAATATCGAAAATTTGGCTGGTAAAGCATGGTGGCGATTCTGTTACAGACTACGATCTGAAGCAAGCAAAGCCAATTAATCGGTTCGAACAATATATTGTTGAACCGGATGGAGCCATTTCATTTAAAGCTAACGCAATAGTAAACCGTCCTATTATTCTATTGCCTGGATTTGCACTTGATGTAGCCTCAAGTGTTACGCTTTCGTCAGTTCTCTGGAAAGTTATACAGGCATTTGTGTTTGCAGCGTTGGGGGCAGGATTGGTTGCTTGGATGCTGTCAGTTAAGGGGGCGAATCTCATTTCCAAGCTGGACAGCATTTTTGGCGCGAGCACCTTGTTTTTATTGGCAGTAATAGTTTTTTTTATCAGAAATCCAGATCCAATGCTGAACTCCGGAATATTTACTGAGGATGGATTGTGGACAGGCATGTTGCTGGACAAAGGTTTCTGGACATCCTTATGGTACGCAAGAAGTGACTACTTTGTTTTTGGTAATTTGGTGTTATTGCAGATAGCTGTCTGGTTAAATAAGTTGGCATTTGGATACGACTTGTCTATGTACCCTCGGATTGTTGCTTTTGTTTCGTACATGTTCTTTGCCGGTGCTGCAGTCACCATATGGTATGGCATGAAGGGATACATATCAGAATTTTCGCGTTTGTTACTTTATATTGCGATTGTCTTACTCACTCTCGGAAATAGTGCAAATGAAGTATTAGGAAGGGCGTCAAATATTGGATTTATCTTGCCTGTTATTTTAGTCGCCATTTTGGCTATCAGGGAAAAATCCGTTGGGTTGAAGAGAGTAGTTGCAGATAGTTCAATGATCTTGCTGTCTATTACAAATCCAATTTGCATCGGAATGTGGTTCGTATATGTTGCTTGGAAGGTATGGACTGCGCGCAAAGCGAAGGGCGTAATTGCTGCGATGTCTGGAATTGGGAATTCAGGCTTATTCAGTACCTTGATTTTACTTCTCATAATAGCTCTGATCGCTGGTCGATACATCTGGCGCGGTAATCCATCCGACTTGGGCAGAGATACTTTAATAATTAGTCACCTTGTTGAAGCGGTGGTGGCGCGCCCCATTCTGTTCCCTTGGGTCGCTACCGTTTATAACCACATGTCAGATGGCATGGCTTTGTTGGGTATTGTTATATTCGTGGGTGTTTTTGTTGCTGGGTATTATTCGCGCGAGAAAAATGATGCAACAGGACGTATGTTCGGTGTTGCAATTTTTGCCACTCTCATAATGTATTCCATCGCGGTTATCGTATTGCGACCGGGACTTACCGCTTGGATTGGTGACTATAGAGGGATATACCCGGAGCGCTATTTCATGGGGCAATATTTATTAAGTGTTTTATTAATGATTTGGGCACTTGATGGAATAGTGCGGCGCTGGACACAGCAGTTCTCAGTGGCAGTTATTGCGCTAGTTTTGTTGGTCGCGCTTCCGATTATTGACAGTTGGTTTAGTGCTTTTGAATTCTATGAACCACGTGCAGTATTTGTCACGAATGCTACTTTTAAAGAGTCTGTAACGGTAGAGTATATGAAAAATCCATCGAGCAGTATGTATCGAATCCCTACATACCCTAAAGATTGGTTTATTGATTTATCAGCACCATACGCCAGAGCAACTGCGTTGTCGGAAGGGGGGCTAAAATGAGTACTCAGCTGCCTATATTTCTCTCCCTAGTTATCACTGCCCGTAATCAGGAAGATCAAATCCAACCGTTGCTTGCCGAAGTTAGCCGGATGTTGAGTGAGCTTGTGTCGGATCATGAGATAGTTTTCGTGGATAACGCCTCGGATGATGATTCATTACTTCGTTTGAAAGTACTCACTGGTATAGACGGATTACCCAATTTGCAGGTGTATGCACTAACCAAAGAAGTCGATGCAGATACGGCTGCGTGGGTGGGATTGGAGAATGCTCTTGGCGACTTCGTTGCTGTCATTGATCCCTTGACGGATGACATCGGCTTTCTGCCGGAAATGCTGGATAAGGCAGTCAGTGGTGCCGATGTGGTGTTTGCCAGCAATGAACAAAGGGCTCCGCAAAGCTTTGCCTATCAATTCGCTTACGCTGTATTTAATAGGCTCTACAAATGGTTCAACGGTATCCATCTGGCCACAGAAGCTCCGCAATACCGAGTGTTGAGCAAGCGTGTCGTCAACTTCATTCTTCAACATCCACAGCCCTCGATGACCTATCGCCATCTTCCGGCAACAGGAGGATTCGCACGCGTTAATCTTAACTACAGTGCGATGCCCAGAATCAAGCATACCAAACGGTTGGGTGAAAGCATCGACCGGGGTATGCGGCTACTGGTATCGACTACCCGTGCGCCGATGCGCCTTGTGACATCGCTCTCCTTATTTGGCGCAGTTGCTAATCTTGTGTATTCGATTTATGTCGTTGCAGTCGGTTTTCTGAAGACAGATGTTGCGCCTGGTTGGATCAGTTTGTCTTTACAGCAATCTGGCATGTTTTTCCTGATCTCATTGGTCCTGCTGGTGTTGGGCGAGTACATCCTGAATATGGTCAGTTTGCAAAACGAAGGTCCGCTCTACCATGTAGGGCAAGAGTTCACCAGCGCTCGCATGACGCGCCGTGAAAAGTTGAATATCGAAGTCGCAATGCCACATTCGCAGAAATCTGGCGCCCATCCTGAACGAGTCGATTGATGTCCATGGCAGACTCAACAGTTGATGCCGTTATTGTTGGTGGGGGTTTCTACGGCGCCGCAATTGCAATCTATCTGGCAAAGCAGCGTGGTCTGAAGCATATCGTGCTGGTGGAGCGTGAATCGGCGCTACTCACCCGCGCTTCCTACAACAACCAGGCTCGCGTGCACAACGGCTACCACTATCCGCGCAGCTTCACTACTGCCTATCGCAGCCGCATCAACTTGCCGCGATTTGTGCACGATTGGCCAGAGGCGGTGAAGCAGGATTTCACCAAGCTATATGCGATTGCGCGCCGCAATTCCAAGGTGACGCCAAAACAGTTCGTTCGCTTCTGCAAAGAAATCGGCGCAAAGATCGAACCGGCAGATCAATCGTTGCGCCAGTTATTTGAATCGCATCTGATTGAAGAGGTGTTCGTGGTTGAAGAGTACGCTTTTGACTCCAATAAATTGGCAAGCTGGGCTGAGACAGAACTAAAAGCATGCGATGTAGAGGTGCGCTTTGATACTCGCGTTACCGCAATCTCAAAAGGAGATAAGTCACTGAGGGTTGCCGTGCGAGAGAAAGGTGGGAGCGAAGCTGAAGTCTTAACTCGTTATGCATTTAATTGCACTTATAGCGGTCTTAATCAGTTTGGTGGTGATTTCCCAGGTACGACTACTCATCTAAAACAAGAGATCACCGAGATGGCATTGATGCAGGCACCACCTGCACTCAAAACCTTGGGTATCACCGTAATGGATGGTCCTTTTTTCTCGATGATGCCTTTCCCCGCACGCGGTTTGCACACCCTATCTCATGTGCGTTACACGCCGCATATGCACTGGAATGACCAACGCGGTATCGATCCGTACCAGAAGCTGAATGACTATGAGCGTGCTACTCGAGTGGACCGCATGGTCAGGGATGTAGGTCGTTATCTGCCTGCGGTGCTGGACGCCAAATATGTCGACTCGCTGTTTGAAGTCAAAACTGTTTTGGTGAAGAACGAAGGCGATGATGGCAGGCCGATTTTGTTCGAGAAACACGCGGAGTTGCCGGGATGTTATTCGATCCTGGGAGGAAAGATAGACAACATATACGATGCATTGGAAAAGTTGGATGGAGAGACTTTCAATGATATTTGAATCTGCAAAAGAAAAAGGAAAGGGGCGAATGTTCGTGTTTGTGTATCTGCTTTCGCTCTTGTGTATTGGTATTGGCTATCTGTCCATTCTGCCTCTCTTTGAAGGATTTGACGAAACCGCACATTACTCAAGTCTGCGTCAAATATCAGATACCGGAACAATCCCACTTTATGGCACAAGTTATTTAGCTCAGGAAGTTATCGATTACCAAGGGCCTGTTCCATATGGCTCGGGTAAGCCGCCATTTGATCACGGCATGGTTTATTCGAAATTTTTCAAGCAACCCGAGTTGGTCGAGCAATATCAGCAAACTTATCGTCAGCACTTGCCAAGTATTATGTATCGCCCAAGTAATGAGTTGAACTGGCAGGCGCAGCATCCACCCCTCTATTACTTGCTCTTGGTGCCCTTGATAAAGGCTTTAGACGAATTTTCATTTTCCACGCAATTCTTTTTGCTGCGACTGGCTTCATTTTTTCTTGCATTGTCCGGTGTGGCTTTGGGCTTATTAGCTGTTAATCAGTCGAACGAGCCGCCAGAACGCAATCCCGCTATGATTGGATTTTTGCTGTATCCGATTATATTACCGATGTTTTTTTCGGAATTCACGCGCATCGGCAATGATTCGCTGTGCATTTTTTTCGTTGGCCTTGTCGCTTACCTTTTTTCTTTGTGGCTTAAAGACGAACGCAATACAAAAATATCTGTTGCGATTGGTATTGTGTTAGGAATGGGGTTGTTAACAAAAGCCTTTTTCTTGCCTATCACAGTGGCCTTGGCGATGTTCCTATTGACGAGGCTGTTGCTAGGCAAGCGTGATGAAGTTATGCGCTCGGAGCGAATCTGGAGCCTATTTCAGATTTTCTTGCCGGCAATGTTTATAGGCAGTGGCTGGTATCTATATAAGCTTATGATATTCGGTGAGCTGACTGGTAGTAGCGAAGCTATTCAACTAGCTCATCAAGGAGGATTGATTGCAGGCTTAAAAGCAAATTTCTCTCTTTATGCTTTGATTCGTGGCGTTACAGCTACGCTGGTATCTTACTCTTGGGCCGGAACATGGTCTTTGGCACGATTGCCCGCACTTCTTCACCTCCCCCTGCTAGCACTGGCTATATGGGTTGTCTTTGCCTATTTTAGGCAGCTAAAACTACACCGTCTAACTGGTCCGGCATGGTTGCCCGTTTGGATATTTTGTTTTTTTGCATTCGGGCTTATTTGGCATGTGATTGTAGGTGTGGCTCTAAACGGTAATGGAGCAACACCCGGCTGGTATTTGCATATTCTAATGCCGTGGGCCGCACCTGCCATTGGGATGGGGATATCTTCAATCTTTCAGCATCGTCACGCTAGAGTGCTACTGATTGTATTGCTGGTATATGCTGTTTTGTATCAGATAATGGCACTCTGGTCACAATTGGCATTATTCACCGGTTGCGCGACCAAGGGTGATGACAAAAGCTATGTCTTTTCAGGCTCAGCTTTTTGTATTGATCAGACTTCTCTATTAATGGATCGAATGGCTGTACTGGGGTATCCGGGCTTGGCCGTTATTGGTTTTAGTGGGGGGGTGATTTGTTTTCTATGGTTATTGGTGAAACTGTGGAATGCAAGGCATTCAATTTCTTCCGTTAACGTTATGCATGTAGGGCAAAAATGAGAAATGCGCTGATTGGATTTTCTGGTTTCGTCGGGTCAACTTTGTTAAAGCAAGCTCCTTTCGAATCCTTATATCGTTCCACCAATATCGGTGAAATAGATGGCAAATCTTTCAATACGGTTTTCTGTGCTGGCGCACCCGCGCAAAAGTGGATCGCGAATCGCGAACCTGAAGCAGATCGTGAAAAGATTGAAGGATTGATCGCACACCTGAAGTCGATGACCTGCAAGACATTTGTTCTGATCAGCACCGTAGACGTATTCAAGAATCCGGTTGGTGTCGATGAAGACACATCTATCGAAGAAGCTGGACTTCACGCTTATGGTTTGAATCGTCGCTTGCTGGAAAAGTTTGTAGAAAGCCACTTCCCTCGCCATTTGATCGTGCGCCTACCTGGCTTGGTGGGCCCGGGGTTGCGAAAAAACGTCATTTTCGATTTCCTGAATGACAATAATCTCCACGCGATTGATAGCCGGGGCGTCTTTCAGTTCTATCCGATGGTCAATCTTTGGTACGACATTCAAATTGCACTTGATGCAGGATTGAAATTAGTTCATCTCACAGCAGCTCCGATCAGCGTTGCTGATGTCTCGGCGCAAGGATTTGGCAAGCCGTTTGAGCAAGCACAGGCAAATAGTTCGGCTGTTTACGATCTGCGAACACAACACGCGCAGATTTTCGGCACTTCAGGTCAGTATCAATACAGCCGACGTGAAACCATTCAAGCGGTTCGTGCCTATGCACAATCGGAACCTCGGACACTTAAAGCATCGCAAGGAACAAGCGCATGAGGCTGGCCATTTCCAACATCGCGTGGGACACATCTGAAGATGAAGACATCGCCAAGCTGCTTAATCGCTATGGCGTGGATGCGATTGATATCGCGCCAGGAAAGTATTTCCCAGAGCCCGCCAAGGCGACTGATGAGGAAATTTTGCGCGCAAAACGCTGGTGGACTGAACGTGGCATCGAAATCACCGGGATGCAGGCATTGTTGTTTGGCACTGCCGGGTTGAATGTATTTGGTTCGTCTGAAGTGCAGGATACGATGCTGCAACACCTCACTGCGGTGTGTCGCATCGGCGCTGGCGTAGGCGCTACCCGCTTGGTGTTCGGTTCGCCTAAGAACCGAGACAGGAATGGATTAAGCGATGATCAGGTCATGGAGATTGCGATTCCGTTCTTTAGACGACTGGGCGATATTGCTCAATCCTATGGTGTCGTGATTTGCCTGGAACCTAATCCTCCCTGTTATGGCGCGAATTTCATGACAACGAGTGCTGAAACTGCAGATGTCGTCAGGCAAGTTGCGCATGCGGCGATACGCATGCAACTGGATACCGGGGCACTGACGATCAACGGTGAAGAACCCGCAGCAGTTTTGCAAAACAGCGTGATGCTGATAGGGCATATCCATGCTAGTGAGCCAGATCTCGTTCCATTGGGTGATGGTGGTACAGACCATGCGAATGTTGCTGAGTGCTTGAAATCGTTATTACCAGATCACATTGTTTCCATCGAAATGCTGGCAACCAAGAATGAGTCGCATCTTGTATCGATTGAGCGCGCGCTGGGAGTGGCGATTCGGCACTACCGTAATGAACGCAATGAGGGCGGTGTATGAAATGGCTTATCCTTTTTCTTGGCATTGCTTGTAATGCATCGGCGAGTGTGTTGGTTAAAATCGCGATGATGCCGCCGCGCAGGTTTCCCTCGCTCAGCGATCCCCTGGCGTCACTTGGCAACTGGCCGTTCTGGCTGGGTTTGGCGCTTTATGGCGCAGCGTTCCTGCTGTATGCCGCAGCCTTGGCCCGTTTGCCACTAAATGTGGCACATCCGGTGCTTACTTCGGGGGCGATAGCTGCCGTGGCATTGTGCTCTTGGCTGATTTTTCGCGAGCCTTTCCACTGGACAACCATCACGGGCATTTTGCTGGTTGTGGCCGGTGTCATGCTAATCACGGTTCGTGTAGGTTAAAAAGAAAATTGAAAATGAATAATTCTGATATTACTCCACAAGTTCGCGCCTGTTGGCAGGTTCCAGCTTTTGAAGCGCTGCTGTGGCGTGGCCGTCAGCATCCTTGGTGTGTTGTGATCCCTGTCATCAATGAAGGCGAACGAATCAAAAGCCTGCTCGTCAGAATGTCCGCGTTCAGGATTGAAGGTTTCGCCGATATTATCATTGTGGATGGCGGCAGCACGGATGGGTCGCTCGGCCTTGAATCGATTCAAGAGATTGGGGTGCGTGGCTTGCTACTCAAGACTGGCCCTGGCAAGTTGAGTGCTCAACTGCGCTGTGCCTATGCATTTGCACTCGACCAAGGTTATGAGGGCATTGTAACCATTGATGGCAATGACAAGGATGATCCGGAAGCGATACCTAGATTCATCGAGGCGCTAAAGCAGGGCGTGGATTTTGTTCAAGCTTCGCGCTTTATTTCGGGGGGAGTCGCCGAAAACACACCGAAATCGCGGGATTTTGCAATCCGCTTTATTCATGCGCCGATGCTGAGTCTGTTTTCCGGTTTTCACTGGACGGACACCACACAAGGTTTTCGTGCTTACAGCCGCAAGATGCTGCTAGACCCTAAAATTGCTCCGTTTCGTAATGCCTTTATGACTTATGAACTGTTGGCATATCTCTCCTATCGCGCGCCAAAACTTGGTTATCGTTGTGTTGAATTGCCGACCATACGTCGCTATCCAAAGGGTGAAGTGCCCACCAAGATCAGTAGCTTCAAGGGGAATCTCTCTGTGTTAGAAGTGCTTCTGCGAGCATGTTTAGGCAACTACAACCCTAGTTGATAATAATGAGCCATACAGTACGCAAAGCATGATTGATCAAAATGCCCACGTTTCAGTCATTGTCGTCAATTGGAATGGTGAAAAGTTTCTAGAGCAATGCCTGACCTCGCTCATGACTCAGACTGTTTCACCAAACGAGATCATTCTTGTCGACAATGCAAGCTCAGATGGCTCCCTTGAAATCGCGCGGCGGTTTCCGTCAGTGCAATTAATCGCGTTGAATGAGAACACCGGCTTTGCGCTAGGAAATAATCTAGCAATCAAAGCAGTGTCAACGGAGTCTGAATGGATTGCATTGCTTAATCCGGATGCGTTTGCCGAACCACGTTGGCTGGAAGAACTGCTGGCAGCAACTAAGCGCAACCCAGAATTCGATGCATTCGGGAGCCAGTTGGTCAATGCGGCCAATCCAACTGTGCTGGATAGTGCCGGTGATGCTTATCACATGAGTGGCTTAGCTTGGAATATGGGACATGGCATACCTTTGTCAGCAGCTGAGGATAGTGAGCGTGAAGTGTTTTCACCCTGTGCGGCTGCAGCGCTATATCGGTATAGCGCTATGCAGAAAGTCTGTGGATTTGACGAAGATTATTTCTGTTACATCGAAGATGTGGATCTCGGTTTTCGACTGAGATTGGCTGGTTACCGTTGTCTATATGTGCCACGTTCGGTGGTGCATCATGTAGGTTCAGGCACGGCTGGCGGGCAGGATAACAATTTCGCCATGTATCATGGCCACCGAAATATGGTATGGACCTTCGTAAAAAACATGCCGGGCTTTTTGTTCTGGCTGTTGCTGCCGCTGCATGTGGCGCTTAATCTGGCGAGCATCATCTGGTTTACATTAAGGCGAGGTAGGGGTGATGTGATCTGGCGCGCGAAGCGCGATGCATTGATGGGCTTGCCGAAAATGTGGCGTAAACGTCGACACATACAAAAAGCACGGGTTGCATCAATTGCTGAGGTTTGGCAACAGTTAGATACGCGGTTGAATATAACCAAGCTTGGTAGAAAGTAAGTTAGCGAAGCGACAATGTATAAGAGAAGAATTCGCTGTACCCTATGCCAACTAAATGAATAACCAAAGGGTCGTTACTGATTGATGGCAGAACTATAGAAAGCAGATTAGGGAGAAGTAAATGAAACTCGGGTTTAGTTTGACCAAAAAGCAGTTTGCATTGTTTGTGGTGATTTTAGTCGCAATGTTGGTAGGTGCCTGCTACAAATCCAATGAAGCCTCAACCCCTAAAACAAAGGAAGGCGAGATAGACCCGACGCGTCCACCAAAGATTGCTAAAGCATATTTCTATGATGGTGGAGTATGTCCTATTGATTCCAGTATTCCTAAAGTAGTATCGGATCTGATTGCCGTTTCCAAAAAACTTCCTTTATCTATCACTGGCTGGGCAACGACCGACTCGACAGGTAAACCAGTTGCGCCCATGATTTTTGCAGTTTTAAGCAATGGCACTGGCACTTTTTATCTTGAGGGAAAGCGCACACCGCGACCCGATGTCGCAAATGGCAACCGTCTGCTTGATCTTGTGGGATTTGAGATTGCTGGTTCGCTAGCCAATATTCCTGTCGGCGACTATAAGCTCGGCATCGCTTCCGGAACTGAGTTTGTTGTCGACAATTGCAAGACACCGGTGGTTGTTCGTGTTGGTGAGTAACAATGGATGTTCAGTTGAAAAATCGCTAGCAGTGAAGGGCGTCATCTTGGCCTTCGTGCTGGATGGCGATCAGTAAATGTTTTTGATCAAAATATATTTCATCCTCGGCTTGGCAATGCTCCTGGCCGTGCTTTGGGATTTCAAAATCGTACCCAAAACCTCAAGCCTTCTTATAAAGCAGGCGGGAGACACAGAATCAGGATTTGCCCTGATTATTAACGCAATCCGAAATTTGCTCGTAATGGGGGTATTTGCCTTTTTCTTCTGGCCGGCAGTTGTATGGTTGGAGTATCGCGGGGAGAGCGAAAAGTAGCCACGACAACGAAGATCATTAAACCTGGCGTATTGAGCTTCCCCAAAAAACATGACAGTGCTTATGGCTTGATTGGAGCAAAAGATGGCACACTGTAGCACTGATGTGCTACAGTGTGCGCGTTCCTTAATTCTTGGAGACGGCTATGTCTACGACCACCATACGTTTGCCGGAAGACCTGAAAGTTCGCGTTGCAGAGGCAGCGAAGCGTTCCGGCACAACCACGCACGCCTTCATTCTTGATGCCATTGCGGAAAAGACTAAACAGGAGGGTTTGCGGGCCGCTTTCGATGCTGTTGCCGAGGATCGCTACGCCCGTATCGTTGCTACCGGGCAGACGATTCCGTGGCAGGAAATGCGCAGTTATCTGGAAGAGCATCTTGCCGGTAAAGAAGCAAAACGTCCGGCTGCCCGCAAATTGGCGCGCTGAAATTGTCGCGCATCGAATTAGCGCTGGAAGTGGGGGATGATTTCGATCGCATCCTTGATCACCTTGTCCAATATCAGGTCGAGAATCCGGCGTTGCGCATCCGGGAGATTGTCGAAGCAATTAACGTGTTGGAGCACAACCCAATGATTGGTCGCCCCGCATTTAACGACAAGCGAGAGTTGGTGATCGGGCATCGCTCGCACGGCTATATGGCTTTGTATCGTTATATTGTGGAAGTTGATACCGTTTTTATCCTTGCCGTGCGTAGCCAGCAGGAGGCTGGCTATACGGGACTTTGAGTGGGAAGGCAGCCGGTATGACGTTTGTTTTGACGTAGTGCGTATTGAAACTTCCGCCACTAAGCGCGCATACGCATTGCAGTGGGGGAGGGGCAGTGATCAGAACGCAGGAGCGCCACCACCACCACGACTTGCCTCGTATCCCGACAGGTTCGGTGACATAGTGAAGATTGGGTGTGACTGATGGTGTAGAATGCCGCGCGGTCAAGTTGCCTAAGCTGATACTAGGCATTTTGCTTGTTCCGGCCACAAAACAAAAATGGCTCGCTTGCGCGAACCATCTTGTTAATAACTGGTGCCCAGAAGAGGACTCGAACCTCCACAGTCTTGCAACCGCTAGGACCTGAACCTAGTGCGTCTACCAATTCCGCCATCTGGGCATTGCTTGAGGGTGCGCACTTTAATTGCTATAGGATTTTGTGTCAATGACGAAAAAGAAAAAAAACATCCGCGAACTGGACCCGTTTCTGGAACGCGAACGCGAACAATACGAACAACCCCTCCCGAGCCGCGAATACATCTTGCAGATGCTGGCGGAAAAGGGCGTACCGCTGGAGCAGGACGAGTTATGCACCCTGTTGCAGATCGAACACAATGAAGAAGAGCTTTTCCTGCGTCGCCTGCGTGCCATGGAACGCGACGGCCAGATCATGCGCAACCGCAAGCGCGCCATTTGCGTGGTGGACAAGCTCGACCTGATCAAGGGCAAGGTGCAGGGCCATCCGGACGGCTTCGGCTTCCTGATCCCGGAAGACGGCAGTGCCGATCTGGTGTTGAGTGCCAAGGAAATGCACAAGGCGCTGCACGGCGATACCGTGATGGCGCGCATCGGCGGCGAGGACAAGCGCGGCCGCCGCGAGGCCAGCATCGTCGAGGTGCTGGAACCGGCCAATACGCGAGTGGTCGGGCGTTTATACGAAGAGCACGGCATCCAGTTCGTGGTCGCCGAAAACCGCCGTATCAGCCAGGACTTCCTGGTTGCACCGGGCGAATCAGGCGGAGCCAAGGCCGGGCAGGTGGTGATGCTTGAGATCATGCAGCAGCCTTCCAAGCATGCCCAGCCGATAGGGCGCATCGTCGAGGTGCTGGGCAACTATGCCGATCCCGGTATGGAAATCGAGATCGCCCTGCGCAAGCACGACCTCCCCAATGAATTCCCGCATGACGCAGAAAAACAGGCCAAGGCGTTCTCACCCGAAGTAAAACCGGCCGATTACGCCGGGCGTGAAAGCGTGGCCCAGTTGCCGCTGGTGACGATCGACGGCGAGACCGCGCGCGACTTCGACGACGCCGTATATTGCGAACCGAACGGCAAGGGCTTCCGTCTGGTGGTGGCCATCGCCGACGTGAGCGCCTATGTGAAATCCGGCGATGCGCTGGACAAGGAAGCGATCAACCGCGGCAATTCGGTGTATTTCCCGCGCCGCGTCATTCCCATGCTGCCGGAAGAGCTGTCCAACGGACTGTGCTCGCTCAATCCCAATGTCGAGCGCCTGTGCATGGTGTGCGACATGCAGATCAGCCTTGAGGGCGAGATCGAGAAACATCGCTTCTATCCGTCGGTGATGTTCTCGCACGCGCGCCTGACCTACACCCAGGTCGCCGACATGCTGGCCAATCCGCAGGGCGAGAACGGGCAAAAATATGCCGAGGTTCTGCCGCATATCAACAACCTGTACAAGCTGTTCCAGACCTTGCTGCAGGCGCGCGAAAAGCGCGGTGCCATCGATTTCGAGACGGTCGAGACGCAAATGATCTTCAATGCACAGGGCAAGATCGAGAAGATCGTGCCGGTGATACGCAACGATGCGCACAAGCTGATCGAGGAATGCATGCTGGCGGCCAACGTGTGTGCGGCGGCTTTCCTGAAAGACCATGCACACCCCGTGCTGTACCGTGTACACGAAGGCCCCACGCCGGAAAAACTGGAAGCGGTGCGCGAATTCTTCAAGGAGTTCGGCCTGCAACTGGGCGGTGGCGACGATCCGCAGGCAGCCGATTATTCCAAGCTGCTCAAGCAGATCAAAGGCCGTCCCGATGCCGGTTTGCTGCAAACCGTGATGTTGCGTTCCCTGCGCCAGGCTGTGTATGCGCCGGAAAACCTGGGTCACTTCGGACTCGGTTACGAGGCTTATGCGCACTTCACTTCGCCGATCCGCCGTTATCCGGACCTGCTGGTGCACCGTGCCATCAAGGCCGTGCTGGATGGCAAACAATACAAACCGCAACTCAAGTGGGCGGAACTGGGCGTGCATTGCTCGATGACCGAGCGCCGCGCCGACGACGCCACACGCGACGTTGAAGCCTGGCTCAAGTGTTTCTACATGCGCGACCACTTGGGCAGCGTGTTCGACGGCACGATCTCCTCGGTTACCGGCTTCGGGCTGTTCGTCGCGCTGGACGATCTGTACGTCGAAGGGCTGGTGCATGTGTCCGAACTGGGCGCCGACTATTACCACTTCGATCCGGCCAAGCACCAGATGCTGGGCGAACGCACCGGCAAGCGTTATCGCCTGGGCGATCGCGTGCGGGTGAAAGTGGTCCGCGTGGATATGGAAAGCACCAAGATCGATTTCGTGCTGGAGGGTGAAATCGCTGCTTCCGGTGAGGCTACAAGTAACGAAGGTGTCGATGTCGGCGCATGGGGCGCAACGACGCCCAAGAAACCCAAAAAAACCGAGAAACCCGAAAAACCCTCCGGCAAAACGGGTAAACGTCATGGCTGAGTCGCGCATCATTCACGGTTTTCATGCCGTCACCGCGCGCATCCGCCAGAACGCCGATAGCGTGCTGGAGGTGTTTGTCGATACCCAGCGCCGCGATCCGCGCGCGCGCGACCTGCTCAAGCTGGCAGAGAGCAACGGTGTCCGCGTCATCCAGGTGGATGGCAAGCGTCTGGACGGCATGGCTGGAAGCACCCGTCATCAGGGCGTTGCGGCGCGTGTGGATGCGGCGCAGAAAGTGCAGCATCTGGACGACGTGCTGGATACCCTGACCGAACCCGCGCTGCTGCTGGTGCTGGACGGTGTGCAGGATCCGCACAATCTGGGAGCCTGTCTGCGCAGTGCGGATGCCTTCGGCGTGCATGCGGTGATCGCACCCAAAGACCGCGCAGTGGGCATCAATGCCACCGTTGAAAAGGTCGCCTGCGGCGCCGCGCAGACAGTGCCTTACATCACGGTCACCAATCTGGCGCGTACCCTGCGCGAACTGCAGGAGCGCGACATCTGGGTGATCGGCATGGATGGCGAAGCGGAAACAAATCTGTATGATGTGCAGCATCAGGGTGCGGTGGCCCTGGTGCTTGGCGCGGAAGGCGAAGGCCTGCGCCGCCTGACCAAAGAGACCTGCGATCAGCTGGTGCGTATCCCGATGTTTGGTAGCGTGGAAAGCCTGAATGTCTCTGTGAGCACCGGGGTGTGTTTGTATGAAGCAAGAAGGCAAAGGGCGATCAAACAATGACGTGATAGGGGGATGGAGATGCAGAAGTTCGATTTTTCGATTCTGACCCGCGACGGTCAAAAAGTGGAAAGCGTCATCATTGCTGGAAACGATGTGGCCGAAGCGGAACGCAAGCTGCGCCAGATGTACCGCTATTGCGAAATTGTGAATTGCGACGCCAAGAGCGCCGGAGATGGAAAACCCCAACAAGTGATGTCGGTCGAGGATATCCTGTCATTGATATCCAAGTGATCGCCCGGCTGGCTTTACTCTATAAACCCGTCCGCCAGTAACTCTTTCAGCAGGTCGTTGTAATCATGCGCTCCGCGGCTCTCGGGCGCATGTTCGAAAACAGTTTTATTCACTGCCGGACTTTCTGCCAGGCTGACGTTCTCCGAGATGCGGGTGCGGCAGACATCGGCGCCGAAGTGCTCCTCAACCAGTTTCAACACATCCCAGGCCATGCGCCGACGGCCATCGAAGCGTGTGAGCAGGTAGCGACGGTTGACGCGCCGCTTGAGAACCTGTTCCAGCGCGTTCAGGGTCTTCTCGATCTGGAGCGCTCCTTTGGTGGAAAGATGATCTGCTGAAATGGGAACGATCAGACCGGTACAAGCGAAGATCGCATTCAACGACAGCACGCCGACCATCGGATTGCAGTCGATCACCACCGGATTGTCCTTGCCGCCGTAGCGTTCGGTCTGCAGTGCGCTGTTGAGCTTGTTCACCACATTGAAACCCTTGCCATACAGTGCATCCACCTTGGAAAGCTCGGTGTGTGCCGGAATGACTTTGATCGAACTGGACGACTCTTTCACCAGCTGGCACAAGGGGCGGTTGCTTTGGAACATGCTCAATACCGTGTCGGCACCGGACTTTGCGGTGACGTTGGCGATGGCGCTGAGTTGTGCTTGCGGATCCAGGTCGATACCGTATGTCGCGCGACCGATACGCGACAAGGCGGCAGCGAGATTGACGGCGGTCGTGGTCTTGCCGACACCGCCCTTTTGATTGAAGACTGCAATGATGCTCATACTGCGTGGATTCTAGCCGAAATCGGTGTTGTGGATGGGTGTATAACTTGTTGAAAGGAAAAGCCCAGCCCAACGGGGGGCTGGGCCGACAAGCGGTATCAATTGCGTTTGTAGATGATCTGCTTGGTATCGCCCTCGCAAGTACCGACCACTTTTCCTGTCGTGTCTTTGGCGGGAGTAGCCGCAGCGCCGGATGCTGCAGCTGGAGCGGCAGCAGGCTGCGCGACGGGAACGATTTCAAGGGAATACGCAGTGACGCCCTTGGCCTGCAGCTTGGCATCGATCTGCGACTTGAGATCGTCGCAAGAGGCGAAGACGGAAACGGAAATACCCAAAAGACATGCTGCTAGTAATAATTTACGCATATACGGCTCCTTATCTGGATTGAGAAAAAATATCTGCCTTGCCAAACGCTTCCGATGCAGCGAAACGTATTTCAGGGCAACAGCTCTTCGATCTTGCGGTTCGCTCCCTGCAGTTTTTTGAATAGCGCAAGCAACAGCGCTTTATCCATATAGACGACGGCTTCACCCCGCAGACGTTCGATACCGGTCTTGTTGATTTCAGCCGCGATCACCTGCCCGTCGGCAACCACGGTCGCCGAGCGTGAGAGGTTCTCGTTGGCGAAGTACATGCCTTCACCGACGCATTCGCCGCTGCGTATCGTCCCGACGATCTTTTTGTTGTAATAAGCAGTGGCTGTGCCATAAAGCACGACGTAGAGGGCGTTCATATCCTCTCCCTCCCTGGTGATGCAATCTCCCGCCGAGAATGTCCTGATCTCGGTCTGTTCCGAGATCGGCTTCAGCCATTCGCTGGGAATCGGATCGAAGAAAGAGCATTTGCGCAGTTCATTGAGACGGTCGGCAGAGACCTCATCGAGGCGCTTGGAATAGGTGGCCAGACTGGCCTGAATGGCGTCAATTTCGTTCATTTTTCCTCCCCCTTAAGGGTCAAATTCCTGACACGATCCGGCAAATATTGCGCAACTTACCACAAGCGCTGAAGAATTTGTTGTGCAGCGCGATTGAGCTAAACTAGCCACTATGAACCCGATCCCGGAATGGAACAAAGAGGCATTGCTGCACACTCCTGCTTTTGCCCCCTTGCACTCCATCATTACCCGCCTCGAACCGGATGAATTTCCAACCCTGCAAGACTGCAACGCGCTGCTGGAGGTACAACGCCCGGCCATCGCGGTGCAAAGCGGCCTGCCGCTGACGTTTGTGCCGCAGGAATACGGCAAATTGCCCTTCGATCTGCAATACGAACCGCGCTGTTTTCTGAAGGGGGAAGTGCCTACGCGAGCCAACAACTGGCATGATCTGCTCAACGCGCTGGTGTGGCTCGTTTTTCCGCAGGCCAAGGCTGCCATCAACGCGCGCCATTTCCGGGCGCTGACCGAGGCAGATGATTCGTCGGCACCCAGCCAGCGCGGGGCCGTGCGCGACACCAGCACCCTGCTGGACGAATCGGGTGTCATCGTTGCCTATGCCGATGCGGAACTGGCCGGACTCCTGCGCAATTTTCAGTGGAAAGAATTATTCTGGCAGCGACGCATGCAAGCGCGATCCGGTATGGGCTTTTATCTGTTTGGCCACGGCTTGTACGAAAAGGCACTCCGCCCGTATACCGGCTTGACCGCGCAAGGTTTGCTCCTGCCGGTGGAACAGGCGTTCTTTGCCTGGCCTTATGACAGGCAACTGGCGCATCTGGATGCCTTGCTCGCCGGCTACCTGAATTCTGGGGAACACTGCCGCAGCACGCGGGAGCTGACACCCGTGCCTGTACTCGGTGTGCCGGGCTGGGCTGGGGATAATGAAAATGCAACGTATTACGACAATACTGGATATTTCAGGACGGGTAGACATGGACGCCACGCAAAAAACTAAAGCCCGATTTTCTGCCTGTTTGGTCAGCCTGCTGCTGGTGACTGTGCAGGCGGCAGCCGATGAGGCTACACAAGGCCTCGTTGGCGATGTTGGCGCGGGCGCCTATTACACGGGCCGCATCGTTCGCGGCGTGAGCGATTTCACCACCGTTCTGCCTTACGGCGATTTCGAATACGGCAGGATGTTCGCGCGGGTCGATACGCTGGGTATCAAAACGCTATCGATGGGGGATGGTTATCTGGAACTGGTAGGCCGGATCAGCCAGGATGGTTTCGACACGAATACCCCCGGCCTGCTGGGCCTCAGGAAGCGGGAAACATCCATACCTCTCGGGGTCGGCACCTTGCAGGTGACCCCGGTGGGCGGCTTCATGCTGAATGCGTTTCACGACGTGCGCCAGTCCCAGGGCGAATTGTACGAGGCTATCTATGCCGCTGAATTCGACCTGCCGCAAGTGAGCTTCTATCCCCTGCTGGGAGCAGAATATCAATCCAGCGACTATGTGCGTTACTACTACGGCGTCTCTGCCCAGGAAGCGGCATCCAGCCAGTATTCGCTTTATCAGCCCGCGGGATCGTTCAACGACTTTATCGGATTGATAGCCGATATCAAACTGACCGACGACTACCATTTGAACGGGTATGTGCGCCGCAAGTGGCTGGGCAATGGGATCGAACAGAGTCCTATCGTCAATCAGCGTTACCTGGATACAGGCTACCTTTCCCTGAGTTACCGCTTCAAATAAGTGGCTTGTCGTTGGGCTTCAGCGTTGTCCCACTAACAGGTTGGCACAGCGTACGCCGCTCACTACCGCACCTTCCAGCGTGGCGGGGTAATCGCCCGCCGTGTAGTCGCCGGCCAGCAATATGCGGGGCAGAGCGGTCTGTTGTGCGGGCCGTTGCAGGTTGGGAGCACAACAGAATGTGGCGCGTTTCTCGGCGATCACCTTGAACCATTCCGGTTGTTCGGTGATGCCGAATTCTTCGCTTAACTCGGCGATGACTTTCTGTGCCAGTTGTTCCTGGCTCAATTCCTGATGAATGCCTTCCGCGCTGATGACGGCGGCGAGCAGACCCGGCTGGCCCGCGATCTGTCCCTTGTCGAACAGCCATTGGCTGAAACGCCGGTGCAGGCCGAGCATCGGGTGCGGCAGCGTGACGCGGGCGGGGTACTGCAGATAGACGGTATAGATAGGCTGATGATCCAGGGCTTCGATCTGAGCAACAGCGCCGGCAAGAGCCGCCATCGGACGCAGCAATTTTGCTGCGACAGTTGCCGGTGCGGCACAGATCACATGGGAAAAAAAGTGGGTTTCATTCGCTGCGACAAGTTCGATGCCTTCGTCTTTGGGGACGATGGCATCCACGCTGCAGGAGAGATACACCTTGCCCCCGTTTCGTTCGATGAATTCAGCCGCGCGTTGCGGGAACAGCGCGGTGAAGTCGATGCGCGGCAACAGCATGTCGCTGTCGGCACGGGTTCGATTCAAAGCGTCGCGCAGCACGTTCAACAATACTTGTGCGGAAGCCTTGTGAATAGGCGTATTCAGCGCGGCGATGCACAAGGGTTCCCACAGTTTGAATGTCAGGTCGGCATCCTGTTTGTGTGCGGCGAGCAGGTCGGTGACCGTCATGTCGCCGGCTAATCGGAAATTCATGCGGCGCAGGGTGAGCATGAAACCCGCAGCCTTTTTGCGCTCGGCCCAGGTGAGTCCTTGTGCTTTCAGCAGAGCGATCAGCAAGTGCAGCGGGGAAGGCAAGCGGGGCGCCCTGAGCGAAAACTCGCCATGCAGATCAAGCTGCAATGGCAGGCGCAGGAAATCCTGCTCAATACGACCGCCCACCAATTCGATGAGGCGCAGAGTCTCGTGGTAGCAGCCCAGCAACAGGTGTTGGCCGTTGTCGAGCTGCGTGTCATTGTGCAGCACGCCGCGCGCGCGGCCACCGAGTTGTCTGGCGCTTTCGAACACGGTGACCGGGATACCTTGTGCTGCGAGTTCAACAGCCGCCGCCATGCCCGCGTAGCCGCCGCCGATGATTCCAATGTTTATAGATTGCATTTCACGATTGCTCCCTCGCCCGCTTGCGGGAGAGGGCTGGGGAGAGGGTAATCCGCTCAGTTCTTGAGCCATGCCTTGAACGCCAGCCAGAACTTGAAGTTGGGCGTCAGCGACACGCGTTCTTTCAGTACATGGCAGCCGCTGGTGACGATCTCCTGCAGTGTGGCCTGATACACGGTCGCCATAATGAGCCCGGTGCGCTGCGCTTTGCGGTCCACTGCGGGCAAATGATCCATCGCTTGCCGGTAGTAACGTTGCGCCCTCTCGATCTGGAACGCCATCAGCTTCTGGAAATTCTCGGTCTCGCGCGAATTCAGGATATCCGCAGCGGTGACGCCGAATTGCTGCATTTCATCCATCGGCAGGTAGATACGGTTGCGCCGCGCGTCCTCGCCCACGTCGCGGATGATGTTGGTAAGTTGCAGGGCGATGCCAAGGTCGTGGGCGTATTTCAGCGTCTGTCGGTCCGTGTAACCAAAGATCTCCACCGACAGCAGGCCCACCACCGAAGCGACGCGGTAGCAATACAACTGCAGCGACTTGAAATCCTCATAGCGCGACTGTTCGAGGTCCATCTCCATGCCGTCTATGATCTCCAGCAGGTGTTCCTGCGACAGGTTGAATTGCTTGACAACGGGAACCAGTGCCTGGGCCACCGGGTGCTGCGGCTTGCCCACGCCATAAATGGCCGCGACTTCATTGCGCCACCAGTTGAGCGTGGTGCGCGCCACATTGGTGTCGGTGCATTCGTCCACGACGTCATCCACTTCGCGGCAAAAGGCGTAGAGCGCGGTAATGGCGCGACGCTTGTCCTTGGGCAGGAAGCGGAAGCTGTTGTAGAAGCTGGAGCCGCTGGAGGAGGCCTTGTTTCGGCAATATTCGTCTGGAGTCATTTCAATTCAAAATCAAACGATAACTGCGTTGGCTGCGTCTTCTGCTCCTTGCCGTACTACTTTGTACTGTCTGCGTCGCCTCATCCTTGCCGCCTTGTTCTCGTTTGTTGTGAATTGAAATCATATTTTAATTTCAGAACCGTAATGGCGCACTTTTCGCCAGCATGATAACCCAGTCGAAAGGGCGCAATACGGGGCGGCGATGGAACACGTCGTAATCGGCGGCTTCCAGTTTGTCGAGAATACGCAGTCCGCCGGCGATGATCATGCGCATTTCCAACCCGATGCGGCCACCCAGGATGCTGCCGAGAGGAGCGCCTTGCAGCATCAGGGCGCGCGTCCGGTCCACTTCGAATTTCATCAGGGCACGCCAGCCTTCGTTGCCGATGCCTTGCTGGATCTGATCTTCGCTTACGCCGAAGCGGGCCATGTCATCTTGCGGCAAATAGATACGCCCGATGGCGAAGTCTTTCGCGACATCCTGCCAGAAGTTGATGAGCTGCAGCGCGGTGCAGATGGCATCGGAGTAGGCGATGTTGACGGGAGTCGCATCTTCGTACAGATGCAATAACAGATCGCCAACCGGATTGGCGGAACGGCGGCAGTAGTCCAGCAATTCGTCGTAATCGGTGTAGCGCTTCTTCACCACGTCCTGCGAAAACGCATCGAGCAGATCGCGAAACGGCTGCATCGGCAGCTCATGTGCCTTGATCTCGGCTGCAAGGTTGATGAACAGGGGCAACAGCGGTATTTCGCCCGCCGCGATGCGCGTCAATTCGCCACGATACTCATCGAGTTGTCGCAGCCGTTCGCTGTCTGGCAGGTCGCCTTCGTCGGCGATGTCATCCGCTGCACGTGCGAAATGGTAAATCGCCGCCACCGGCTTGCGCAGCCGTCTGGGCATGAGGATGGATGCAACGGGGAAGTTTTCGTAATGGTCGACCGACATCAACGCAGATCGTTCCGGTGCAGCATGAACACGTACTCGTCGCCCGCGCTCACTTCCAGCCAGATGAAAGGAAGTCCGGGGTAAGCGGATTCCAGCGCATCGCGGTTGTGTCCGATCTCGACGACGAGTACGCCGTTGTCGTTGAGGTGTTCGCCTGCGTGTTCGAGGATGTTGCGGGTGGCATTCAGGCCATCCGCGCCGCTGCCCAGAGCCAGCTTGGGTTCGTATTTGTATTCCTGCGGCAGCGCGGCGACCGAGGATGCATCGACATAAGGCGGGTTGCTGATGATGAGATCGTATTTTTTGCCCCCGAGCTTGGCAAACATGTCGGACTCGATCAGGGAAATGCGATCTTCCATGTCATAGTCAGTCACGTTGTACTGGGCGACATCCAGAGCGTCGGCAGACAGGTCGACCGCATCGATATGGGCATGGGGGAAGGCATGCGCCGCCAGGATGGCGAGACAGCCGCTGCCGGTGCACATGTCGAGTACATTGCCTATCCGGTCTGCATCGCTGATCCAGGGCGCAAGCTGTTCGCGCAGCAATTCGGCAATGAACGAGCGCGGCACGATGACGCGTTCGTCCACATAGAAGGACAAGTCGCCCAGCCATGCCTGATTGGTCAGATAGGCCGCGGGGATACGTTGCTCGGTTCGTCTCTCGACGATGTCGAGCACGTCGTACAGTTCGGATTGCGTCAGCCTGGCGTCCAGGAACGGATCTAGCCGGTCCAGCGGCAGATTCAGGGTATGCAGGATGAGGTATGCGGCTTCATCGTAGGCGTTGCCGCTGCCGTGGCCGAAGAACAGCTCGGCCTCGTTGAAACGGCTGACGGCGAAGCGCAGGCAGTCGCGTACTGTCTTGAGCGAAGCGCTCGCCTCCGAGAAATGATTGATGTCCATTTTTACTTTTCTCCCTGTACGCCGGTGAATGTTATTGTGTTGCCAGCAGTTTGACCAACGTCAAATAGTAGATCTCGGACAAAGCGTCCAGATCATCCACCGCCACGCATTCGTTGAGCTTGTGGATGGTCGCATTCAGCGGCCCGAGCTCGATCACTTGCGGGCAGATGTCTGCGATGAAGCGGCCATCCGAAGTGCCGCCGCTGGTAGAAAGATCAGTCTCGATACCTTGTACTTTCTTGATGGCTGCGCTGACCGCGTCCACCAGGTTGCCGCGTGGCGTGAGGTAGGGCTTGCCGGACAGTTCCCAGTTCAGATCGTATTCCAGCTTGTGCATGTCGAGGATGGCGTGGACTTTCTGTTTCAGGCCATCCACCGTGCTGGCGGTCGAGAAACGGAAATTGAACAGGATCTCGACGGTGCCCGGCACCACGTTGGTGGCACCCGTGCCGCCGTGGATATTGGAGATCTGCCAGGAAGTCGGCGGGAAATATTCGTTGCCGTTGTCCCAGGTGGTGGCGGCCAGTTCGGCAATGGCGGGTGCCGCCAAATGTATGGGGTTCTTCACCAGATGCGGATAGGCGATGTGGCCTTGCACCCCTTTGACCGTGAGCGTGCCGGACAGCGAACCGCGCCGGCCGTTCTTGATGGTGTCGCCGGTTTTGGAGACGGATGTGGGTTCGCCGACGATGCAGTAATCCAACTTCTCGTCACGCTCCTGCAAGGCTTCCACCACGCGCACTGTACCGTCGACAGCGACGCCCTCTTCATCAGATGTGAGCAGCAGGGCGATGCTGCCGCGATGCTGCGGGTGTTCGGCTACAAACTTCTCGATGGCCGTGACGAAGGCGGCAAGCGAACCTTTCATGTCCGCCGCGCCGCGTCCATAGAGCATTCCATCGCGTACCGTCGGCGTGAAAGGATCGCTGTCCCATTTGTTCACCGGGCCGGTCGGCACCACGTCGGTATGACCGGCGAAGCAGATTACCGGCGCAGTCTGGCCGCGCCGGGCATACAGATTGTCCACTTCGCTATGGCGCATCTTTTCCAGGCTGAATTCAAGCGGGGCAAGGCGTGCACCGATGATGTCGATGCAGCCGTCATCCATGGGGGTGAGGGAATGGCGGGCGATGAGTTGTTTGGTCAGGTCGAGAGTGTTGCTCATTTTGTATTTTTCAAAGATCCAGGTTTTCGTAATTGGTTTGGTCGAATCCGGTTGCCAGCACTTTTCCATTGTGTTCCAGCACCGGACGTTTGATGACGTTTGGTTTATCAAGCAGCAGAGGCAGGGCTGATGCGTCATCCTTGATCGAGGCTTTTACCGCATCGGGCAATTGCCCCCAGGTCGGGCCGGTCTTCTTCAATAATTTCTTCCAGCCGACTTGCCGCAGCCAGTCAGTGAGCATGGCCTCGGTGATGATTCTTTTCTTGAAGTCGATAAACTCATAAGCGATGCCATGCTCGTCCAGCCAGGCGCGCGCTTTTTTCACTGTGCCGCAGTTGGGGATGCCGTATAACTTCATGTGCCAGAACCCGGCACTTCGATATTGAGCTTGATACCGTCGAATTTGACCGCGGACGGGGCTGTTTTTTCGGCGGAGTTTGCGCCCGGGTCGTATGCCTTCATCTTGCTGGTTTGCGAGTAGTCGATCAGCGAAGACAGGTTGCTGGCAGAATCGGCATTGCGCAACGCATCTTCCTTGCTGATGTGTCCGGATTTGTAAAGTTTGTACAGGGCCTGTTCGAAGGTTTGCGAACCCAGGGAGACGCTTTGCTCGATCGCGTCGCGGATCTGGTCGATCTGGTCGCTTTTGATCAGGTCGGCGACGAGGGCGGAGTTCAGCAACACCTCCACTGCCGGGATCAGCTTGCCCTGCGGGTTGCGGATCAGGCGCTGGGAAATGACGGCGCGCAGGCAAAGCGACAGGTCCGACAGGATGCTGTTGCGCGCATCGTAAGGGAAGAAATTCACCATGCGGTTGAGCGCGTGATAGCTATTGTTGGCGTGCAGGGTGGACAGGCACAAATGGCCGGTTTGCGCAAAGATCAGCGCATGCTTGAGCGTTTCGCGGTCGCGGATTTCACCCACCATCAGCACGTCCGGTGCTTCGCGCATGGCACTGACCAGTGCGGCGCCGTAGTCAATTGTGTCGGTTCCCACTTCGCGCTGGTTCACGATGGACTTGCCGTGGCGGAACATGTACTCAAGCGGGTCTTCGATGGTCAGGATATGGCCGCTCTGCGTCTCGTTGCGATGCTGGATCATCGCGGCCAGTGTTGTCGATTTCCCGGAACCGGTGGCCCCCACCATCAATATCAGTCCCCGTTTTTCCATCACGAGCTCTTTCAGCACCAGCGGAAGGTTCAACTCTTCCACGTTGAGCACATCGCCGCGCACATAACGGATGACCATGGCGACGCTGCTGCGCTGCCGGAATACGTTGACGCGGAAGTTGCCGATGTTGGGCACCCGGAAAGAGAAGTTCATCTCCATGTTCAGCTCGTATTCGGCGATCTGCCGCTCGGTCATCATCTCGTAAACGATGCGCTTGACCGTTTCTTCGTCGAGCTTCTGGGCATTCACCGGCATGACCACGCCGTCGATCTTGATGTTGATCGGCGCACCGACCGACAGGAACAGGTCGGAGGCCTGCTTTTCGGCAGCCAGTTGCAGCAGTGGCGTAATGATCATGTCTTCACCTCAGAAGCAGGATTGTGGATTTGGGAATTGGGATTTGGCCAAATCCAAAATCCCAGTTCCTGAATCCTAATTAGATTCCGCGTAGCAATTCGTTGATGCCGACTTTGCCCAATGTCTTTGCATCCACTTTTTTCACGATGACTGCGCAGTACAAGCTGTACTTGCCGTCGGCGGAAGGCAGACTGCCGCTAACAACGACGGAGCCTGCGGGAACGCGACCGTAGTGCACTTGACCGGTTTCGCGGTCGTAGATCTTGGTGCTTTGGCCGATGAATACGCCCATGGAGATCACGGCACCTTCTTCCACGATCACACCTTCGACGATTTCCGAGCGGGCGCCGATGAAACAGTTGTCTTCGATGATGGTGGGATTGGCCTGCACCGGTTCCAGTACACCGCCGATGCCGACGCCGCCGGACAGATGCACGTTCTTGCCGATCTGTGCGCAGGAGCCGACGGTGGCCCAGGTGTCGACCATGGTGCCTTCATCCACATAAGCGCCGATGTTGCAGTATGAAGGCATCAGCACCACGTTTTTGGCGATATAAGCACCGCGGCGGGCGGCGGCGGGCGGCACCACGCGGAAGCCGCCTTCGCGGAATTCCTTGGAGTTGTAGTCGGCGAACTTGGAGGGCACCTTGTCGAAATAATTGGTGAAGCCGCCCTTGATGAAGGCGTTGTCTTCGATGCGGAACGACAGCAGAACGGCCTTTTTGACCCATTGATGGGTGACCCACTGTCCGTCGATCTTTTCGGCCACGCGCAGCTTGCCTTTGTCGAGATATTCGATGACGGTGTCGATGGTCTCTTTCAACTGTGCGTCGACATTGCGCGGAGTAATGTCGGCACGGCGTTCAAAGGCTTCTTCGATGATGGCTTGTAATTGGGGCATGGCGGTTCCTAGTTAAGTTTTTGAGTGAATTCGGCGATGCGTCGTGCAGCTTCCAGTGTTTCATCCAGGCCGGCGACCAGTGCCAGCCTGATGAAATTCCCTCCGGGATTGATTCCTTGCGCTTCACGGGCCAGAAAGCTGCCGGGTAGAACGGACACATTATAGTCGCGGTGCAACTGTTGCGCGAAGGCGGTATCCGAGATGGGCGTCCTGACCCAGAAGTAGAAGCCGGCATCGGGTTTGGACACGGGCAGTACGGGCGCAAGCAGGGTGGTGGTCTTGGCAAACTTTTCGGCGTAAAGGTGGCGGTTGGCGACAACATGCGCTTCATCGTTCCATGCGGCGATGCTTGCGCTCTGGATCGCCGGATTCATCGCGCAGCCGTGATAGGTGCGATACAGCGCGAATTTTTCCAGCACTTTGGCATCTCCCGCGACGAAGCCGGAGCGCATGCCGGGTACATTCGAGCGTTTGGACAGGCTGGAGAATACGACCAGGTTTTTATAGTCTTCGCGCCCAAGTTGCCGGGCGGCCTGCAGCGCACCGAGCGGCTTGCTCTCGCCAAAGTAGATCTCGGAATAGCACTCGTCCGCGGCGATGACGAATCCATAGCGGTCGCTCATCTCGAACAGATGCTTCCATTCTGACAGGGGCATCACATGCCCGTTCGGGTTACCCGGCGAGCAGACATAAATGAGCTGCGTGCGTTGCCAAACCGATTCCGGCAACTGGGCGGGGTTCATCGCGAAATTGTCTTCCGGCAATGTGTTGAGGAAGTGGGGCGTGGCGCCCGCAAGGAAAGCAGCGCCTTCGTATATTTGATAGAACGGGTTCGGACAGACCACGGCTGGTTCTGGCTTCGAGCGGTCTATCACTGCCTGGGCGAACGAGAACAGCGCTTCGCGACTGCCGTTCACGGGCAGGATTTGCGTCTTCGGATCCGGTGCCGGAATGCTGTAACGCTGCGCCAGCCAGTTGGCGATAGCGGTGCGCAACGCGTCGCTGCCGATGGTTGTGGGATAATTCGCCAGTCCGTCCATTCCCGCAACAAGTGCATCCTTGATGAACTGGGGCGTAGCGTGTTTGGGTTCGCCGATATGCAGACTGATCGGTTTGAAAGCGTTGCTTGGCGTCACTTCGCCCAACAATTTGGCCAGCTTCTGGAACGGGTAAGGTTGGAGGCGCTGTAAATCGGGATTCATGTTTTCCTTGCTTATTATTTCGGTCCTTTGACCGACTCAGGGCAAACCGGTCTGAAGTCGGGTAGGGACGCGAGCTGCTGTTGGCGATTTTCGGGGAATCGCCCCAGGGCATTATCAGGGTTGCCGGATTATAAAGGCGTAACGAGTGTCCACAAAACAAAATCTGATGCCGATAGCCGGGGTGCTGAGCGGTGCGATGGTTTGGGGCCTGATCTGGTTTCCCTACCGCGTGCTGCAGGAAACCGGCATATCGGGCGCAATGGCGACATTTCTCACCTATCTGTTGGCGATGCTGTTCGGTGCATTCATGCTGCCGCGCGTGTGGCGCGAGCGTTCTTCCTTCGGCTGGTGGGCGTTGCTGCTGGTATTGAGCGCGGGATGGGCGAATCTGGGTTACGTGTTGGGAATGTTGCACGGCGAAGTGATGCGCGTGCTGCTGCTGTTTTACCTCGCGCCTTTGTGGACGATCCTGTTCTCGTTCTGGCTGCTGCGCGAGCGGCTCAATCGCTACGGCTATTTCGTGATCATGCTGTCGCTGGGCGGAGCCATGACCATGTTGTGGGACCCCGGTCTGGATCTGCCTGTGCCGCAGAATATTTCCGAGTGGCTGGGCCTTTCCGCCGGCATGGGCTTCGCGCTTTCCAACGTCACTTCGCGCCGTGCCGAGCATCTTTCAGTTGAAGCGAAATCATTCAGTCTGTGGTTGGGTACGACCGGGCTGACCTTGCCTTTCCTGCTGTGGCAGGGAGAAGTTGCCTCTCAGGTATCAGCGATTTCCGCCCAGACCTGGATGTTGCTCGCGATGATGGGGCTGGTACTCAGCGCGACCAGCTTTGCAGTGCAATATGGCGTGACGCATCTTGCGGCAAATCAAGCCGTGATACTGTTTCAGTTCGAGTTGGTGATAGCAGCGATTTCCTCCTATTTCCTCGCGAATGAAGCGATGGAGTTGCGTGAGTGGCTGGGCGCGGCACTCATCATTTCAGCCAGTCTGCTTTCCGGAAGGATTTGTTCGGACAATAGTCTGGTTTAGACGGCGGTTGGTTTAGTAGCAGCGATTTTCGATTCGATGCACGGTGCGAGAAACTGGATATGAGCAATAAATCAGCGCGCACCTGAAATCCACAAGTTGTTTAACCTATTGTATGAATGCAATTAAAAACATCTCCAAGGCAATGGGCAATGAAGGTCGTTTAAGGAATTGCACAAATACATGACAAAATACTTTATGTATATTTTTTTATGTTTATAATGTTGACGTGATTTTGACAATGACTGAAGCTAGACGCTGTTTCGAAATTGGCGCAATTGATTAGCTGGTCGCTGCTCCGAAATTGGCGCAATTGATTGGTCAGAGAATTTCAATGACAACATTAGCCACATCTCTTCAGCCCTTAGACAGGCGCAAACAACAAAGACAAAAGAACCAACCTAAAGACTATGGCTGGACACTATATATGATAGTGGTCACCTTGTTGATGTTTGCCGGTTTTTTTGTTTCCTATGACCATCTGTACAAGCCCGGCGACAATATCGGTTACAACATCGGGCTGGTGGGCGGGATCATGATGCTGACGCTCCTGATCTATCCGTTGCGCAAGCGGGTGGGATTCATGAAAAACTGGAGCATCCTGCCCAAATGGTTCAGGTGGCATATGGTTTTCGGCATACTCGGACCTGCCCTCATCATTTTTCATTCTACCTTTCGTATCGCGTCGATCAACGCAGGCGTCGCCATGGTATGCATGCTGCTCGTATCGGGTAGCGGAATATTCGGGCGTTTCTTCTATACGAAGATCCATAACGGACTCTATGGGCGACAGTCGTCGTTTCAGCAGTTGCAGGCCGACCTGGAAGGATCCGGGGACGTGAAATCCGTTCTCAGTTTCGCTCCCGAAATTGAAAAAAAGCTCGAAGATTTTCGCGATCGGGTCCTGTCGTCTTCGAAGGCGGGAAAACTCAACGGATGGAATTTCATATCGTTGGGTTTCAGGATCAAATGGTTTTCACGGAACCTGACAAGAGAACTTGAAGATGCCATGTACGCTGACGCCAATGCGAAGCAATGGAACAGCGCGCAGATGAAACGTCTCGACGAGCTTTTCTACCAGAACGAAAAATTCATCAGCACTTATCTTGTCACCGTGCGAGATGTTGCGCAATTCTCTACCTACGAAAAGCTGTTTTCCTTATGGCACATATTCCATGTGCCACTGGTTTACATGTTGGTATTCAGCGCGATCTGGCACGTAATTTCGGTTCATAAATATTAGATGGCCAGTCATTGCATGAAATGGGCAATCTTGAAGGCGTGCGTGCTGGCAACGCTTGCCTTTTCCGGTCAGGCACATGCCGATTCCGCCAATGATCTGTTGATGCCGGGCCAGGTAATACAGGGGCATGTCAAACTCGAAAGCGAGTGCAGCAACTGCCATAAGCCCTATGACAAATCAGCCCAGGCCGGATTGTGCAAAGACTGTCACAAGGAGATCGCGAAAGACATCGCCGACAAGCATGGTTTCCACGGCCTGATGAAGGAAGAAAAGCCATGCAAAGAGTGCCACACGGAACACAAGGGACGGGACGCTCGCATTGCAAAACTCAATACCGTCGATTTCGATCACATGACGACCGGATTCGAGCTGAAAGGAGCGCACTTAAGCAGCAAGGTTCTCTGCAAGGACTGCCACTCCCCGCAAAAAAAATACCGGCAAGCGCCCGTCAAATGCATCGGTTGTCACGAAAAGGCGGACAAACACAAAGGTTCTCTGGGACCTGAATGCCAGAACTGCCACGAAGAAAAGGATTGGAAGACGACCCATTTCGACCACAGCAAAACCCATTTCCCCTTGCTGGGCAAGCATGTGGATGTGAAATGCAAGGACTGCCATCCAGACAACAAGTTCAAGGACACTCCGTTGCAATGCGACGAGTGCCATAAGAAAGACGACAAGCACAAGGGGCATTTCGGACCCAAGTGTGAAACTTGCCATAACGAAAAGAGCTGGAAAGAAATCCTGTTCGACCATGACAAGAAAACCAAATATCCGCTGCTTGGAAAACATCGTGAGACAAAGTGCGTCAGCTGTCACAAGGGAGATCTTTATAAGGAAAAGCTGAAGACCAACTGTGTTTCATGCCATCAAAAAGACGACAAGCACAAGGGCAAGTTTGGGCCGAAATGCGAGTCCTGCCATATTGAGCGCAGCTGGAAGGAAATCCCGTTCGATCATGACAGGAAGACCAAATTCCCGTTGCTTGGGAAACATCGCGATGTCAAGTGCAACGATTGCCACAAGGGCGATTTGTATAAGGACAAGCTCAAGATGGATTGCTACTCCTGTCACCAGAAAGACGACAAGCACAAGGGGAATTTCGGACCCAAGTGCGAAATTTGCCATAACGAAAAGAGCTGGAAGGAAATTATTTTCGACCACGACAAGAAGACCGATTACCCGCTGTTGGGCAAGCATCGCGATACGAAATGCGTCAGTTGCCACAAAGGTGATTTGTACAAGGACAAGCTGAAGACATCCTGTTCTTCATGCCACGACAAGGACGACAAGCATAAAGGCGAGGAGGGGAAGAAATGCGAATCCTGCCATCATGAAGATTCGTGGGAAAAAGCCGAATTTGATCACAGGGTTTCGCGCTTCCAGCTTACCGGCCAGCATATATTGACCCAATGCAAAAAATGTCATTTATCTGTGGTATTCAAGGAGGCCAAGTCGGATTGCACGTCTTGCCATGCTAAACAAGACGTGCACAAACGCACCCTTGGCACTGCATGTGATACTTGCCACAACACTCGCGACTGGAAAGACTGGGATTTCGATCACGATAAAACCAACTTCAAGCTTGACGGAAAGCACAAGGGACTCAAGTGTATCGATTGTCACAATACACCGGTAAGCAGCAAAGTGGTTCTGGCGGCAACCTGCGTCAGTTGTCATGATAAGGATGACAAGCACAATGGCGATTTCGGAAAGCAATGCGATCATTGCCATGTTGGATTGAACTGGAAAACGATCAAGGTTGGAAGTCGACGCTGGATAAACTATTAACGTTAATAGCGGACCATTGCCGTTCATCAGTTGGTTGTGCCGTTTGTACTTTTGTCTCACACCCGATGAGCGGCTGCATGGAATTGCGGACACATATATACAATTCTGAATAGGTAAAAAGTGCTGACACTATTCACTTTTCGTCAATATGGATCGAAATTTTGCAGCGAGGTATCGATTATGAATACGCCAACAACACGTTACGGGATTGCCGGAATGCTGGTGGTCTTGATGTTCAGCCTTTCATTCTTTGCGACTGCAGTGCAGGCGGTTACGGTAGAAAATTCCTTCGATCACTCGAAAACAGGGTTTGTTCTCAGGGAAGTTCACGCGACACTAAAATGCGAACAGTGCCACGTCGACGGCATATTCAAGAACACGCCCAAAGACTGTGCCGGCTGTCACAACACCGGAACGAGAGTCGCTGCTCTGCCAAGACCGATAAATCATATTCCCACAACTTTTTCGTGTGACACCTGCCATATCAGTGCTGCCAGCTTCCTGATAAAGAGCTTCAGTCACGTCACAATTACCGGTCAATGCGAGACTTGCCACAATGGACAGTCACTCGGTGTCGTGAGCAAACCGGTAAATCACTTCCCGACCCAGTCGCCCTGCTCGTACTGCCACAAGAATACCAGCACTTTCCTGAGCTACCAGGTCGATCATGTGGCGAATGGTTATGTGGGAAACTGTTTCCAGTGTCATGGCGGTCCGGCGGGTGAGCCGGGACCGATAGGAACCTTCCCCAACGTTGTCAGTTACAACCCGATGACTCACATTCCGTTGGGGACGAACCCGCCGGATTGCAATACATGCCATATCGGCTTTTCTACGTTCTTGGGCGCTACTTTCGCCCATACACCGGGTTCCACATGTTCTTCTTGCCATGAGGGACAATACGCAGGAGTTGTATCGATCAATAAATCAATTCACATTCCGGCACCAACCGGATCCAATGTGGATACCTGCGTTAGCTGCCATTCCGATCCAACGTCCCAGCCTCTTCCGACATTTCTGGGGGTGGCATTCCATACAACTACTATAGGGAATCCCCCCGCAGGCACGTGCGCGACCTGCCATAACGGAGGTTTCGTGTCGCAAAACGCGCAAACAAAAGGCACGGTACATATACCGACCACTGCAGATTGCGGGACTTGTCACACCGGTCCAAGCGGAACGCCGGCCAATTCAACCCTGAACTACACAACCTTTCTTGATGCAAAATTCCACCAGACTTCATTGGGAAATCCTCCAACCGTTGCATGCTCCACCTGTCATAACGGCAGTTATGTAGCTGTAGGCGCACAAGGAAAGAATGCGGGCCATGTAGTGACAACATCGGATTGTGTGGCATGCCACACCGTAACGAATACGGCAACTTACACTACGTTTTTGGGCGCCAGTTTTTCACATGTACCGGGGGTTTATACAACGACATTCCCTGCTGACGGATCAATAGCAACACCTACATGTATGTCTTGTCACAACGGTGCTACCGCTACCGGCAAAGTTGCGGGTCATATATTGACATCGGCGGACTGCAATTCCAGCGGCTGTCACACCGTGGCTTCTGATGGTTGTCCTACTTGTGTGAATTTTTCCGGCGTGATTTTTAACCATATCAATTCTACCACGGGATATACCTCGTTCGGTACGACCGCACCGTCACCGTACACCAAGCGTTGCGATAGCTGTCATAACGGAACAACGTTGCTGGCGCAACCCGTTAGTGCAGGGCACATACCAACTTCAGGAGCAGATTGCGTTACGTGCCACACCCCGGCCAGCACAGGTTGTGCAAATGGCGGAAATTGCGCAACGTTCCTGAACGCGACACTCAACCACAGCACAGTTGCAGCTGGATCTTGTGGAACCTGCCACCAGGGACAATATGCCGGTGTGGTCTCGATCAATCCCGCTATCCATATCCCGCAATCATCCGGGAATGCATGCGATGTGTGCCATACAAATGCGATCACCAATCTGCTCACGGCATTTCCCGCCAACCCGACATTCCTTAATGTGGTGTTCCATAAGACTTCCTTGGGAAATCCGCCAACAGGTTTATGCTCGAACTGCCATTCCGGGACTTACATCTCTCAAAATGCTCAGTCCGAAAGCAGTGTGATCACAAACCATGTGGCTACGACGGCCGATTGCGTGACCTGCCATACCGCAACGAACACCACCAATTACACTTCGTTCCTGGGGGCCGGCTTTACCCACTCGCCCGGAACCTATGCATCCTGGCCACCTGCGCAGCCGCCAACGCCGACCTGTGCGTCCTGCCACAATGGCGCGACAGCGACGGGTAAGAATGCCGGTCATCCGGTCACGGCTCTGGATTGCATGTCATGCCACACTACGACTGTTCTGCAGGGGTGTCCGACTTGTACACTTTTCGGAATACCGGCGGGCGTCATACATAACACCGCGCCCTACAATACACCCGGCACCTGCATAACATGCCATAACGGGGCGACTGCGATCGGGCTTTCCTCCGATACCGGCCACATACCGACCGGATCGATTGGATGCGACCAATGCCACTCTGTGTATGACGGAGTAGGTTCCATCAACTTCAGTACCGCTGCCGTGTCTACGATCTCCGTGAGCGGAGTGACGAAGTACGGTATGAACCATTCCGCTCCGGGACTCACAGGCCGTTGCGATAGTTGTCACAATGGCTCCTATACCGGTCAGGGATTGTTTGGTGCCGTAACCAAAGTATCCAACCACATACCGACGACAATTATCAGCACCTCAGCCAACACGGATTGCACCAGTTGCCATTCCACGACCATTACTGTCTCGTCAGGGGCTGCTGATTGGGCAACCGGCGAGAAAATGAATCACAATAATGCGCAGGGTGGCGCACCGAATTACTGTGTGACATGCCACCTGAAAGGCGTTACCTATTTGTCTAAAGCGCAATTGATCAGCCATAACGGAGCCAGCACGTCCAAGGATTGTTCAAGTTCAGGTTGCCATAAGCCCCTGGGTAGCAAAGGATCCGCATATTCATCATGGGATTGATTTGTTGATTGGCAGACTTATGGTTCAAGCCGACTTTAGCGAAGCCGGCATGGTGGTTTTTAAATCGAGCGACACAAATTATGTTCGGAATTAAATTGCATCGTTTGGTTTTGTCATTTCTTGCGGTGATACTGCTGGATATGGTGTCCTCTTATGCGTCCGCCGAGATCATCGATGACATCACTGTGCATCAGGACGCAAGCGGAGGGACGGAAACGGTGATCAAATTTACTGTCCCGATCCAGTATCTGCGACACTTTCCCCAAGGCAAATCAAGTTCCACCACAGTATATTTCAATATCCTTAATACCGTTCCTGCCGATGAGTGGCAGGATTATGAATCGCACCGGACGCCTCCCTCCGACCTCGTTCAGGAGATTATGGTTACCACGCGAGATCGCGGCACCGGACCCAAGATTCATATCACATTCTATCGCCCCGCAGAATTCACCGTCGGGATGGGAAGCGACAATCAGACTTTGGTGATTCATATCAAACCGGTCGCGACGCAGCGAAATAACGAGAACAAGCCGGCTGCAGGACAGTCCGGCATTACTTCGATTCCAGTTGCGGCGGCGCCGGCCGCTGTTATCGCGGCAATTCCGAAATCACCGCCGGTAGCTCCCTCGTCAGGAACCCCAGCAGTTGCCGCTGCCAATCAGAAGTCAGCAGCCCCTCCGACACCAGTACCAGCTGCAACAACGGCAACACCAGCAGCACCGGTTGCCCCCACTGGCAATATCACTGCACCCAAGGTCGCGCTGAAGCAGTCCTCGTCAAAGCCCATTCATATCCCATTGGGAGGAAAAGACGGGCTGCCGCCGTTTCCTGAAATTGACCAGTTCGTCGTCCAGCAAGGAGCAACGCCCGCAAACGCGTCGCTGGCCGACAAGATCTCGATCGCGAACAATCAGGCCGCCGCATTGATGGAAAATGGAGGCAATGCGCTTCTGACTGGCCAAACATTTGCAGCAATCGAATCATTCAATCAAGTACTCAACCTGCCTCCGAATAAATATACGGAAGATGCCCAGTTGTGGATCGGGATCGCAAAAGAGAGATTGGGGCAGCTATCCAAAGCTGTACTGGAATTCAATGCCTACTTGAGACTTTACCCGGAAGGAAAATCCGCGAAATGGGTGAAGGATCGCCTCGCCAAGCTGAAGCTATCGCAACCGGCGATTTTCGCTGCCTTGGATAAACAGCCTACAGGCCCAGCCAGAGTGCAAAACACCGAATTTCAGTATTCGGAATTCGGCAGTTTGTCGATGTACTACTATCAGGGCGCAAGCCAGACAAATACCGTCGCGAGTGCAGGCCTGGTCCAGACGCCGACTACCTTTTCACTCATTGACCAGAAATCCCTGATAACCAATCTCAACATGACCGCGCGGTCGTACAACAACGAATATGACAATCGTTTGGTATTTCAAGATTTCTACGCGGCGAACTTTCTTCCGGGACAGCAAAACATTGGGATGCTGGGTGCGGCCTACTATGAGATGAAAGACCGGATTGTGGATTATTCATTCAGAGTCGGCCGACAGTCGGGACTGGGTGGCGGGGTGATGGGCAGGTTTGATGGCGTTTCGGCCGGTTACGGGTTTGCGTCGAATTGGAGAGTGAATGTAGTGACGGGCCAGTTGTCCGACTTCACCATTGACCGCAAACCCACTTTTTACGGCGCCAGCGTGGACTTCGGCACCAAGAGCCAGTTAGGGGGATCCGTTTACGGGATTACACAACAGGTCGACGGATTCACCGACCGGAGGGCGGTCGGCGGGAACCTGAGATATTTTGACCAGAAGTTCAACATCATGTCCATGGTGGACTACGACGTGCTGTTCAAGGCGTTGAATATTTTCACCGTGCAGGGAACTTTGAATGGCGGAGGGGTCGGCGGCACGGACTACAACTTCCTGCTTGACCGCCGCAGAAGTCCGGTTCTGGATGTGAGAAATGCGATCAATGGCACCACTTCGACGATCGCAACCCTGATGCAAAACGGTTGGTCCATGAGCGATCTGATTTTATTGGCAGGTCAGCGCACGACAGTTTCGGAAATGGCGCAAGTCGGCATGACCAATCATTTGAGCGAAAAATGGTTCATCGGTACTGACTTCAGCATTGCAAAGACAGCAGGCATGAATTCCAGCGGAACGCTGCTGCCGGACGGTACAACCGGAGTGGAAGGGTTCGTACCTGCGATTCCTTCCACGGGCAATACCTGGACGATAACCGAAAGAGCGACCGGTCTCGGGGTTATCCGTCCGCAAGATACGACGAACTTCAGCGTGAGTTACTCCAAGGGCGCGCTGATTGCTGCCGAAGGATTTCAAGCCAGCAACCATGTCGATCTGCAAGAAAAATGGACACTGGATTCGACTTTCGTCCTGAATTTTCAAACCGACAATACCGGCGGCAAAATGAACGATGTCCAGCCAACAATAAGGGTGGCTTACAAGCTGAGAAGGAATCTGTCTACAGACGCGCAATTGGGTCTTGACTGGAACAAGACGACTTCCACCGTGTTGCAGTCCACTTCGACCGCATTGCGGGAATTCGTTGCGTTCGGCTTCCGCCTGGATTTTTGACGGAAGCCTGGAAACAGTGCTGACCGGGCCAAGTCACCTCAGGCCACGGTCACCGTTTTATCAAGATACACATCCTGGATCGCATTCAGCAGCGCTACTCCGTCCTGCATCGGCTTCTGGAACGCCTTGCGACCAGAGATCAGTCCCATGCCGCCGGCACGCTTGTTGATGACTGCCGTGCGTACCGCCTGCTGCAGGTCGTTTTTTCCCGACTCGCCGCCGGAGTTGATCAAGCCTGCACGTCCCATATAGCAGTTTGCCACCTGGTAGCGCACCAAGTCGATCGGGTGGTCGGTGGTTAATTCACTGTAGACTTTGGGATGAGTCTTGCCAAACTTGATGGCGTTGTAGCCGCCATTGTTCTCGGCCATCTTCTGCTTCACGATGTCGGCATTGATGGTGACGGCAAGGTGGTTGGCCTGTCCGGTGAGGTCGGCGGCGACATGGAAATCCTTGTCCGCAGTCTTGAATGCCGGATTGCGCAGATAGGCCCACAGTATGGTCGCCATGCCAAGTTCGTGCGCATGCTCGAAGGCATCCGAGATTTCCTGTATCTGCCGGCGCGAATGTTCCGAGCCGAAGAATATCGTCGCACCGACTGCCACGGCGCCCATGTCGAATGCCTGATCTACGCTAGCGAAGATCGTCTGGTCATAAATGTTGGGATAGGTCAGCATCTCGTTGTGGTTGATCTTTACGACGAAGGGAATCTTGTGTGCATAGCGGCGTGCCACTGAACCCAGTACACCCAGCGTGGAAGCAACTCCGTTGCAACCGCCCTCAATGGCGAGTTTGACAATATTTTCCGGGTCGAAATAGATCGGATTCGGCGCGAACGATGCGCCGCCGGAATGTTCCACGCCCTGGTCCACGGGCAACAGGGAGAGGTAGCCGGTATTGGCCAGCCGCCCTTGTCCATACAGAGCCTGCAAACTGCGCAGCACGCCGGTCTTGCGGTCTTTCATGGCCACGACCCGATCCACATAATCCGGCCCCGGCAGGTGCAGCGATTCTTTCGGTATCCCGGCACAGAGATGCTTCAACAGATATTCCGCTTCTTCGCCCAACAATTGCACGATGTTCGTCATGATTTGCTCCCGGGATGGTTGGAATGGCGCGGTCATCTTACTCCGATGTGAATGACTTTTGGAATTCAGGGATTTTCGAAATTGAGCCCATGAATTGGAACAACATTTGCACAGCGCAGGCAACTTCATACCAAGGCAAACACGGAGTTATTCCGTTCGTGGTGGGCACGTCGAACCGTGACTGGAATATTTCCTTAACATTCAATTATTACTACATATCCTTCAATAATTGACATCGAAAATACAATCAATACCCTAAATGGATTTTCAACGCAGACGTCAAATATCGCGATATCCAGCTCATTCCTGCAACTTTTGCATGGTTTGATTTTCGAAGAGTGACCTGCCTCCAAGTAACGTCCGGATTGGCTCTGATTATCAGGAAATTCCGGATTCCGACAGGCGGCTTATTGAAGCCAATGATGTGTGTATTAAACTGTAAATTGATCAGTCCGATACGAGGTCATCAAAATTTTTCATTATCGTAATCTTCATGCCGGCAAATCGGGTTTAAGCCTTGTCATTTGCTTAGTATTGATCCTGACCGGCTGCGGGGGCGGAGGCACGTCAACTCCGCCAGTCACCTTGAGCAGCATCGCCATCAGTCCGGATCCTGTCTATATTGGAATAGGCACGACTCTCCAGCTGGCGGCGACAGGAACATATTCGAACGGGACCACCACAGACCTGACTTCCAGCGTCACTTGGATGTCCGCCAACTCGTCGATCGCCAGTGTAGGAGCAACTGGTTTGGTTACATTGGGAACGGGTGCGGCAGTCACGTCTATCACGAGCATCACTGCAACATATAGCGGAGTAACTTCACCACCAGTCATTCTTACAGTCACACTTGCTGGCTCCAGTTCGACGAATGGGCTGATTACGCCCCGTTACGATCACACAGCAACGCTGTTGCACGATGGAACGGTATTGGTGGCGGGCGGGTACAACACGGTCGCTCTCGCCAGTGCCGAGTTGTACACCCCGGGTTCGACGACGAGCTCGGGAACGTGGACTGCAGCCAGCAATATGACCGTTGGGCGTCGTGACCATACCGCCACCCTGTTATCCACGGGCCAGGTGATGCTGATCGGAGGAGGGACGGCATCGGGTGACCTCACCAGTGCTGAAATGTACACGCCAGCTTCAGGAGTGACGCCGGCAAGTTGGACTCCGTACCCCAATGCTCTCACTACGACTCGCTCTTACCATACCGCTACCCTGCTCAACAATACCGCCAACTTGACAGCTAACGGTGGCAAGGAATTGGTGCTGGTGGTTGGCGGAAGTCTGGCAAGTACGGCAGATCTGGTCGATCCATCCAGCTCCCCGGGGACTCTTGCAACGTCAGTACCCGACATTTGGCCACGGTACTCGCACACGGCCACTCTGTTGATTGACGGCACCGTGTTGGTCACCGGAGGATTTGATACTGCTTCTGCCAGTGTGCTTGCTCAAGCCGAGTTGTTCGCGCCAACCGGTGCCTCGGTCGTTGCCACCAGCCCTCTTACAACGCCGCGTTATCTGCACAGTGCCACACTACTGGCCAACGGAGGAAACGTACTAGTGGTGGGTGGTATAGATGCCATGGGTAATATTCTCGCCAGCGCAGAACTGTACGATCCGGTTGCCGGGACATGGACTCCAACCGGCAGTCTTGCAGTCCCGCGCTTTGGCCACATCGCCAAGCTGATGACCAGCGGTCCAAATATGGGCAAAGTCCTCGTGATGGGAGGCAGGAATGCCAGCAATCCAACTCTGTCCAGCGCCGAGTTGTACGACCCAGGTACCGGGACATGGAGTGGAACGGCCAATCTGCAAAAGGGGCGCGCCGTGTTCAGTGCCACCTTGCTTAGCACAGGGCCTGATGCAGGCAGCGTACTTGTGGTTGGGGGGGAAGGGACTGTCAATGGCAACTATGTCGTGCTCCCGGATGTCGAGCTGCATAATTAAAGCCTTTCAGCGGGATAGCTGATGCGCGGTCTGGGCGGGCGCGACTGGCGTCAGGGTGAACCCGTCGACGAGCATCATCGGCGTCATCCGACTACCTGTATAATTTCGGGTATTCCAACTTCACCGACTGATGTCCCATGAAAAAGATCACCCTAGGCACGCCACTTTCACCCTCGGCCACCAAAGTCATGCTGCTCGGCAGCGGCGAGCTCGGCAAGGAAGTCATCATTGCGCTGCAACGCCTGGGCGTGGAAGTCATCGCCGTGGACCGTTACGAGAATGCGCCGGGACACCAGGTGGCGCATCGGGCGCATGTCATCAACATGGCGGACGGCGCGGCATTGCGCGCCCTGATCGAAAAAGAGAAACCCGATGTCATCGTGCCGGAGATCGAAGCCATCGCCACCGACATGCTGGTGCAGATCGAGAAGGAAGGTATGGCGCGCGTCATTCCGACTGCCCGTGCCGCACAGCTCACCATGAACCGCGAAGGCATCCGTCGCCTGGCTGCCGAGACACTGTGGTTGCCTACTTCTCCTTACAAGTTCGCGGACAGCCTGGAAGAAATGATCGCTGCAACGTCGGTGATCGGCTTTCCGTGCATCGTCAAGCCTGTGATGTCGTCTTCCGGCAAAGGACAATCCAAAGTGGATAACCCCGACGAAGTGAAGGCCGCGTGGGATTACGCAGCCAGCGGTTCGCGCGTGAACCAGGGCCGGGTCATTGTCGAGGGTTTTATCGACTTCGATTATGAAATCACCCAGCTCACCGTGCGTGCGATCGGCGAAAACGGCGAAACCGAGACCCATTTCTGCGAGCCCATCGGGCATGTGCAGGTGCACGGCGATTACGTCGAAAGCTGGCAGCCGATGGCGATGTCCGCGTTGGCGTTGCAACGTTCGCGCGATATCGCCAGGAAGGTCACCGACGAGTTGGGCGGCTTGGGCATCTTCGGTGTCGAGCTTTTCGTGAAAGGCGACCAGGTCTGGTTCAGCGAAGTCAGCCCGCGCCCGCACGACACCGGCATGGTGACCATGTGTACCCAGCGCTTCAACGAATTCGAGCTGCACGCCCGGGCCATCCTCGGCTTGCCGGTCGACACTACGTTGCGGGCACCGGGCGCGAGTGCGGTGATTTACGGCCAGATGGACGAGAAGGGCATCGCCTTCAACGGAGTCGCCGACGCGTTGCGCGTGCCCGAATCGGATATACGCCTGTTCGGCAAGCCGGAAGCATTCAAGAAGCGCCGCATGGGCGTGGCCCTGGCGAATGGCAAGGATACCGACGAGGCGAGGACGCGTGCCAAGCTGGCGGCGAGCAAAGTGATCCCAGTCAAAGCGTAATGATCACAGGTATCCAGCACGCCGCATTTCTGACGAGCGATCTTGCCAGGTCGCGTGCGTTTTACGAGGGGGTGCTTGGTTTGCATGTTTCTCCCAGCCGTCCGCAGATGAGCTATGACGGCGTGTGGTACGACATCGCGCCGAACCAGCAGATACACCTGATGCTGTTGCCCAACCCCGAGGCGGGATTGCAGCGCCCGGCGCATGGCGGACGCGACCGGCACGTCGCATTGGGTGTGCAAGACTTCGCACAATTGAAGAACAGGCTGGATGCGGCCGGTATAACTTATACGCAGAGCCAGTCCGGTCGCCGCGCCTTGTTCTGCCGCGACCCGGACCAGAATGCGCTGGAATTCAACGAGGTCTCAGCCTGATGCGTCAATCGGTAATTGAAACAGGCACCAGCCCCAAAGCCTGGTATCAGACGGCGTGCGAGCGCTCCGGCTTCGTCTGCGATGAACGGCAGATCGCCGCGATCGACCAGCTGGAAGCGCTGTGGCAGCAATTGGTCGAGTTCAAGAACAAGCGCAACCAATTCCTCGGGCGCAGCCTGCTCAGTCCGAACGTGCCCAAGGGTTTGTATATCTGGGGCGGTGTGGGACGCGGCAAGACCTTCCTGATGGACGGCTTTTATCACTGCCTGCCGTACCGCCGCAAACGCCGCATCCATTTCCACAACTTCATGGTTGAAGTGCATCACGAGATGAAGCTGCTTGCGCATGAAAGCGATCCGCTGATGGCGCTGGCCGACAAGATCGAACGCTCCACGCGCCTGCTGTGTCTGGACGAGTTTCATGTGGACGATATCGCGGATGCGATGATCCTCGGGCGCCTGCTGGGGGCATTGCTGGAGCGCGGCGTGGTGTTGCTGACCACGTCCAACTATGCGCCGGACGACCTTTATCCGAACGGCCTGCAGCGCCAGAACTTCCTGCCTGCCATCGCCTTGCTTAAGAGCGAATTGAAAGTCCTGCATCTCGACAGCGATACCGATTACCGCATGTTGCAGATGGAGCGCGACCCGCTCTTTATGCTCTCTGCAGATGCGGCAACCGAAGGGAATATGAAGTCCTTGTTCCAACGCCTCACGGCCGGTGTGCACAGCGAAGCTCATACTGTTCGTGTGAGGGAAATCAACATCCCCGTCAGGTGCGCGGCACGTGAAGTGGTCTGGTTCGATTTCAAGGAACTATGCGGCGGAATTCACGACCAGTCCGACTATCTCGAGATCGCCTATCGTTATCCGACGATCTTCCTGTCCGGTATTCCGAAAATGTCCGCCGAGCTGGGAGCAGAGGCGAGGCGTTTCACCTGGCTGATCGATGTCCTGTACGACAATCATGTCAAACTGGTGGCTTCGTTCGACGCAGGGCTGGCTGAACTTTACAGAGATGACCGGCATGACAGCGAAGCACAGCGCATCGCCAGCCGCCTGACCGAGATGCAAACCCGGCATTATCTGGAATTGCCACATCGCACGCGCGGCGTGACATTGGGTGAATCCCATCCCGGCTAGCCTTCCTCCGGTTTCTATTCCTGTTTTTGAATATAGGATGTGAACTGGTCCGCGGGCAGCGGCTTGCTGAAATAATATCCCTGGACTTCGTCGCAGCCCTGCAGGCGCAGGAAAGCCAACTGGCCCGCGGTTTCCACACCTTCCGCGATGGTCTGCATGCCCAGGCTGCTGGCCATATTGATGATGGCGGCGACGATGGCCTTGTCGTCCGGATCGTCGGTGATGTCGTGCACAAATGATTGGTCTATTTTCAGCTTGTACACCTTGAAGCGTTTCAGGTAACTCAATGAAGAATAGCCCGTGCCGAAATCGTCGATCGACATGCGGATGCCCAGCGCGTGGAGTTTATCCATCATTTCGACAGCCGCCTGCGGATCATCCATGGCGACTGCCTCGGTCAGTTCCAGTTCCAGATATTTGTGCGGCAACCCAGCCTCGTCGAGGATGCCGGTGACCAGTTCCGGCAGGTTGGGCTGGCGGAACTGCGCGGCAGACAGGTTGACTGCCATCACCATCGGCGGATGCCCGTGATCCATCCAGTCTTTCAATTGCCGGATCGCGGTGCGCAGGACCCATTCCCCGATCTGGATGATCTGGCCGCTGTCCTCCGCGATCGGTATGAACTCGGCGGGCGAGATGGCGCCCAGCTCCGGATGCTGCCAGCGCAGCAGGGCTTCCGCACCGACAACGTGACCATCCTGTATCAATATTTGCGGTTGGTAGTGCAATTGCAACTGGCCGCGTGAGAGCGCTTGGCGCAAAGCATTGCCCAATTGCAGGGCGCGGGCCGAATGTGCCTGCATCTCCAGTGTGAAGAAACGGAAAGAATTCCGGCCATCCTGCTTGACGCGGTACATGGCGGTATCCGCATTTTTTGAGAGCGTCTCGAAATCCACCCCGTCATGGGGATAGATGGCGATGCCGATCGAGCATGTGGCGACGAGTTCGTGCTGTTCGATCTGGCAGGCTCTGGAGATTGCCTCCATCAACTTGGCCGCGACATGCGCCGCACCTTTTTCATCCGTGCCCGGCAAGATCAGGATGAACTCATCTCCGCCCTGGCGCGATATAGTGTCTTCCTCGCGCAATGTGGTTTTGAGTCGCGTTGCCACCTCCATCAGCAGCTGGTCGCCGACGGAATGCCCGAGCGTATCGTTGATATCCTTGAAATGATCCAGGTCGAGAAACATGACCGTCAATTGTTCGCCGCTACGCTGCGCCAGGCTCAGGGCGAATTTGAAACGCTCATTGAGCTGGGTACGGTTGGGCAGGCCGGTGAGCTGGTCGAAATGCACCAGTTTTTCGATACGCTCCTCGGTTCGTCTTTTTTCAGTGATGTCTTCCTTGATCGCCAGATAGTGCGTCAGCCGCCCGTCGGCCTGGCGCACAGGCGAGATCAGGGCCGACTCAATGTATTCTGTGCCGTCTTTGCGGCGATTGTTCAATTCACCTTTCCAGGTTTCGCCGCGGGTCAGATGCGCCCACATGTCTTCATAAGTCGATTTTGGGGTATTACCGGATTGCATGATGCGCGGGTTCTTGCCGATCAACTCGGCCAGACTGTAGCCGGTCACCTTGATGAAATTCGAGTTGGCGTACTCGATTTTCGCATCCAGATCGGTGATGACGATGCTGTTCGGACTTTGCTCGACAGCCAGTGACAGTTTGAGCAAATCTTCTTCCAGACGCTTGCGCTCGGTTTCGCCGGTAAAACGCTCCAGCGCAAAGCTCACGTCCATCGCCATCTCGAGCAACAAGTTGCGTGCTGCTTCGTCGAAAGCATTGGCCTCGCCGGCATATAAGGTCATCACGCCAACGACTGCGTCGCGGCACAAGAGCGGAATCGATGCCGATGCTCCCCAGCCGAATTGGATACTGCGTTCATGCCAGGGTGCTGTGGACGGGTCATTAACGAAGTCCTGGCACCAAAGGGGCCGGTTTTCGCGCAGGGCAGTGCCGGTAGGTCCGCGCCCGGACGGATCGGCGGCATCCGTGGAAATTTGAAGGCTTTCAAGATATTCCGTGCCGGAACCGAAGGAGGCGACCGCTTTTACCTGTTTATTCTGCGCATTCACCATGCCGATCCACGCCATTTTCATTCCGCCGAAGTTCACTGCATCGCGACAGATAATGGGGAAAAGCTCGTCAATATCGGCGCAACGGACGATGGCTTGATTGCACTGACTCAACGCGGCATAGAGTTTGGTGAGCCGCAGTATTTGCGTTTCGTTGGTCTTGCGTTGCGTGATGTCACGCGCCAGGGCGATGAAATGCGGCGCTTCCGCTACAGGGGACTGCATTTTGGACACGGAAAGTTCGAACCAGAGTGTCCCGCCGGGCAGGGAGAGTTCGTACTCTTTGCCGTTTGACCTGCCGGTTTCATGCGCTTCGCGTATTGCAGACATGCAGATTTCTGCCACTTGATGAGGCATGACTTCGGCGACACTTTTTCCCAAAAAAACTTCGGCTGGCACGGCCAGCAGATCATTGCGCGAGGAGTGGTATTTGAAAAAATTACCATCCAGGTCTACTTCGAAGAGCAAGTCGGGTATGGCATCCAGTGTCGATTGCAACTGGATATTGGAGGCTGAAAGCTGTTGTGTCCTGATTTTGATCTGTCTGCGCATAATCACTGCGCCCGGCAAAGACAGCAACAGCAACCCGCTGACGGCGAACAAGACTTGCCAAAATGCAGGCGGGATGGCGGGTGCTGGAATGTGACTATCCCAGCGCTTGAGTGTCTCGAAATAGATGGAGTTCGGGTCGGCGGCCCAGACCGACAGGTTTTTTTCTATCCCGTTCAGCAGGTCTGGCCTGCGACCCTGGGCTGTTGCAAAGAACAAACGGGCAGGTTGAAAAATGATCGGGGTTTCGACGAGATGATAATCATGTTCATGAAAATCGCCAAAGTCATGGTTGGCGATTGCGGCGTCCGCCTGACCTGACTGTACCAGTCGAAAGGCCTCGCCCACGGTTTGGGTTCGGATCAATTGCGCTTTGATATTGAACCCGGCCAGCATATCCGAAATCGCTTTTTCCTGGATGCCGCCATCCAGTAAAGCAATTCGTTTGTTCTTGAGATCGAGCACGGAAGCTATGTTTCCGTCACTGCGGCTGTATATTTGCGACCAGCTGTAGAGGGCAGGGGTTTTGTGGAAATCGAAATGCAGGGCGCGTTCATCCGAGTAGGCGACATCGGGCATGAGGTCAATACTGCCTTCTTTGAGCTTCTTCAGGCAGTCTTCCCATTGGCAGGAGACGTAGCTCAGTTGCCAGTCTTCCTTGTTCGCGACATCTTTCAGGATATCGATCAGGATGCCGGATGCGGCTCCTTTGGTATCGGTGAAAATCTTGGGTTCGTTCTCATAGATGCCGACACGTACTTCCGAAGCACCGGCATTTCCTGTCAGGCAAAGGAAACTCAGGCAGAGAAGCGCACGCAGTGTCGGCATCATGGTCATAAGTTGCTACGGCAACTTGCCCGAGTCCGAGCGCGGCAGATTACGAACCACTATGCAAACGGGCATCGTAAGTTGATTGGCATGCTGCATTGCTTGTTTCCAGTGTCTTTGCGGCTTCGTCCATGACGGCTGGAGGGATGGTGAACAGGCCCGGTTTGCGCTTTACGGGCTTCTGGTTTTTGGTCAGGAAATCTTCTTTGGCTTGTTCGGCAGTTGCTTTGCAAGTCGTGAGGTCGGCCATGATCATTGCTTCGAATTTTGCCCTTGCTTCAGCTGCCGCTTTTGCCCTCGCCAACGCCTGGGCGCGTGCCTGTGCCATTGCTGCCCGCATTTCTTCAGAGGCTTTCAGTTCCTGTTTGTTCAGGTAATCCAGATAACCCCATGTTCCGGCCGCAAGCGCGATAAGCACAACAGCAATGATTTTTTTAAGCATTTACTCCCCCAAGTGATTGATATCAGCAGGCATCATGATAAACCAAATTAGGCCGCTTTTGCCCGGTTGAAGCGCAGTGGAACATGCAATAGATGTTTCCGGCGTGATTTCCGTTTTATTATTGTGAATGGAACGTTCTATTGTGGATGCAACGTTCGGTATTACGGCGCCGGATTGGGGTACAGCCTATGCACTTCTTCTATTTTTTCCAGGATTTCCGCCGTTAGCGTCACTTCTGCACTGGCCAGATTCTCGCTGAGTTGCTGCTGCGTAGTGGCACCGAGAATGACGCTGCCGGTGAACCAGCGCGCTCTGGCAAAAGCGAGCGCCATCGTTGCCGGGGCAATTCCGGCTTCCTGAGCGATGCGTACATATTCCTTTGCGGCTGGGGGCACGTTGGGTTTGTCATAGCGTTGGCCGAAACCGGGAAAAAGCGTGATGCGTCCCTTGGCTTTCGGGTCGGCTAAGTATTTGCCCGTGAGCCAGCCGAAGGCCAGGGGGCTGTAGCCGAGCAGGCTGACGTTGGTATGACGGCATGTTTCGGCGAGACCGCTCTCGAAAGTGCGGTTCAACAGGTGGTAGGCGTTCTGAATGCTGGCGATCTTCGGCAAACCGAGTTGCTCCGCGCAACGCACAAATTCGGAGACTCCCCACGGGGTTTCGTTGGAAAGGCCGATATGGCGGATTTTTCCCGCTTTGACAAATTCCGCGAGTACATGCAATTGCTCGGCGATAGGGGTGCTGTCGCGTTCCTGTGTCACGTCGTAACCGGTTGCGCCAAACATCGGGACATAGCGATCCGGCCAGTGGAGTTGATACAAATCAATGTAGTCGGTCTGCAAGCGGCGCAAGCTGCCGTCGATCGCGGCGGTGAGGTGTTCGCGGTTGATGCGCGGCGTTTCGCGTATCCATTTGAAGCCTCGCGCCGGACCGGCAATCTTGGTGGCGACGATGAGTTTGTCGCGTTGCTGCCGTCTGAGCCAGGTGCCGACATAACTCTCGGTGCGATGCGAGGTCTCGGCACGCGGCGGAACGGGGTACATCTCGGCAGTATCGATAAAGTTGACCCCGTGCGATACGGCGAGATCGAGTTGCGCATGGGCCTCCGCCTCGCTGTTCTGTTCGCCGAAGGTCATCGTGCCGAGAGACAGCGCCGAGACGTTCAAGCCGCTGCTGCCCAATTTTCTGTATTCCATGTTTGCCCCGTAAAGTTTGACGAGATTTTATTTTAATCGCTTCATCATGCTAGCATCCGGTCATCATGATGTCTGTCTTGTATTCCGCGACCATTCGGCTGTTAGGCTGAACCGGGTAAAGAATCGGCGGAGCGTGCCGCAAACATTTATTGGCATGGAGTTAGTAGAGGGGTGATATGAACAAGATAAGCATGATGCATTATCTGCCGGAGTTGGAAGAGGGTGCCATCGAGCGCAAGCTGGCTGAATTGCAGGCCATACACCCCAAACTCGGAGTTTGTGTGTTGCTGCCGGAAGCGGAAATGGACAAAGTTGGAGTAGTGCAGTCGGCTTTTGCCAAGTGCAAGATCCCGCTGATGGGGGCGATCTTCCCGGCGCTGGTCAAGGAAGGCCATTTTGTAACCAGCGGCGCGTGGCTGCTCTGCTTCAAGGAGATGCCGTATTTCGAGTTGATCGGGAACTTGCCTGTGCAAGCGGCGGAAGCGGAACTGCTCATGGAGAAGATCGCCGGCGACATACGGGCGCAAATCGACCACACGCCGGACATAACGCTGTTCATGCTGTTCGATGCCATGGTGCCGAATATCAGCACGTTGCTCGACAATCTGTATCTGCATCTGGCGAACCGCGTTCATTATGCCGGAGCAAATGCAGGCAGCGAAACCTTCCAGCCGTTGCCTTGCCTGTTCGACGGTGAACGCATCGTGCAGAACGGTGTGCTGCTGGTATTGCTGAGCTGGCACAAAGGGGCGATCCTGGAACACGGCTATCAAACCAACCCGCATACCTCTTATGCGACTTCGACCAGCGGCAACTGCATTTCCCAGATCGATTGGCGTCCCGCCTTCGAGGTGTATCGGGAACTGGTGCACGAACATTATGGCGAAGAAGTCACGGCGGAGAATTTCTACCAGTATGGCGTTCATTTTCCGTTCGGCATCGTGCGCGCCAATCATCATGTCCTGGTGCGCATTCCTGTCATGCTGGCCGAGGACGGTTCGCTGTTCTGTGTAGGGGAGGTGCCCGCCAATTCCGTCCTGACCCTGCTCAAGGCCCCGACCGTGCGCACGGTCGAGACACTGCATAATGTGGCAGAAGGTCTGAAAGCCCTGAACGGGGACATCGACGGTGCCGAATTGCTGTTGTTCTATTGCGCGGGGCGGCGCTTGCATCTCGGGATACCGATGGCTACGACCGAACTGGAAGCCTTTGCCGGACTGACGCACGCGTCGCAGGTCGCCGGCGCGCTTTCGCTCGGCGAGATCGGCGGTTCGACGGTGAATGGCTATCCGCTTTTCCACAATGCGACTTTGGTCGCTTCGTGCTGGTAGTATGCAAAACGAAGACATCCTGCCGGTACTGTATGACCTTGTAGTCACCATCGGCAGCGAGATCAGCGTCAAACCCCTGCTCACGCGAACTTTGCAGCGCCTGCTGTATCACACTTCTTTCTCGGCGGGATTCATTTGTCTGGATGTTCCCCCGTGCAAGAAGGAAGAGGGGCTGGTCGAGGTGCATCTTGATGCGGTGGTGGGTGATTTCGACCTGATCGGGGTGATCGGCAAGTCCATTGCTCTGCCGTGTGCGCTCATTTGCGAAGAGGCGGGTCGCAAAACCGAACAGGCGGCGTTATTGTCTGCATTGCGTGCCACGCAGACGCAATACAAATCTTTTCTCAGATTACCCATCGACCATTGCGGTGTGATCGTGCTGCTGGCGGGCGAGATGCCGGAAACAAAACTTCCCCTGACTACGATGTTGCAACCCGTACTGGCGCATCTGGCGAAGGCCATCGTGCTGTGCCGCAACAACGATGCCCATACCAGCGGATTGGTGAACCAGCGCGACTTGCTGGAAAAGGTATTCGAAAGCAGTTATTCCGGAGTGATGATCACCGATGCCGACGGGCACATTATCGAGATCAACCCCGCATTCACCCGCATCACGGGCTACGAATCGCAAGAGGTATATGGCAAGAATCCGCACCTGTTGGCTTCCGGGCGACATGACCACGAGTTTTACCGGGAAATGTGGGCCGACATTGAAAGCAACGGGCATTGGGAAGGTGAGATTTGGAATCGGCGCAAGAACGGCGAGGTTTATCCGGGTTGGCTGAACATCGACTCGGTGCGCGACAAGAACGGCGAACTGCTCTATTACTTCGGCATGTTTACCGACATCAGCACACGCAAGGAAGCCGAAGCGCAGATTCACCAACTGGCTTTCTACGATCCCCTGACCAGGCTGCCAAACCGCCGTCTGCTGATCGAACGCCTGCAGCAGGCTTTTTCCGTCGGGGCGCGCAACGGGCAACACGGTGCGGTATTGTTCATCGACCTGGATAACTTCAAGACGCTCAACGATACCAAGGGGCATGACATCGGCGACCAATTGCTGTCCGAAGTGGCTGAGCGGCTTAATGCTTGCGTGCGCGATGGCGATACGGTGGCAAGGCTGGGCGGCGACGAATTCGTGGTGGTTCTGGAAGCGTTGAATACGGCTCAGGACGAAGCGGCAGCGCAGGCGGATATGGTTGCCGAAAAGATACGCGAAGTCCTGGGCCGACCTTATCAGTTGGGCAGGCACACCCACTACTCTACGCCGAGTATCGGGGTAGTGTTGTTTCTTGGCCATCGGCAAAATCTGGATGATGTAATGAAATTCGCCGATACCGCGATGTACCAGGCCAAGACCGCCGGGCGCAACGCCATTCGTTTTTACGATCCGGTGATGCAGGCGGCTATCGAGGCACGTGCCGAACTCGAAGAAGACTTGAGGCATTCCCTCGAACTTCGGCAGCTGTGTCTCTACTACCAGATACAGATGGATAACCGGAATCGTCCCGTGGGGGCAGAGGCGCTGTTGCGCTGGCAGCACCCCGAACGGGGGCTGATCTCCCCGGCACAATTCATTCCGATGGCTGAAGAGAGCGGGCTCATCATACCGATCGGGCTTTGGGTGTTACAGACTGCGTGCGCGCAACTCAAGGCCTGGCAAGGCGACGCGCGGACACAACGTTTGACAATGGCGGTGAATGTCAGTGCGAAACAGTTCCGCAGCCCGGATTTCGTTGCGCAAGTAGAAAATACGCTGGCGGAAACAAATGCGAAGCCGGCACTGTTGAAGCTCGAGTTGACTGAAAGTATCGTGCTGGAAGACGTGGAAGGGACCATTGCCAAAATGCGCGAGCTGAAGAGGGTGGGTGTGAGCTTCTCGATGGACGATTTCGGCACGGGCTACTCTTCGCTGCAATATCTTAAGCGCCTTCCGTTGGATCAGATCAAGATAGATCAGTCCTTTGTGCGCGATATCGTTACGGATACCAATGATGCAGCCATCGTGCAAACCATCATCGCGATGAGCGAGGTACTGGGCTTGAATGTGATAGCCGAGGGCGTGGAAACGGAAGCGCAACGCGAGTTTCTGGATTTGCGCGGATGCCATGCTTTTCAGGGTTTCCTGTATGGACGGCCGGTACCGCTGCAGGATTTCGAAGCACGGCTGAGAGAAATCAATGTCCACGTATAACGTCAATCTGCACGAGGCCGTCTATTCCTTGTCGGACGCACTTGACCTGGTAGGCGTCACGCATATCCATCACGGCAAACGCGTTGCCTACATGGCGACCGAATGCGGCAAGCAACTGGGCTGGAAGGGGTCTCGCCTGGATGAGCTTTTTCAGGCGGCTATTTTGCACGACAGCGGGGTATCCAGAACGAGGGTGCATGCCAAACTGACTCAGCTGGCATGGGAGGACGAGGCGGACCATTGCAGGCTCGGCGCCGAATTGCTGGCCGGCAGCCCTTTATTGAAATACCTGTCGGATACGGTGTTGCACCACCATACGCATTGGAACGTGCTCAAGGATCTGGAGCTGCCGCTGGACGTCAAGCTCCGTGCAAACTGCATCTATATGGTTGACCGGGTAGATGTGCTTGCGCTGGGCTACCAGATTGACGGGGAAGACATCCTGCTGGGCAAGGATGAGATCAGGCACAAGATTTTCGTGCGTCGTGACGACTGGTTTTGCCCGGAGCTGGTCGATGCTTTTATGGAGATATCGAATTCCGAAGCCTTCTGGTTCACTTTGGAGAGCGACCATGTCAACGGTTATTTGGCAACCTGGTTGTCGCATTTTCCGGAACAGAGCATGGAGTTCCATGAATTACGCGGTTTGGTGCATGTTTTTTCGTGCATCGTCGATGCAAAAAGTCCGTTTACCAAACAACATTCCGATGGTGTCGCCAACCTGGCGCGATACATCGGCGGCCTGTTCCGGTTGCCGGAAGAAACATGCGAAATGCTTGAACTGGTCGGCCTGTTGCACGATATCGGCAAGTTGCGGGTGCCGGATAATCTGCTGGAGAAGCCGGGTAGTCTGAACGAGGCTGAGATCGTCATCATGCGGCGTCACAGTTTTGATACTTACAGCATCCTGAAGAACATCAGGGGATTGGAACGGATCAGTTTATGGGCTTTGCAGCATCATGAACGGATGGACGGCACGGGCTATCCATTTCAGTCGAAAGGCGCCGATCTCTCTTTTGAAGCGCGTATCGTTGCGGTTGCGGACGTCTTCCAGGCGCTTGCGCAGGATCGTCCCTATCGTAGTGCCTTGGCGCAGACGGTCATTCTGGATATCCTCAAGCAACAGGCAGATAGCGGCAAGCTGGACCGCAAGATAGTGGCCGCTGTCGAGGCGAATCTGCACGAGTGCTGGCGTGTCGCGACTCAGGCACATGCATAACTGACTCAGGTTGCGAGGGTATGAAACTAAGCGTTAGATTCTATTTGCTGATGACGGCCATATTCTTGAGTTTCAGTCTGGTTTCATGGCTGGCGTTCAGCGATATGGTTAACGAGATCAACGTCCTGTGGGGGAAGCGATTCGCCGAGCGCCAGGTGTTGTTCGACAAGCATCGGACTCTCTCGCCGCTGATCCGGGAGATCAGGCTGGCACGCCAGATGGCGGCCGAACCGGCGTTGATAGAGATGGCGCTGCACGAAGACGATGCGGCAGTCAGGCGCCGGGCGACCAGGGTGATGGAGCGCTATCGTTTCGATTTTCGGGACCACAGTTATTTCGCTGCTTTTGCCCGCAGCGGCAACTATTACTTCAACGACTCGGCGGGGCAATATTCGGATAGACAGTACCGCTATACGCTTTCCCCTCGCGAAAAGCGTGACTATTGGTTCTATGCCACCATGAAAAATGGAGTCGATTATCAGGTCAATCTTGATCCGGATGTGCATCTGGGCGTGGTGAAAGTCTGGATCAATGTGCTGCTCAAGAACGGCAGCGAAGTATTGGGCGTGATCGGCACCGGCATAGACCTGACCGAGTTCCTGAAAGAGAGTGTGGATATCAATCAGCCTGGGGTGGATACGTTTTTCGTGGACAAGAGTCTGGCCATCCAGCTTTCTGCCGATCCCAGGCTGATCGATTATGCGAGCATTGCCAAAACGGTCGGCGAGCGCATCAAGATAGATGTGTTGTTCAAGAATCCGGCGGATATTGAACGGCTGCGTCAGATGGCGATCGACCTTGAGAAACATCAGGGGGGCGACGTATCCACCTTGTGGGTGGATTACCGCGGGGAGAAGCGCCTGCTCGGCATGGCCTATTTGCCCGAGGTCGGCTGGTATGACCTAACGCTGATGGATGAAAAAAGCCTGCAAGTGTTGCGCGGCTTCATCTGGCTGCCCCTGTTGCTGGGGGCGATATTCCTCATGGCGATGCTGATACTGGGGTTCTTGCTGTATCGCTGGGTATTGAATCCGATCGCGAGGCTGACCAAAGCCACCGAGCATATCCAGCATGGCAACTTTGACATCGAGCCACCGATTGTCGGAAAGGGAGAGATTTCGGTGCTGTCGCGTTCGTTCTGGCAGATGGTGGAATTTGTACGCAATTCCAACGTCGAACTGGAGCGCAAGGTCAATGAGCGCACGCAGGATCTGCTTCGGCTGACGGAGATCGACTACCTGACGGGGTTGCTGAACAGACGCGGCATGACGGACAAGCTGGAGAAGGAAGTTGCGCGGCAGGCCCGTCAAGGCGGGTCAATGGGGCTGCTATTGTTGGATCTGGATCATTTCAAGCTGGTCAACGACAACTACGGCCATGCGGCAGGCGATCTCGCGATATGCGCTACCGCCAACATATTGCGCTCCTTGAAGCGCAGTTATGACTATGCCGGGCGCTGGGGCGGCGAAGAGTTCATTGTATTGTTGCCGGAATGCGATGAGGATGAAATGGTTACCATTGCCGAACGCATTCGCGAGGCAATCCGGAATTTGCATATCGAAACAGGGACCCGGACTTTTACATTCACAGTCAGTATCGGTGCGCATTATCCAAGCAGTCCGCAGACACTGGACGCGATGCTGCAACAGGCAGACAAGGCGTTGTACGCGGCGAAAGAGGCCGGGCGTGACTGTGTGCGTACCTCCAGGCAGAAGTCCTGACTGTTGCGGCAGTGATCTGGCCGCAGTGAGAATAGCTATCCCCGGATGTTCGATTGCGCTTGAAACTGGGTCAGGTCGACCAGTGGTGCCGGCTGCCAGCCGGGCTTGCGATGTTCGGCCACGACATTGGTGAAGATTCCGCCGCGCACATAGAACTTGGCGGTCAGGCGCATGAAGCGGGGCTGGGTGGCGGCGACCAGATCGTCCAGTACGCGGTTGGTCACATCCTCGTGGAAATGCCCTTCGTCGCGGAACGACCAGATATAGAGCTTCAGGCTCTTCAATTCCACGCATTTTTCGTCGGCAATGTAATCCAGGATCAGGGTGGCGAAATCAGGCTGGCCGGTCTTGGGGCACAGGCAGGTGAATTCCGGGATCTCCATGTGGATATGGTAATCACGCCCGGGTTGCGGGTTGGGAAAAGTCTCTAATGCCTTAGTGGGTTGGGTGGTCATTTGGTGAGGTGCTTGGGTTCAGTTAGAATGCGGCGCATTATATCGTCAATGCCTGAATCAAATTGCGTCTTGCTCATATCAAGTTAGCCGGTTTCAAGTCCTTCGTTGATCCCACCCACATCTCGCTGCCGGGGCAGCTGGTGGGCATCGTCGGCCCCAACGGCTGCGGCAAATCCAACGTGATCGACGCGTTGCGCTGGGTGCTGGGCGAGTCCCGCGCTTCGGCCTTGCGCGGCGAATCCATGCAGGACGTGATCTTCAATGGTTCCGGCAACCGCAAACCCGTGGCGCGCGCCAGCGTCGAACTGGTATTCGACAACTCGCTGGGCAAAGTCGGCGGACAATGGGCGACTTACGCCGAGATCTCCATCAAACGCGTGTTGCAGCGCGACGGCGATTCCAGCTACTACATCAACAACCAGTCTGTGCGCCGCAAGGACATCACCGACATCTTCCTTGGCACCGGGGTCGGTGCACGCGCCTATGCCATCATCGAGCAGGGCATGATCTCGCGCATCATCGAGGCCAAGCCGGAAGAGTTGCGTGTTTTCCTTGAGGAAGCGGCCGGCGTTTCCAAATACCGCGACCGTCGCCGCGAGACTGAATTGCGCCTGGGCGATACGCGCGACAACCTGCTGCGCGTTTCAGACATTCTGCAGGAACTCGACAAGCAACTGGTGCATCTGGGCGAACAGGCCGAGGTGGCCAAGACTTACCGCGAGTTGGAATCGCGGCGCGAAACCACGCAACGCTTACTGTGGCTGGTGAACAAGCAGGAAGCCGAAGCGCGACGTGTGCGTTTCGCGCAACAGGTCGAAAAAACCAGGAACGATCTGGAAGCCGAAATCGCCAGGCTGCGCGAAGTGGAGAGCAAGCTGGAAAGCTCGCGCAGCGAGCATTTCGGCCTGTCCGATGCATTGCATGCCAAGCAGGGCGAGCTGTATGCGACCAATGCCGAAGTGGCGCGACTGGAGCAGCAGATCGCCTTCCTGGTCGAGCAGCGCAACCGGCTTTCGCAACAGATACAGAACGGCGAGCGCCAGATTGCGCAGCAGCAGACTCAGTTGCAAGGGCTGCGCACCCTGCGCACACACTGGCAGCAACAACAGGAAGACGCCGCGGTGCGCGTGGCAGTGTGCGAGAACCGCAGCGAGAGCGAAGCGCAGAGCCTGCCGCAGGTCGAAGAAGCGGCGCGCGTGGCACAGGAACGCTTCAATTCGATGCAGCGCGAGCAAATGCTGATCCAGCAACAGCTGCAGATATTCGAGACCCAGCGCGGACATGTGCAGGGCAATGTGCAGCAACTGGATAGCCGTCGTTCGCGCTTGATGCTGGAGCGCGACAATCTGCCGCAAGTGGATACCGAAGCGCTGGAGCAGTCGCAGCAGCAACTCGCCGAGATGCGGGCGGAATTCGAGATGCAGCAACAACAACTGGCGGAATTGCAGGAGCGTTTGCCGCTGGCCGATGGGGAGCGCCGCAAACAGCGCGATGCGGTACAGGAACTGGAGCGACAGCTGGCACAGGCCGAGGCGCGTCTGAATGCGCTGCAGCAATTGCAAGCGCAGCTCGACAACGACAAAAATCTGAAGGCATGGCTCACGCGGCATCAACTGGATAATTCACCTCGCCTGTGGCAATCCATCCGTATCGAACAAGGCTGGGAAGATGCGCTGGAGGCGGTGTTGCGCGAACGCATCAATGCGCTGGCGCTGCCACGTCTGGAAGATGCGGCAAACTGGGGTGATGCGCCGCCGGCCAAGCTCGCCGTGTATGCGGCGGATGGCTTGCACCCGAACAATGATGCCGCGCAAGCGGACCTGACGCCGCTGGCAAACTATGTGCGCTGCCAGGATACGCAAGCTGCGCCGGTAGTCGCGGATTGGCTGGCAGGCGTATATGCCGTGTCGAACCTGAACGAGGCGCTGAGCCAGCGCAACAACCTGCCAGCCGGTGCCTGGCTGGTGACGTCGCAGGGCCATCTGGTTGGCGCGCACAGCGTTCTGTTCCATGCGCCGGATAGCCAATTGCATGGGGTGCTGGCGCGCCAGCGCGAAATCGAACAGCTGCAGCAGGAAGCGCAGCTGCGCAGCGAAGCGCTGGAGAACGGAAAACAACAGTCCGCGCTGGCAGAAGAGGCCTATCGCTCCGTCGAGGGACGCATCGCGCCCTTGCGCAATTCCAGCAACGACCTGCAGCAGCGCCAGCACAACGTGCAGATGCAGATACTGAAACTGACCCAGGCCAACGAGCGCACGCAGGAACGCAACATGCAGATTGCGCAGGAGCAGGAAGAGCTGGCGGATCGCATCGCCAACGAGCAGCGCCAGATGGAGGAAATCGCCGAACAGATGGCGATCCAGCGCGAGAAGCTGTCGTCGCAGCAGATGGAAAGCGATCAGGCGCGGCAGCAGGCCGGAACCCACGACAATCTGTTGCGCGAACAGCGCGACCGCGCGCAGAAGGCGCAGCATGAATTGCAGGAAGCGCGTTTCTTTGCCAAGACCTGCGCGGAAAAGTTGACCGACCTGGAACAGAATCTGAAACAGCACGGCGAAACCCTGACACAACTGGAAGAGGCGTTGGCGCACAGCCGCAACGAGCAGGCCAATCTGAGTGAAGGCGAAGCGGATGTTCAGCTGCAGGGTGCTTTGCAACAACGCCAGGTGCATGAGCAGGCACTGGCCGAAGCGCGCAACACGCTGGAACATGCCACGCTGAACCTGAACCGCTTGGAACAGGAGCGCATGGCCTGCGAACAGAAGCTGCATCCGCTACGCGAGAAGGTCGGCGAGATCACGCTGAAGGAACAGGAAGCGCGTATCCAGTTCGAACAGTGGGCGGAACAACTGCAGGGTGTAGACGAAGAACCGTTGCTGCCGCTGATCGAGGGCGCCAAGGCGGGCGGGCTACAGAACGAATTGACACGTGTGGCCAACGAGATCACCGCGCTGGGCGCAGTGAATCTGGCGGCGCTGGAAGAGTTGCAGTCGGCACAGGAGCGCAAGACTTACCTGGATGCGCAGGCGAAAGATCTGAACGAGGCAATCGAGACGCTGGAAGACGCGATCCGCCGCATCGACAAAGAGTCACGCGATTTGCTGATGGCGACGTATGAAGAAGTGAATCGGCATCTGTCCGAGCTGTTCCCTATCCTGTTCGGCGGCGGCGATGCGAAACTGGTGCTGACCGGAGAGGAGATCCTCGACAGTGGCGTGCAGGTGATGGCGCATCCGCCCGGCAAGAAGAATGCTTCCATCCATCTGCTGTCCGGCGGCGAGAAGGCGCTGACCGCGATCGCGCTGGTGTTTTCACTGTTTCAGCTTAACCCTGCGCCGTTCTGTGTGCTGGACGAGGTGGATGCTCCGCTGGACGACACGAACACCGAACGCCTGTGCAAGCTGATCCAGAAGATGTCGGACAAGACGCAGTTCGTTTACATCAGCCACAACAAGATCACCATGGAGATGGCGCAACAGCTGATCGGGGTGACCATGCAGGAGCGCGGTGTTTCCAAGGTGGTGTCGGTGGATATTGAGGAAGCGTTGAAGTTGCGCGAAGACAGCGGCGGCAAGGCCGCTGTTGCAGCTTAGTCGCAGCTGGAGCTGATTGTCTTGCGCGCTTCTTCCAGGCGCTGTGCTCGTGCAGCGTCATCCATAAAAGAGCGATCGCCGTTGGCATCGTAAGTAACGATACGCGGGCTTTGTTCAAGGGCCTGGGCGTTTTCGCGTGCGGCAGCACAGTTTTTCTTCTTTGCTTCGGCCTCCGCATCCTTTTGAGCCTGCTTCTGTGCGGCCTCATCTTTTGCCTGTTTGGCTTTCCTCATTTCAGCCTCGCGTTCGGCAACGCTCTTGGGAGCGTGGTCGGCAGGGGCGTCGGTTTTCGCTTTACCCGCGATGTTGCGCACGGTTTCAGTCGCCACATCGGGGGGCGGGGTGTCCGAGTAATGGACTTTGCCTTCGGCATCCACCCATTTGTTTAGTGCGGCGTGGGCATTCAGGGTCAGTATCGACAGTGCGATAATGGCAAAAGAGCGCTTCATGAAGTTATCCTCCAATATTGATGGTTGCGAAACTAGCTGTTAATTTGCCCCGCGTCAATTTATGATAGCGCCCGGGTTTTAACCTGGCTACTAATCTCAGAAGTCCAGGAACGACTACAAGCGGAGTTGCAAGCCGAAATGTCCCGTACACAATCGCAGGCAGACTTTAATCAGGATTATTTCCAGATAGAAAAGAATCAGGAACTGGTTCTTCGATTGTTTCGCTCCTATTACCGGGCGCACCAGAACTCCGGGAAACTGTTTGATGACCTCCCGAACTTTTTCCTGGTCAAGCCGATTGATCTTAAAGATGCGGACTTGACGACGCGTGCTTCCGACAAACTGATTATCGACGACTGCGTCAATCGGGCACAGGAGCGCCGGGGTTATGTAGGTGTGAGCAAGCGAAAAAATCCCAAGCTGAATTATTATTGGCTGGAATTGGCTGTGCTTCCTTTCGTTTTGGGTGACCCGGTATCGGAGAACAACAAGAACGAATTTTTCTATGTACTAAGCAATTTCATCGAATATACAAAACGGCATCCCAGAGTCTACGGGGATATCACCGCCGAGATCGATTCCGACAAAGATCTGGCCCTGATGTTGAAAGAAATCAATAAGCAAGGCGCCAGCCTTGGGGCATTGTTGCAGATTTATCCGCAGGAAATGCTGGTCCAGTTCAATGCGAACTGGCCGATCAGCGAAGTGAACAAGCTGTTGATGACACTGAAAGATAACGACCAGAGCTGGTGCGAAGTCTTTTTCGAGTATCTGATCTATGTCATGGGCAGGAAGGGCAAGGGCGGCTAATCGCTGTGAGACCGCTGCGCAAGTTTTGATATAATGCGCTCTTTGCAGAGGAAGGTTCCCATGCGTATTACCCAAAAAGCCCTCACCTTCGACGATGTACTGCTGCTTCCGGCACATTCCAACGTCTTGCCGCGCGACGTCAGCCTGCGTACACAGCTAACCCGCAATATCACCCTGAACATACCGTTGTTGTCTGCGGCGATGGACACCGTCACCGAGGCGCGCCTGGCAATCGCCCTGGCGCAGGAAGGCGGCATCGGCATCGTACACAAAAACATGACTGCCAAAGAGCAAGCGGCACAAGTCTCCAAGGTCAAGCGTTTCGAAAGCGGCGTGGTGAAGGATCCCATTACCATCGCACCGAATATGACCGTGCGCGACGTGCTCAATCTGACCCGGCTGCACAAGATATCCGGCCTGCCGGTGCTGCAAGGCAAGCAAGTCGTGGGTATCGTGACCAATCGCGACCTGCGTTTCGAGAGCAATCTTGACCAATCCATCACCAATATCATGACGCCGCGTGAAAGGCTCATCGTCGTCAAGGAAAACGCCAACCGTGACGAAGCGCGCAACCTGATGCACAAGCACCGCATTGAACGAGTGCTGGTCGTGAACGATGCGTTCGAACTGTGCGGGCTCATCACGGTGAAAGACATTCTGAAATCCAGCGAACACCCTCTGGCTTGCAAGGATCATTTTGGCCGCTTGCGTGTTGGCGCAGCAGTCGGGGTGGGAGAAGGAACCGAAGAGCGCGTGGCGTTGCTGGTTGAGGCCGGCGTGGACGTGCTGGTGGTCGACACCGCCCACGGCCATTCGCAAGGCGTGCTTAGCCGCGTGCAATGGGTCAAGAAAAACTATCCCAAGGTCGATGTGATCGGCGGCAATATCGCCACTGCTGCAGCAGCCAAAGCGCTGGTGGACCACGGTGCGGACGGCGTCAAGGTCGGTATCGGCCCCGGATCGATCTGCACCACGCGCATGGTGGCCGGTGTCGGCGTACCACAAATATCAGCCATCCAGAATGTGGCTGATGCACTGGCCGATTCCGATGTGCCGCTCATCGCCGATGGCGGCGTGCGTTTTTCCGGCGACATATCCAAGGCGATCGCAGCCGGTGCGCATGCCGTCATGCTGGGCGGCCTGTTCGCGGGTACTGAAGAAGCGCCGGGCGACATCGAGTTGTATCAGGGGCGTTCCTACAAATCCTATCGCGGCATGGGTAGCTTGGGTGCGATGCAACAAGGTTCCAGTGACCGCTACTTCCAGGAAAACGAAGGCAATCAGGAGAAGCTGGTGCCCGAAGGCGTCGAAGGACGCGTGCCCTACAAAGGCAGCGTACTGGCAGTGATACACCAATTGCTCGGCGGCTTGCGCGCGAGCATGGGTTATCTTGGCTGCCCGGATATCGCAACTGTTCATGCAAAAGCGGAGTTCGTCGAAATTACCTCCGCCGGTATTCGCGAATCGCATGTGCACGACGTGCAAATCACCAAAGAAGCGCCGAACTACCACATAGACTAGGAATCAGGATACGGGATTCAGGATTCAGGAGCGCAGTTTTGAGTCCTGTATCCTAAATCCCATATCCTGTATCCCACATAAAGACATGCACAAAAAAATCCTAATACTCGATTTCGGTTCCCAATACACCCAGCTCATCGCCCGTCGCGTGCGTGAGACGCATGTTTATTGCGAGTTGCATCCGTGGGACATGAGCGAGGCGGACATCAAAGCCTTCGATCCGGCTGGAATCATTCTTTCCGGCGGCCCGAATTCGGTTTATGAGGATGAGACGCCCAAAGCGCCGCCTGTCGTGTTTGAGTTGGGTGTACCGGTGCTGGGTATTTGCTACGGCATGCAGACCATGGCGGCACAACTGGGCGGCAAGGTCGAGAGCGGCAAAGTACGCGAGTTCGGTTATGCCGAGATTCGCGCTCACGGACATTCAAAATTGTTCGACGGTGTCCAGGATAAAACCAATGCGGCAGGCCACGGCTTGCTCGACGTATGGATGAGCCACGGTGACAAGGTGACGGCGTTGCCGCCGGGTTTCTCGGCCATCGCTTCCAATGCTGCGACCCCCTATGCCGCGATGGCAGACGAAGCGCGCCGTTTCTATGCTGTGCAGTTCCATCCGGAAGTCACCCATACCTATCAGGGCAAAGCCATCCTGGCCCGTTTTGTACATGACATCTGCGGTTGCGGGCAGGACTGGAACATGCCGGACTACATTGTCGAGGCGGTGGAGAAAATACGCGCGCAAGTGGGCGACGAAGAAGTCATTCTCGGTCTGTCCGGCGGCGTCGATTCTTCCGTGGCGGCGGCGCTGATCCATCGCGCCATCGGAGACAAACTGACTTGTGTGTTCGTGGACAACGGCCTGCTGCGCCTGCACGAAGGCGAACAGGTGATGGAGACCTTCGGCAGGAACCTGAACATGAAAGTCATCCATGTGGATGCCAGCGGCGAATTCATGAAGCACCTTGCCGGCGTGACCGACCCGGAACAGAAACGCAAGATCATCGGACGCGAATTCGTCGAAGTATTCCAGCGCGAATCGGCCAAACTCAAACAGGCAAAGTGGCTGGCCCAAGGCACCATCTACCCGGACGTGATCGAATCCGCCGGAGGGAAAACAAAAAAGGCCCACACCATCAAGTCGCACCACAACGTCGGCGGTTTGCCGGAATCCATGCACCTCAAATTGCTGGAACCGTTGCGCGAACTGTTCAAGGATGAAGTACGCGAACTGGGGGTGGCGTTGGGCTTGCCGGCAGACATGGTGTACCGCCATCCTTTCCCGGGACCGGGTCTGGGTGTGCGTATCCTGGGCGAAGTAAAACGGGAATACGCCGAGCTGTTGCGCAGGGCAGACGCAATTTTCATCGAAGAGCTGCGCAATACTCGGGATGCCAGCGGCAAAAGCTGGTATGACCTCACCAGCCAGGCTTTCACGGTGTTCCTGCCGGTGAAATCGGTCGGCGTAATGGGTGACGGGCGCACCTACGAATGGGTGGTGTCGTTGCGTGCCGTGCAGACACAGGACTTCATGACGGCGCACTGGGCGCATTTGCCTTACGAACTGCTGGGCAAGGTGTCGAACCGTATCATCAACGAAGTGCGCGGCATCAACCGTGTGGTCTACGACATCTCGGGCAAACCGCCTGCCACCATCGAGTGGGAGTAATGCGTGGTATTGCAGCAGCGCAGATAAGCACTTAAGACCCGGCATGCATCCTTCCGCAATCTATCGTTGGACAGATGTACCCTGGTTGCTTGGGTTAGGGTCGGTGTATGCGCTGCTCATCAAACTCAATCTCACCTATCTCACCACCGACGGAAATATTTCGCCGGTATGGCTCCCCAGCGGATTGGGGCTTGCCGCACTGTTGATAGGCGGAAAAAAATATTGGCCCGCCATTCTTGTTGGCGCAATTGCAACCTATCTGGCCGTCGGGCGTTCTCTTCCGGTCGCATTCTGCATCGCATCGAGCAATACCATCGAGCCTGTGCTCGCGGTGTGGCTGCTTTCCCGCATCAGGCGTTTCAATCCGAAACTGCAATTTTCTGGAGATTATCTCTGGCTGATTTTCGTCGGAGCCCTCGTTGCGGCGCTGGCCGCATTCATCGGTGCTGTTGGCTTGACGATGGCAGGCATTCTGCGCCATGAAGTCATTGTTCTGGAATGGACATCCTGGTGGCGCGGGAACCTGTTCGGTATCGCAATACTCACACCGGCCTTGCTGGTCTGGCGCAATTGGCCGGCAGGCTGGATAAGAGGTACCGGCAGGGGCTTTGAGGCGTTGATGTTCATCATGCTTGCATTCCTGACAAGCCTGGTAGCTTTCCATGGCTGGACGCCGCAATCCGTATCCGGCTTCCCTTTGGGGTATCTGATGTTCCTGTTTGTCAGCTGGGGAGCGCTACGTTTTGGACGGCATGGCGTTACGCTGATATTGTTGTTGTCGGCGATACAAGGAATTTTGGGATCTCTGGATGGTGTCGGGTTCTTTGCCACGGATATCAATACCGGGTTGGCGAATTTCTGGCTGTTCATGATGAGCATGACTGTCGTCGGTATCGTACTCTCAACCACGATACTGCAACACCGGCGCGATGCGGATGCCTTGCGTGAAAGCGAATCCAAGCTGCACGCCATACTCGACCATGCGCCAGTCGGTGTCTGGCTGGTAGGTACGGACGGAAAGTACCGGTTCGTGAACAGGCGGTTTTGCGCTTCCATGGGCATTCCGGAAAGCGCATTTCTGGCGACCAAACACCTGCCTGATCTTCTGGGTGAAAAGGTTGCGGCGAATTGCCTGGCTTCCGATCATGCCTGCCTGTCCCGGGATGGCCCCTGCATTACGATCGAAACGCTTACGCTGGTGGACGGGAAATTGCATCAATTGGAAATCACCAAATCCAAATTGCGCGATACCAAAGGCGAAGTGATCGGAATCATCGGTATTTCCGTGGATGTCACCGAACGCAAGCAAACCGAAGAAGCACTCCGTGAAAGCGAGGCGCTCTGGAGTTTTGCGCTGGAGGGCGGTGGCGATTGCGTGTGGGACTGGAACTTGCATACCAACGAAGTCTTACTTTCCAAGGGGGGCAAGGGCATGTTCGGCTTCGCCGAGGATGAAATCGGCAACACCATGCCGGAATGGAATGCACGCGTACATCCGGAAGACATCGCCCGCTTGCTCGTCCATATCGGGGATTTCTTTCGCGAAAAGCAGGACAGGTTCGCTGCCGAATATCGCGTTCGCTGCAAGGATGGCAACTGGAAATGGATATTGACGCGCGGCATGGTGGCGCATCGCTCTGACGACGGTACGGTGGTGCGCATGATCGGCACTCACACCGATCTGACCGAACGCAAGCAGGCGGAAGAGACCATCCAGCGCCAGGCAAACTACGATGCGCTCACGCAGTTGCCCAACCGGCGCCTGTTCCGGGATCGTCTGGAGCAGACCATCAGATCATCCAAGCGTGACCACTCCCCGTTTGTGCTCATGCTGATCGATCTCGATCATTTCAAGGAGGTCAACGACACCATGGGGCATGATGCCGGTGACTTTTTGCTGGTGGATGCAGCACAGCGCATCCAGCACTGCATGCGCGATTCCGATACCGTGGCACGCATGGGCGGAGATGAGTTCGTCGTGATCCTGCCTGACATCGACGATACGGCCAGCATAGAACGCATCGCTCAGGCGATCATCGAAAAATTGGCAGCCCCTTTCCTGTTGGGCGAAGAGAAAGCGTTCATCTCGGCCAGCATCGGCATCACGCTCTATCCCAACGATGCGGGGAGCATGGAAACACTGCTTAAGAACGCAGACCAGGCGATGTATGTCGCCAAGAATTTGGGGCGCAACCGTTTCAGCTATTTCACCCCGGTATTGCAGGAGAATGCGCAAAAGCGCATGCGCATGGTCAACGACCTGCGCGACGCCCTGACGTCCGGCCAGTTCCACGTGTATTACCAGCCTATCGTCGAACTGGCGACGGGTGACATCCACAAGGCCGAAGCGCTGATCCGTTGGGTGCATCCCAACCGCGGCATGGTGAGCCCGTCCGAATTCATTCCGCTGGCGGAAGAGATCGGCATGATCGTCGAGATCGGCGATTGGGTTTTGCGCCAAGCGATGAACCAGGTGAAGCGTCTTCAGGCGAGCCACCATAAAGGATTTCAGATCAGCGTAAACAAATCTCCGGTGCAGTTCCACAACGACAATCCGCAGAAGGCCGCCGAATGGTTAAGCGAACTGGAACAGAACGGCTTGCACGCGAGCAGTCTGATCGTGGAAATCACCGAAGGTGTGTTGCTGGACGATGCCGGGCATATCAAGGACAGCCTGCTGGCCTCGCGCGATGCCGGTATCCAGATCGCGATAGACGACTTCGGCACAGGCTATTCTTCCCTGGCCTACCTCAAGAAATTCAACATCGATTACCTGAAGATTGACCAATCCTTCGTGAAAAATCTGGCCAGCCAGACGGACGATATGGCGTTATGTGAGGCGATCATCGTCATGGCACACAAGCTCGGGTTGAAAGTCATTGCCGAGGGTGTGGAGACCGAACAGCAACGCGACATGCTGCAGCATGCCGGTTGCGATTATGCTCAAGGATTCCTGTTTTCAAAGGCAATTCCGGCACAAGAACTCGAAGTTTTATTGCTGAATAACAAAGTCTGGTGATTCACATTCATCTTTAACTCCGGAATCCATGCGGATTTCCGTGCCGACAATCCTTCGATTCATGAAATAGACTGTATTTCTGCTTTTATTCCACGCTTTAGTGCGAGACCGAACTGTTACTTTAGCGTCGAGCCGATGCCCTTGGTATCCATAAGCGAAAGAGGTGGAATATGTCTGCACTGAAAAATATCCGGTTGGTTTCTTCCCGTGGCGAAGAAAGTCCCATCGAATCGGAAGCGATACTTGAATCGCGGGGACGCGTCGAAGCGGAGATAGAAGCGCAGCTGGCGGTACAGGCACGTACCCGCGCCGAAGCCCATGCACGAGCCGTTTTGCAGGGCAAGGTGCGGCAGGAGAGCGAGCTTACCGAGCAGATAGAAGCGCGTACACGCGTTGAATCCGAAGTGACCGGGGAAGTAACGGCGCGTCTCGAATTGGAACGCGAACTGGCAGCTGCGGCCTACGCCAAGAAGAAAACCGAGGAACGCCTGACCGAGGCGGTGCGCGAGAAACTGGAAGCGGAAAGACAGGCGCAGGCTGAAATGGAACAGCGCATGGCCGCCGAACAGCGTGCGCGCAAGGAACTGGAACAACAGGCCGAAACGGATCGTGAAGCGGCATTGCTGGCGCAGGAAAAAGCCCACACGGAACAATTGCTGACGCAGGCAGTGCAGAACAGGCTCAAATCCGAGAAAGAGGCAATGGCGATGGTCAACGCCAAGCTGGCTGCCGAAGAATCTGCACAGGAAGCAATGAATGCCCGCGTACGCGCCGAGATGCTGGCTCTGGCCGAAAAACAAGCACGCGTTGCTGCCGAGCTGAATGCCGAACGTGCCGCCATGGCGCGTGCGGACGAAGAGCATAAAGCTACCAAGGAAGTCGAACTGCGTATTCAGATCGAGCGGCAGGCGCAGGCAGAAGCATCTGCACGCGTGGCCGCTGAACTGAAAGCAACCGAGATCGCAAAAAGGGCTGCAGAAGCAGAGCAGGAAGAGCGTCTGGTCGCGGAGCGCAAGCTGCAAGCCGAACAAGAGATGTTGAAGCTGCTGGAATCGCGTGTGGAAGCAGAGCAACAGGCCATCAAGGAACGCGAAGCGGCAAATGCGCTCCTGCAACAGATCGAACTGGAAGCCCGCGATTTGCTGGCTGCCGAAGCGCAAGCCAAGCGCGCTGCCGAGGTCAAGTTGCAGGCGGAACGCGAATTGATCGCGATGGCACAGCTGCGGGCCGAAGCCGACATGCGCGCTTCGCATGCCATCGAATTGCAGGTACATGCCGAAGCGGAAGCGACGGAGCAGGCCAACCAGCGCTATGAGATGGCTGAATGCGCCAGAAGTATTGCCGAAGGCAAGGCTGAACTGGAAGCCGGACTCTTTATGCAGGCACAAGCGCAAGCCCAGGCAGATGAATTGACTGCTCGCGAGCTTCAAAAGAAATTGGAAGCCATCAATGCAGCCTTGCCTTTGGCCGAACAACGCGCACATCTGATGGTCGAATCCTGCCAGGCAGAAGAAGAAAGGCTCGCTGCGGAAAAGGCTGGCGTAGAGGCTTTGCAGAAACGTGCCGACGCCGAGCGTCTCGCTGCCGAAGCGGTCAGGCAAAGGCAGGCATTGGACGAGGAAGCAGCGCGGATTGCCGAGGCCAAATTGTCCGTCGAGAACGCTGCCATCGAACAGATCACCTTGCGCATGGATGCCGAGCTGCGCGCCATTGAAGCAGACAATGAGCGCATCGCCGCCGAAGTGCGCGCACAGGAAGCGGCTGTAGCCAAACAGGCAATGTCGGAAAAAATGATCGCAACAGCGAAAGAAAAGGAAGATCTGGAGATTCGTGCACTCAACATGGCAAAGTTGAAGGCTGAATCACTGGCGCTGGCTATCAAATCCGAAGAAGAGGCCATGCAAGCCGAGGCGCGCGCAGTGATGCAGGCACGCCAACGCACCGCTGTAGCAGAGGAGACCAGGCGTCGCATTGAAGAGCGCGAAAGCAAGGAGACTGCACAGCTGTTATTGGATCAGCAGAACAGGGATGCGGAAGAGCGGGCTGCGGCCGAGCGTGTGGCTGCACTGGTGCGCCAGCGCATCGCGGTTGCCGAAGAAAACAAGCGGCTCATTGCAGAACGCGAACGGGAGGAGACGACCAGGTTGGAGCTGGAGCAGCAGAACCAGGCCCTGGAACAACAGTATCTTCTATCGGTACAGCAGAATCGGGAAGCCGAAGAACGTCTGGTTGCCGCATGCAATGTGCGTATCGAAGCAGAACGTTTGGCAATTGAAGCGACAGAAGGCCGTATCGCCGCCGAACAACAGGCCGCCGAACTGACGCGCAGGCGCGATTTTGCGGAATTGCTGGCGCACCAGGCCGTCAACGAAAGGATGGCAATGCAGGAGCAGGCCATCGCTGCGTTGCGCCAAAGTGAGGAGCTGGAACGTGGCCTGACCGAAAAAGTGAAAGAAGAATTGCATCAGGCCAAGATTCAGCTGGAAACTGGAAAGTTGCTGCAACGGCTGAGCAAGACGCACCGGATCAATCGTTTCTCTCAAGTCGCCTTGTCCGCCATGTTGTTGCTTGTGGCGGGTATGTGGTTCGGGGGTGTGGGTTCGAATGCAAGGACGGAGAACTCTGCAAACAACGGCAAAATAGTCGTTGCGCAATCCGCGCCTGAAAAGCAGGCGGGTGAACCGGCCGACCTGGGTAACCTGAAACTATCCGCCAATTTGGGCACCTCACCATCGGTGCAGGGAATTCAGGGGGCAGTTGAAAAGGAATTTTAGGGTTGGACCGGGGGGAATCGGGACAGAGTGCCCCGATTTCAATCCCGGTAGATTTTTGTGATATCAGTCAGAACGGGTTTTCTGATCATCTGCCGAATCAGGTTTGCACAGCGGCAAACACATGAGAAAAGTGCTGCCTTGCCCTTCGATCGACGAAACCTCGATTAGTCCACCGTGAAATCTGGCGATCCAGTTGACCAGATAGAGTCCGAGACCACTTCCTATAATGTCGGCTTCATGCCGCCCGCGCGCATATTTCTCAAAAACGTGTTGTTGAAGGTCGGGAGATATACCCGCTCCGTGATCACTCACCTCGATACACAGCATACCCGGTTTTTCGGAATGAACATTCAGGCAAATCTCATCATTGCGGGATGAATACTTGTGGGCGTTATCCAATAAATTGAGCACAGCGATCTGAATCAGTTGCCAGTCTGCGCAAATGCGGGCATCGCCGTCCAATGGCCCAAAATGAACGAAGCGCGCATAATTTTCAACAAAACGTTCAGTGACTTCAGCGCAGAGCTGATTGAGATCGCCCATCTCCCGGTTAAGCCCGCGTTTGTCCATATCCAGCCATTTTTCGGTAAGGAAATTATCCATCAGCCCCGAGAGCTGCCTGACCGAACTCATGATCTTTTCTATGCGCGGCAGCAAGTCGGGGTGTTCGGATCGGGCCAGCATGTTCAGCATCTGTGCGGTATTGCTGATGACCGCGACGGGGCTGCGCATTTCATGTGCCATCAAGGCCATGAGATTGGCTTGAGTTTCGCGCCCATCCCGTTCATGACGGAGCGAAATCTCAAGTACCTTTTGTGCATCGCTGAGCTGGCGGGTCCGCTTTTCGATCTCGTCTTCGAGCCACTGTTGTGTATTTTGAATTGCGCCAGCCATTTCGTGAAACTGCCGGATCAACTCATATACTTCACCGCGACTTTTCTTGATAGGTCTGGAACTGAAATCGCCGCGGCGGATGCGGGAAACCATATCGGTCAGCATTGCGATCGGTTTAAGAACGAGTTTATGCAGAGAAAGGGCCAGAATCAACAAGAGCCCCAAGGTGCCGGCGATAATGGCCAGCAACATTTTGATAAATTCTGTTTGCGGTAACAGAACTGACAGGTCAAGCAAGGTAAGGTCGTACCAGCCGATTTCAGGCAGTGCATTCAAACCCGCCAGATAGCGCTTTCCATTGATTTCCACAAATTCCGTTTCCACGCCGTGTTTGCCATCCTGGAGTTTATGGATGGTTTGATGCAGCCACTCCTTGCCCGCCGACTTTCCCAGTATCTGCAGGTGTACATGCTCGGGTTCGGAAAAATTGGGCACGCTCGGGAAGTCAAAGTGGGTGACATCGTTGTACACCTGCACGTTGGCGTTGCTATCGATGAACATGTTGGTTACGCCGGGCAGGTGAACAGTGGAGGCATTGCTGGTGAACTCGTACAGATTGATGCCCGTGCCGAGTATGCCGACTATTTTATTTTCTTTCCGTATGGAGGCCATGACCCATAACTTGATTACGCCAAGTTTGCGGTTGGACGAAACTTTGATTCCACGGTCTTCGCCGCTCTTGATAAATTCGAATATCCACGCGTCGTCCTGGGCTGCCGGGTCAAGGGTGTAGTGCATTTGCTTCCGCCTGCCTGACTTTGCCTCATCAATATAATAGAACCTGCCCGATTTCAAAATCGCAACAAAATAATTCTCGCTTTGAAAACGATTGTGTAGCGCGTCCATGGCTCTGCGCTGGAATTCGGGACTATCCTCGTTGGCTGCCCATTCCCTGATAGCCGGGTTGCCGGCCGATTGGATTGCCGCTGCCATTTCACTTCTCAGCGGCTTCAAGCTGCGCTCCTTGTCGAAGAGCGATTGTTCGATGGCAAAGCGCGATCCGATACGTGCCAGCAAGCGTTCGGTAAAATTGTTGAACATCGCGAAGAAGAGCAGTGATATAAATACCGATGAGGCACCCATGATCAGCAGAAATCGGCTTTGCAGGCTTAAGCCGACCAGATATTGCCGTGAGCGAGAAAATGCTTGCGCGGCGGCGCTGCGATTGTTTAAATTGGGCATCGGTTGTTGGTCTCCGGATACGAAGTGAGAATATGGCGCGCATTATCATAGTTGAAGACGATATTGGACAGCAGGAAGAGCTGCATTCGTTTTTGATGTACGCGGGACATGAGGTTCTAGCGGTCGGCAGCGGCGTAGAGCTCGATAAGCATCTGCAATTTGTTCCTGACATTGCACTGCTGGACTACAACCTCCCCGGTGAAACGGGCGTCGAGCTTGCCTTGCGCCTGCGCAAGAAGTTCGGGACCGGCATTGGCCTGGTCATGGTGACCGCGCGCAGCCTGGGCGTTGACCGGGTGGAATGCAGACGTGCCGGAGCGGACGATTACCTGATCAAGCCGATCAACTTCGCCGAATTGCTGGCGCTAATCGATAATCTGTCTCTTCGCCTTAAGCCAGCTGTGCCCAGCGCAGAAACGTGGCGCATCCAGGTGGCCCGTTCAGAGCTGGTGCCACCCGATGCTCCTGCCATTCCGCTATCCGGCCTGGAGCTGCTCCTGTTGCAGGCCCTGGCGAATACGCAGAACGGCCAGGCGGACCGTGATACTTTGATTCGTGCGCTGGGCAAGAACCCGATTGCTTACGACCCGCGCGCGCTCGAAGCGAACATCAGCCGACTGCGGCGCAAGCTTCCGCTGCTGGAAGACGGTCGCAACCCTTTGCAGGCGATGCGCGGCATGGGTTACCAATTCATTCGTCCGCTCACAGTCGTGAACTGATTCTTCGCAAGGGTTGCCCTTGCATCCCGCTGTAAATCTCCCGCTTCAACGTCAGTCTGCGTCAGTTCCGGTCAATTTTTGTCAGCCTCTGAACAGGAAAAGTGCCTGATAATTTCCGTGTTGAGTTGTCTCTCCAGCGTTCCTTGTGTGCCTCGCGCACATGTCAGCATTTGTCAGTATTCGTCGGCATAAGTCAGTTAAAAAACAGATGCGCTCTATAGAATTAATTCGAGTGCGGTCTTCCGATATTTCCACGTGATTGGGTTGTCATCACCGAGTTTCCGGAAATATTTGAGCCCGTGCTCAGAGTCATTAATTCAAATTAGGGGTAGCAAGATGATCAGGGAGCGATTCATTTGCAATAACGCAATCGTGGCTGTGATAGCCGTATTGTGGCTGGTGGCGGGGGCAGCGATTGCCGCTGAGCCCGCTGCATCGGGAGTTACGATGGCCGAACCGGCAGCGATAGATGTGCCGGTACCGGTATTGGCTTCGACGACAAAGCAACCTGCAACTTATGTCGGTGAGAAGGTATGCACCGGTTGCCACGATGCAGAGAACAAAAGTTTCGGGCACACGCTTCACGCTAAAACTTTCCGCGAAAATCCAAGCAACGAAACCGAAAAGACGGTCTGCGAGGCATGCCACGGTCCCGGTTCGCTTCATGCAAAAAATACCAAAGATCGCAGCCTGCTGATCGGATTCTCCAAAGGGTGGGGGACTCCGGTCGATAAGATGAACAGGCAATGCCTGAACTGCCACAAGGGCGGGCAGCGCATATTCTGGGAAGGATCCATCCACCAGACCAATAAGCTGGCCTGCAGCGACTGCCACAATCCGATGGCCAAATTCTCCTCCGGCGGCTTGCTGAAGAAGCCGAGCATTACCGAGACCTGCCAGACCTGTCACCAGCAGCAGCGCGCCGAATTCAAGAAGAAGTCGCATATGCCGGTGCCTGAAGGAAAGATGACCTGCGAGGACTGCCACAACCCGCATGGCACTTCCAATAAGCGCCTGCTCAAGGCGGATAGCGTCAATGAGCTCTGCTACACCTGCCATGCCGAGAAGCGCGGTCCCTACCTGTGGGAACACGCTCCCGTCCGGGAAAACTGCATGAATTGCCACGTTCCGCACGGCTCGAACAACGACAAATTGCTCGTCCAGACGCGTCCCTTCCTGTGTTCCGGTTGCCACAGCACGACTGGCTCAATGGGTCACCTGGTTTGGGGTAACAACACGACGGGCAACGTCGTGAATGGTGATCCAACTTCATTGGGCCAAACCAATGCAGGTCTGCAGGCCAACAGCGGAGCAACGATTCTTGCCTCCAAACGTATGACCGGCCGTTCCTGCCAGAACTGCCACAGCATGATCCACGGTAGCAACGATCCGGGTGGCGCGCGATTCCAGCGCTGATCCGAAAAGGAAACGACGAGATGAAAGCAATCAAACATTTTGAAAAAGTCGAAACAAATTGCGACCGGAGGTTTTTAATGAATAACAGCCCGCGTATGAAATTGATTACGCTTTGCATCGGTGCCGCACTCGCACAGATGGCAAGCCTGTCTGCATTGGCAGATACCGCAGTAGGTGTGGATACGGTTAACGGCAATGCTTCCAACCCGGGTTATCTTTCCGGCCCCACGCAGATGGATGAAGATATGTCGGCCGTCCAGCGTTCGCCTTCTGGCCAGATGTACAGCATTCCCATGGTAGACAAACCGGAGGCGCCCAAAGGCCAGCTTGCGGGTGGAATAGATATCGGCGTTATGCAACAAAGTGACTCCACGCCGTATGCGAAACGAACCGAATATTCGGATCAGCGGAACGGAATCTATTTCAATAACTTCAATTTGTCGGAGGATTCCGAAGGAGCGCGTTACTTCACCATCAACGGCGGCGGTGTGGGCCGCAAGGACCAGTTTTACGACTTTACGACCGGCAAATATGGCAGCTGGAAGGTGAAGACTTTTTACAACGAAACGATGCACGTTTTTACCGACACATGGAAATCGCTCTACAGCGGCGAAGGTACGGGCAATCTGACTACCGGGCTACCCATGCCAACCATGGTCACGACGGGTTCCCCTACCGTGGGTACCGCTGCTTGTACACCGACGGCACCGTGCTGGAGTTATGGTGGCAAAACGTATGCCAATGCTTCCGCTTTGGCCGGGATTAACGGAACAACAGGAACGATGACTGCAGCCGGGGTCATTCCTGTTGCTACCGGTGCTGGCGCGACAGGCGCGGTGCAATCCAACATGGCTGCCGCCATTGCAGCCAAATTGGCCGCAACTCCCTACAGCGAATTGAGTCTGGTGCGGAAAAAAGGCGGCACACGTGCCGATATCAAACTGACCGACAGCGTGAAAGCTTATGTCAGCTACACGCTGGAAAAACGCGTGGGTGCGCGGCCTTTTGCAATGAACGACGGCAATGTCTCGACCGAGATCGCGGAACCGATCGATTACAAGACGCATGACATGCTGGCAGGCCTCACTTATTCGGATGAGCTGACTCAGGCCAATCTGCGCGCATCTGCTTCCATATTCCGCAATAACATCAACACGCTGAATGTCCAGTATGCGCTGCTGGGCTCTGCGGCACCGCAAGGGGCCATACAGCACGCAACTTTCGACCTGCCCCCGGACAATGATGCGTTCAACCTCAAGGGCGAGTTTGCCCGCAGCTTGCCTGATCTCTGGAAGGGCCGGTTTACCGCAGCTGTTTCTTATGGATCGAATCGCCAGAACGATACCTTGTTAGCCCCTATTTCGGACGCCCAGAATGCCGATCTGGCAGCTGCCGGCGTGACGGGTTTCACCGGCGCAAATCCTGGTTATGCAGCCAATTCATTATTGGTCAGCAATTGGAACACCACCAACGCATTGAGCCAGAAGACTGCGAATCAGCGCATCGACAACAAGATGATCAATCTTGGTTTGTCCCTGAACCCGATCGAGGATCTTAACGTGAAGGGAAGTTACCGTTTCTACGATACGGCCAACAAGGGCGGATATGTTGCTTATAACCCGCTCACCGGCCAGTTCGGTCGCGGCCCCAGCACCGGCAACGGTACCGGCGCTGCTGATTTGGTGATAGCACCCGGGGCTGTGGCAGGCAGCTGCTATGCGCTACCCGGCTATCCGGTTGTTCCCGGATGTTCGTCGGCCATCCTTGCCAACGGTTCCAACATTCCTGTCTTCGGTCAGGCGCGGTCTACCAGACAGGCAAATTACGGTCTCTCCGCCGATTACGATCTGACCCGGACAAGCAGCGTGAACGGGGCTCTTGAGCGTGAGGACTTCTATCGCAACTTCAGAGAGCGTGACAAGACCTGGGAAAACAAAATCAAGCTCGGATTCGTCAATCGCGATTTGTGGGACACGACCCTGCGCATCTCTTTCGAGAACGACACCAAGCGCGGAAGCGCATACAAATACCGGACATTCGCGGATTTGGGTACCGGCTTGCCCGGGTTGGATGTGGTGACCCAGCTTGCCAATATGAATCCAACGACAGGTGCAGGCTTGCTGGTCAACGGTTCGACATATCCAACGCTCAATGCAAACCTGTTCAGTCGTTATTCGTCCTTCTTCCGCAAATACGATCAGGCAGACCGCAACCAGAACATCCTGAACACTCGCGTTAACGTCATGGCAACGGAAGACATGGACGTGGGTGTGAATATGCAGGTCAAAAGAGCCAACTATACGGATTCTTTTTATGGCTTGAAAAAAGACAATCAGGATTCGATTGGGTTCGATCTCAACTTCCAGCCTTCGATCAGCAGCATCATTACCGCTTTCTACAATTATCAGCAGGGCAGCAAGTCAATGACGATGAACTCCGGAGTGGCAGGGGCCGCATCCTGCACGATGGCCAATCTGGCTGCTTACGGGTATTCCGCATGTTCCGATACGACGACCGGACTGAACGGAGCGCGCCCATACACCGATACATGGACTTCGAATACTACCGATCGCAACGATGTAATCGGGCTGGGTTTGCAGGAAGATTTGGGTTTCGCCAGACTCGGAATCGACTATACGTTTTCAAAGAGCAACACTCATATTTCTTACGACTTCGGCTCCACCGCATTCAGCGCCATTGCCGCCAATAACTCGGCAATGGCCGCGCTTGCGGGCAGTGCTTTGCCTGACATGACTACGCTGCAAAACACCCTGGCTCTGAACCTGGTCAGGAATATCAATAAGAAAACCACTATTCGTGCGACGTATCGTTTCGAGAGTATGCGAATCGCGGATTGGCACTATGACGGTGTAATGCACAACGTAATGGCCGCGTACGATGCCAATACATTGCTGCTGGATTCCGGTCCGATGAACTACCACGTCAGCACCTTTGGTGTGATGCTGAACTACAAGTTGTAAATGTTTCTTGAGCGACTCATTGGGGCCATAGCTTGGCCCCATTTTTTTGAATTCGACTCAGGGCAAGCTTCAAATTCGTATGACTTGATTGATAGTTAAGGAGAATTTTCTTTGAGCAAATTACTTTTGTTGGCAGCTTTCGTTTCGATATCGGGCATTGCTGCCGCACAAACGGAGGGTAAGAATGCTATTCAGCCAAGTGAAGCCGTTTACTTGCCGCATGGTGGCATGTTGACCACGACTGGGACGGGTATGCCGCCCGGTCATACCAGGGAAATTCCTGCCGATACCCAACTGGTGAATAACGGCACGGTGCTGGAAGTGATCGACACGGACACGTATACCTACCTTCAGGTGACTACAGAAAAGGGCCCGCTGTGGCTTGCGGTTTATAAGACGAAAGTCGCCAAGGGGGTAACAGTCAAGTATTCCAACGGAGTGGCGATGTCCGGATTCTATAGCAAGTCGCTGAATCGTAAATTTGATGTGATTGTTTTTGTGGATACTATTGAGCAAATGAAGTGATACGTCCGCAGTCAACCTCGCTCAAAAAGTCTGGTCTTGTGCAAGTTTGCAGAGTGGTTATTCCCTGTGAAGCTTTGGCCGCGCTGTTTCAGTTGGATGAGTGAAGCCCCCCGTTTAATCGTATATAATTCCCCGCTGTTCATTTCGGGGTTTTCCCTACATGCTGGAAGTCGGCAATCTCGCGTGCAGTCGCGGCGACCATCGGTTGTTTTCCGGATTGAGTTTTACGCTGCATCCCGGACAAATCATGCAGGTGCAAGGGGCGAACGGTAGCGGCAAGACCAGTTTGCTGCGTACCTTGTGCGGTTTCATCCAGCCGGACGAGGGCCAGATTCTCTGGCGCGGCAAGCGTGTTCGAGAACTGGGCGAAGATTATTTCGCAGAGCTGTTGTACCTGGGGCACTTGAATGCCATTAAAGACGAGTTGAGCGCGCTGGAAAATCTTCAAATGAGCGCTGGGTTGGCGGGCTATACGGTGAGCGAGCAGCAGGCCATTGCCGTATTGCGCCGTATGGGCTTGCAGCGTCGTGAACATCTGCCGGTGCGGGTGTTGTCGCAAGGGCAGCGGCGCAGGGTGGCATTGGCGCGTTTGCTGACTAGCGATGCGCATTTGTGGATACTGGATGAACCATTGACCGCACTCGATGTGGGGGCTGTGGGGCTGATGCAGGAACTAATCGGCGAACATCTGTCGAACGGGGGCATGACGATTTTCACCACGCACCAGCCGTTGCAAGTGGCGGGCGTGCAGATGCGGCAGTTGGCACTGTCATGACACGGTGCGCGAATGCGATGGGTGCGGGAATGACAGTGCAGCACCTTCTCCCGCAAACGGCTGGCTTTACCATAACCAGCCACTTGCCAGCTTGCTGGCTTAGTGGATTGGCTAGTAGTTTCACCAGTAACGTGTCGAAGGTGCTGTCATGAACAAGCTCTCGCTGTTCGGGTTGCTGGGATTGGTAATCCGGCGCGATTTGTTGCTGGCGATGCGTCGCCGTGCCGATGTGCTGACTACACTGATCTTTTTTGTGATGGTGGTGAGTCTGTTCCCTCTGGGCGTCGGGCCGGAACCGGAGATGTTGCGCAAGATGGCCTCCGGCGTGGTGTGGGTTGCGGCACTGCTGTCTTCCATGTTGTCTCTGCCACGCATGTTTTCGGCGGACTATCTGGATGGAACGCTGGAGCAGATGCTGCTGGCTCCGCAATCGCTCACCGCCTTGGTGCTGGGCAAGATCGTAGCGCACTGGATGCTGTCCGGCCTCCCCTTGGTGCTGATTGCGCCGGTGCTGGGATTGCAGTTCGATATGTCGCCGCAGGCGTTGTGGATGCTGGTGGTCGCGCTGTTGCTGGGAACGCCCATACTGAGCATGATCGGGGCTATCGGTGCGGCGCTCACGCTGGGACTGCGCGGCGGCGGTGTGCTGGTGTCGTTGCTGGTGTTGCCGCTGTGCATTCCGGTGCTGATCTTCGGCGCGGGCGCAGTGGATGCGGTAAACAGCGGGATGAGTGCTGTTTCCAACTTGTCGTTGCTGGGGGCGTTCATGTTGTTCGCTCTGGTGTTTACACCGTTCGTGGCGGCGCAGGCGTTACGTATTTCTATGGAGTAGAGATTTGGCAATCAACTGGTTTAAATACTCGGCACCCACCACCTTTTACGGTCTGGCAGGCAAGCTGATTCCATTTTTTGCGTGGCCCTCTGCGATCTTGTTCGTCATCGGCCTCTATATCGGTTTCTTCGTTGCACCCACCGACGCAGTGCAGAGTGAAGCCTATCGCATCATGTTCATACATGTTCCGGCTTCCATCCTGTCCATGTTCATCTACCTCATCATGGCGGGTTATGCGGCACTGGGGCTGATCTTCAAGACACGGCTCTCTGCCATGATGGCGCAAGCCCTGGCGCCGACCGGCGCGCTGTTCGCCTTCATTTCGCTATGGACAGGTGCCCTGTGGGGCAAGCCGATGTGGGGCGCGTGGTGGGTGTGGGATGCGCGCCTGACTTCCGAATTGATTCTGCTGTTCTTGTATCTGGGCTTCATTTCCCTGCATGCCTCCATCGACGATATTCGCCGTGCGGACAAAGCCAGTGCCTTGCTTGCCATCGTCGGCTCCGTGAACGTGCCGATCATCTATTTCTCGGTGAAGTGGTGGAACACGTTGCACCAGGGCTCCACCATCAAGTTCAGCGGAACCAGCATGCACATTGCCATGCAAGAGGCCATATTTGCGTTATTGGCCGCATGCTGGCTGTATGTCATTGCCATGAGCCTGGCCAGGGTGAGAAGCATCATCTTGGAACGCGAAGCCAATACCACCTGGGTGAACAGCCTGCCGGAGGTGCGGTCATGACACGGTGCGCCAGCCCTCTATCCAACTTTCCCCCAAGGGGGGAAAGAGCAATCGCCTCCTCTCCCGCAAGCGGGAGAGGATTGAGGAGAGGGGGGGCGACGAGTGCGGGAATGACCGCATCGCACCTCCTGGATAAATCAACTAGCCATTCGACTAGGCTGCAAAGAGTCGCAGCCAAGTCGCTGGTTATCCCGCAATCTGCTGGCTTCGCCATAACCAGCCACTTGGCAGCTTGCTGGCTTAGTGGATTGGCTAGTAGTTTTACCAGTAAGGTACCCGCAAGGGGTAGGCCGATGGGATCCCCGCTGCTGCGCAGCGACCCATTCGCTCTGTCGGAGGTGCGGTCATGAATTGGTCTGAATTTTTTGCCATGAACGGTTATGCCTTCTACGTATGGGGATCATACGGCGTGGCTTTGTTCGTGTTGGGTGTCGAGATCGTGTTGGTACGCAACCGCAGGAAAAATGCTCTGCGCGAGTTGCGGCTGATGCGCGATGAAATGGGTGACGACAAGACAGGAGAAGCGGCATGACGCCCAGGAAGAAGAGATTGATGTTCATTGTGGCAGGCCTCGCGCTGGTTGGCGCGGCGGTAGGTTTGGTGCTGTTTGCGCTGAAGAATAACGTCAGCCTGTATTTCACGCCGACCCAGGTCTATAACAAGGAAGCGCCGCAGGGACGAAGCTTCCGTATCGGCGGACTGGTTGAAAAGGGCAGCCTGCAGAGAGAGAAGGACGGCTTGACTGTGCATTTCATGATCACGGACACGACCAAAACCATGCCCGTGGTCTACGTCGGCATCCTTCCCGACCTGTTCAAGGAAGGCAAAGGCGTTGTCGCCCAGGGCAAGCTGGAGGATGGCAACGTGTTCCGCGCCGAAGAAGTGCTGGCCAAACATGATGAAAACTATATGCCGCCTGAAGCCGCCGATGCATTGAAGAAGGCGGAAGCAGCAAAAACCGCAGCAGCTCAGCCGGGCAACGCTCCGTCCGCCGCCTATCCCGTAACCAAATAATTTTTGAGAGCCTCAGTATGATTCCAGAGATCGGTAATTTCGCACTCATCGTCGCCTTGTTTCTTTCCATCATTCAAGGTGTGATGCCCATCATCGGAGCGGCACGCAACAATACGGTGATGATGGGCACGGCACGCACATTGGCGGTTGGCCAGTTTGTCATCGTCACGGTCGCCATCGGCTGTCTGGTGTATTCCTTCGTGAACAACGATTTTTCCGTGCTGTACGTTGCCCAGCATTCCAACTCGCAATTGCCGATTCAGTACCGCGTGGCAGCGCTTTGGGGCGGCCACGAGGGGTCGCTGTTGCTGTGGACGTTCATCCTGACCGTGTGGACGGTTTCTGTCGCCACATTCAGCCGCCATCTGCCGCAAGAAATGGTGGCGCGCGTGATCGGTGTGATGGGGCTTATTTCCACCGGTTTCCTGCTGTTCATGCTGCTGACATCCAATCCGTTTGATCGCCTGTTGCCTGCGGCGATGGACGGAAACGATCTGAATCCGTTGCTGCAAGATCCGGGATTGGTGATCCATCCGCCGATGCTGTACATGGGGTATGTCGGATTTTCGGTGGCATTTTCGTTTGCGCTGTCGGCCTTGTTAGGGGGGAAACTCGATTCAACCTGGGCGCGCTGGTCGCGTCCGTGGACTACCGTGGCGTGGGTGTTCCTCACCATCGGCATCATGTTGGGTAGCGTTTGGGCATATTACGAATTGGGCTGGGGTGGCTGGTGGTTCTGGGATCCGGTGGAGAATGCCTCGTTCATGCCCTGGCTGGCTGGCACGGCTCTGATCCATTCCTTGGCGGTGACGGAAAAGCGCGGGGCGTTCAAGAGCTGGACGGTCTTGCTGGCCATTGCCGCATTCTCGCTCAGTCTGTTGGGGACGTTCCTCGTTCGGTCGGGCGTGCTGACTTCTGTGCACGCGTTCGCAACCGATCCCAAGCGCGGCATTTTCATTCTTACCTTCCTGGTGGTGGTCATCGGCGCATCCTTGCTGCTGTTCGCATGGCGGGCACCCAAGATCGGGTTGGGCGGCAAATTCGACCTCATCTCGCGCGAGTCGATGCTGCTCGCCAACAATGTGCTGTTGTCCGTGGCGTCCGCTTCCGTGTTCTTGGGGACGCTGTATCCGCTGTTCATGGATGCGCTGGGTTTCGGCAAGCTTTCCGTTGGTCCTCCGTACTTCAATGCCGTGTTCGTTCCCCTGATGGTTCCATTGGTGATGATGATGGGCATGGGTCCGATCGCACGCTGGAAACATGCGACTGTGCCGGATATCTGGCAGCGCGTGCGCTGGGCGCTGGGCGCCAGCATGGTCATCGCCTTGCTGTTGCCCTTGGTCATGGGTAAATGGACACCGCTAATCGCACTCGGATTGTTGCTGGCCGCCTGGGTCGTCACCACATCGCTGCTCGATCTGCGCAAGCGCATCGCCGGTTCCGGCGATTTGTTGCTACGTTTAAAAACACCTTCCCGCAGCTACTACGGCATGTTGCTGGCTCACCTTGGCATTGCCGTGTTCATTATCGGCGTGACGATGGTCAAAGGTTACGAGACCGAACGCGACGTGCGCATGGATGTCGGCGACACGGTCGAGGCCGGTGGATATGAGTTCCGCTTCGACGGCGTGATCGACGTGCCCGGCCCCAATTATGTGGCATCGCAAGGCCGGGTGACCGTCAGCAAGGGTGGCAATCTGGTGACCGAGTTGCATCCTGAAAAGCGTGCGTACAACGTTTCCGGCATGCCGATGACCGAAGCATCCATTCAACCGGGACTCACGCGCGACCTGTATGTATCGCTGGGCGAGCCGATTCCCGGCACCACTGCCTGGGCCGTGCGTGTTTATATCAAGCCTTTCGTGGACTGGATCTGGTTCGGTTGCCTGATGATGGCTATGGGTGGTGTATTGGCGATCAGCGACCGTCGCTATCGAATTCACGCTCGCAAAACGCAGGCCGCCAGCGTGGGCGGAGAGCAATTGAGGGAGAAGACAGCATGATGCGTTTCATTTTGCCGTTGGTGATTTTTTTGGTATTGGCGGGTTTTCTGTACGTCGGGTTGGGGCTTGATCCGCATGAAGTCCCGTCGCCGCTGATTGACAAGCCTGCGCCCGCATTCAACCTGCCTCAGTTGCACGACAACGCGAAGAATTTCGGTCCGGAAGAAATGAAGGGCAAGGTCTGGCTGCTTAATGTCTGGTCGTCCTGGTGCGTCTCGTGCAAGGAAGAGCATCCGCTGCTGTTGTCTTTGTCGCAGCAAAATGTCGTTCCGATCTATGGCCTGGATTACAAGGACAAGAAGGAAGACGCTGAGATGTGGCTTAACCAGGCTGGCAATCCCTACACACTGAACGTGATGGACAGGGACGGGCGTGTCGGTATCAACTATGGAGTTTACGGCGTGCCCGAGACTTACGTGATCGACAAGCAGGGAATCATCCGCTACAAACAGATCGGACCCGTCACAAGCCAGAGCCTGAACGAAAAGATATTGCCCATGGTTGCGGAGCTGGAGCGCAAATGAGAAAACTGCTAATTCTGTTGTTCTGTTTGCTGCCGGTCTTCTCCTATGCGGGTGAAGCTAAGGACCTCGCAGCCAATCCCGTGCTGGAAAAACGCATGATCGGACTGGCGGAGAGGCTGCGTTGCCTGGTTTGCCAGAACGAATCCCTGGCGAGCTCTCATGCCGAACTGGCGGAAGACCTGCGCCAGGAAGTGCGCGAGATGATGCTGAAGGGTAAAAGCGACCAGGAGATCATCGACTATCTCGTCGCTCGTTACGGCGATTTCGTGTTGTACGATCCGCCGATGAAACGTTATACCTTGCTGCTCTGGTTCGGCCCGTTCGCGATGTTGCTGCTTGGCGTCGGCGTGCTGGTGTTCCAAGTGCGCAAACGTCGCCGGACCGTTCAGGAAACCGTGCTCACTCCCGAAGCGCAACAACGTGCCGCCTCCTTACTTAACGAAGAAGGTAACAAATAAATGACTTTATTCTGGTTCATCTGCGCGGTCTTATCGATCGTCGCCATTCTGTTTGTCGCAATACCGCTGTGGCGCGGCATTTCCAAAAGCAATTCTGTAGAGCGCGATGCCGCGAATCTGGAGATATTGCGCGACCAGATTACGGAAATGGATAGCGACCTGAAAAATGGTCTGCTCACCCCCGAATTGCACGAGCAGGGCAAGCGCGAACTGCAGGCACGGCTGTTGGATGAAGTGGGAGGTTCCAAAAGCGAAGAAGTGTCCAATAAACCGCATCCCCTCAAGATCACGGCTGTCGTCCTGGCAGTGCTGTTGCCGCTTGCCTCGGTCGGGTTGTATCTGAAAATAGGGAATCCGAATGCCCTGCTGCCGCAGGCAGCGTTTAGCGGCGGTGGCGGTATCGTGCGTGACGAGGCCAGTCTCAAGGCGCTGGAAGAAAAGTCTGCCCAGAATCCTAACGACCCGGAAATGCTGTTCATCCTGGCACGTTCCTATGTCGAACTCGGCCGCTATGTAGATGGTGCCAAGAAGTACGACAGCCTGACCAGACTTGTCCCGAACGAGGCCGGGTTGTGGGCCGATTACGCCGATGCGCTGGCGATGACGCACAGTACTCTTGTCGGGGCACCAACCAAACTGCTGGATCGTGCACTGGAGATCGATCCGAATTTTCCCAAAGCGCTGGCGCTAGCTGGAACCGCTGCAATGGAACGTGGAGATTATGCTGCCGCCATCGGGTATTGGGGGAAGCTATTGAAGCAGATCCAGCCAGGAAGCGATGATGCAAAAATGATTGAAGAAGGCTTGCAACAGGCACGCCAGATGCTTGCCCAGAGCAAGGGTGGCAAGGTTGCTCCCGCACTTGAACAGATCAATGAACCACCCGCTACTGCACAGGCGGCTGCAGGCAAGGAGCGGATCACCGGAACCGTGAATCTGACAGACGCATTGAAGAGCCAGGTGAGCCCGGAGGACACCGTGTTCGTATTGGCACGCGCAGCAGAGGGACCGAAGATGCCGCTGGCGATTCTGCGCAAGCAGGTCAAAGACCTGCCGGTCAAGTTCAGCTTGGACGATAGCATGGCCATGTCGCCGGCAATGAAAATGTCCAACTTCGATCAGGTGGTGGTCGTGGCGCGCGTCTCGAAATCAGGCAATGCGATGCCTCAGCCCGGCGATCTGATGGGTATGAGCAAACCGCTTGCATTGGGTAGCAGTGGAATCAAAATAAGCATAGACCAGCAAGTTCGCTGATCGGCGCAGCTGCAAAATATCCGGGCTGGCGCTGGACGTGCCAGCCCTTTTTATTTGAGCGCCCGGCAGGGTGCAGTTACCGGGAGGTGGAAGCCCTCTACCCGATGACCGCCCGCTTTGCGCGAGATTGAAAATAAGCAACATTCAGGAATTTGTGCCATGCAGTGTATGGGCGAAATCAAGCAATGCCGGTGAAGGAGACGCAGTTGAATGAAAGTGAACGCATTGAGCAGTCCCCCTGCATACGCAATTGCTGCTTGAATGACGATGATATTTGCCTGGGCTGTTTTCGGTCATTGCAGGAAATCTGCGTATGGTCGCAGTCCGATAATCAGAAGCGAATAATCATTCTGCAAAATGCAAGGCAAAGAAGAGAATCGGCAAATCGAAGTCCCTCAAAGTTGTGCTGATTGTCAATTGCGAAAGGTGAAAAATATTTGCCATTACGACTTCGGAAGACTGGAGATAGCCAGGCAAGATATCTGGAAGGCTTCGAAAGTTTGGTAGAGTTGTTGAGTAAGCAAATAAATCTGCCAAGGAAAGCTTTAGAGTCCTGGTAGAAATGACATCGCTTTTTCGGCCATACCGACCCCTCGTGGTTTACTGAAAATGATTTCGTTTTAGTCTGCGGGAGCGTCCGCTCCTGACTTCTTCGAACTCACACTATTAACCCACCCCGGTTATAGCGCTTAACGAATTAGTTGCCGCGAAACGGACATTGGCGAACACAAATAACGACACAAAGCAGTTATAGAAATCTGGACTAATTGGTGTCTGCATTACGACTACAAAGCAGTCATACAAACGGGTGTGAATCAGCCAGTTTGAGTGACTCTTTTTGACACCATTTTCGGGCAGCCAGCATTGTGAAAAATGGAAGATCAGAAGAGTCTAGACAAGCCAGTGCGAGACATCCAATCGAAAAAGAAAAATTGGAAGGTTGTCACATCCCGTCTTATTCACCATTTGCAATCTTGATGTTTGACCTATTTTCATCATCGAGACTCAGCAGTGTTGTGGAGACTTGTACGTATTAAGAAAATATAACCGACCCCGACAATGATGGCAAATAACCAAGCTAGCAGATGATAGCGGCCAGATGCACTATAAAACAAGAATGGGAGAAACATACCCACAGTGACTAGCAGCATTCCATTAGTCATGGGTGCATGCACTCGTTTCCGATATGTCCATGCGGCCAGCACCATCACAATACATAAAATTTCCCATGAGGATCTATATTTAAGCAGGTGTTCCTTGATTACATCCATATTCGCACCTGACCAATGGCCTGTAACCACTTCCGTTATTGCGTGGATATATGTCAAAGGTGCTGCTTTCAAATTTTCCGGTATGCTTGCAGCCGACGTGAGAGGGACGAATCGGTGTCCAAATACGTAATTATGTATTGGCACCAGCAAAATTAGTCCAAAGCCGCTGGAAGAAAGTAAAGCGTCTCGCAGTGATATGTTGCGGGTAGATTGCCAAAAGTGAACGAGTATTAACAGCACAGCCGCAATCGCTAAATTCGGCCGCACAAATACAGACAACGCCAAAAAGATGAATCCTAACCAACGGGTAATTAGATTGGACGACGGGCTAAGTGTCAGCCATATTGCAATCAAAAAAAACACATATCCCATCGGATCGGCATAACCATAGTTGGCGGATGTTATGAATTGAAAAATTAAGCTGCTGGTCAAGGCCAGAACTGCGAAGCTCCAAGATCGCGGCAGCAATAATCGCGCTACGCTAAAGACGACCAGCGGCAAAATCAACATCATGGCCATATAGCCAAAGTTGGTTTCACCGAAAACCACAAATCCAAGCGCTCGAAAGTAGCGCATCCCCGGCATCATGTAAAATACATCTTCCTCACCACGAAGCGCATTTGAAATGTCGCCGGTCATCAAATGGCGCAAAACCTCTCGTCCTAAGCCTTCGTGTGTAAGGCCATCATCCCCACCAACAAAAATTGTATACCCATGGGTTAAGCCTGGAACAAACAAAAGAATGAATGCTGCCGTCGTTGCGATGCATAAGGCGGGGAATAAAATAGTGCGCCATGCACTCCATCGCAACATCAGTATCAATGAAACAATAACTGCGATCAGCGTGCAACTTTCTCTAGCCAAATTGGAAAACTTAAGCTTGGTGTTGGGCTTCAATTGCATGGCAAGAGGATGCTCTGGATTAACTCTTAATCCGTAAATACGTTTTCCTATGTCGGCTGATGTAATTGCCCTGCAAGCAAGGCGTTCATTGTAGAAAGTATCAAAACTTCCTTGAGCATTTTCCCACATGACTTCCCCTGTCCAGCACATCAAACTATCTACTATTCTTTCATTTAATTCATACATGACGAAGTAAGGCATGGATGCACGCTTTATGTCAGAATCATCCCCCCACCAGCTATTGGATAACTCATTGACGAAGCCTGCTCGCAAGTCGTCAAGATCAGAAAATTCTATCTGGTCAACCACGCGACTATATTTGGCTTTACGAAATATACTATCCAGCGATTGAGCATAGGCAGTTTTGATCGACTCCTTTTTCCCCCAATTTGATTCTGCCCAAATTGGCGACCGCCAGCATCCAGCTTTGTGCGGGTCGCAACGCTTGTTTAGTGGATAAGCCTGGTCAAACTGCTGCTTCATTCGGGCATAGACGGGGAGGGGCAGGTTGTCCGGTAATATGTTGCTGCGTACTTCATCTGCCAGAAAAAGATTATGCCCCTCTTCTATAGCTGCTCGCGGCAGGCTGTAATTCAGGATCATTGCGGTAGCCAGGATAGCAATGGAAATCAATGCTTTTCGGGAGGTAACATTTGCGACTGGTAGCGCGACAATCGATACTAGCGAAGCAACCAGTAGGGTAAAATGCCAAAAGGTATTGATAGGCAGGCCAATAACTGCCACAACTGATAGCGACAACAACGCTTTGAATAGGTACTTATAATTTATTATGTACATTTTTTTTATGCACCGGAAACTGTGACACATTGTGTGGAAAAACTATCTATCGTGCGATTGTACCAACAAAGGTTGAAGTGACCGACATGGGCCATAAATTTTCCCCATCCGATGTGGTTGCGCTATATCGCGATGCATCTCCATTTTCCCGATTTCTCATTTCGGCTCGCCCGGCCATATGCCCGATGCAGCCGTTGCTGAACGCCGTGCCAGATGGATCAAGTGTGTTGGACATAGGATGCGGAAATGGATTGTTGCTGGCGTGGTTGGCGCTGAACAATAAGATTTTTATGGGCTTGGGGTGCGATGTCAGTCTTCAGGCACTTGAAGGCGCCAAGAGTATGGCACAAGCCTATCGTGCGGCCAGCGGCAAAGATTTGTTGCAATTCGCCGACTGTCGAACTGCGTTGCCGGATGGTCGGTTTGATTTGGTCAGCATGATAGATGTCATGCACCACATTCCTACGGTAAAACAACGCGACATATTTATTCAGGCCGTTGCACGGATCAAACCCGGTGGAATTTTATTATATAAGGATATGGCTGCCCGGCCTTGGTGGCGAGCTTGGGGCAACCGATTGCACGACTTGTTGTTGGCAAGGCAATGGATACATTATGTTCCGTTGTCGCAAGTGAAACGCTGGGCGGGAGAAGCTGGCTTGGCGCTGCAACATGAAGAGTGCTATGCAAGATTATTTTACGGTCACGAATTGCTTGTGTTCCACAAAATATTTTGACCACATCTTTACCCGCTTGAAACTGCATCATGCCGTAAGCAAAATCACAGATGCCATCCATAACACCACAATCACCAGCAGATGTGCATCTCCTCTCATTTCCCGCGCCGGATCGCTACCAACGCGGTGCTGGTGCAATAAATAGAGGTAGCGGAAAATCCCATAAGAAACCAAAGGGAGCGTGTAAATCAGGTTGTTGGAATGGTGTATTTGATAAGTGTCCGCGCTGACCGTGTATAGGCCGTAACTCATCATGGTGCAGGCGGCGGTAACGCCAAGCATTTTATCCAGTAGCGCGCTATTGTAATCCCCCAACACTTTCCGGTGGAGTTTACCGCCCCCCTCCAGCACCAACAACTCAGATCTCCGTTTGGCAAATCCAAGAAATAACGTCAGCATGAATCCGCACAACAACAACCAATTCGATGGAGGAATGCCGATTCCAATCGTGCCCGCCAATATTCGCAACATGAATCCGCCCGCAATAACAAACACATCAAGTATTACTACATGCTTAAGTCGAAGTGTATAACTCAGTGTGAGCACTATGTAGCCCAGTAAGAACCAAGCAGCATATTGTCCCGCCGCCGCAGACAATACCACTCCTGTAATGCCTAAGCATACCGCCAGCGACAGTGCGAGCTGCACGCTAACTACACCAGAAGCAAGCGGTCTGGATTTTTTCAAGGGGTGTTGCGCATCTCGCTCTCGGTCAAAGTAATCATTGATGATATAAGTCGCACTTGCCACCAAGGAAAAACCTGCTGCTGCCAAGAGGGCGGATTTAAGTGTGTCCACGTTATGCCAAGAATGGGAAAATAACAGCCCCGTAAAAACGAAGGCATTCTTCACCCACTGGTGCGGGCGCATCAGTTTTATCAATGCATACATCTACAATTCCTCGGAATCAGGCATATATCGGTAATAAGCATGGTCAGCAATCTTGAGCAATTCGTGGTCGCCTCGGCTATCTCCATAAACATAAAGCACAGTTGGATTACCTACCAACTTACGTAAACGCCGAACTTTTTCTTCACCATAACAGTTGGCGCCGACAAGTCTGCCTGTGATGCGGTTCTCGCTATTGAATTCCAACTGCGAACAAATAACAGCATCAAAACCCATGACTGTTCCCCATGGCTCTAAGTACACATCCAGTGAAGCGCTGACTAACACGCAATAATGCCCCTTTTGTTGATGCCAGTGCAGGCGCGCCAATGCCTTTTGGCGTAAGAGCCGTGGTACCTTTTGGTCGGCGAAGCGCGCGCCCAACTCTGTGATTTTGGCCTTATCAACCCCTGCAAAGAAACGCGTCAACATCGCCTCTTTGGCTGCCTGGTTGCCGATCTTTCCGAGAAATAATTGAACCAGCACTGGAGTCAACTGCAACAAGTATCTTGTGAACTTGCTAACACCCGAAGAAAATTGTAAAAAAGGAAGCAGGCTGTCGCCGCGGGTAAGCGTCCCATCAAAATCAAAAGCCGCAACTATGGGCCGCTGTTTTTGCTGAAAAGTCAAGCTGTCCCCTTGAGCGCGTTGTGATGGATATTTTTGCACTTCCTACAAGGGCTTTACTTGAATCATAAGTATCAGCCCAAGCGTTATCAAGGCGGCACCCAACCAATTTTGGAAACCAAATACGTTCCCAAACATAAAATGTCCATACATATTAACAACAATCGCTGCGACGGCTGTCATCACAAGGTAAGCCACACCGACCTCAACCCGCTTGAGCGCAAAGTAATATAGCCCGAATGCCCCGATATAGCAGGTCACTGCAAGCAACAAAAACATGATTGAAGCCTTGTTTCGCTCAGAAAGCATCGATACTTCCTGCATAGCCGCATATTTAAGCAATATGCTTGCGCCGCCATTGAGCAGCGCCCCCAATAACATATACGTCCAACCCTCTATATTTTTCATGCTCTTCCGATACTCTCGTACGTTTTTACGGCAACAACGGTGGCGCATGCTACTTAACATGGACGGACAACACAAGATAATCGCCCATCAGTAGCTTTCGCAGGCTGGCGACATCTGCCATTCTTCAAGAACAGCATGTAATGACCGTCAAAATGTGATTCGGCAGAAAGCCTATTTCCGGAGCGGAATGACCATGTTTTCTATTGTCTGAAATCTAAGTTTCATTCTGGGACGGTTGTTCAATCTTGCCATCGCGGTATCGATAACAATCAGCTTTGAAAATATAAAATGGTGGGCGGCTGCCTGAGTACTTTCTTGATTGCCAGTATTGTGTCAGTTAGATTGCACATATTTCCAATGTCTCCTTTTTATCTGCGAAGCGGTCCTTAAAAATCAAATGTGGGGATGGTAGCTTTTGGCACATCGCGACAATAATTACCTCAAAATTGGTTGCCTTAAAGCCGACTTTCACGAATGAACACTGTGGCCGAAAGCACGCGCTGAGTAAAAGTACCACATAGCAGTCCTTTATCTGCTTGGAAAGCTACCATAAAACAATCTGCTTCGGCCGAGAACCAGTTCTTCGAGTTGCTTTGACTGAGTGACCGCTTGAGATAGTGGCATAAAAAAACCAGCGCCCAGATTCGTTCGATTAAGCGAGCGAAATTAGAAACCAAGCAAAGATATCAATTCGCCGCGATTGCCATCGGCGCAACATAAGCCGCACGGGCGGCGCGCACTGCGTCATGATTTTCCAATGCCCATTCGATCATGCTTTGCAGTGGTTTTAGCAAGGAGTGTCCCAACGGTGTCAGGGAGTATTCCACCCGCAATGGTACGGTGGCGAATACCTGTCTTGATACTAGGCCGTCCTGTTCCAGACGGCGCAGTGTCTGCGCCAGCATGCGTTGCGAAACGTCGCCGATGCGGTTCCTGAGTTCGCTGAAGCGCAGGGTGCCAGCTTCCAGTTCGTGGATCACCAATAACGACCAGCGGTCGCCCAAGCGATCCAGCACATCCCGTATCGGGCACAGGCAGGCCTTGGGGTCTTTGGGTTTATGCAGTGTCATGGCTATCTCCTTTCATGGTTACCTGGCAGTAACCAGGTAACTTTCGGCTCCCTACTTGTGTAGGGTTTGCGCCTTGGTGCAATATAGTAACCAGATTCCCGTTTTGAATTCAATCTAATTTTAAAGGAAAAAATATGAGCAAGAAGACCCTGGTTGTCGTTGCGCACCCTGATTTGAGCAAGTCCCGCATCAACCGCACATGGATCGATCACCTGCGCCCTCACGCAGGCAAGGCTACCGTGCATGAGTTATACAAGGCCTATCCGGACGGCAAGATCGATGTGGCCGCCGAGCAAAAACTGCTGGAAGCGCATGACCGCATCATTTTGCAATTCCCGATGTTCTGGTTCAGCACGCCCTCGCTACTGAAGCAATGGCTGGACGATGTGTTGTCCTATGGCTGGGCATTCGGCCCCGGCGGCGACAAGCTCGAAGGCAAGGAAATCGGTGTTGCTGTTTCCACCGGCGGCCCGGCACACGCCTACCAGGCGGGTGCGCAAAACCAGTACACGCTGAGCGAATTGCTGCGCCCGCTGCAAATGACGGCGCAATACACGCGCGCCAAATACCTGCCTGTATTCTCAATGCAAGGCGCGCTCTATAATCCGACGGAAGCAGAAGTTCAAAGCAATGCACAAGCTTATGTGCAGCATGTATTGAGCGCAGCTTAACTACAGAAAGGTAACTTGATCATGAGCAACCCGGCGCGCATGCCCACCCTGTTCATTCCGCACGGCGGCGGCCCCTGTTTTTTCATGGAGCCGATGCCGGGCATGCCGCCGGATACCTGGGACAGGATGGCCGCGTATCTGCGCGGCATTCCCAAAGCGCTGGGGCAGCGCCCCAAGGCGTTGCTTATCATCTCCGGCCATTGGGAAGCCGAACAGGCCACTGTGCTCAACACGGACAACTATGAACTGTTGTACGACTACTATGGTTTTCCAGAGCACACGTACAGCCTAACCTATCCGGCGCATGGCTCTGCACCCGTGGCGGCGCGTGTTCGCGAATTGCTCGGGCAATCCGGTATCGATACGGACGAACAATATGAACGCGGTCTTGATCACGGCGTGTTCATTCCATTCAAGCTGATCTACCCCGATGCAGACATCCCCATTGTGCAGCTCTCGCTGCTGCACTGTCTCGACCCCGCCGCGCATTTCGCCATCGGCAAAGCCCTCGCACCTTTGCGCGACGAAGGCGTGCTTATCGTTGGCAGCGGATTGAGCTATCACAACTTGCGCTATTTCTTCAGGACGGATGCAACTTCAAGGGCCGCGTCGGACAACTTCGACACCTGGCTGGGTGACGCTGTCACTGCAGAACCTTCGAAGCGCGAACAGTTGCTGATCAACTGGCAACAGGCGCCCAACGCCCTCGATTGCCACCCGCGCAGCGAACACCTGATCCCGCTGATGGTGGCGGCCGGCGCGGCGGCGAACGATGCCGGACATATCGCTTACAACGACCAGGTGCTGGGCAAGAGTGTGTCCGGATTTCAGTTCGGCAGCGCCCCGGCTCCATAGCGTCATCCCTTAAGCAAGCCCGTGTACTTGCCCGTTCTAACGGGTATGCAGGGCGTTTCGCATGTTGCAACTGTTCAGCTATAACTCTGTACACATCGATAACGGCAGCATGTCATGAGCCAGTTGCTATTTAAGGAAATACGGATTAAGTCCTCCGTTCGTGGTGATCCTTCGAACGGAAATAATTGGCATTTCCTTAAAACATTCCGGTACGGCATCGGTTATCATTTAAAAATCAGGTAAGCATCACTGATGTATCGTCCGGCTTGTTGCCGGAATCGCACACTGGGCAATAGAAACCAGAAGGAGGAGAGATGGCCGTGGTACTTCAAAACGCATTCCAGGATAACTATATGGGACACGGAGCGCATACCAGCGAATGAATCTCTTGTTCAATCGGCGGAATTATCTTTCAGCGACTTTCAAACAATAGCCGGGCAGCTTTTAAGCATCCGATCCCTCGCTTTACCAGCCGGATAATCTCCGCACTGCTGGTGAGTGTGTCTTTCTGTTTTCTTCCGGCGCAAGCTGCACCGCTACATGTCACGGTGATGTTGAGCGAGGAGGGCGGCGCGTACCAGGCATTCAGTGATTCATTGCGTAGCCAATTGCAAACTGACAGGATCGCGTTGAACATACAACGAGCCAACGAGTCATTGGGCACGTCCGATCTTTACATTGCTGTCGGCATGAAGGCTGCCGCAATACTGGCTTCCAGAGATGTTCCCAGCCTCAGCGTGCTCGTTTCCAGGGCCGGGTACGAACAATTGAAGCACACCTCAGTGCAGCATGGCAAAGCGCACTCCGCCATTTTTCTTGATCAACCGATGGACAGGCAAGTGGCATTGTTATTGGCGGCGCTGCCCGCCACGCTAAATGTTGGAGTGCTTTACGCTGCCCCGCAACCTGAACTTCAAAATTTGCGTCATCTGTTGGCGGGTAGAAGCATACGTTTGCATGAGCAAATAGTCGACAAGTCGCAATCGCTGAACGATGCGCTGGAGAGCGTATTGAATGTCAGTGAAGTTCTCTTCGTACTGCCTGATTCCGGGATTTATAACGCTGGAACGATGCGCAATATCCTGTTGACGGCATACCGCAAACAGGTTCCGCTGATGGGAATCTCGCAGTCCTATGTCAAAGCCGGTGCCTTGTGTGCGGTTTTCACCACGCCGGAACAATTCGCTGAGCAAACGGCGGGCCTGATTGAGAAATATGCCGAATCGGGAAAACTGCCGGAAGCTCAATATCCGGCCACATTCGATGTTTCAGTCAACAAGCAAGTGGCGCGTTCGCTTGAAATACATATCAAGGATGCAGATCAACTGCGCGATGAAATCAGGAGAGCTCAATGAAGCGGCATGGAATTGAAAGGCAAATGGTGGCCGTGACGGTCATTCCGATTCTGATCCTGGCCTTGTTGCTGGAAGGCTATTTCACCTACGCACGATTTGCAGATCGTGATCGTGCCCTTCTGGGACGCGCCAGACTGATCGTTCGCCAGCTCGCTTTGACCGCTGAATACCCGGTTTTTTCCGGCAATCAGTCGTTGTTGCAGCAACAAGTGGATTTGGCATTCAAACAAAGGGATATTCGTTCCATCTCCGTGATGGATGCCAATTCGAAATATCTGGCAGGTGCAGGGGATATTTCCAATATCAACGAATTTGAGTTTTTGGAAAAATTGTCATCCAGGGATAGTGATCTCGTGGTTTTTCATGAAGACAACAATGCCATCTGGCTTTATCAGTCCATCGTGGCCACGCAGATCAAACTTGATGACATGGGTGGCGGCAATGCAGGGAATCTGCCCAACAAGTTATTGGGTAGCGTATTCGTCGAAATTGGCAAAGACAGATTGAATAGCGAAAAATTCGAGATGTTGAGTTTCAATCTGTTCATATTGTTTCTCGTGTTGATGGTTACCGTGCTGATCGCCATGCGCATGTCCCGACGCATCATTTTCCCGGTGATGGAGATGGGCAAAGGTGTGCGTCGCATCGGGGATGGGCATCTGGATACGCAGATCACCGGAAGCAAAATACAGGAACTCGATGCGCTCGCTTCGGGCATTAACGAAATGGCGCGCCAGTTGCAGCATGATCGGAATACTTTGCAGCAGCGTATCGATGACGCCACACAAGAACTGCGCCGAAAAAAGGAAGAGGCGGAGAGGGCCAACTTCGACAAGAGCCGTTTTCTTGCGGCAGCGAGCCACGATCTGAGACAACCCATGCATGCGCTTGGACTGTTCATCGGTGAATTGCACAGCAGGCTGGATACCCAGGAACAGCACAAGATCGCGAACAAGGTCGAGGAATCGGTTGAGGCACTATCCAGCCTGCTTGATTCGTTGCTGGATATTTCCAAGCTGGATGCCGGCATAGTCATTCCACAGATACAAAGTGTCGATATCGATGCAATGACCAAGCGTCTGGCACAGGATTTTGTGACAGTAGCGCAACGCAAAAATATCACTTTGCGCTTCCACAGCATTAGCGCCATGGTAATGAGTGATCCGGTGCTGCTGGAACGGATCCTGCTCAACCTGCTGAGCAATGCGATTCGCTACACGCCGCAGAACGGCACGGTTCTGCTTGCGTGCCGACTGCGCAGCGATAATGTTCGCATCGAAATTCGCGACAACGGAATCGGCATTCCGCCGGAAGAGCAACAGAACGTTTTTCACGAATTCGTGCAACTCGAAAACAGTGCGCGCGACCGCAGCAAGGGAATCGGGCTTGGACTTGCGATTGTGGATAGGCTTTCCAGGCTGTTGCATCATCCTCTGACTCTGCGCTCGGCGCCGGGTCAGGGTTCAACGTTTTCCATTACCGTCCCTCGCGTATTTGGTATAGATGACTTGCTTGCAGAGCCGCAAGCGCCTGTTGCAGCGTTGTACAAACATGACAGGCTGGAAAACCTCCGGGTGTTGGTGGTGGACGACGATACGCTGGTACGCTTTAGCACTGCAGGCATTCTTGAATCATGGGGGTGTCACGTTTCGGTTGCCGAGAACCTGCAAGATGTGATGGAAAAATATGGGGATGCATGCTTCGATCTGGTGATCTGCGACTATCGTCTCCCGGACGGGGACGGTTTGATGTTTGTTGAACTGATTAAAGAACAATGCGAGATACAACCTGCATTCATTCTTGTCAGCGGCGACACTGCTCCTGAAATCCTGCAGGCTGCGAAGCAATGCGGGGTGCACTTGATATACAAACCGGTGCGCCCTGCCAAGCTGCGCTCGCTGATGCTCTTTCTGTTGAGAAAGGCCGGAGAATCGGTCTGAATCAGTATGTTTGAGCGTGAGTTCCCTGCGACCGGGGCGCAGGGAGGGGCAGTTACAGAGGGCGTTTGATGCTTACACCGCCTCGAACCTCGCCGGGCGTATAGCCGGTTGCCTGGTCATAAGGATAATCTTCGGCCAGACGCGCCTTGACGCCGTCAGAAAGCTGTTCCCCGGTTCCATGGCAGACAACGCAACCTTGCTGCAGGACGATCCCTTTCATGTAACGGAAATACTTTCTGTTCGGCTCGTTCACGATCTCCGCAGACTCGAGCATTTCGGGTTTTTCTCCCTGAGCCAAACGGGCTTCAAATTGCTTCAAAGTTTTTTGCTCCCACTCATCTGCTGTGCCGAGCAGCGGATTGCGTACCTTGAGGCTGACGCGGGTGATTTTGATGCCGTGCTGACGCGACAGATCGTTTGCCGTTCCGGGAGCTATTTCTTTACAGACTTTGATGGCAGATTCCGGACCGCCTTCCATGAGGGCTTTTTTGTTTTCGGCCATGAGTTTCTGCATGAAAGATGCGACGATTGCCCGGCTTTCATCCTCGTATTTTCCAAGGTCGTCTGCCAGCGCCGGTGCCGCGGAAAGTACAAGCAGCGTGTACAGGACAAATTTGTTGCGCATGAATTTTCCCCAATAAAAAACGCCCGGCATTAGCGCGGGCGTGGTGTACGTTCGAGCAATTATTTGTTTTCCATCGGGCAAGTATTCATGCCGAATATTGCATAGGCCGGGCAGAACTTGAAGACGCCGGTCAGCAAGGGAACAACGCCTATCCAGCCCCATACGCCGATCATGCCAGCCAGTGTGGCGCCGATCAGAGCCAGACCAACGACGATACGCAGGATACGGTCGATACCACCAACGTTGAGTTTCATTGTTTTCTCCTTGGATGAGGTTAGAGGAGTTGTCAGAATAGGCGGAAAGTACAGGTGTGTCTGTGACATAGATCACACATCTGAAAGCTGGAGTTCAGCAGCACTGCACGCTGGAGTCGAACGCAGTTTCATGTGATGCGCAAACCGGCAAGCGCGGTTGTCTCCGCTCACCGGTTTTTTCTGCAGCAGAACCTCGATGGAAATATCCAATGCTTAACGCATGGCTTGCTCGTTCTGGGCAATTTCGGGTTTGAAACGGATTATTTTTTTTCCAGCGGGCAGGTTTGCAAACCGAAAATGGCATAAGCCGGGCAGAACCTGAAGATGCCGGTCAGCAAGGGAACAACACCTATCCAGCCCCACACTCCGATCATGCCGGAGAGTGTCAGCCCGACAAGAGCCAGACCTATTACAACGCGCAGGAAACGATCGATACCGCAAACGTTGAATCTCATGTTTTCTCCCTTGATGTGATAGCAGGAAGACACAGGATAGGCTCAAAAAGGCCGGTTGTCTGCTAAAAGATACCGCCCCGCGGATTAAAGTTCAGCGAAGTGCTGAAGAGCGGACTTATCAGTGACTTCGATAAGTTCTCGTGACAGCATCACCCAGCCCTGATCGGCAAATCCCTTCAGCAAGCGACTGACGATCTCGCGTGCGCTGCCGAGTTCGTCGGCCAGGGCTTGATGTGTCGTATGTAGCGGGTTGGGTTTCGCAACAAGCAGGGCGGCGAGACGTTGATCCAGTTTCTGGAAGGCGACCGCGGAAACCAGCTGCATCAGGTCAGTCAGGCGGTCGGAGAAGAGGTGAAACACATAATTGCGGAACGCGTCATTTTTTGCCAGCAACGCGTGAAATGAAGGAGCGGGCAACACCACCATTTCCAGCGACTGTTCGACGATTCCTCGCGCCTGATAGCGCGTATGTCCAAGCAGACAACTGCTGGTGAGGATGCAACTTTCACCGGGTGCGATACGGTAGAGTTGCAATTCACGCCCGTTCGGGGCAGTTTTGATGACACGAATGCTGCCGGAAAGCAGCATAGGAAAGCCCTGGCAAGGTTGGTTCTCGTCGAATACTACTGTTCCCGCCACCAGCGGCATGACCATCGCAGCAGCCAACAACGCATCCAATTCCGCTGCCGGCAGCTCGGCCAGCGTCGGGTAGAGCTGCAATACACGAGTGCGAAGATCCGGGGTCAGCATTTATTCCGGCCGCATGTGCGGGAACAAAATCACATCCCGGATATTGGCGCTGTCGGTGAGCAGCATCACCAGGCGGTCGATGCCGATGCCTTGTCCGGCCGTTGGCGGCAGGCCGTATTCCAAAGCGCGGACAAAATCGCTGTCCTTGAACATTGCTTCTTCATCCCCCGCATCTTTTGCAGCCACCTGCGCATCGAAGCGGGCTTCCTGATCTTCCGCATCGTTCAATTCGGAGAAGCCGTTGGCGATCTCGCGCCCGACGATGAACAGCTCGAAACGTTCGGTGATCTCGGGATGGGCGTCGCTGCTGCGCGCCAGCGGCGAAACTTCGATCGGATAATCGATGATGAAGGTAGGCTCGAACAAGTGTGACTCAGCCAGTTCCTCGAACAGGGAAAGCTGCAAGCCGCCGATACCGTCTTCGGGTTTGTATTTCGCTTTCAGGTCCTGCAGTTCGTTGATGAGGAACTCTCGGTTGTTCAACTGCGCATCGGTGAACTGCGGATGATATTTCTGGACGGCCTGCACCATGGTCAGACGGTGGAAAGGTTTTCCCAGGTCCAGTTCCTTGCCCTGATACGTGATGACGGTGGTGCCCAGCACTTTGAGCGCCACTTCGGCGAACAGCTTTTCGGTGAAACCCATCAGGTACTTGTAATCGCGATAGGCCTCGTAGAACTCGATCATGGTGAACTCGGGGTTGTGACGGGTGGAAACCCCCTCGTTGCGGAAGTTGCGGTTGATCTCGAATACTTTCTCGAAGCCGCCCACGACCAGGCGTTTCAGGTACAGTTCAGGCGCAATGCGCAGATACATCTTCATATCCAGGGCATTGTGATGTGTTTCGAAGGGCTTGGCCGATGCCCCGCCGGGAATGGGATGCATCATCGGCGTTTCCACTTCCAGATAGCCGTGCCGCACGAAGAAATCGCGGATGGCCTGGATGATCCGGGTGCGGGCGACGAAGACTTTGCGCGAATCCTCGTTGGTGATGAGATCGAGGTAGCGCTGGCGGTATTTCTGTTCCTGATCGGACAGGCCGTGAAATTTTTCCGGTAGCGGACGCAGCGCCTTGGTCAGAAGACGTACTTGTGTTACACGCACAGAAAGCTCGCCGGTCTTGGTTTTGAACAGCACGCCGACCGCGCCGAGTATGTCGCCAAGATCGTAATGTTTGAACTCGGCATGCGCCTCTTCGCCGACCTCGTTATTGCTGATGAACAGCTGGATGCGTCCACTCATGTCCTGGATAGTGGCGAAGCTGGCCTTGCCCATCACGCGCTTCAGCATCATGCGTCCGGCAACGGCAACCGGTATCTGCGCAGCTTCCAGTTCGTCGTGTGTCTTCTCGCCGAAATCGGCATGCAGATCGCCTGCCAGGTTCTGGCGGTCGAAATCGTTGGGGAAGGCTACGCCTTTCTCACGGATCGCCTTCAACTTGGCGCGGCGTTCCGCAATGATCTGGTTCTCGTCCTGGACTGGGATAATGGGTTCGTTGCTCATGGTGATATGGATAGTGGGTTAATTTTTTTGCGGCGTGAAATATAGCACAGGGGCGGGGTTTTCAGGACTACAGATACCCCTGCCGACCTCCGTTTTTGACTCCGCTCCGTCCCTTTGGTTGCAGCCCGGCAGGAGTGTTGGCAAGGCATGGTCGATGGTGGGAGGGCTGTTGAGCCTTGATGTGCATCTCAAGACCGCTCGCGCACCAGCACCTTCACGCTCGGTGCCCAGGCGTCTGTCGGCTTCTTCTTGAAAGTCACCAGCGTGAGCATGGACGGGTCATACACGCCGACGTTGTGGGTAACCGGCGTGGTCAGCAGGTATTGGGCGCGGGTGGCCTTGAGGAACTTCGCCACACGTTCGATGTTGACGATGTCGAGGTGGGCGAAAGGTTCGTCGATGAACACGAAGCCGCCGGGACGGGATTCCTCCATCATCAGCGCCACCAGCAGGATCAGCGACTTCATTACCTGCTGTCCGCCGGACGCATCGCCGTCGTTCATGCCCATGTAGCCCTTGTCGTCGAAGTTGAAACGTACCGCGAGACCGGCCTGCGCGAGCGACAGGTCGTTGTTTTCGAGCAGCACCTGCTCGTGATCGACCTTGATGCCCGCCAGTTCGCCCAGCAGCTTGATGTTTTTCACGTAACGCCCGACGGTGTGGCGCAGCACCGCGATGTACTGCTCGCGTGCCGTCTCGGTCTGGGTGCGCGCCATTTCGTTGTCGCGGCGGCGTGTGGTGAGGTCGCCTTCCATGCGCCGGTAATCGTCGCGTATCTTGTCGCGCAGGGCGACCACGGTGTCGTCGGTCTCCCACGACTCTTCCTTGAAGCGGTATTCGATCTCTTCGATGCGGCGGTCTATGTTGGTGGTGTCGCGGAACTTCTCGGCGATCTGCTGGTTGGCTGACTCATCGCACCAGCCTGCCGGGAACTGCTTGCGGTTGTGGCGCAATGTTTGCAGGCGGCGGATTTGCTCCTCGCGTGCCGCACGGTTTTCTTTGCCGGAGATTTCTTTTTCCAGAGTTTGCAGCGCGAACTGGATTTTCTGCGAGCTGGTGTAGGCCGCAGTGACGGCCTTGTCGGCCTGTTCGCGCTCCTGCTGCGCCTGCAACACGGAGTTGTCGCGGCGGCGCAGTACCAGCGCATCGTAGTGCTTGCGTGCCTCGGCAAACTCCGCCGCACGGGCGGCGAGCTGCGCACTGGCGCTGACCCCGGCCAGTTGTGCCTGCTGGTTGCGGATGCGGGCCGTGAGGTCGTCGCGCTGTCCGCGCAACGGGGCGATGCTTTTCTCGATGCTGCTGCGTTGTTCGCGCAAGGCTTCCAGCCGCGCCTTGCCGAAGCGTGCCTGTTCCTGTGCGGCGTAACGCCCGCCACGGCGTTCGCGCAGATAGCCCTGGCGCGTGATCCAGTCTTCGCCGCGCGGCAGCTTGGCACCGGCCACGGCATCTTCCACGCGGCGTGTGCGTTCCAGCGTGTGCAACAGCCATTCCGGAACGGGCTTGGTGAAACGCACCACTTCCAGCAACGAGCCTTTTGGTGGAAGACCTGCAGGCATACAATCCGGCACGATGAAGTGGCGGTAGCGCAGCTTTTCGCCCAGCGCCATCGCTGCTTCCGTATCCTTCTCTTTTGCGAGCAGCACAATGTGCGCGGAAGGCGCGAGCACGGCCTCCACGGCGGCTTGCCAGGAGGGATCGGCAATCTCCACCACGTCGGCGAGCAGGTCATGCGCGATACCGGCCTGGGTCAAAGCCTGGCGGAAGGCAGCGACATCCACCGGATCGGCACGGCGTCCCGCAGCAAGGTTCTCCAGCATCTCGTCGAGCTGACGCAACTTTTGTTCCTGCTCCGCTATGCGCACCAGCAGGTTGGCGCGTTCGCTTTCCATGTGTTCGATTTCGCGCGCGTCGGCGAGCTTGCCGCTTTCTTTGGCTTGGGCCTGTTGTTCCAGACGCTTCTGCTGTTCAACGATGGTTTCCCAGCGCCCGAGTTCGCGGTTCAGTTCGTTCAGCGCGCGTTGCTGGTTCTGTTCGCTGTCGGTGGCGGCCTGGCGGCGCAGTTGCGCGGCTTCCAGCGCCTGTTGCTGCATCTGCAATTCCAGCTGCAATTCCTTGCGTTCGACGCGCTTGGCGCGCCACTCTTTGCGCATGGATTGCAGGGTGCGCCGCGCATTGTCGGTTTCTCGTTGCAGCAGGTAGTGCTCAAGGCGCGGGCGCGTCTCGGAGAACAGGTCGGTGCGCTCCTGGTTGAGGCGGTGCCACTCCAGATAGCGGTTCACCTTCTGCTCGTGCTTTTCCAGATTGTTGCCCAGCGCTTCCAGTTGGTTTTGTGCCGCATCCAGTTCGCGTGAAGTGTGTTCCTGATGGTGGCGCGCTTCCTGGTAGCGTTCCAGCACTTCCTTGTCGCCGAACACCTGGAACACCAGGTCGAGCAAGTCCTTGTGCGACAGTTCGCACAGCTTGTCGGTCTGGCCCTGTTCCAGCGACAGCACGCGGGCGATAGCGGGGGACAATCCGGCGCTGTGCAGGATGCGCTGGTAGTCGCGCACGCCGAACTCTTCCCCTTTCTGTTCGATCTCTTGCAGGCTCACTTCGCCGTCGGCGATCCAGTATTTGCGCGACCAGTCGCCGCCTTTCTTGTCGATGCGGCAGGCCAGCGTGATCTTGTCCTGCTGGTAGGGCAGGCGGAACGGGCGATAGCTCGCACCGGGCGGGCACCGGTTGTCCACCACGCCGCGCAGCCAGCAGAAGTCTTCGCCGTTGCGGCGCACGTAGCGTTTGTAATCGCGCTTCTTCGAGCATTCCAGCGCCAGCAGCGTACGCATAGCGTCGAGCAGCGTGGTCTTGCCGGAGCCGTTCGGTCCCGAGATTGTGATGATGGGTGCATCCAGCGGCAGCTTGAAATTGCGCCAGTAGTCCCAGTGGACTGTTTCCAGCTCCATCAACCTAAACATTAGGATCCCTCCATGAATTCATTTTGCGGGCGAATCGCGGCGTCGCGTGCTCGTTCGCGCCTCGCCTATCCATCAGATATGTCTCGTTGCTCACTGCGCGGCTCCTTGCGCTTCATCCCGCAAAAGTGAATTCCTGGACGAGTCCTCGTTATGCAACTCTTCAAGCGTGACATCGCGCAGGATGCCGCGCTGTTTCAGCAGATCGGATAGCGCGCCTTGCAGAATGCGCGGCGCCATCTCGGCGTAGTCGAAAGCGAGATCGAGCAGCGGCCCTTCGTGGATCACCTTGTTCTTGCGCTCGATGAAGCCGAGGCGCGACAGTTGCGGCAGCGCGAACTGTTGCAGGCGTGCCTTGCCGCCCAGCAGCTTGCCGTAGTCTTCCAGCAGCAGGTTTTCGGCGATGCCGCGCGAGGCCTCGTGCGCGAGGGGGGTGAGTTTTACGGTCTCGAACATCTCGCCTTGTTCTTCCTTCTGCGTGGCTTCACCGGACAGTTGACGTTCGCGCTTGGGCAGGATGATCAGCGCCCACAGAATCACCAGCAGCGCCACGGCATCCTTGGGCAGGCCGAGGTTGCTGGATTGCCAGGTGTCGTTCTGCTCGAACACAGCGCTTTCGCATTCACGCGTGAGGGCGATGCCGACATGGGCAGAGAAGGGGTGCGCCAGCAGGCGCAGGCCGCTGGCGGCGAGGCGTTGTTCCACTTCGTCGCGGAAGCTGGCATCGACCAGCAGGCGGCGCACTTCCTTGTCTTCGCGCGGCAGGTAGCGCAACGCCAGGAGGCGTGCGATCAGGCGGGCGGCGTGATCCTGGTTCATGTTGAATTCCTCAGTAAATCAGATGGAGATGGTGAAGTTGAAAAATGCGGCACCAGTCCTCCGTTCGTGGTGAGCCTGTCGAACCATGATCGGAGGACGGCAGACATCTGCGGCTCGCATAGATGCCCTTCGACAAGCTCAGGGCGAACGGATATTTCCAAATATTCGGAAAATGATTCGGGCGCCAGGTTCATGCCCTACTTTCCGGTTCGATGTAGCCGTCGCTCATGGCGGCAACTTCATCGCGTCCTATGGTTTTCAGTTCCAAACTTTCATTCCAGCGCAGGCTCAATGGCAGGTGCGCCAAAGGAGCCAGTTCGGGATCGACGTTTTGTTCACCGAGGAAAGACAGCAGCGACAGGCGATACGAGGCATCGCTGAAATTGCCGCCGACGATGCCGTCGGCCAGATTCATCGGCGCGTCCAACCCGGCCAGCAGGCGCGTCAGCGCAGCCAGTTGATAGGGCGGTTCATGCTGGATGTCGTCCACGTATTCAACTTCGGCGGGGGCTGGCATGGCGGAGACGCGGCGGTTGGGCTGTTCGCGTGCGACGAATTCCTCGGTGTTGTCCAGCATCACGTCGGGCAGGATGAAAGTGCATTCGGGCGTAATCGAAAGTTGTTCGGCGGCGAGACCAGCCAGTTCGTCCACATTGCGCTCCTTGAGCCATGCCGCGAGTTCGGAGGAACTGAGGCCGCCGTGCGACAGGTGCACCTGCTGGCGCGAGATTTCGGCCAGCTCGCGCTGAAATACCGACGACATGCGCATGATGCGTGACTGGCGCGAACCGATCTCCTGCGCGAGTCGCCAGCTGGCATCGTCGGCAAAGCCATCGGCGGAGAGATTGCGCAACACTTCGTTGGCTTTTTCCATCCACTGCCACACCGAGGCCAGTTTGCTCTGTGCGGCACGCAGGCGAAACTCGGAGCCTGAGGCGACGGCTTGCGAGAATTCTTCTTCCAGTTCGGCCAGCCGCGCGAGCAGGTGCGCCAATGCTTCCGGCGACAGCTTGCCCACGGCAGCGCCGGCTGCGATCTGGGCGGCAAAGAATTCGCCGTCCTGTTCGGTGCTGAACGACAGCAGGCTGGAAAGCGAGGACAGCACCATGCGTCCGGCGGAGGAGATCTGGTAAACGTGGCGCTCGTTGTCCCACAACAGCAACTCGTGATCGCGCAGGCGGCCGAGCACGGTGTTGAGCTTGGACTGGTTGATGAAGGCGAAGTGACTTTGCAGATCGCGCGGCGTCCATTCCGGCGCACTGGCGCGCAAGCCGATTTCGCGCAGCACCATCAGTCGCACCATCACTTCGTCGTCGCCGCCGCGGAACAGCGCGATCATCGCACCAATCAGCGGCTTGGCTTCAAACAGGGGAAAGAACTGCGGCACGTCGGCGGGTTCAACCCCGTCGACAAAAAACTCGGCGAGTCCGTTGTCTTGCTGCACGGACATGAATTAAACGCCTTGCTTCAGGCTGGCCTCGATGAAGGGATCGAGATCGCCGTCGAGCACCTTTTGCGTGTTGGAGATTTCGACGTTGGTGCGCAGGTCCTTGATGCGGGACTGGTCGAGCACGTAGGAGCGGATCTGGTGGCCCCAGCCCACGTCGGTCTTGGTTGCTTCCAGCTTGTCGGATTCGGCCTGGCGCTTGCGCAACTCAAGTTCGTACAGGCGCGACTTCAGCATGGACATCGCCTCGGCCTTGTTGCGGTGCTGCGAACGGTCGCTTTGACATTGCACAACGGTGTTGGTCGGGATGTGGGTGATGCGGATGGCTGAGTCGGTCTTGTTGATGTGCTGACCACCCGCGCCGGACGCGCGGAAGGTGTCGATGCGCAAATCGGCAGGGTTGATGTCCACTTCGATGGAATCATCCACTTCGGGGGAAACAAACAGGCTGGCGAAGGAGGTGTGGCGGCCGCCCGAGGAATCGAAAGGCGACTTGCGTACCAGGCGGTGCACGCCGGTTTCGGTGCGCAGGTGGCCATAAGCGTATTCCCCCTCGACTTTGAGCGAGGCGCTGCGGATACCGGCGACATCGCCGTCGGTCTGTTCCAATATCTCGGTCTTGAAACCCTTGCGTTCGCAATATCTGAGGTATTGGCGCAACAGCATCGAGGCCCAGTCGCAGGCTTCGGTGCCGCCGGCTCCGGCCTGGATGTCGATGAAGCAGTTGTTCGGGTCTGCCGGGTTGGAAAACATGCGGCGGAATTCGAGCGCGGCAACGCGCTTCTCGACATCTGCCACATCGGTGGCAATGCTCAACAGGCTGTCATCGTCATTCTCGGCCTGTGCCATTTCGAACAGTTCGGCCGCATCCTCGAGGTTCTGGCCGATCTGGGTCAGGCCGAACACCACGTCTTCCAGCGACTTGCGTTCGCGGCCCAATTCCTGAGCGCGTTTCGCGTCGTTCCAGATGGCGGGGTCTTCTGCGAGTACGGCGACTTCAGCTAAACGTTCCTGTTTGCCGTCGTAGTCAAAGATACCTCCGAAGTTCGACGTTGCGGGTACGCAAGTCTTGGATTTTATTCGTCAGGGCGTTGAGTTGTTCGGCTTCCATTTGTGTGTGTTCTATCGCTGCTTGGAAAGTCGGCGATTATACACGTCCTCAGCGTCGCAAAGGAGTCGAAGCCGTGCGCCGTGTCACAGGAATAGCAGGCCGAGCAAGACTCCGCCGGCCATGGCGAGGAAGCCGAAGGCAATGTGTTTGACCAGTGCCACGCCTCCAATGGAGGCGGCCATCCCGAACTTGAACACCATGTTGGAAAGATAAGCGAGCGCGATGGAGATGATCGCCTGGTTGCTGCTGATCTTCTGCAGATTGAACAGTCGCAAGCTGGATAAGGTGATCGCATCCATGTCGGTCAGGCCTGAGATGACGGCCACCATGTAGAGACCGCTGTTGCCGGCCACATCGGAAAGCCACGCGGCGCAAAGCAGCACGATCACGAAGAGCAGCCCGAAAGTCAGCGCGGCATGGATTTCGGTCGGGTTCGAGGTCTCTGGCATGGGCAATTCACCGGTATTCTTCAATCGTTTCCAGTTGAAAAAGGTGGCGCTCAAGCCGAACAGCAGTCCCAGCCCCATGACGGGGGCGAGTTGTCTGAGTATGGATGGAGAGACGAAGCCGCTGACGACAACGAGCCGGATCAACACGACCTGACTGGCGATCAGGATGACTACTGCCGACAGGCGCAACATGCCATCGTTGAGTTTGCTGTGTTTGGCATAGACCAGCGTTGTGGCCGTGCTGGAAACCAGTCCGCCCAGGAATCCCAGCAACGGCGCGCCATAACGCCGCCCCGTGATACGCAAAGCGACGTAACCCGCGAGACTCAAGCCGGAGATCAACACGACCATCATCCACGCCTGATACGGATTGAAAGCCTCATAAGGCCCGTAGTTCTGGTCGGGCAGGATGGGCAGAATGACAAAGGTAAGCACTGAAAACTGCAGAATGGAGACCAGGTCGCGACGCGTGAGCCGCTGGCTCATGCCCTGCAATTCGGGCTTGAAGTAGAGCAGGACGGTGGTAGTGATGGCGAGCATGACAGCCAGCTTGGAGTAGCCGAACCAAACCAGCACGCCGAGTGCAAAGCTGATGAGCAAGGCGGTAACAGTGGTGGTGCCGGGGTCGTTGTTCTCGGTGGGCGTGTTGATATAGGCAGCGATGATCATTCCTGCCACAGCCAGCAATCCGGCAGCGATTAACCAGGGTGTGTGGCCCTTGTCAGCCAGCAGCGCGACGAGCGTGCCGAACAGGGAGACCAGCGCGAACGTGCGCAACCCGGCTTTGGCCGAAGGATTGCGCTCGCGTTCGAGGCCGATGAGCAGGCCGATGGCGAGGCTGGTCAGAAACTGGGGCAGGGATTCGATACCGTTGCCCTGCAATAGAATCGACTCCACGTTCAATCTCCCGACCAGTGACGCACGATGAGCTGCAAGCTTGCGTTGCCATTGTATTCATTGACGCTCAGGCTGTATACCGCGTGGATATTGTCCGGGGCGGGCTCGGCTGAAAAGAAGCGGATGGCGTCGAAATTGCCGGCGGGCGAAGACAGTTTCAGTTTGAGATGCTTCTCGCCAACGATACGCTGAGTCTGTACGCGGAAATCACCCTCAAACAACGGTTCGGAAAAACCCTGTCCCCACACTTGGTGCTGCAGGTCCCGTGCAATGTTCAGCGAAAATTCGTTAGCTTCAAGTACCCCGTCCGTGGAAATTGTCTTCACCAGCGCATCTGCATCAAGCAGCTCCTGCGCAACGGATTCAAAAGCAACGCGGAAATCATGCAAATGTTCTTCGCGAATGCTCAAACCCGCCGCCATGGCGTGCCCGCCGAACTTCAGGATCAGGTGCGGATGGCGTTTGGATACCAGATCTAGCGCATCGCGCAGGTGCAGCCCGGCGATGCTGCGTCCAGAACCCTTGAGTTCCCCCGTTTGCGAACGGGCAAACGCGATCACCGGACGATGAAATTTATCCTTCAGGCGTGAGGCGAGGATGCCGATCACGCCCTGATGCCAATCTTCATTGAATAGCGAAAGTGAAAAGCCATCTTCCGGGTCGAAGGCATTGAGGGTGGCCAGCGCACTGTCCTGCATGTCGGCCTCGATGCCGCGCCGCTCATGATTCAAGGCGTCCAGTTTGGCCGCGATGTCGTCGGCTTCCGCGGCATCGTCGGTCAGCAGGCAACGGATGCCGAGCGCCATGTCTTCCAGCCGTCCTGCCGCATTCAGTCGCGGGCCGACGATGAAACCCAGCTCGTAGGACGTAACCTGTGCTGCTGGTCTGCGCGCCACGCGCAACAAAGCCTGAATGCCGGCGCAACTCCGACCGTGGCGGATACGCTGCAAGCCTTGCTGCACGAGAATGCGGTTGTTGTCGTCCAGCCTGACCACATCCGCGACCGTGCCGAGGGCGACCAGGTCGAGCAGGTTGCCGAGGTTGGGCTCCCCTCTCCCTCCGGGGGAGGGGCTGGGGGTGGGGGAAACACCGTTATTCGTAAATGCTCCTCTTGCCCGCATTTCCGCCCGCAAAGCCATCAGCACATAGAACATCACGCCCACACCTGCCAGGTTTTTGCTGGGAAAATTGCAGCCGGGCTGGTTGGGGTTGACGATGCACAGGGCATCCGGCAGGGCTTCTCCAGGTAAATGATGGTCGGTCACCAGTACTTGCATGCCCAGGCGTGTGGCTTCTGCCACGCCTTCCACGCTGGCGATACCGTTGTCTACCGTGAGCAGAATATCCGGTTCGGATTGTTTGGCCAGACGCACGATCTCCGGCGTCAATCCGTACCCATACTCGAAGCGATTGGGGACGATGAACTCGACCCTTGCGCCGAGTGCACTTAGCCCACGCATGCCTACCGTGCAGGCTGTCGCACCATCGGCATCGTAATCGGCCACGATCAGCAATTTCTTTTTGTCGGCGATTGCGTCGGCCAGCAAGCTAGCCATTGCTTCCGCATTTTTCAGCAGGGAAAAAGGCAGCAGATGTTTGATGTCGGTGTCCAGCTGTGCCGGATTCAGGATGCCGCGCGCCGCGTAGATGCGTGCCAGCAAAGGTGTCAGCCCGGATTGAACCAGGAACTGGGCGGTATCGGCTGGGTAGGAACGTTGGGTGATTTTGCTCATGGGTAGTGGTTGCTGGTTTTTTACAGTGTAGCAGAGGGGTAATCGTCTTTTTGCGCCAGTTCAGTTAGAATGCCGCCCACTTTTAAATCGACGCAGGCATATCGTGGCATTGATAGTTCAGAAATACGGCGGCACTTCCGTCGGCAGTCCGGAGCGCATCAAGAATGTTGCGCAGCGCGTAGCAAAATACAAGGCTCAGGGGCATCAGGTCGTGGTCGTGGTTTCCGCCATGAGCGGGGAGACCAATCGCCTGATCGCACTGGCCAAGGAAATCCAGAAACACCCCGATCCGCGCGAACTCGATGTGATCATCTCTACCGGTGAGCAAGTGACTATCGGGCTGCTCTCGATGGCACTCAAGGAAGTCGGCCTGGAAGCCAGGAGTTACACGGGTGCGCAGGTCAAGATATTGACCGACAGTGCCTTTACCAAAGCACGCATCCTGAGTATCGATGAACAGAACATCCGCACGGATCTGGCCAATGGCAACGTGGTCGTGGTGGCGGGGTTCCAGGGGATGGACGAGGCAGGTAACATCACCACGCTGGGACGCGGCGGATCCGATACCACGGGCGTGGCCATTGCTGCCGCGCTACGTGCCGACGAATGCCAGATCTACACCGACGTGGATGGCGTCTACACCACTGATCCGCGCATGGTGCCGGAAGCGCGCCGCCTGAAAAGCATCACCTTCGAAGAGATGCTGGAGATGGCGAGCCTGGGTTCCAAGGTGCTGCAGATACGCTCGGTCGAGTTCGCCGGCAAATATAAAGTCAAATTGCGTGTGCTCTCCAGTTTTACCGAAGAGGGCGAAGGTACGCTGATCACTTTCGAGGAAGGCAATAAAATGGAACAGGCAATCATTTCAGGGATCGCGTTCAATCGCGATGAAGCGAAGATCACCGTACGCGGTGTGCCGGACAAGCCCGGTATCGCTTACCAGATCCTCGGCCCGGTCAGCGAATCCAATATCGATGTGGATATGATCATCCAGAACGTCGGCGTGGACGGTTTGACTGACTTTTCCTTCACCGTGCATCGCAACGAGTTCAACAAGGCGATGGAAATCCTGAAGGGCAAGGTGCAGCCGCACATCGGGGCACGCGACGTCATCGGTGACAACAAGACGGCTAAAGTCTCGGTGGTAGGTGTCGGTATGCGTTCGCATGTGGGTATTGCCAGCAAGATGTTTCGTACCCTGGCGGAGGAAGGGATCAATATTCAGATGATTTCCACCTCCGAAATCAAGATTTCCGTGGTCATCGACGAGAAATATCTGGAACTGGCAGTGCGAGTACTGCACAAAGCTTTCGATCTGGATCAGGAAAATACATAAATCGTTTGACCGCCTAGCCTCTAATCAGTATTATTCGCGGCCTTCGGAGAGGTGGCCGAGTGGTCGAAGGCACGCCCCTGCTAAGGGCGCATACGAGCTTAAACTTGTATCGAGGGTTCGAATCCCTCCTTCTCCGCCAAGTAGTCTGAGCCCTTCCCTGTGAAGGGCTTTTTCTATGGTGGAAGCCCACAGCACATCGTCTGCTGCACTATGCCTGCATCCATTGCGTAACAGTTGGCTGGAAATTTATCGTTTCTTGCTGGCACTTTCTCTGAAAGCTGCTTGCTAGTGGGAGTTCCAGAACAATGCTGGCTGCCTGTTTTGATTTCCGGAAATGATGACCTCCCAAGTCACTCCAAATCCTAATTGGAAATGAACATCACATCTTCCTGTTGATTGATTTTCATGCGTCTCAGCACGTTCATGCCGAGCAAAGCATCAACGGTCAGAGACGGCAATATGTTTACAGTCACATCATTAAGGTGAAAGGTTCCGAATGACAGTCTCGGGATGGTCACCGAACAGGTCCGAACCACACCATTGCCAGTTGCGACAAGGCCAGCTCCGGTGCAGCTCTTGATTCCGGCATTTCTTGCAACACGCTCCGAAATCGTCGTGACTGAAGCGCCTGTATCCACGACAAAAGTGACCGGCAAGTCGTTAATCGAGCCTTGCGTGGTAAAGCTGTGATGGGCATTCAAATACAATGTCAGGTTGCCATGTTCGTTGATGGGCTGGTCGTTCGCGCTTGACAACACCTGCGCATTCTCTGCGCATTTCGTGCCGCTATAAGTCACTTTTCCGTGGTCGTCGCATTTGTATACTGCTGCCATCAATTCGGAGGGCAATAATATGCAAACCAGCCCGGCCAGGATGAGTCTGAGCATCGATAGTTTGAAGGATAAAACAGAATTGCGCTGTGGCGTTTTAATCAATACAGGTACATGCATGGCAATATCCGATCATGTGCAATGTCAAATTTAATGAACCTTCAGGATAGGCAAAATTTACTCCGATATTGGCAAAGCAGCCAGCAGGTCGATATGCTGTCGCCCTGCATCGGATACCCATTATCAACGGACTATATGCTGTGTCTGGATCGGCAAATGCAATCAAGTTAGCCTTCAGAGGTGTCTGTATTTTCCGCCGGTATTCTGCCGATTTTCCTTGGCGTGTAAGCCGGGATTTTCTATATCCATAGTATTCAGTAGGTAATTCCCCTCCTCTTGCTAACCGCAAGCATTTGGTCTAACTTAATTAAAGGCACGAAGTACCGCTGAAGAGACGGGGGGAGCATTCTGAATGTACAGCCCTAAAAAATTGCTGGCTACATTGATCATTTCAGTCTTTGCTGCTGAGTTATTGATCATGAGTGCGTTGAGCCTGCTTGAACCCATCCCTCAATGGTTTGAAAACTCTCTGGATGCTTTCCTGCTGGTTGTCCTGGTTTTCCCAATTCTCTATTTTCGGGTATTCATGCCCTTAAAAAGGCTTAATGCAGAATTGGAGGCAAGGACTAAAGATGCCGAATCGGCCAATCGTGCCAAAAGTGCCTTTATGGCCAATATCAGTCACGAGATACGTACTCCACTGCACGTCCTTATTGGCTTGGGCCAGCTATTGCGCCGCGATCCTGCTCATCCCGTGCAATTGCAACGGCTCGAACAGCTATGTGCCACTTCGGACCATTTGCTCGCCCTCGTCAATGACTTTCTTGATTTGTCCAAAATTGAGTCGGGTCGATTCGTTTTCGATAATAGTATCTTCCGCCTCGGAACAGTCATGGACCAGGTGGAGGAAGTCATCGGGCAGTTGGCTTTCGGCAAAAACCTGACGTTAAAAATCGATATTTCGCCGTCGTGTTCCAATGCGACTCTGCGTGGCGATTCACTTCGCTTGTCGCAGATTCTGATTAATCTCGGTGGTAACGCCGTAAAATTCAGCGATCAGGGAACAATACATATTAGCGTCTCAATTATCGCAGAGACTGCATCCAGCCTGAGATTGCTTTTCAGCGTGCTGGACAGCGGAATCGGTATCGCTCAGGAGGATCAGGCGCGTATCTTTCTTCCTTTCGAGCAAATTGACGGTTCTATCACTCGCGAATACGGCGGCACAGGTTTGGGACTGGCTATCTGTCAGCGGCTTGTTTCATTGATGGGCGGCAGGATATGGGTTGATAGTCAGCCTGGGGTGGGAAGCACTTTCAGCTTTGAAATTACGATGCCGCGTGAATATAGTGTTCTTGAAGCCACAAGCATTATGCCAAATGTCCCGGATCTTTCAGGCCTGCGGGTGCTGGTTGCAGAAGATCATCCTCTGAGCCAGGAAATCATTCTCGAGATGCTGGAAGACCTGGGTTGCATTGCTGTAATCGCTACAGACGGAGTGGAGGCGATCGAATGCGCCTTGGCTCATGACTTTGACCTGATTCTGATGGATATGCAGATGCCGAAGATGGACGGATTGGCGGCAACCCGCATCATTCGTACTTTGCCAGGACATCGAGACAAGCCCATTATCGCCCTGACTGCAAATGCCTTTGTCGAGGATCGTCAGCGCTGTCAGGATGCCGGGATGAATGACCACATTAGCAAGCCCGTTACGCCAGCCAAACTTGCCTACGCCCTAAGCAAATGGCTTCCCGATCTGGTCGTTCCATGCGACGAGAATGTGTACTGCGAGTGTGAATTGAGCGATGCGCTCACGAAAATTTCCGGGTTGGATGTGGCTGTATCCTGGTGGCGTTCTCCGGAACGGTTGGCAGATTATTGCGCCCTGCTGAACAAGTTTGTGAAGCTGCACGGCCAGGATATATCTCTACTGAGAGAACATCTGGCAGTCGGCGAACTTTATGCCGCGCATGCGATTGCACACAACCTTAAAGGGATTGCAGGCCTGATCGGGGCCAAGCGAGTCGAGTCTTTGGCCGATGAGATGGTGCAAGCGCTGCGTTCCGGTTCGGATAATGTTGATATTGTGGAAATGGAAGGCGCATGTGAGGCCGAGCTGGCCCGGCTCAGGGTGGCAATTCGCACTTTACCGCTAACAGCAGAATCACTTGCGAAATGATCCCACAATGGGTTAATGATTACTTGAAGGCGAATCGGCAGGTAAAATCCAAACGATTTCAGTGCGCGGTGATTCAGGCCAATGTGAAAATATTGGAGATCTCCGAATTTATGCTATAAAACATCTCAGGCCAGCATTCTTCTTCCTGGAGACTACCTCATGAAAGTGCGTGTACTTCTCGTAGATGATCACAAGATGTTCCGTTATGCGCTCAGGCTCATTCTTGAAAAAGAACCACATATCGAAATTGTGGGTGAGGCGGGGGACGGACAGGAGATGCTCGCCCTGGCGCGCAAAATTGTACCCGACGTGGTTTGCATGGATATTTCCATGCCGCATATGGATGGCATCGATGCGACACGGCGCCTTCTTGCTATCAACTCATCGATCAGAATCATAGGCCTGTCTGCGTACGCAGATCAGTATTATGTGATGGAAATGATGAACGCGGGTGCGGCCGGATATATTACCAAGGCCGAATCCGTGGATGAAATCATGCGCGCCATCAATACCGTGCATCACAGCCAGAAAAAATATCTATGTCCGGACATTGCGGCACATGTCGTGGACGCAGTATTCAAACCGGCAACTCAAGAAACAACTGTCGCAAAGCTCAGTCATCGGGAGCAACAAGTACTGCATCTGGTCGCCGAGGGTTGCTCCTCATCCAGCATTGCACAACAGCTACAATTGTCGTCATCAACGGTGGAGGTACACCGTCGAAACATTATGCACAAGCTTAACCTGCATAGCATTGCCGACTTGACCAAGTATGCCATTCGCAACGGCATCACTAGTGGTTGATCTTCAGTAAGCTTTGATGAGTCTGCGCTGGAACCTGCGCGGTTTCACCGCGCACTGCTTGTTCTGTCCAACGTTTAAATATTCATCCCAGAATCAGCCTACTTAATTCATGGTCAAACTTGCCCCTGAATCCTGCCCGTTTAAGTGGTATCGCCATACCTTCTCACCAAAAGTACGCACCCCTGCGCAATGGTTATGCCTTTCATTAGTGGAATTGAGTAGTTGCGTCGTTCTATTACTACCATGAACCTTGCATGGTTTTGATCGAAACATACCGAATACACTGTAGACACTACTCTGACTTATCTACCTGATTACCGTATTTTACTTAGGAGAATACCCAAGTTCGGGTATTGAGGAGATTTTGCCAAATTGATTAGATTGACTCCGCCGCGTTTGATAAATGTTTTCGTGCACACACAGAAATTCGGGGGGCAATATGCACAACGCAAAAGAAATCTGTTCGATGTGTAATGTTGTATTTATCCCGGCACGTTTGCAACAGTCGATATTTTAGTTGCCGAATTGCCATGGAACAGCTAATCCAACAGTCTGATATTCAGCCTTCCGTGAATGGATTACAACAGCAAACGGAAGCTGTAAATTTTTCCATTACACCGTTTCCCTCGGATTTTGGCTTGACCAAATCGATACGGAAGCAATTAAGAAACGAAGTATCGGCCACAAAAAATCGCAGTTCGGCCTTGCCGGATTTGTATGGGGGCGAAGCCCAAAAATTACTGGGCGCGATGAAGTTGGAAGAAGCATTGCTCAGATCCCGGGAAGAATTGCGGCAGATATCGATGCAGTTGTTGACCATTCAGGAAAACGAACGGCAGCGCATCGCTGCGGATTTGCATGACGGGATAGGCCAGTCATTGAGCTTGATCAAACTGTCACTGGAATCGGTGATGCAACAGGTAGAAACCGGAGAACGCCGGGAAGCAGTGGAGTCGTTGCAACAGTTGAGTCATAAAGTAAAAGAAACGATGGCTGAACTGCACCGCACAACCATGGATATGCGCCCGGCGATGCTTGATGATTTGGGCATTATCCCTACCTTGTCATGGTTCTTCCGGGAGTTTGAATCGGCTTGGCACGACAGGAAAGTCGAGAAGGATGTCAGCATCGCGGAAAGCGATGTGCCTGTCCCTCTCAAGGCGCCCATTTTCCGCATTCTGCAAGAGGCGATGAACAATATCGTCAAGCATGCCAGAGCCGATAATGTCCATGTAAGCCTGAAAAGAACAGGCGATATTCTTCAACTTTCGATCACGGATAACGGGCGAGGATTCGATCTTCGCGAAGCATCTGCCCGGCGTGGATCGGACCATGGATTTGGCCTGTTTACGATGAAAGAACGTGCCAGATCTTCGGGGGGCTCGTTCGAGATGCACTCTGCACTTGAGTCGGGAACCAGGATTCTCGTTTTATGGCGGTTCGCAAATCACACAGATGGTGAAGACTCGGGTGGATATGACCGAGCACGTGATTTATCCAACGCTTGAAACTCGTATAAAGGAGCTAAAAATGCCGAGACATAGAGCCTTGGTTTTTTCCAGCATGGATCCTTGTGCAAGTTGCGGGTTCACTTTGCTGGAACTGCTGGTGGTCATGGTCATCATCGGATTGCTCGCAGGTTATGTCGGCCCAAGATATTTTTCCCAAATCGGCAAATCTGAAGTCAAAGTGGCACGTGCGCAGATCGATGCCTTGGGTAAAGCGCTGGATCAGTTCAGGCTGGATACCGGGCACTATCCAACCATGGAAGAGGGCTTGGGAGGGCTGGTTACGCGTTCATCCAGCGAACCAAAATGGGACGGCCCTTACCTGACAAAGAACGTTCCCGCCGATCCCTGGGGCAATCCCTACGTTTTCAAAATTCCCGGGGATCATGGCGAGTACGACCTTTTGTCGTATGGCAAAGATGGACAGCCGGGCGGTGAAGGAGAAGCGGCTGACATCACCAATTGGTAGACCTCGGAAAAAATCAGCAGATGCAAAGTAACGGAGCGGGGGAACGCGATGCAATTTGAAATCAAGGCGCTGCGAGCGAATGAAGGGCTGACCACCTTTGCTTTGGACGCCACCGATATGAGCGACGCCAATCTTCAGGCCAAGTCTCAAGGCTATACAGTCATCGGGATAAAACCTAAATCATCCTTGATACCATGGCTAAAGCACAGGAAGTCAAACTTTCCTGTTGTGCTGTTTAGCCAGGAGTTGTTGTCGTTGCTGGATGCCGGGCTTTCCCTGATCGAAGCCCTGGAAACATTGTCGGAAAAAGAGCTTCGGCCAGAAATCAAAAAGACGTTGACGCAAATCATAGCCACTCTTTACGAAGGACATACCTTGTCCTATGCCCTGGAAAAATCGGAGGCAAATTTTCCGCTGCTGTACATTGAAACCGTTCGGGCCAGCGAAAAGACAGGTGCATTGTCCGAGGTCATGATGCGGTACATCGCATATCAAAACAAAATCGATAGCGTCAGAAACCAGCTGGTAAGCGCCATGATTTACCCGCTGCTGGTAACCTTGGTTGGCGGGCTGGTGATGTTGTTTCTGATGCTTTATGTGGTGCCGCGCTTCAGCAAAATCTATCTCGAGATCGGTACCAACATTCCATTCATGTCGAGGATGTTGATGAGCTGGGGACTCTTCCTGGCGAATCACGGCTGGCAGGTATTGGCCGACACGATACTCCTGGTTGGGGTGCTGGCGTATGCATCGGTTCGTCCGGTATCGAAACAGTGGATGATGCGCAAGCTATGGCTGACGCCAACGATAGGTGCTCGTCTTCGTCTTTACCAGCTGGCCAGGTTTTACCGTTCACTCGGTATGTTGTTGCGAGGCGGGATGCCGGTGGTTCCGGCATTGCGGATGGTATCCGGACTGTTGCAGCTGTCATTGCGTGACCAATTGGCGCAGGCAACAGCTTACGTACGCGAGGGCCGCTCTATTTCCCAAGCCATGGAGGTGCACGGACTGACCACGCCAGTGGCATTGCGCATGCTCCGCGTCGGTGAGCGCACCGGGCAGATGGGAGAAATGATGGAGCGTATCGCAGCCTTCTATGAAGAAGAGACTGCGCGCTGGCTGGAACGTTTTATCAAGGTGTTTGAACCGCTGTTGATGACCTTTGTCGGGGTGGCCATCGGCGTCATCGTTGTGCTGATGTATTTCCCTATCTTCGAACTCGCAGGGAGCATCCAATGAACCAGCCGCGGGACATCGGGATTGAAACAGAGATCGCGTTTTCACCGGATCAGGTTCGCGAGGCCCGTGCGGCCGCTATGCAAAGCAAACGCCGCATAGTAGAGGAGATGGAGGAGCGAGCCGGTCTGGGAACGTCGGAGTTCATCTCGGTATTGGGCTGCACGCTGAACTATCCAACCTATTCCATGAGTGAGTTGTATCAGTTAACACCGGCATTCGATGCACTTCCCTTTTCTGAAGCAGTCGAACGCGAGTGTTTGCCGCTGAAGGATGACGAAAAACTGATCCTGGTGATGTGCGATCCTTTCGATGTCAGCTTGCAGGCGTGGGCAGAGCAGCGTATTCCTTTCGCTTCATTTGGCTGGGGCCTGTCGAGTCGTGCCGACGTGTTGGCTTACCTGGCACGATATGAGGAAACATTGCGCGCCATGGATAGTCTTCTTTCGGCTGGAGTTGAGTCGAAGGCATCCACACCCGGTGTCGAGCATCTGTCGTTCAAGGCCATCAGCGAAGACAGCAGTCCGGTCGTCAAGCTCGTGCATTCGACAATTTATGATGCACTGAAGGTCTTGGCGAGTGATATCCACCTGGAAACAATTCCGTCGGGATTGCTTATCAAGTACCGTATTGACGGTGTGTTGACGCAGGTTGGGTCTATCGCCGGACTGGAGAATGCGGAGCAGGTGATCTCGCGGGTCAAGGTCATGTCGGAACTCGACATTGCCGAGCGGCGTGTACCTCAGGATGGCCGTTTCAAAGTGTCGGTGCAGGGACATGAAGTCGACTTTCGCGTTTCGATCATGCCGAGTATTTTCGGAGAGGATGCCGTGCTGCGTATCCTCGACAAACAAACCCTCACCGACAACATCAAGGGACTGAGCCTTAGCAATCTGGGGTTCGACGAAAAATCCATTAAAAGCTTGCGCCTGCTATCCAATGAGCCTTATGGCATGTTGCTGGTCACCGGACCAACCGGTAGCGGGAAGACTACGACGCTTTATGCGGCCATCTCGGAAATAAACAATGGGCAGGACAAGATCATCACTATTGAGGATCCCGTCGAGTACCAGCTGCCGGGGGTGTTGCAAATCCCGGTCAACGAAAAAAAGGGGCTCACCTTCGCACGCGGGCTACGTTCCATCCTGCGTCATGATCCGGACAAGATCATGGTCGGTGAGATCCGCGACGAGGAGACAGCACAGATCGCGGTCCAGTCTGCCCTGACCGGCCATCAGGTATTCACCACAGTTCATGCCAACAACGTTTTCGATGTCATTGGCCGTTTTACCCATATGGGAGTCGACCCCTACAGTTTTGTTTCCGCCATGAACGGCATCGTGGCTCAGCGCCTGATACGGGTGAGCTGTTCCCACTGTGCCACTGAAGCCTATCCGGACGAACAACTGATTGCCGATTCATGTCTCAAGCCCGAAGACATCGAAACCATGAAATTTCGCGCCGGAACAGGCTGCGGGCAATGCCGCGGTACCGGTTTCAAAGGACGCAAGGCGATTGCCGAAATACTGTTTCTGAATGATCAGATACGTGAACTTATCATTACCCGCCAACCCATGCGCTTTCTCCGTGAGGCTGCCAGGAACAATGGCACGCTGTTTCTGCGCGAGTCCGCAATAGCCTTGGTGAGAAGCGGTGAAACTACATTACAGGAGATCAATCGTGTCACTCTTGTCACGAAATGAATTGGATGTTGTTCTTTATCCGGAACGGGTTGCGTTTCTTCATACCGGGCGCAGGATGACATTGCGCGGACACAGGACTGAGACCTATAACGATAAAACTGTTCCTTGTGGAACTGCAGTGGAAAGCGAAATGCCTTGGCAAAACGCAATCAGGACGCTTGAGGCGGCGTTGCCAACGATTATCCAGGGCAGGCCTGCTGTAAGCGTGACTCTTTCCAATCATTTCATGCGGTATCTGCTGGTTCCATGGCTCGACAAGATGAGCGATGAGGAAGAAATGGCCTTTGCCCGGCATTGCTTCAAGGAAACATACGGTAACGCAGCCGATTCATGGAGTGTACGCATCAGCCCGGGGCGAGCCGGAGTCGCAACACTTGCCAGTGCGGTAGATTCAAGGCTTCTCGAGGAGTTGCGTGATTCCGTGGAACGCCTGGGTTTGAATATCAAGTCTATCCAGCCCCATCTGATGGCTGCATTCAACAGTTGCCGGCCCAGTCTGGAAGGGCATAGTGCATGGCTCGCACTTCTGGAGCCGGGCAGTCTTTGTCTTGCCGCGTTACAGAAAGGGCAATTGAGCTGGATAAGAACACTGCGCATCGGTGTTGCATGGAACGAGGAACTATCAACGATTTTGCAGCGGGAAGCCTATCTGGCAGATACCGGAGTGGATATGGACGAGGTCTTCTTGTGGGCTCCACATTTTGATGCATTGGATATCCAGACAGTGGGGCGCTGGAAGTCCGAGCGTTTCAAGCCAGGTGAAAACCCCGGTCAAAAATTGGCATATGGCTTCCTCAAAACATTGGCAGTGGAGCATTGAATGACGCAGCTATTTCTGGATTATCAGCGCAGCAACAAGCTATTTCCCTGGGCAGGAATGATTCTGCTGTTGTTGTCTTTGGGCTTGCTGGCCCTTGCTGATATCTACTACCAGAATCTGACAGAAAGAATTTCCTATTGGGAATTGAAGTCCGGTCAGTCCCAAAAGGCTACAGGACGAAAAACGGGAAACAGTCCGCGCGAGATCAATGATATGGCGCTGGAAATCAAACACGCGAACGATGTGTTGAACCAGATCACCCTGCCGTGGGACAAGTTGTTTCAGGCAGTCGAATGGTCATCGGGCAAGGACGTTGCTTTGCTGACCATAGAGCCCGATGCGGAAAAGCATGTCGTGAAAATCAGCGGCGAAGCAAAAAATATCGAAGCGGTCTTGAACTACGTTGGACACCTGTCGGACCAGGAAATCTTTAACAGTGTGTACCTGCAGAGCCATCAGGTACAGGAGCAGAACCCGGAAAGACCGGTACGTTTTGCACTGATCGCCACATGGAAGGATACGTTGTGAAAAATATTTTCGCCAGATTGCGGAATGTGATCCGGAAATCTCCGACAAGCGGCATCCTTCCGAAGGCGGGTGGTGGCAAATTTAGACGTTCCTTAGATTTGTTGTCGGAAAGTCCGCTGTGGGCGAGACGGCGCTGGTTGCAATTTTTTGGCTGGCCGGGCGCGGCAGGGGCCGGATTGATGGCCATGTGCATGGCCTTGTATTTATCTACCATTCAGCCGGCACAAATGAGACTGAATGAGGCGCATGAGAATGCCGATTCAATCCAGGAACGGGTGAAACGCGCTGCAAAAGGACTCAATCGAAGTGAACTCACGCAGGCTGAGCAACTTGCCGAGTTCTATCAGATATTTCCCAACGAAAAAACCCTTTTGCCCTGGCTGGAGAAAATTTTTACTTTGGCACAGCGCCAGGGAATCAGTCTGGATCAGGGCGAGTACAAAGTGACGCACGACAGGGTAGGAAGACTGATGCGATTTCAGATGACTCTGCCCATCAAGAGCGAGTATCCGCAAATCAGGAAATATCTCAATAGCCTGCGAGCGGAAATTCCAATCGTATCAATGGAACATTTGCAGTTCGAGCGCCAGAAAGTCGATGACCCGGTGGTAGAGGCCAAAATCAAGCTGGCGCTGTATCTGGGGCATGAGCCATGAAATGGCCGACACGCAAGACTTGGCCATTTATCGGCTTGACAGCCATAGCTGTCGTCATTGCCTTCCCTCCAACAGGAGAGCAGGGCAAAGCTGCTGCAAAGGTCAATAATGACTTGCAACAATCCGGATCGGCTTCGTCCGAACCGGCTACCAAGCTGCAACCTGCCCAGCAAGAGCGAATTGAACTCGAGCGGCTGAGCCAGCAAAAAAATAATGCTGTGAGCCGCAAGACTGTTGCCAATGCCTTTAGTCCGACTTCCTGGTATGTCGCACCGCCGCGTCAACAGGATCCGTCTCCGCAGCCTCCGCCAATACCGACTGCACCGCCGTTGCCGTTTACCTATATGGGGCGCTATGAGGATCCGCCGAAGCTGCTCGTTATTTTGGCTATAGGCAACAAAATGTATACCGTTTCAGCAGGAGAGATGATCGACGAGAAATATCGCGTTGATCGGATTACCGACAGTGCAGTGGAGCTTGTATATCTGCCTCTGAATATCAGTCAATCGATCAGCACGATCGGGGTGCCGGAAAATGCTCAACACCGCTAAGGTGCTGAAGTGCTTAACAGGAGGCCACGAAATGAACCAGTTAGCTATATCGCTCAAGCGGGGGAGAACAGCGTTGCTATTCATCGTGGTCTTGCTGGCAGCATGCGCTTCCGCGCAAAGGCTGCACGATGAAGGGTTGGCGCTACTGGATGAAGGCAAAACCATGGAGGGCCTGGCGAAGCTGCAGGCATCCATAAAAGAAGAGCCGGATAATGCGGGCTATCGCGCGTCCCTGGCAAGAAATCGCGATCTGGCCATCAACCGGCTGCTGGCTGTCGGGAATAACGCGCGCATTGCCGGACATCCCGATGCAGCACAAACGGCGTATATGGAGGTATTGAAGATCAATGCGAATAACGCCCGTGCCAAAGAGGGACTTGCTGCATTGGAAATGGATAATCGTCACAGCAAGATCATCGCCGAAGCAAGAGAGCTTTTGAAAAAGGGTGATCTGGATGCGACGCGCGATGCCCTGAGACCTGTGTTCCTCGAAAATCCTGTGCAAGCTGAAGCGCTGGAGATCCAGCGCAAGATTGACGAATTAACGGAAAAAGAAAGGTCGGCAGGTCCTTCGCTTACCGCAAAGTTCAAGAAACCCGTCACCCTGGAATTCCGTGATGCCAATGTGAAGATGGTGTTCGAAGCACTGTCGCGCACCAGTGGCATCAATGTATTGCTGGACAAAGACGTGAAACCGGATCTCAAAACCTCGATATTCGTCAAAGATGCCTCGGTGGAGGACGCAATTGATTTGATCTTGCTGCAAAACATGCTGGAGAAAAAGGTCCTTAATGACAACACCGTATTTGTCTATCCGAATACGCCCGAAAAAAACAAGGATTACCAGGAACTCAAGGTCAGGAGTTTCCATTTGACCAACGCCGACCCCAAGCAAATGGTGGCGATGCTCAAAGCGCTTCTGAAAACCAGGGATATATACGTCAATGAAAAAACCAACTCCATGGTCATGCGGGATACGCCGGAGGCAATCCGCTTGGCAGAGAAAATGGTTGAAGACCAGGATATTTCAGAGCCTGAGGTGATGCTGGAAGTCGAGGTGCTTGAGGTCAACCGGTCCCTCACAGATCAACTGGGGATCAATTGGCCCAGCACGTTTTCAGTCGCCACAACGGGAACAACTCTCAATGATTTGAAGCACCAGGATGCAGCTACCATTACTGCATCCACTCTGGGAGCAACGCTTGATCTCATGCTTCAGGATTCAAGCACCAATATTCTGGCCAGCCCGCGCATCCGGGCGCGCAATCACGAGAAGGCCAAGATCATGATCGGCGACCGCGTCCCGATCATAACAAACGCGGTGACACCTATTTCGACCGGCACGCCGGTCGTGACCGGTAGCATTCAGTACCTGGACGTCGGTCTGAAACTGGAGGTCGAACCCGATATTCACCTCGATAATGAGGTTGCCATCAAGATCAATATGGAAGTAAGCACACTTGGTGCCCAGGTGCAAAATGTCTCCGGTTCGGTCGCCTACCAAGTCAGCACGCGCAATGCCCAGACTCTGTTGCAATTGAAGGATGGGGAAACACAGATCCTGGCTGGCCTGATTGATAACGAGGATCGCGCCAGCGCAGCCAAAGTACCCGGACTCGGCCAATTGCCGATATTAGGGCATCTTTTCTCCGACAACGGAGATAAAAACACCAAAACGGAAATCGTTCTTTCCATTACACCCCATGTCGTTGGCAAATCGCGTATCCCTGATGCCCGGAAAACGGAATACTGGTCCGGTACAGAGGCTACTCTACGGGACAGCCAGCTGATAATGAAACCCATTGGCGCCAGTTCAGCGGTAGCGATGGCGGTTATCCACCCGCCATTGCCTGCGCCAGCAGCAACGCCATTGCCTGCGCCAGTAGAAACGCCTGCTCCGGCAACTCCTTCACCGATGACGTTTTCATGGCAAGGCCCTACCCAGGCGAAGGTAGGAGACAAGATCAGCCTCATCCTCAATACACAGTCTGCGCAAGGTATGAACAATCTTGGCCTGCAGGTGAATTTCGATCCTGCCGTACTTAAGGTGGTCGATGTGGTCGAAGGAAATATTCTTAAACAGAGCAACATACAGTCAAAATTGACCACTTCCATAAACCAGGCCAATGGCCAGGTCGTGGTTGGTTTGGCGGGCCACGGTGCGAATGGTGCCATGGGAGAGGGCAGTATTGTCACGCTAACGTTCGAAGTAACGGGCGAAGCTCCGCAATCGAAGATCACGTTGACCCAGATTGAGCCAAATCGGGCCGGTGGACATGGACTGTCGTATAGCGCTCCGGTGCCGTACCTGATCGCGGTGAGCAAATGACCATGCGAAACGCCGGGCGACAAAGCGGATTTACGTTCATCGAACTCGCGATCACGGTTGCAATCGTGGCTTTGTTGGCGACTCTGGTATTGCCAATGACCGAGTTGGTCGTGAAGCGTGATCATGAACACGAACTGCGCCTGGCGCTTCGAGAAATTCGTACTGCATTGGATGCGTATAAAAAGGCGGTAAATGAAGGTCGAGTTATTTCCGAGATAGGCAAATCCGGCTATCCACCCCAATTAAAGGTTCTGGTGGATGGAGTAACCGACGAAAAGAGTCCGGACCACAATAGCAAAATCTATTTTCTGCGGCGTATTCCTCGGGATCCGATGAATCCCGATTCAAGCAAGTCTGATGAGGAAACCTGGGGCAAGCGAAGCTATGAAAGCAGCCCGGATGCGCCCGAGGAAGGCGATGATGTATTTGATGTTTACTCGCAGGCAACGGATGTCGGAATAAACGGTGTTCCATACAAAGACTGGTAAGGAGCGATTGCGAATAATGTCCCGATTCAAATGCAATGGATTCACTCTGGTCGAACTGTTGGTGGTCATGGCGATCATCGCCATTCTGCTGAGTCTTGCTGCGCCGCGCTATTTCGGCAGCGTGGACAAATCGAAGGAAGCAGTGTTGCGTGAAAACCTTGCCATGACAAGACAGGCAATAGATAAATTCTTTGGTGACAACGGCAAGTACCCCGATGCCCTGGATGATCTTGTTACCAAAAAATACTTGCGCAGTCTTCCCATGGATCCTTTAACGGGCAGCACTTCCACATGGACAGTTATTGCTCCGGATGGACCCGATAAAGGCGGTGTATTCGACATCAAAAGTGGTTCGCCCGACAAAGGTGTGGATGGCTCTGCATACAAGGATTGGTAATAAATGTTGTCGGTATTGGAAAGGGAAGCAGGATGAACGTCAGTTCGATATGCATGGCGCGGAAGAAAACGGGTGATGAGCAGGGTTTCACCTATATTGCGCTGCTCATTTTCATCGCCATCATGGGTGCAGGACTCGCTGCGACAGGCGAGGTATGGAATATGACGATAAAGCGGGAAAAGGAAGAGGAACTTCTCTTTGTCGGCAATCAGTTCCGCAACGCCATCACTATGTACTACTACCGTACCCCCGGTCAGTCGGGACGTTACCCGATGAGTCTGGAAGATTTGCTGAAAGACCCGCGTTATCCGGCTACAAAGCGATATTTGAGGAAGATTTATCTTGATCCGATAACCAATAGCACCAATTGGGAATTGGTCAAAGGACCGAACGGAGAGATTTTAGGTGTGCATAGCGCGTCGGAAGATGAGCCGGTGAAGAAAAGCAATTTCAGTTTTGCCGATCAAGGTTTCGAGGGACAAATGAAATATTCGGATTGGGCATTCATGATTTCCGCAAGATTTGTCCCGGCACCTGCAGTGGCGAATCCTTCAGGTACGTCGGTAAATCCTCTCAAACCATAAATTCGGTTAGCGAAAGAGTGGAGCAGTCATGAACGGGAAACACCGCATTATGATCGTCGAAAACCATACCTTGCTCAGGGCAGGGTTGCGAATGCTGTTGTCGCAGGATGACGAACTTGAAGTTGTCGGTGAAGCGGATAACGGTCGTGAAGCGATCAAGTTAGTCCTGAAGTTGGTGCCGCATCTGATACTTACGGATTTGAATATGCCCGGGATGAACGGCATCGAGGCGACCCGGGCCATCAAAATGCTATTGCCCGAAACCAAAATACTGGTACTAACCGCCCATAAAACCGATGAGTATATTCACGAAAGTCTTAAGGCCGGCGCTGATGGTTATATGCTAAAGGAAGCTACGCATAGTGAGTTGAGTGTCGCGATACATAGTATTTTGAATGGCAAGACTTACCTGAGCCCGGATATCTCGGAAAGAGTCATCAACGGTTACCTGAATCCAGGCAATACAGCGAGCCTCCCCAGCGCGTGGGATACGTTGACCTTCCGGGAGAGAGAGATTCTCAAGCTTGTTGCGGAAGGACATGCCAACAAGCACATCGCTGATTACCTTTGCCTGAGCGTCAAGACTGTAGAAAAGCACCGTTCCAACCTGATGAAGAAGCTGAATCTGCACAACGCATCGACCCTGACAGCGTACGCAATAGAAAAAGGGCTGGTGACGATATGCTGACCTCCCTGAATGATTCACGTTTTGCCAGACTTCATACTTGAATAAGGAGATTACGAAAAATGAAAACTGCTACCTATCCCTTTGCGCTAATTGCGCTTGTTATATTAGGTTCCAGCCCCTCAATTCCCGGGGCAGAGCTTGAAGATGCTGGCAGTATGCACGCTCATCATCACATGATGATGGAACAAACGAAACATCAAATTGCGGATTACAAATTACCGCAGATACAGCTAGTACGCGAGGATGGGAAAAATGTCTCTTTAATCGAAGAATTGAATGATGGTCGTCCATTGGTTTTGAATTTCATGTACACCACCTGCACCGAAATCTGCCCTTTAACGAGTAAAACTTTCGCCGAATTGCAGAATAAGCTCGGGAATGATCGTGATCGGGTGCACATGGTTTCGATCTCGATTGACCCGGAGCAGGATACGCCAGAAGTTCTTGCCAAATACGCCCATAAGTTTGGAGCAGGCACGCAGTGGCAATTCTATACAGGCACAACCGAAGCGAGCATTGCAGCGCAGCGATCCTTTGAAGTCTATCGTGGGGACAAGATGGAACACAATCCTGTGACTTTCATTCGCGCTGCTCCGGGAAAACCCTGGCTGAGGATCGACGGTTTCGCCAAGTCTGATGAACTGTTAAGCAGCTTGCGAGATATGGATGTCTTCAAGGATGAGCAGCATCCGGGAATCGCTTATTAAGAAGTGGGTTTTGCTCCTGCATCCAACAGTTTTATTGAAGATATTTCTATCGTTAAAGATAGATGGAACCCTGGCTAATTCGGATGGAGAGTTGATTGCTCGCCGCTGAATTTGTCATGGCGGTGTATCTGTACCGACGTAATTTTGACGCAGTTCAACAGTAGTAATTTATGCCCATCGAAATACAGTGTTCACCTGATAGGATTTTCTCAAGCAGTTACTAGAATTAGACCATACGGCGCTCAAACTGACTTGGCCAACCCAATGCCGTAGCAGGAGGTCATATGTTCACTGATCATATGTTATTCAGCAGGGTAACCGAGGTGCTTGGGGTCCTTGTCATGCTGTACTCATTTGCAATGAGAATTCAAAGCCGGAATCCGTTCTGGTTGCATCCGGCGTCAGGTTCCTGGACGCCCCTAAATAATAATTTTTATTTTTTCGCATTGCGCAATTGCGGCGCACTTTTATCAAATAACTTCAGATCTGGTGCGCACGTAACCAGGAAAAACTGCAATTTATTCCCGGCAGGGCGCCGAGCGTCCGCAAATGGGAAGGAGGAGACATCATGCTGAACTTTTCCTGCTTTGAAGAACGGCTACTGCTGGCATTAATATTGAGCGTCTTTGCGGGAGCGGCTGGCGCCACTTCGTTCCGGGTTCAATGTCCAAGCAACACGATTACGCATCCGTCGACACTCAACAATAACGATGCCGAACCTGCCTACATCAGTCCGACGACATTTGCGCTCGGTAGCAATGGGTATCAGGTGCCATCTGCGAACGTAAACGGCGCGATCAAGTGTCAACAAATCTCCGGCGGCGACGGTTACGCGACGATGGCCGACGGCACGCAAACGTTCATGTTCTCGTTCGGGCCGCTCTCCGGACTCGGGGCAATTGCGAACGGGCAACCTGGTACTGACTTCCCTAGCGCGTTCAACACGATGTACACAGGCACGTTCCAGCCTGGCGATCCGGCAGCGAGCGACGGAATTGCAGCCAACACGTGGCCCACGTGGCTCGGGTTTCCCCTCTCGACTGCAGGATTCACGTATAACGGCGCCGTCGGGCTGGCTCTCGATATTGCGAACACCGTCAACATCTACAGCATCAGTGAAGCCGGGAGCACGGTGACCGTGACTCCGAACGCGCCGTTGGGCGTAAATGTCGGCGATCAGGTTGTCATCGCAAACATCATTCCAGCAGGCTACAACGGGACCTTCACGGTCACTAGCGTCGGTGGTGTTCAGGGAACCGGCTTTCCGCCCAGCTATTCCTTCACGTATACCAATAATTCGGCCACCGGGCTGGCTGCGGCGACTGCATTGACCGTCGGCACCGCATCAACCCCACCGAGAATCGATGGTCACGTGGATCCGCGCCAGATCATGGACGTCGGCGTGATGAACGGTAATATTCCGGCACCCTTGATGGCGATCGACGAGGATGACGAATTCTTTCTCACGCTTTCCAACGTCGGGATGATCATGCGCCCAGACCTGTTCGAGCAGCATACGGTCCACTTCCACGGTTATCCCAACGCCTCCGCGTTCTACGATGGCGTGCCTGACGCCTCGGTCGCCATCAATATCGGCGGCAGCTTCACCTATTACTACCTTGCGCCTGACGCCGGCACCTACTTCTGGCACTGCCACATCACACCGCCCGAACACTTGCAGATGGGTATGGTCGGGCAAATCTATGTGCGTCCGCGGCAGAATCGGGTACCGGCCGGTAGCAGCCTTTATGCTGCATTGCGGCAACAAAATGGGATCGGCCCGACGCCCTTCTCTCCGAAAGATCTGCGCACGGTTTGCAATCCATCCGTCGATATTCTGTGCAGTACCAACATGCCGGTCATCAATACAGGTGTCGTCCAGGGCAACGATAAATTGGGTAACCCACAGAAGTATGCCTATAACGACGGAGACGGCTCAACTGCATACGATGTTGAGTACCCGATCCAGATTCACGGTTTCGACCCGAATTTCCACTTTGTTGGCATGACCTTCAACCCGGAAGCGTTTGTCGACATGAAGGACAAGTATTTCCTGCTCAACGGGCGCAGCTATCCCGATACAGTCACGCCCGGCCCGCTGGCGACACAGTCGGCAGATGGCAAAATGCATTACTCGCAGCCGCTGCCTGCCATCATCAACATACCTGCAGGCGGGAAGGCGCTTCTGCGCATTTCAGATCTGGACGTCTCGGAGTATCAGACGCTGGCTTCAATGGGTATTCCGATGAAGGTCATCGGCTTCAACGCCAAGCTGTTGCGCGATCAGGCCGGCAACAACATGTACTACACAACCAATTCGATCACCCTGGGGGGAGGCGAATCCCTCGACGTGATTCTGGACAGTACCGGCATTCCCGCGGGCACGTACTACCTATACACCTCCAACCTCGATCACCTGTCAAACGACGCCGAGAACTTTGGCGGGCTGATGACCGAGGTACACATCAACTAGGAGAACAGCCATGAGCCAACTATACGCAAAGAACTTACTCGGGCGCCTCCTGGTGGTTGCTATGACGGGCTTAACCACATTGCTTGCCGGTACTGCGCAAGCGGCGGCTCCCGGCATAACTGGCCCGACCTTTTATCTGACGGCACAAACGGCTAACCTCAATCAGCCCGATGGGGCGGCTGTTTACGCTTGGGGCTACGGCTGTGACACGGCGCATACGCCGAGCGGTTTCAATCCGCCAGTATCCCTGATGCCGGGCGCTAATTGCCCAACGATGCAGGTTCCAGGGCCCACGCTGATCGTCACGGAAGGACAGACGGTTACGGTGAATCTGACGAATAATCTCCCCACAGCGGCTGGCAACACATCAATCCTGTTTCCCGGCTTTCAGGCTGCATCGACGGGTGGCGTGGCCGGCCTCCTGACACAAGAGGCGGCGCCCGGCGGTACGGTGAGCTATACGTTCACTGCGACTTCGCCGGGGACACACGCCTACTACAGCGGGACGCAAGGCGACCTGCAGATTGAGATGGGCCTGTACGGCGCAATCATCGTGCTGCCGGCCACCGTCCCCACTGCTTGTACGACAGGCTACGCTGCAAAGAACCTTTCGGCGGAAGCGGCTCATCATGAATCTGACTTCCGGCTGTCAAAGTCCGCCTACGACCATCCCAAAACCTGCTACGACAGGGAGTACCTGTTCCAGTTCGCTGAGATGGATCCCAACATTCACAACCAGGCATTGGCGCAGGTCACGGCTTTGGCTGGCTGCATTGCCGGGGCTCCGGCATGCAGTCTTGAGGTTCCGACCGAGCCTTACCACCCAGCCTACTTCCTGATCAACGGACGTTCCATGCCGGATGACATGGACGCCAACTACGCAATCGAATATCCGCATCAGCCCTATAACGGGAATCCTCACATGCATCCGGGGGAACAAACGCTGATCCGCGTCATCGGCCAAGGCCGGTGGCAACATCCGTTCCACGAGCATGCGAATCATGTGCGCATCCTCGGGCGTGACGGGAACCTCATACAGACTCCGCCCGACTCGACTGGTGCCACCGAGCTTGCCGGGATGCTGATGTTCACCACTGACACCACACCGGGCCAGGCGTTCGATGGGATTTTTTACTACACGGGGAGGGGCTTGAACTGGGATATGTACGGTCACAATCCGGTTTCCGCTGATCCGCTCGCTTTGCTCACCTGTACTCCGGATGCCAACGGCTACAACACTGGAGATCCGACCGCAGTCAACTATTTCGAGTGGTGCCAGGATCACAACAAGCCGCTGCAAGTCGCTCCATTCGGGGATGTCGCGAGCGGTGGCCCCGCCACTCTTCCAGATCCGAACATCCTGACCAATGGCGCCTGGTACAGCGGCAGTCCCTATCTAGGGCCGGATGCGACCACCCGCGCGACTGGTCCCACCAGTGTTTTTCAGCCCTCCAACATTCAGGCCAATCCATCCAACGAGCGCGGCTATGCGTTTATGTGGCACTCGCACAACGAGCGCGAGATCACTACCAACAATGTATTCCCCGGTGGAATGCTGATGATGATGCTGATTGATTCCCGTGAATTCGTGATCGACGAGTCTAATTAGGAAAGAGGAGAACTGCAATGAGAGACAACATACTCAAGCTGAATAAGCTAGCAGCGGCTACAGCACTGTCCGCTTTCCTATTGGCGAGTGGAGCGTCATTCGCGCTCAATCTGACTGCGGGGCCGGCCACCGCAACCCTGCCTGATGGTGCAACGATACCGATGTGGGGCTACAGCTGCGGCACGGTCGTGTCCGGCGAGACCGCGACCTGCGCTGCGTTGAATACTAGCGCGGGTGCCGGCGGTTGGTCCCCTGTCGTGATTACCGTTCCGCCGGGGCCCCTGTCGATCAACCTGACGAATAATCTCTCGTTCACGCCGACTGGCGGCACGACTCCCAACACCGTGCCCACTTCACTGGTGATTGTGGGTCAGTTGGGCGGAGGTCTCGGAGCGCCGCAATATGGGTCAGTTACGCCCCACGCCGCGCAAGTCGGTACGACTTGGCCGATCGCGGGTGGTACCGCGAGCTTTACACCTCCGCCGCAAGGGCCACGTGTGCAATCGTTCGGCACGGAAGTAGCCGCGACCGGTGCGACCCCGACGACCGGAGAGTGCGCCTCCGGATGTCCACTCACCTGGAGCAACCTGCGGCCGGGCACCTACCTGATTGAGTCCGGTACACACCCGTCTATACAGGGTCCCATGGGCCTGTATGGAATCCTGGTGGTCACCACGGCGCCCAGCACGAGTTCCTCAGGCACGGCATATCCGGCAGTAGGGACTACCCCCGCCGTAACCTACAACGCTGAAGTCCCGCTGCTTTTCAGCGAAATCGATCCAGTCCAGAATGGCGCCGTCCAGACCGCAGTCAGCACTGCGGGTTTCAGCGAGACCAAGGTGTGGTCCGGTCAGCCCGGTGGTTGCGGCAATCCCAACTCAGGCGTCGGGATCGTGAACACCTGCTATCCCCCAGCGGTGAACTATACGCCGCTCTATTACATGATCAACGGCGTCGCGTTTAACAAGACTCATGCCGGGATTTCGTTGTTCCCGGCATCGCCAGGCTCGGCAACGGCCCCGATCACAGGGAACGTTTTGGTGCGCATGGTGAATGCCGGCTTGCGTATGCATGTGCCGTCGATCGTAGGCTCTCTGACTGGCGGCACTCCGGCAGTAGGCAGCACTCCGGCAGCGTCACCGTCCTCAGGGTTTGCACTGATCGCGGAGGACGGCAACAGGCTGCCCGGCATTCCCAAGGTGCAGAGTGATGTATTTATGGCTGCGGGCAAGACTTACGACGTGATGGTGAATGTCCCTGCCGCTGGCGGGACAGCGCTTCCGGTGTATGACCGCGAATTGAGTCTCTCAGGCAATGCGATCGAGCGCGATGCAGGCATGCTGGCTTACATTAGTGTTAATGGTGCCGGCCTTCCGGCTGCGAGTTCGCTCGGCACAGCGGTTGCCAGACCGGATACCTACAACTCCCTGGTTGCAGGTCAGGCTTTCAGCGTGTCGGATCCGTCCAGGGGTTTGATCGCTAACGATACCAATGTCTATGGCGTTAAAATATCCACACCGCCGAGCAATGGCACGGTCACTCTCAGCGCCAACGGCACGTTTACTTATGTTCCCACAGGGACCGCCACCTCAGATTCCTTTGGGTATTGTGCTAACGGCACGACTACAGTGTGCGCGACGGTGACTCTGGCTGCGGCGACGATCGAGGGTGCCTCCGGCATCACTTGTACTGCGACCACGTACAATGCGAGCATGGCCACGTACCTGGCTGTCAAGACACCAGGTGTCCTGGCAGGTTGTAAAGACGCCGCGGGCTATCCTCTTACCGTTAATACGTCGACGGTTACAGCTGCCGGGATGACGGTTCATTCGGATGCGAACGGCGGGTTCACAGCCATCGCCCCGGGGCCGGGCACCTATACGTTCACGTATCAGGCGCAGAACTCCCAGGGAACGCTTAGTACGGGCACAACCATGACGGTCGTATTCCCCGCGGGGAGCGGCTTGGGCGTCACAGTTCTGGACGGTGGCGACAAGAAGACTCCAATCACCGACTATCGCTGGGTAATCGAGGAAGACCGGACGTTCTACATCGATCCGTCGTGTACGACCAACCCGCCTACAGGATGCCCGAGTGCGGGGCTCGGCATCGTTCCAACCTTGGGAGTCAACTTCCACACCAGCTACATGCCCTACGTGGCGCAGGGCTGCACCGGCCCGCTTTCCTGCGAAGCAGGCCAGACCGTTATCGATCCGAAAACAGGATCTCACGTGAAAACGGTCTGCGACATCAGCAATGGCGTTTGCAGGCCTGATCTGACAGGGAACGGAATGACGCCGGTCTTTCCCAGCCAGGTCGCTCTGGATCCGACCAAGCGCTATTACATCTCAATCCTGCCGGGTGACGCGGCCAATCCGTTTGGTGCCGGGTATACGGGGACACCGGATTGCTCAAAGACGGGAATGGCCGCTGGTCATTGTGGTCACGGCATGGGCGGCGCTCCGATCGGAGCGACATGCCAGACGACCGGCACCACGACGACCTGCGTAGCGCCGCTCACCGGAGCCACTTGCACGCCGGTAGCGGGTGCAACGACCTGTATTCCACCGGTCACAGTGTTGGCGCAGCCCGCGCCCTACCAGCCGGGAAAACTTTCCGTGCTCGTGTTCGAGGACGACTTTCCGCTGAACGGTGAACAGGATGGTGGAGGCGGGGTCGACGTCCTGTCTCCGCAGGAACCGGGTCTGGGAAGTTTCCAGATCCACCTGTGGGACGCGATGGCTCAGAACGGTGATTTCACCGGCCAGATGACCTACGACATGTTCAACCAGCCGCTGACCAACAGCCTGGACGGAACGATAGATCCGAATACAGGACTCAATGCCTGCCCGATTACAAAACTGGGACAAGGTGTCACCGGCATGATCGTGACCTGCCCGAAGTACGAAGGTGACGGCAAGACCCTTTCCCCGTTGGCCGGCCAGGCGGTGGTCAACAACCTGATGCCGGGACGGTTCGGCGTGGTTGCAACGCCGGGGGCGGACCGCATCGCACGGGGTGAAGAATGGCTGCAGACCAATACACTGGATGGCCAGAAGGCACACGATGCCTTCGTCAGGATCGGCGAGCCGAGTTACTTCCAGGAGTTCGGGCCTGCGGGCTACCACGTCATGATCGGCTTTGCGAACCCGAAGATTATCAGCAGCCGCCTGAAGGAACTCTGCGCGGGCACCGATCCCAGCGCGCCACAGTATCCGGCAGCTGCGAGTTGCGGCAACACACTGAAGGGCACGATCACCGGCCAGCGTCTGAGCCGGACGCCGGATGAAAGACTGTACGAAAGCGGTTCGCGCGATACCTACTATTGGACCCAGTGCTACGTCAGCGTCGGCGATCCCGACGGCGAAGATTTCGCCTTTGCCAAGTGCGACGCCAAAGGCAATTTCACCCTCACCGGCCTTCCCGACGGCGACTGGCGAATCACGACTTTCGACCAATGGAACGATCAACTGGTGGACGGTCTTTCGACACCTGTCAGGCTGGGCTCGACAACTAGTTTTTGCCCGGGTTCAGGATCCTCGCAGCACAATTGCAACATGGGAAACATCGCGTCGACCCAATGGCAGACCAACCTTTACACGCGAACCTTTATCGACGACAACAAGGATGGACTCTCCCAGTCCTCCGAGGCGGGAATACCGTTTGCAAACGTCGCGGTCCGGCTGCGCGACGGCAGCCTCGAGAACCTGCTCGTCACGGATTTCACAGGTACTGCGAATTTCAACGAGACATTCCCGCTGTTTAGCTGGTACACCGTTGAAACTGACGTGACCCGTTACAAGAACACCGGTACCCACGTGGTTTACGACGTTGGTGGGCCGGCCGACCAGACATTGACTACCTGCGGCGGTTCCGCGCCTGGTGCCGGATACCCTCCATGCGGAACGTCAACGATCGGCAAGAACCTGGCCAATACCGCCGAGCAGGTCTCGCTGCCGGTCAATCTCCGCCTGCCGGGCGCCGTCTATTGCGCCGGTGCGGACTGCACCGGCAAGACAATTCAGGCTCCGGCCAGCGATCCGCCCAGCGTATGCACCACCACTAATGGTGCGACGACCTGCAGTACCCAGCTCTCCTCGGGCCGTATCGATCCGCCGTGGGTTGGTGGCGTCGAGGGCTGGCAGGGCTTCCCGGGCCAGAACAATTTCCTCGAATTCGGCAAGGAGCCCTATGTTGCCGGTGAGAATGGCGGCATCAAGGGCCACGTCGTCTACGCTTCGACGCGCCCGTTCGATGATCCGCAGATGCTGGTCCAGACGCAGTGGGAACCACTGGTCCCGCATGTCACGATCAACCTGTACCAGGAGGGGGTTGGAACGGATGGAATCACCCCGACGTTAACGCTGGTGGACCATACGCAGACCAGCAGTTTCGACGATTGGGCGCAGGGCTTCCATACGGATGCCAGCGGGAAAACCGTACCGAATATGAACTGCCCGGGCCAGGGCGGGGCGCCGGGCACGCCTGGGGGAACCGCGCTCGCAGATCTGTTCTTCTTCTCGCTGTACAACCAGCCGGAGTACCTTGACTTTTACAACTCGCAGCACGGCGGGGCGGCTCCAACTTCGCTGCCGTACAACTCGCAGTTCAAGTGCTATGACGGCATGCACAACTGGAATCAACTCCAGCCGGCACCCTACGACGGCATGTACCAGTTCCCCAGCGTGACCTCGATGGATCCGGCGACGGGCAAGCCCAATGGTACGAATTGCACGATCTGCCAGGCCAATAACCTTAGCGCTACGACCCTGCCGACGAGCGATTTGTACTACGGTCTCCCGCAACTGCCGCCCGGCAAGTACGTGGTGGAAGTGGTGGTGCCCCCCGGCTTCGAACTAGTGAAGGAAGAGGACAAGAACATCCTGATCGGTGACAACTATATCGCGCCGGTGACGCAGCAGTTCGGCGGTCTGGGCAACATATTCATCCTGCCCGACCAGGCTTCGGTGGGCGCAGCCTACAACGCGAACAACGCCCTGAATCCGACACAAGGTCTGGGCACCAAGCCGAATAACCAGATCGTCCCGGGATTCGTGCCTGAGCCTACTTGGCCATGCGTCGGCGAAGCGCGGATCGTACCGGACTATATCAGCCTGTTCCCCGGTTCCAAAGAAGTGGCGCCGTTCGCCGGAGCGACCCGTCGCCTTTGTGATCGCAAGGAAGTGACGCTGAACGACCAGATGGGCGCGATCGCGAAGTTCTATGTCTATACCTCGATCCACATCGCCTCCAAGTTCACCGGCGGCATCACGGACGACTACACGTCGGAATTCGATCCGTTCTCTCCGCAATTCGGCGAGAAGTTCGCTCCGCCCGATCTGCCGGTATCCGTCCGGGACTGGGCAGGGAACGAAACCAACCGCGTGTATGCGGACCACTGGGGCGCGTACAACGGGATGACGTACTCGACTTGGGAAGTCAATCCGCCCAACCCGACCGGATATGCACCGACGATGATGGTGTTCTGCATGAACGATCTGGGGCCGACGGCCGACATACGATCGACGATCATTAATTCCGCCGGGACGGTAGGCCCCAATCCGAACTTCGGGAAGATAGGCACGGATCCGTTGTTCACTCAGGGTTACAGCCAATTCTGTTATGAACTGCCGTTCATGCCCGGGACAACCCAATACCTGGATACGCCCGTCGTACCGACATCCGCCTTCGCAGGCGCAGGGTATAACAATGCGGACTGCGCCTATCCGGATGCCACACCCGCAGTCAAGGAAGTCGACGGCGATGGCATCGGTCCCTGGGTGAGCGCACCGGGCAAGACACTGACGATCACCGCGCTCGGAGATCAGCAAGTGCCCAACAACGCCTACAACGGCCCGTCGGCGACGACTGCGCCCTACAACCAGAAGACCGTCAACCGGCACTTCGGCTTCGGCAATACCCCAGGTACCGTCGCCCTGGTAGATAAGCATGGTGTTTCTCATCCGCTCACGAGTGTGAGCTGGAGCGATTCGACCATTACCGGTCAAGTGCCTGATGAGGTGGCGGAATGTGCCATCCAGCAACAGGCACAATACGGCGGCAAGACCGCGAGGTGCGGCCAACTGGTCATCACGGCGGCAAACGGCAAGGAGTCGATCGACACCGTGACCGTGACGATCGGCGGCAAGGCCCCGACGCGCTTGGCAACCGATAATCCGTTGACGCAAAATGGCCCGGGTTCGATTCAGCAGGCGATTGACGCTGCCGCTCCGGGCGACCTGATCATTGTTCCTGCCGGTACGTACAGCGAGATGTTGCTGATGTGGAAGCCGGTCCGGTTGCAAGGTGTCGGGGCCGCCTCTAGCGTCATCAACGCGACCACGCAGCCTGGAGGCAAACTGGATCCATGGCGCCGGCAAGTCAATTGTCTGTTCGGACTGACGCTCGCCGGCTGGCCTATCTCGGGCACGAATCCTTACGATCCTTCCGGAACATACACGTGCTCGGCGGCCATGCAGTTCCAGGTGGACCGGATACCGACCGAGGCGACCATTGGCTGGGATGCCACACTGAACGGCAATCTTGCCGAGATGCTACAAGAGCCTTCGCTGATGGGCGCTCTTGAAGGAGCTGGCATCACAGTCCTGGCCAAGGGCGTGAATTTCCCGGCCGGACAAGATCCATTCCAGCTCAACGCCGGAGAAGCGGCCTTCCCGACTGGCACCACGCTGCTGACAAGTGCCGACTGTACAACTGGTTCAGGCGGAAGCAATCCGAATCCAAGCAACTTCCAGTGCAACCCATCGGCTATTGACGGCTTGGGCATCACCGAAAGTTCACAGGGTGGCGGTGCGGTCTTCTTGCACGCCTGGGCACATAACATTCAAATTGCGAACAACCGGATTACCGCCAATTCCGGAACGCTTTCGGGTGGCATCAACATCGGTCAGGGCGAATATCCGCCTTCGTACACCGCGGGCGCCGCGAACCTGGCGCCGGGTTCCTGCGAGAGCAGTGAAATTGCGGGTGTTCAGCTGCCGTATTGCCATAACCTGAACGTGAACGTGCACCACAATGCGGTCACGCTGAATTCCTCCACCGGCGACGAATTGTTTTCTGCGACGCCGGCGGGGGCAGGCGGTGTCACTTTCTGCACCGGCGCCGACTATTACAAGTTCAACTACAACTGGATCTGCGGTAACCTGAGTAGCGGGGACGGCGGCGGCGTGGCTCACGTCGGATTCAGCAAGAACGGTGAAATCGAGCACAACGTGATCGTGTTCAATCAGAGCACCAACCCGACGATTCCGACCAACGGTGGTGGTATCGTCGTCATGGGTGCCCCCGACGTGGATCCCACTTGCGGTGCAACGACCGACCAGGATTGCGTGTCCGCTCTCGGCTCAATCGGGCCGAGCGACGGCATAGGCCCCGGATTGAAGATCAATGGCAACCTGATCATGGGTAACGCTGCGGAAAGCGGAAGCGGCGGCGGCATCGCCTTGCAAAACGTCAACGGTGCTGAAGTGCTCGCTTTCCCGAACAAACCTGCGCAGTGGTACGGGGTGAGCGTCACCAACAACATCATCGCCAATAACGTCGCGGGCTGGGACGGAGCAGGCATCTCGCTGCTGGATGCGTTGAAGGCGAACATCACCAACAATACGATCGCTTCCAACTCGACCACGGCGACATCGGGAACGCTGTTCAACACCCTGGGGGCGCCGCTGGCCAGTACCCAGAATACCACCAACAATTGCGTCAACTCGGCCACTGGCTGCGGAAATACTTCGCTGCCTGAGCCTTCCGGCTTGGTGAGCATCCAGAACAGCGCGATTCTGGTGGCGAACATGAAACAGCTGCCCGCGGCGACACCGATCATATGCCCGGACGGCTACTATGCGCCCGGTACGGCAGCCAAGAACGGGACATGCAAGAGTATCTCGTATCCGGTGCTGGCCAATAACGTGTTCTGGCAGAACAGTGCCTACTATGTAGGCGTGGACTCATTCAGTACGCAATACCAGCAGGCCGTGGTCACGCTGTTCAACGCGTTTACCGGAACAAAGCCCGGGACCCAGACGACAACGGGTGCCTGCGTTCCAGCCAGCTATTGGGACATTGGCGTGCGCGGCGACACCAGTGCGACACCGAATTCGGGTTCAGGCTTTACCCTCAACCCGACTTATTCGGTGCTGACGAGCACTGCAGGTTATAGCGGAGCTTCGCAGCACAACATGGCATCGCCTCCGGGCTTTGTCAGCCAGTACTGCGACGGTGGACGCATTCCTCCAGAATCCGGAGTGTCGGGCTGGGCTGTGCCTCCGGGCATTTCGGATGCGAGCGTGCCCAATCCGATCTTCAACTTGACTCCGGTAGCAACAGTGGACGAAGGCAACAACTGGGTCAATCTGCGGTGGGGGCCGCTGACGACGAACAACCCGACAGTCAAGGGGGCGGATGGAAATTATGGCGGCGGCTTGCCTCTTGGCGACTACGCGCTGGTGTCGACTTCCCCGGCCATCGATTACGTGCCTGTTGGGCAATCGCATCCGTCGACGGACTTCTTCGGTAATCCGCGGCCGGATCCCTCCAACCTGAGCGCATTTGACGTCGGCGCGGTCGAGTTTGTACAGGCGAGTGTGGTTTTCACCGTACCGCCTCAATTCAATCAGGCTCTGCCCAATCAGGCACAGTAGCAACTGGAAAATTAAGGAGGTAATCATGTTGAAACACTACCGCGAACTGATGCTTCTCTCTTTGCTTTTCGCTTTTGCCGTCATATTAATGGGAAGCGCCAGGGCCGAAGAAGAGCACGATAAGGAACATCAGGCTACGAATCGTTCCGATCGTTCCGAGCCAGACAATGTTGGGTCGAAGTTGGCCGTGAAAACGGGCGTGATCACGGTGACCAATCGTGGCTACGGGTCTCTCACGATTACAGCGGATCCTGAAGTCACCAGAATCTCGGGCTCCGGTAGCTTCGCGATCGTGGCGCCGTCCAACGGAACCCCCTGTGCAAAAACGCTGGTGGTCGCCGGTAAAGGGGGAACGTGCACGATTGGTGTGCGCTACACGCCATTGGATACGGAGATGTCGACTGCACGCGTGACGCTGGCGGATACCGGGGGAAAAACCGCCACCCAGGAAACGATAATCAGTGTCAGGTAGGCGAATCCGGGACGGATACCGGATTCGCCCCTGCCTGGTCAAAACCCGTCTAATTCGGAGGTTTGCGCGGTTATGTTCAAATGCTCTGTATCAAGCACATTGATTATCGGGATGGTTCTCGCTATTGGCGTCTTCGTTTCCACCGCCCATGCGCAGCCGGCTCAGGCAGAAAAATCTTCCGCGCCGGTCAAAATGGTGCCCGTCGTCGCAACTCCAACCCGCTATCTGCCGAATCGGTTGCCAAAACGAGCCCGTATGTATTTCGGAGGCATTTGGGGAGTTGACTCGTTGCGCATCAAGAGGGTGGAATCGGGCGAAATCATTCGCTTCAGCTGGCGCGTGTTGGATGCGGACAAGGCCAAAGAACTCAACGACAAGAAGGCCGAGCCTGCTTTGATCGACCCGCAGGCACGGGTAAGTCTCGTGGTCCCGTCGCTGGAACAGGTCGGGCAATTGCGCCAGAGCGCCCCGCCCGAGGCGGGCAAATCCTACTGGATGGCATTTTCGAACCAAGGCAGGTTGGTGAAACGCGGAGATCGCGTTAGCGTGTTGATTGGCCAATTTCGGGCTGACGGACTGGTGGTGGAGTAGGTTTACCTTCCGCCGGATCGTCGCTGGTTTGAGCGCAAATTTTGGTGCGTATTTAAATGGGGGATGCAAACATGAGACGATTTCTCTGCCTGGCATGTTGTCTGGTTTCACTCACGGCGTCGGCTGCTGTTTCCAAGAGCCACAACGCACCTGCGGGCAAGCTGACCGCGGCCCAAATCGTTGCCAGAAATGTGGATGCCCGCGGAGGACTTGAGGCTTGGCGGGCCGCCAAAACATTGACGATGACCGGCAAATTGGAGGCTGGCAGTGAAAAAAATCCGGAGCTGCCGTTCGTACTCAAAATGAAGAGAGCGCACATGAGCCGCTTGGAGATTCTCTTCCAGAATCAAACAGCGGTGCAGGTCTACGACGGTGTGCAAGGCTGGAAGGTACGACCATTCCTGGGGCGCAGTGAAGTCGAGCCGTTTACCGCTGATGAGAGAAACGCGGCGGTGGACTGGCAGGAACTGGATGGTCCGCTGATTGATTATGCCAAAAAAGGAATCAAGGTAAAGTTGCAGGGTACGGAATCCGTGGAAGGACAGCGCGCTTACAAACTCAAGCTGACCATGAATAACGGCGTAGAGCGGCATGTGTGGGTCGACGCGAAAACATTCCTGGAACGAAAAATTGACGGCGAACCCAGAATGCTGGACGGCAAACTCCGTAATGTCGCCATTTTTTACCGCGAGTACAAAAAAGAGAACGGACTGACCATGCCTCACATTCTGGAAACCGTGGTCGATGGGGGCAAACAACCGTACAAGATGCACATTGAGCATGTGGCGATCAATCAGGCGATGGAGAATGCCTTATTTGCGAAACCCCAGTTGGCAGTGGCCAACGCATCCATGCAGCAGAACAGGTGAATGCCATGAGAATGATTGCAACTTGGGCATTGGCGTTGAGCTTTTCAGGTCTTGCGGTGGCCATTGAGCCTGCAAATGAGCAGGGACTGTCAGCGATCCAGATTGTCGAGAAGAATGTTGCCGCAAGAGGAGGCCTGGATGCATGGCGGAAGGTTCAGTCCATGGTGTGGATAGGGCACATCGAAGGAGCAAATGTTCCAGAACCGAGGTTGCCGTTTGCCCTTGAAATGAAGCGTCCCAATAAAACGCGCTTTGAGGTCAAAGCGCAAGGCCAAACATCTGTGCGCATGTATGACGGGGCTCACGGCTGGAAGGTGCGTCCGTCGGGCAACGGCAGGCCTGATGTGCAGCCATACTCGTCCGATGAGTTGAGATTCGCGCGTGATGGGCAGGTCATCGACGGGCCGCTCATGGATTATCAAGCCAAGGGAATTGCGGTTGCGCTGGAAGGCATTGATGATGTCGAGGGGCACAAGGCTTATCGCTTGAGCGTCAAGTTGCCATCAGGCAACAGCCATCATGTGTGGGTCGACGCCAAGACATTCCTGGACATCAAATACGATCGCATTTTCCGCAACAAATTTGGCCAGCCTGGCTCGGTGGCGGTGTTCTATCGCAACTACCAGACGATTGAGGGGCTTCAGATACCGCTCATGATCGAAAGCGGTGCGGACACTGGCAAGGTGACGGAAAAACTGGTGATAGATAAAGTCTCACTGAATCTGCCACTGGAAGATCGGATGTTCGCCCAACCCGGTGTACCGGGTAGGCGTAGCATGGCTCCCGCCGGCATCAACTCGCCCAGGGCGGGCCGTCAAATGGACGGATCGGCGTTATCCATGCCCGCAGAGATGCCGAGGTTCAGCCCCCAATCCGTGCCCGGTTCGGGGGCGACTCACTAATGCGCGCCCCCTGGTCATGAATATTTGTCGCATGTTCAGGTTCTTGCGCGTAGCCGCATCAATTTGTGCAGGCGCCGTGATTCTCCTGATCGTCGCACTGGTCTACCCGATGGGCTACGCACGTGCCGATTCGATGACGAGTGCAGGTGAGGCAATCTACAGACGCGGCACTTTGGAATCGGGCGTACCGCTCGTGGCGTATCGCGAGGGCGGCATTCGCATGGAGGGAGCGGATGCGGCCTGCGTCAACTGCCACAGGCGCAGTGGTTTCGGCGTCAGAGAGGGCAGTATCCCCATACCGCCGATCACTGGCATGTATCTATTGCGTCGTGGTGACCACGGTACCGGAGATCAATCCCTGCCGTATGTCGAAACGATGCATGTTGGTCATGATCCTTTATATACCGATGCGACCCTCGCAAGAGCGATCCGCGAAGGTGTTGATGCTGCAGGAAAGCCGCTTAGCTATCTGATGCCGCAATTCGAGCTGAACGACGCAGATATGGCGGCGCTCATCAGCTATCTGAAAAGTCTGGACCAGCGGAAGACGCCCGGCGTCACGGACACGGTACTGCACTTTGCCACCATCATCACGCCGGATGCCGATCCCGTTAAACGTCGCGGAATGCTCGATGTGATCGAGCGCTATTTTGCCGACAGAAACGCGGTTCAATTTGCTCCGTCACCGCGCCTGCGCACGTCCAACAAGACAGCGTGGGCGAACACGATGTTCATGGTTAATCGCCGCTGGCAGCTGCATGTGTGGGAGCTGACCGGTCCGGCGAACACATGGGAGGAACAGCTGAAGCAGGATCTCGCCAGAGAACCGGTACTTGCGGTTGTGTCTGGACTGGGTGGCAAGAACTGGGAGCCGGTTCACGCCTTCTGCGAGCATGAGGTCCTGCCTTGCCTGTTTCCGAACGTCGAGGTACCCCCAATCAATGCCGACCGGGATTTCTATTCCCTGTATTTTTCAAGGGGAGTGCTGCTGGAAGCACAGCTGATAGCGAACAGGATACTGGAATCAGGCCGCGGCAAGGTAGTGAGCCAGATATACCGCGCCGGCGAGAGTGGCGAGCCAGCCGCCGAGGCACTCGGCGCAGCGCTTAAATCCCATGGCATTGCCGTGCATACTCATGTCCTTGCGCTGGGTGCGTCAGGCCGGGGTGTCGCCAAGGCCTTGCGCAAGGCTTCAAGCGCAAATGTGCTTGTCCTATGGTTGCGTCCACCCGATGTTGCTGCGCTCGGCCGTGCTCCCGCCTCGCCTGGTGTGGTGTTCATGTCTGGATTAATGGGGGGGCTCGAGTATTCGCCGCTACCGCCGAGTTGGCGCAGCCGCACGCATCTTGCATACCCGTTCGATTTGCCGGAAAAGCGGATCGTACCCGTCGATTACGCGCTCGGCTGGTTCGCAATCCGGCACATTCCGGTCGTGGACGAGCAGGTACAGGCAGATACGTTCCTTGCGTGCGGTCTGCTTGCCGAGACACTCAGTGATATGGCCGATAATTTTGTGCCCGATTATCTCGTCGAGCGTGTCCAGGACATGCTTGCCCACCGAATCATTACCGGATATTACCCGCACCTGTCGCTTGCACCAGGCCAGCGTTTTGCATCCAAAGGTGGATATGTCGTTCATTTCGCCGATTCCAGGGATGGCCGTTTGATTGCGGACTCCAATTGGCTGGTGCCGTGATCCGGAGCAGTTGTTATGGCAACCGTTTTCCATATTTGCAGAGCAATGCGCTGGATGCATGCCAAGGAATGCTAACAAGACAGAGAGGTTGATCATGAAGAGAATACAAATTCTTGTTTTTGTTGCGGCGCTGGCATATCCAGCAATTGATTTTGCGTCCTCTTCAGTCGATCCCGGGCAATTGGGACGCATGAGGGGCATTTTGACTGCCTGTAGTAGCGTCAATCCACGGGAAGCATCGAAATATCTTCTGGAGATTAAGACGGTGATCGGCGATGCCACAAAAGAAACGGTAGATCAGGTTGCCGGTGCGGAGGAATACAAGCAGGCGTATCACGACGTCACCGAGGAGCTTGGAAGCATGAACCGGGACGAGATGGCACGAGCTTGTACAAATTACCTGGCGACAACAAATTAGGGCCTGTTAAGGCGATCTGCTGACTTAACGTCATGCACGACCTGCATTCATCCAGCTCAATACGACTGGCTTGCCTGGTACTTTCTGTAGAAGTGCAATACCTTTGGCACATAGTCCCTGGTTTCGCGATAGGGAGGGATTCGGTTGCCATTCCGTGCTACCGCAATTTCGCCTGCGTTGTATGCGGCAAGCGCCAGACTTACATCTCCGTTGAATCTGTTCAGCAAGTCACGTAGATACTGCGCCCCGCCCTGGACGTTTTGTGCCGGGTCGTACAAGTTGTCAATTCCGTATTGATTGGCGATGTTCGGCATGAGTTGCATCAAGCCGACCGCGCCTTTATGTGAAACGGCCTTGGGATTATATTTGGACTCTACCGTGATTATCGCGTGGAGCAAAGCGCTATCCAGGCCATACTGTCTGGCAACTCCTCTAATGAGTTGGTTATAACCGGATTTGCCTGCAAGGTTGATAGAAGGCTTGTCGGCTTGAGCCGGTGGTTCTGTCTCTGTCGTTGGTTCCAGCGGTGCCGAAATCAGCACCTTGTATTGGTCATTCTTTTGAACATTGCTTAGGTAAACCATGCCGTCATTGCCTGTGTATTCATATATGTCCGCCTTGGCTGGCAATGAACAGCAGAACCCGACCCAAAATAACATACGCCATGGCAATCTCATTGGAAGTATCTCCTTCCTGCAGGAATCAAGAGATTCTTTAAAGTTGACTTGAACTAAGGTACTCGATATGGATGTCCCATTCAATACAGCGAAAACTGTATATTTGAAAAAACAGGGAATATTCGTTTAAATGTTGCAAATGGGTAGTTCGTATACGCGCCGGTGTACTGGAAAAGCGCGATCGGACTGGCGTATGTCTCACCGCAATGAAATCATATCTGCCCGCTATACGCCTCAATTATTGGTTACAGTTTAACTACACTTTCGCTTTTGAATTGCCCCACTCGTGCTAAAAGGCTATATTGCGGCTGAGGAGCGAAAAGATGCCTAGTGATACCCAAAACAAGCGCTCCATTCTAGAAGCGCGCCATCATGACCCCTTTTCATATCTGGGGTTGCATCAGAACAGGTCCGGTTGGGTTCTGAGGGTTTTTCAACCCCATGCCACGGAGATTTCCGTTCACGACGGAGATACTTGGCAACCGCTTGTGCGCGACAGTTCCAATGGTTTCTACCACTGGCAGGGCAAAAAGGCGTTGCCTGCACGCTGCCGCCTGAAGCTGAATTTTTTTAATCACGCCATCGAAGTGCATGATGCTTACTGTTTCGGCAGCAGCATCAGCGAGCATGATCTCTATCTTTTCTCACAAGGCCGGCTGGAACAGGCTTACCGCATGCTCGGCTCGCACCACATGGAGTGCGACGGGGTGTGGGGAGTGCGTTTCGCCGTGTGGGCACCGAATGCCGAACGAGTCAGTGTGGTGGGAGATTTCAACGGCTGGGACGGGCGTGTGTGTCCGATGCGGGCGCTGGGCAGTACCGGTGTTTGGGAACTCTTCATGCCGGATATAGGGCTGGGTGAGTTCTACAAATTCGAGATACGCAACCGCAACTCCGGAGAAGTTTTCGTCAAGACCGATCCTTACGGTTTGAGCTTTGAAAGGCGTCCCGGCACTGCTTCCAGAGTTGCGGTGCTGGATGGCTATGAGTGGCGCGATGCCGCTTGGCAGGATCGTCGTGCGAACCGCGACTGGATGCACCAGCCATTGAACGTATACGAAGTGCATGCCGGCTCGTGGAAACGTCACTGGGACGGGCGTTTCTACAATTTCCGCGAATTGGCCGACAGCCTTGTGCCCTATGTGCAGGACATGGGATTTACACATATCGAGTTGATGCCGATCAGCGAGCATCCATTGGACGAATCCTGGGGCTATCAGACCACCGGTTATTACGGCGTGACCAGCCGTTTCGGTACGCCGGATGATTTCCGGTATTTCGTCGATGCCTGCCACGTCGCCGGCATCGGCGTGATCCTCGACTGGGTGCCCGCTCATTTTCCGAAGGACGCTTTTGCCTTGGCACGATTTGACGGCACTGCGCTATATGAGCACGAAGATCCCAGGCTGGGCGAACACCAGGATTGGGGTACGCTGATCTTCAATTACGGTCGCAACGAAGTGCGCAATTTCCTGCTGGCCAACGCGCACTTCTGGTTGAGCGAATTCCATATCGACGGCTTGCGCGTGGATGCGGTCGCCTCCATGCTATACCTCGATTATTCGCGTCAGGCTGGCCAATGGCTGCCGAACAAATACGGCGGGCGCGAGAACATTGAAGCGGTGGATTTCTTCCGCGAGCTGAACGTGATGACGCACGAGCGCTTTCCCGGCACGCTGACCCTTGCCGAGGAATCGACTTCCTGGCCCATGGTATCGCGCCCTACATATCTGGGCGGATTGGGATTTTCCATGAAGTGGAACATGGGCTGGATGAACGACACACTCGATTATATCGAGCACGAACCGGTGCATCGCCGTTACCACCACAACAGCCTCACTTTCGGCCAACTCTACAATTACACCGAGAACTTCATGCTGCCGTTCTCGCATGATGAAGTGGTGCATGGAAAAAAATCCCTCCTCGACAAGATGCCTGGCGACACTTGGCAGAAATTCGCCAATTTGCGCCTGCTGTTTACCTACCAGATGACTTATCCGGGCAAGAAACTCAATTTCATGGGCAATGAATTTGCACAGGGACACGAGTGGAAGGTGGGTTCGGAGCTGGATTGGTACCTTCTCGGGCGCGGCGAGCACAGCGGGGTGCAGTCTGCCCTGCGCGACCTCAATCGCCTGTACGCAAATGTTCCGGCGCTGCATGAGCAGGATTTCTCGCCGGAAGGCTTCGAGTGGCTGGATTGCAACAATGCGGATCAGTCGGTGTTGAGCTTTCGCCGTTTCGCACGCGACGGTTCATGTGTGGTGGTGATTCTTAATTTCACGCCGGTGCCGCGGGAAAATTATCGCGTCGGCGTGCGGCACAAGGGTCGTTACCGCGAAATATTCAATAGCGATTCGCATTTTTACGGCGGTTCCAATATGGGCAACGGGCTGGGGATGGATACCTCGGACATCAGTTGGAACGGCGAACCGCAATCGTTGACACTGACATTGCCGCCGCTGGCCGGGGTCGTGTTGCAGCGAGTGCTTTGACGGCATCAGGGGGAGAGTATGTCTGCATTGACACAATCAACAGCCTGGCAAGCTTTGCTTGCCCATTACGCTGCAAATAGACAGCTTTCGATGCGTCGTTTGTTTGACGACGACCCAAATCGCTTCGGGCGTTTTTCCCTGCGTCTGGACGATCTGTTGCTGGATTATTCAAAGAACCTTGTCACCCAAGAGACGATGGCGTTGCTGTTCGCACTGGCACGCCAGTGCGACGTCGAAGGCTGGCGCGACAAGATGTTCTCCGGCGCGAAGATAAACTCTACCGAGCAGCGCGCGGTGTTGCACACGGCCCTGCGTGCGGCGCTGGATACCAAGCATGCGCCAATTGTGGTCGATGGACAGGATGTGCTGCCGGGCGTGCGCCGGGTAATGGACAAGATGCGCGTCTTCAGCGCAAGCGTACGCGACGGGACGTGGCGCGGCTATTCCGGCAAGGCCATCACCGATGTCGTGAACATCGGAATCGGCGGATCATTCCTCGGGCCGTTGATGGTGTGCCGGGCCTTGCATCCCTATGCCGGCAAGGTGAAGGTGCATTTCGTTTCCAATGTCGACAGTACAGACTTGCTGGAGAATCTGGCGACTCTCGACCCGGAGACCACGTTGTTCGTCGTTGCCTCCAAGACTTTCACCACGCAAGAGACGCTGATGAATGCGCGGTCGGCACGCGACTGGTTTCTGCGCAGCGCCGGCGACAACAGACACGTCGCCAGACATTTCGTGGCGCTTTCGACCAATTCCAAAGAGGTCGCAGCATTCGGCATCGATGTGGCGAACATGTTCGAATTCTCCGACTGGGTAGGCGGGAGATATTCCCTGTGGTCGGCGATCGGACTGCCCATTGCATTGGCGGTCGGCATGGATAATTTCGAGGAACTGCTGCGCGGCGGCTACGAGATGGATACGCATTTCCGCACCGCGCCACTGGAACAGAACATGCCGGTGATCCTGGCCTTGCTGGGCATCTGGTACAACAATTTCCACCGTGTCTCGACTCAGGCGCTGTTGCCTTATGACCAGACGCTGGAATTTTTCGTGCCGTATTTCCAGCAGGCCGACATGGAGAGCAACGGCAAATGCGTTGACCGCGATGGTGTTTCCGTTGATTACCCGACCGGTCCCATTCTGTGGGGCGGTATCGGCACCAACGGGCAACACGCGTATTTCCAGAATATTCACCAGGGTACGCAGATGGTTCCGGCAGATTTCATCGCGTCGGCGCAGGATTTTCATCCGCTGGGCGAGCATCATCCGACACTGCTGTCGAATTTTTTTGCACAGACTGAAGCGCTGATGCGCGGCAAGACCGAAGCGGAAGCGCTGGGCGAGTTGAAAAATTCCGGCCTGGAAGCAAAAGCCATCGAGGCGCTGCTGCCGCACAAGGTGTTCCCAGGCAACAAGCCCACCAATTCCATGCTGTTCGAGAAGTTGACGCCGCGCACGCTGGGCCGACTGATTGCGCTCTATGAGCACAAGATCTTCGTACAGGGCATCATCTGGAACATCAATTCTTTCGACCAATGGGGCGTGGAACTGGGGAAACAGTTGGCTACCCATATCCAGGCCGAGTTGCGCAGCGGTGCAGAAATCTCGGCGCATGACTCGTCCACCAACGGATTGATCCATCACTACAACGCTCTCAAATGAAGATACTTTTCGCCACTTCAGAAGTCCACCCGCTGATCAAGACCGGCGGTTTGGCCGACGTCAGCGCTGCGCTGCCTGCCGCCCTGCAAGCGCTGGGGGAAGACGTGCGGTTGTTGATACCTGGGTATACCCCGGTGTTGGACAAGCTGGAAAACAAGCGCACGGTCGCAACCTTTGCGGTGTTCCCGGGGCAGCCCGAGGTGAGGCTGCTGGGCGCAAAGATGCCGGAGACCGGAGTGCCGGTATATGTGCTGGATGCGCCGCAATACTATTCTCGCGTGGCGGGACCCTATCAATACGAATTGGGCGGCGACTGGCCGGATAACGCAATGCGTTTCGGCATGTTGTCCAAAGTGGCTGCCACGCTGGGCAGCGCTCTGTCGCCTGTCGCCTGGCGCGCCGACATCGTGCATTGCAACGACTGGCAGAGCGGTCTCGCTCCGGCCTATCTGCAAATGACCCAGAGCACGCATGCGAAGACGGTGATGACAGTTCACAACATGGCGTTTCAGGGTAATTTTGACCGCGACTGGCTGGAGCCGCTCGATCTGCCCCAATCCTGCTTCGATATGCATGGCGTGGAGTTCAACGGTTACTTGTCCTTCCTCAAAGCGGGCTTGCATTACGCCGACCGTATTGTGACGGTCAGTCCGACCTATGCGCGTGAAATTCAAACAACCGAGATGGGCTATGGCATGCAGGGATTGCTCACGGCGCGCAACGGCGATGTCAGCGGTATTCTCAATGGTATCGACGATCAGGAATGGAATCCGGCGACCGACAAATATCTTGCTGCCACTTATGACAGCGGTGATCTGGCGCCCAAAGCAACAGTCAAACTGGGCTTGCAGCAACGCCTCGGTCTTGAAACCAATGCCAATGCGCCTGTACTTGGTGTTGTGAGCCGCCTGACCTATCAAAAGGGATTGGATTTGCTGTTGGAAAGTCTGCCCAAATTGCTGGATGGCGGTGCGCAACTGGTGGTGCTGGGCAGCGGCGAAGTGGATCTGGAGCGGCGCTACCAGCAATTGGCGCATCGTTATCCGGGTAGAGTCTCGGTCACCGTGCGTTTCGACGAGGCTTTGTCGCATCAGGTCATGGCGGGCGCAGACATTTTCCTGATGCCGTCCCGTTTCGAACCCTGTGGCCTGAACCAGATGTATGGCATGCGCTACGGTACGCCGCCGGTGGTGCGCCGGACAGGCGGTCTGGCGGATTCGGTGATCGACGCGAAAGAGGCAGACGGTACCGGCTTTGTGTTCGACGAGACGGATTCAGCCGTTTTGTATCGCACCATTGTGCGGGCGATCGAATGTTATCGCGACGAAAATAATTTCAAAAGAATACAACTTAACGGCATGCACCGCGATGTCGGCTGGGGCAACAGTGCCCAACGATATATTGACCTGTACCGGACGATCACATAAGTAATCATAAGTAATGTTTTTGGGAAGTGACTAAAGGGGAGGAGGGAGCATCATGGTACAAGAAATGCGTTCACCACGATTCATCAGTGCATTGACCAAGAACACCGTAGCCCTGGTGTTGGCGGGAGGGCGAGGCAGCCGGTTGCACAACCTGACGGACTGGAACGCGAAGCCGGCAGTGCAGTTCGGCGGCAAGTTCCGCATCATCGATTTTCCCCTGTCAAATTGCATCAATTCCGGCATCAGGCGCATCGGCGTGGTGACACAATACAAGGCGCACACGCTGATCGAGCATGTCCAGAAGGGCTGGGGTTTTCTGCGCGGCGAGTTCAACGAATTCCTGGCTTTGCTGCCCGCGCAACAGCGCATCCAGGAGGAGTGGTATCGGGGTACCGCAGATGCGGTGTTCCAGAATATCGACATCCTGCGCGGGTATAATCCGGAGTACATCGTGATTCTTGCGGGAGACCATATTTACAAGATGGACTACGGCGAGATGCTGGCGTATCACGTGAGCAGCGATGCGGATATGACGGTGGGCTGCGTTGAAATGCCAGCGTCCGAATCGTCGTCGTTCGGCGTGATGACCGTTGGCGAAAAGGACCGAGTCATCAAGTTTACCGAGAAACCTCCAAAAGGAGATGAGATTCCGGGAAAACCGGGCCGTATCCTGGCGAGTATGGGCATCTACGTGTTCAACGCCCGGTTTTTGTACGAACAGCTGATTCGCGATGCGGACACCAAGAAGTCCACTCACGATTTCGGTCACGATATCATCCCCTACCTGATCGATCGTTATCGTGTGTATGCACACCGTTTCGAGAAGAGTTGCGTCGGCACGGCTGACGGCGTTGAACCCTACTGGCGCGATGTGGGAACCATAGATGCCTATTGGGATGCCAATATGGAAATGGTCAATGTGACCCCCGCTCTGGATCTGTATGACAAGAACTGGCCGATCTGGACGTACCAGGAACAGCTGCCGCCCGCCAAATTCGTATTCAATGACGAAGGCAGGCGTGGTGTGGCGATCGACTCCATGGTTTCCGGCGGTTGCATCATCAGCGGCGCCAGAGTGCACCATTCCTTGTTGTTCTCGGATATTCGGGTTGGCGCGCGCAGCGAGATCGACGATTCGGTGATCCTGTCCGGCGCACGAATCGGGGAAGACGTTAAACTGAATCGGGTGGTACTCGACAATAATTGTAAAATACCGGACGGAATGAGGATCGGTTTCGACCATGAGGAAGATGCACGTCGTTTCCACGTATCTCCCGGCGGTGTCACACTGGTGACCCCGGACATGCTGGGGCAGTCGATTCACCACATCCGATGAGACTTTTGGAATAAATTGCAGTCAATGGAAAGCGCCATGCCACAAAGCAACATGCCACAGAACACAGACAAGAAACTTCAGCTCATTCTGTGCTGGCACATGCATCAGCCGGATTACCGCGAATATCTGCACCACGGATATGTCCTTCCCTGGACGTATCTGCATGCCATGAAGGATTACACCGATATGGTTTATCACCTTGAGCAGCATCCCAAGGCGAAGGCGGTGGTTAACTTTGTGCCCATTCTGGTCGAACAGTTGCATGATTACGAACAGCAGTTCAAGAGCGGCCACATCCGCGACGCGCTGCTCAGGATGCTGTGTCACGAGCATCTGGATGAATTGGGGGACGAAGCCCGGCAACACATTCTGGACAGTTGTTTCAAGAGCAACCATACCAAAATGTTGAAGCCATACCGGGCTTACCAACACCTGTTCGATTTGCAGGCATTAATGGATGGGCACGGTCGCGAGAACGTGACCTATCTGTCCGGACAGTATCTGGCCGATTTGCTGGTCTGGTACCACCTGGTGTGGATGGGTGAGAGTATCCGGCGCAGCAGTGAAACGGTGGCGCGGTTGATGACCAAGGGCAGCCAGTTCACTTTTGCCGAGCGCAAGGAGTTGTTTGATCTGATAGGCACGACCATTGCAAACATTGTGCCCCGCTACCGGAAGTTGGCCGAACTCGGGCAGATCGAAATATCCTCCACCCCGTACAATCATCCCATCATGCCGTTGTTGCTTGATTTTGCTGCGGCGCGTGAGAGCGAACCCAACGCACTTTTGCCCCAATCCGCGCAATATCCCGGCGGGCTTTCGCGGCTGCATTCTCATCTGTCAAATGCCGTGGCGAGCCACAAACAGAATTTTGGTGCCGCACCTCACGGGATGTGGCCGTCCGAAGGCGGTGTGTCGCGAGCGACGTTGAAGGTGCTGGCGGAACACGGTTGCGAATGGACCGCGACCGGACAGGCGGTGCTGGCCAACAGCCTGCTGCGCGAAATGAACGACTATCCCTTGCCGGGCAGTTCGGGCTATCTGTACAAACCTTATCTGGTTGAGACCGGCGGCAAGCCTATCTATTGTTTCTTCCGCGATGACCACCTGTCTGACAAGGTCGGCTTCGAATACGCGAAGTGGAAGGGCGACGATGCCGCCGCCGATTTCGTCCATCAACTGGAGGAGATATTGCGCAACTCACCCGGCGCGGATGATCCCGTGGTCACGGTGATCCTGGATGGCGAAAACGCATGGGAATATTATCCTTACAACGCCTATTACTTCCTGTCCGAATTGTATGCCAAACTGGAAAACCATCCGGATATCCGCACCACCACTTTTCATGAATGTGTGCGGGGTCTGGACGGACAGGATGCGTGTGTGACGCCGAGCAAATTGCAGCAGCTGGTGGCGGGCAGCTGGGTATACGGCACATTCAGCACCTGGATCGGTTCTCCCGACAAAAATCGCGGTTGGGATCTGCTGTGCGATGCAAAACGCAGTTACGACATTGTCATGGCGAGCGGACGGCTAAATGAAGAGGAAATGCGCCTGGCCACCGAACAGCTTGCAGATTGCGAAGGTTCGGATTGGTTCTGGTGGTTCGGTGATTACAATTCGGCGCTGAGCGTTGCGTCGTTCGACAGCTTGTTCAGGCGCAACCTTTCCAACTTGTACCACTTGCTCAAGCTCAGGGCACCGGAGGAACTGCAACACGTACTCAGCGTAGGCAGCGGCGCACCTGCGATGGGCGGGACCATGCGCCGTTCCGAAGTGGTTTGAAATTAGTTGAAGTGGCTGAGCATGACTAAAGCGATTTCGTTGTTGCAGTGTTGGTATTCGTTCACGTTTGTGGGGAAACTTACCCATGTGGCGCATGTGATTTATTCATGCTGTTATGGCTTTTCCCCGCGTTTACCCGATCTACATCCAGCATTTTAAATCGCTTTCCATATCCGCATATGGGTGGCGGATCGCTTGCTATGACATGATTGAGTTTTTGGAGGGAAATGGCGTAACGAGGCAAGTTGGTGCCGGTCGGTGCCAGCTGCACCGTGTTGGTGCCGTAGCCGTTCCGGAAAGGATGAGTCCGGGTTGTTGCCTATGCATGGTTGACCTTCATGAAAGTACGTTCGGAATTCTTGACTGACAGACTGAAACTTGGCATCAATGTTGCTGCAGATTTCCAGCAACTAATCTTTAAAATTTTAAATTTGGAAATGAAATGAATACTGTCAACAAGCCGTTTCTCGCCAAACATCCGAACACGCTGAAAATACCACCCCTGGGTATGAATGCAATCGGGCTGGAAGAAGATTTCTGCCGCTACTTCAATCACACACTCGGCTGGGATAGTGCAAGTGTGTCGTCGCACCATGTGTATTCCTCCTGCGCGTTGGTATTGAGAGACCGGCTGGTGGAGCGTTGGCGGCGAACCCAGCGCGCTTACAACGAGTCCGATTGCAAACAGGCGTATTACCTGTCACTGGAGTTCCTGATGGGGCGGGCTTTGGGCAACGCGCTGTTGAACATGGATCTGCAGGGGGCCGGTGCGGAGGCGATGCGCAATCTGGGCCTGGACATGGAAGAGGTGCAGGAACTGGAGAGCGATGCCGGTTTGGGTAATGGCGGCCTGGGTCGATTGGCGGCGTGCTTCCTGGATAGCTGTGCGACGCTGCAATTGCCGGTGACGGGATACGGCATTCGTTACGAGTATGGCATGTTCCGTCAAAAGATCGATCATGGGCACCAGCTGGAGGAGCCGGATCACTGGCTGCGCAATGGCAATCCCTGGGAGATCGAGCGTCCGGAATATGCGGTCAGGGTCAAGTTCGGCGGGCGCAGCGATTTCTACATTGATGCGGCCGGAAACACGCTTGCGCGCTGGGTCGACACCCAGGACGTGCTGGCTGTGCCTTTCGACATGCCGATACCAGGATATGGCAACGGTACGGTGAATACCTTGCGCTTGTGGAAAGCAACCGCGACCGAAGAGTTCGATCTGGACGAGTTCAATGCCGGCAGCTACACCGAGGCCGTCGCGGCCAAGAACGCGGCTGAGCATATCACCATGGTGCTATACCCGAACGATGCCAGCGAAAACGGCAAGGAATTGCGCTTGCGCCAGCAGTACTTCCTGGCATCGGCGAGCCTGCAGGATGTGTTGCGGAAGTGGGTCCATAAACATGGTCAGAATTTTTCCGGCTTTGCCGCGAAAAATTGCTTCCAGCTGAACGATACCCATCCGACCTGTGCCGTACCGGAATTGATGCGCTTGCTGATGGATGAGCATGGCCTGGGTTGGGATGAGGCATGGGAGATCACGTCGAATACCATGGCCTATACCAACCATACTTTGCTGCCGGAAGCGCTGGAGCGCTGGGCAGTGAGCATGTTCGGACGTTTGCTGCCGCGATTGCTGGATATTATTCGCGAAATCAACGCGCGCTTTACCCGGGAAGTCTCGATGCGCTGGCCGGGCGACATTGATCGTGAGCGCCGCATGTCCATCATCGATGAAACTGGAACACCGCAGATACGCATGGCTTACCTGGCCGTGGTGGCGTGCCACTCGGTTAATGGCGTCGCGGCGCTGCATTCGCAGCTATTGCAACAGCATCTGTTCCATGATTTTTTCGAGCTTTGGCCGAGTAAGTTCAACAACAAGACCAACGGTGTGACACCGCGCCGCTGGATGGCATCAAGCAATCCTTTGTTGAGCAGCCTGATTGACCGCAGTATCGGCGATGCATGGCGCACTGACCTGACCAAGTTGACGGCGTTGAAGGGGTTTGCCGGTGATAAAAAGTTCCGCACCGAGTGGCACAAGGTAAAACAGTCCAACAAGCAGCGCCTCGCAGAGATGGTCGCGTCCGATTGCGGAGTCGAATTCGATCCTGCCGCGATGTTCGATGTGCAGGTGAAGCGTATTCACGAATACAAGCGCCAATTGCTCAATGTGCTGCATGTCATTCACCTGTATGACCGCATCAAACGCGGCGACGTCGCAAACTGGACTTCGCGTTGCGTGTTGATCGGCGGCAAGGCCGCACCCGGTTACATCATGGCAAAGCGCATCATTCGCCTGGTGACGGCGGTGGCAGATGTCGTCAATCACGATCCGGCCACCAAGGGATTGTTAAGGTTGGCTTTTTTACCCGATTATCGTGTTTCGGCGATGGAGGTGATCTGTCCGGCAGCAGATCTGTCCGAGCAGATATCCACCGCGGGCAAGGAAGCTTCGGGAACAGGCAACATGAAGTTCATGATGAACGGCGCGATCACCATAGGTACTTTGGATGGTGCGAACATCGAGATCCGCGAAGAAGTGGGTGCTGAGAACTTTTTCCTGTTCGGCTTGACTGCGGTTCAGGTGGAAGCAATGCGCGGACATTATGACCCTGCCGCTATCGTCGCCAATGACGCCGATTTTCCCCGGGTAATACACCTTTTGCAAAGCGGGCATTTCAACTTGTTCGAATCGGGGTTATTCGATCCGGTCGTGCAGTCGATTCTGAACCCGAACGACCCCTGGCTGACGGCGGCTGATTTTCGCGGTTTTGTGGATGCGCAGCAGGAAGTCGCAGCTGCATACCGCGACAGGGAACGCTGGACGCGCATGAGCATCCTCAATAGCGCCACCAGCGGCAAGTTCTCCAGCGACCGCACCATACAGGACTATAACCGCGACATCTGGCACCTGCCGCAGGTGCCGGCACATGTAGAGTGAGTGGACGGGCGGGCCTTCCCGTCCTGTTTCATGTATTATTCCACCCTCGTATTCGTTTTTGTAGCCAGCCTAAATTCAAAGGAAGTGTCAGTATGTCAAATGTAGAGACCCTGAGTGGATTGCAACGCCGTTTGAACGCATCCATCCCCCAACAGCAATTGCGCGGCGAAATGGAAGCGCGATTGAAGCGCATCGGGCGCACGGCCAAGGTGCACGGCTTCCGCCCGGGCAAAGTACCGTACAAGGTTTTGGAGCAACAATACGGACCCTCCGTGCAACAGGAAGTGCTGGGCGAGAGTCTGCAGCGTACTTTTGCCGATGCTGCAGTCACCAACAAGCTGCAAGTGGCGGGTTATCCGCAGTTCGAGATCAAGACAGCAGACTTGAACGCGCCCCAAATCGAATTCAGTGCGACCTTTGAGGTCTATCCGGAAGTTGTGCTCAGAGAGATCTCCGGCGAAAGCGTGAATCGCGTCGTGTTCACGTTGGGCGATGCCGATGTGGAAGAGACGATCAACACTTTGCGCAAGCAGCGTGCGGAATTCAAAAAAACCGACCGCGCCGCACAGAACGGCGATCAGGTACGCATCGACTTTTCGGGCAAGTTGAATGACGTGGTATTTGAAGGCGGTGAAGGCAAGGATTTGGCGCTGGTGTTGGGTGCGGGACGCATGCTTCCGGACTTTGAGAAGGCTATCCTCGGCATGAAGGCCGGCGAAACCAAATCGTTCGACATGACTTTCCCTGCTGACTATCACGGCAAGGAGGTTGCAGGCAAGCAAGTCACCTTTACGATCACCGTGCATGCCGTGGAAGAGGCGCATTTGCCCGAAGTGGATGCGGAGTTTGCCAAATCGCTGGGTGCGGATGATGGGGATGTAGAAAAGCTCAAGCAAGAGATTCGCGAGAATGTGGGGCGCGAAGCCGAACGCCGCGTGAAGGTGCGCAACAAGGACAACGCGATGGAAGTGTTGCTCAAGATCGCGCAACTGGAAGTGCCCAAGGCGTTGCTTGAAAGCGAGGCGCAAAACCTCATGCAGCAGACCTTGCAGGATATGGAAGCGCGCGGCATGAAAATACCGAAAGGCATGCAGTTGCCGCCGGACATGTTTGTCGAGCGTGCCACCAAGCGCGTGAAACTGGGGCTGATCCTTGCGGAACTGGTGAAAAAGCACGATCTCAAAGCCAAACCCGAACAGATGAAGGCGCTGGTGCAGGAATATGCCCAAAGTTATGAGCATCCGGAAGAAGTGGTGCGCTGGTATGCAGCTGAACCGGGCCGTATGCGCGAAGTTGAAAACCTGGTGCTGGAAGACAACGTCGTTGCCTGGGTGATGGCGGGTGCCAAGGTGAGCGATCAGGCAGTCACTCTGAATGAACTGATGGGGAGTAATTGAATATGTTGCACAGCGTTTTTCCGAAAGAGATGGAGCCGCAAGACATCGGCATGATCCCGATGGTGGTCGAGACCAGCGGACGCGGTGAACGCGCCTACGACATTTACTCGCGCCTGTTGAAGGAGCGTGTGGTGTTTTTGGTAGGGGAGGTCAACGACCACACTGCAAACCTGATCGTTGCGCAGATGCTTTTCCTTGAATCGGAAAATCCAGACAAGGATATCCATTTCTATATCAATTCACCGGGCGGGTCCATCTCGGCGGGCATGGCAATCTACGACACCATGCAGTTTATCAAGCCCCAGGTGTCCACGTTGTGTATCGGTATGGCAGCATCCATGGGCGCATTCCTGCTGCAAGCAGGAGCGAAGGATAAACGTTTTGCCTTGCCCAATTCCACGGTAATGATCCACCAACCGCTGGGAGGGTTCCGTGGGCAGGCCTCGGATATCGAGATTCATGCCAAGTACATCCTGAGTTTGCGCGAACGTCTATATAGCTTGATGGCGCTGCATACCGGGCGTACTGTCGAAGAAATCGCTCGCGACAGCGAACGAGACAATTTCCTCACTGCGCAGGAAGCCGTGGAATATGGCCTGGTGGACAAGGTGCTGGATAAACGCGTTTAAGTAACAAGGTAAGCTGCCGATATTATCGGAGCGGAGGTGCAAATGACGTCGGACAAGAACAAGGGTGACAAGCTGCTGTACTGCTCGTTCTGCGGTAAGAGCCAGCATGAGGTGCGCAAGTTGATCGCGGGGCCGTCGGTGTTCGTGTGCGATGAGTGTATCGCGCTGTGCAACGACATCATCCGCGAAGAGACGCAAAGCACGATCGGAGGGGACAAGACAGACAAGAACGAGCTGCCGGTTCCGCATGATATTTGCAAGCGTCTGGATGAGTATGTCATCGGCCAGCGCCAGGCCAAAAAAATATTGTCTGTGGCGGTGTATAACCACTACAAGCGCTTGAAGAGTACGGATAGCGATGGTGTTGAACTCGCCAAGAGCAACATCCTGCTGGTGGGTCCTACCGGCTCCGGCAAGACTTTGCTGGCGCAGACTCTGGCGCGTCTGCTCAACGTTCCGTTCGTGATGGCGGATGCGACCACACTGACCGAGGCGGGTTATGTTGGCGAGGATGTCGAGAACATCATCCAGAAGCTGCTGCAGGCTTGCGATTACGATGTGGAACGCGCGCAGCGCGGAATTGTCTATATCGACGAGATCGACAAAATCTCGCGCAAGTCGGACAATCCGTCGATCACGCGTGATGTGTCCGGCGAAGGCGTGCAGCAGGCCCTGCTCAAACTCATCGAAGGTACCAAGGCTTCCATTCCTCCGCAAGGCGGACGCAAGCACCCCAATACCGAATTCCTGCAAGTGGATACCAGTAACATATTATTTATCTGCGGTGGAGCGTTCGACGGTTTGGAGAAAGTGATCCGCAATCGTTCCGAGAAAGCGGGCATCGGTTTCTCTGCCAACCTTTCCAAGCGCGAGGACAACCAGGACATCGGCACTGTGTTGCGTGGTGTGGAGCCGGAGGATTTGATCAAATTCGGCTTGATACCTGAGTTTGTTGGTCGTCTGCCGGTGGTGGCAACTCTGGAAGGACTGGATGAGGCGGCATTGATCCAGATCCTGACCGAACCCAAAAATGCACTGACCAAGCAATATCAGAAGCTGTTCTCGATGGAGGGCGTGGAGTTGGAGTTTCGCGAAGGCGTGCTGAATGTGATCGCCAAGAAGGCACTGGCGCGCAAGACAGGCGCCCGCGGACTGCGTTCCATTCTTGAACAGGCACTGCTGGACACCATGTTTGATCTGCCTTCGGTTGAGAATGTGAGTAAAGTGGTGTTGGATGAAAATAGTGCTGGCGAAATCAAACCTATTGTGATGTATGCGGATACACCCAAGGCCGCGTAATGACGGCCTTGACGGGCAGGACTTGAATTACTGACTCCTGCCCCCATTTCATCATTATTCCCTAATCACGCAGAGTCCGAATCATGGCCGAAAACGATCCTATTGCTACAAACGCTGACCTGTTCCCTTTGTTGCCCTTGCGCGACGTCGTGGTATTTCCGCACATGGTCATCCCGCTGTTCGTTGGTCGTGCAAAATCCATCAAAGCGCTGGAAGCGGCAATGGAGGCAGGCAAGAGCATCGTGCTGGTTGCACAAAAATCCGCCGCCAAGGACGAACCTGCGACCGAAGATATCTATCGCATCGGTAGTATCGCCAACATCCTGCAAATGCTGAAACTGCCAGACGGCACAGTCAAAGTGCTGGTGGAAGGTACGCAGCGTGCCAAGGTATTGCGTATATTCGACGACAAATCTCATTTGGATGCCGAGATACAAGCAGTTCCAATCGATGAAGAGATTGGTCATGAGGCTGAGGCGATGCGTCGCGCGTTGATCAATCAATTCGATCAATATGTAAAACTCAACAAGAAGATTCCTCCGGAGATACTGACTTCATTGGCTGGTATCGACGATGCAGGGCGACTTGCGGACACTATTGCTGCACATTTGCCGCTGAAACTCGAACAAAAACAGGAAGTGCTGGAAATATTCGATGTGCGGTTGCGTCTCGAACATTTGCTGGGCTTGCTTGAAGCAGAGTTGGATATCATGCAGGTGGAGAAGCGCATTCGCGGTCGCGTGAAGCGCCAGATGGAAAAAAGCCAGCGTGAGTATTACCTGAACGAACAGGTCAAGGCGATCCAGAAAGAACTGGGTGAAGGTGAAGACGGCGCTGACATCGAAGAAGTCGAGAAAAAGATCAAGGCTGCGCACATGCCGAAGGATGCGCGCGCCAAGGCCGAGGCTGAACTGAAGAAGTTGCGTCTGATGTCACCGATGTCTGCCGAAGCGACAGTGGTGCGTAACTATATTGACGTGTTAGTCGCTCTCCCCTGGAAGAAGAAGACCAAGATCGATACCGATCTGAAGCATGCTGAAGACGTGCTGGAAGCGGATCATTACGGCCTGGACAAAGTGAAAGAACGCATTGTGGAGTATCTCGCGGTGCAGCAGCGCGTGACCAAGATGAAAGCGCCCATCCTTTGCCTGGTTGGACCTCCTGGCGTGGGCAAGACCTCGCTAGGACAATCCATCGCGCGTGCGACCAACCGCAAGTTTGTGCGCATGTCGCTGGGCGGTGTACGTGACGAGTCCGAGATACGCGGTCATCGCCGCACATACATCGGCTCCATGCCGGGCAAGATTTTGCAGAACATGAGCAAAGTCGGAGTGAAGAATCCATTGTTCCTGCTGGATGAAGTCGACAAGATGGGCATGGATTTTCGCGGCGATCCCTCATCTGCTCTGCTCGAGGTGCTGGATCCGGAACAGAATCACACTTTCGTCGATCACTACGTCGAAGTCGAATACGACTTGTCCGATGTGATGTTCGTCGCAACCTCAAATAGCATGAACATACCGGCACCATTGCTGGATCGTATGGAGGTGATCCATGTGTCCAGCTACACCGAAGATGAAAAGGTCAATATCGCCACGCGCTATTTGTTGCCTAAGGCGATCAAGAACAACGGGTTGAATCCAGAAGAGATCGCTGTTTCTGAAAGTGCGATCCGTGACATTCTGCGCTACTACACACGGGAAGCCGGTGTGCGCAGTCTGGAACGCGAATTGTCAAAGATTTGCCGCAAGGTGGTGAAGTCGCTGCTGCTGAAAGGCCGCGAAAATAAAGTCACAGTCAATGCGCGTAATCTGGATAAATACCTTGGTGTGCGTCGTTACAGCTACGGCATCGCAGAAAAGACAAATCAAGTTGGGCAAGTCACCGGCTTGGCGTGGACGGAAGTCGGCGGCGAATTGCTGACCATAGAGACGGCTGTGCTGCCGGGTAAAGGCAAGACGACCACCACCGGCAAGTTGGGCGAGGTGATGCAAGAATCTATTCAGGCAGCTCTGAGCGTGGTGCGTAGCCGTGCCAAGACTTTGGGGATCGCCGCAAACTTTTACGAGAAGAGCGATCTGCATATCCACCTGCCGGAAGGCGCGACACCCAAGGATGGTCCGAGTGCCGGTATTGGAATCTGTACCGCGATGGTCTCTGCGCTGACCGGGATTCCGGTGCGCGCTGATGTGGCGATGACAGGCGAGATTACCCTGCGTGGCGAGGTGTTGCCTATTGGCGGCTTGAAGGAAAAGCTGTTGGCCGCTCAACGCGGTGGAATCAAGGTAGTGTTGATTCCCGAAGAAAACACCAAGGATCTGGTGGAGATTCCGGATAACGTTAAAAACAAACTGGATATTCATCCTGTTAAGTGGATAGAACAGGTATTGGAGATGGCTCTGGAACGCAAGCCGGAGCCACTACCAGAGCCGAATACAAGCACTGAAGCAACTCCGGTGGTCATCAACGAAACAGGGGTATCGCCTGCGATCAAGCATTGACGCGGTCTGGCAAGGGGACAGCAAATTAAAAAAGTTTTGCAATTGCTTGACCCTTTCAAAAACCCTTGATATAAAGCCGTTGCAGGGCTTTCCTGTGTTCTCAACTAACAAGCAAAGGGGAATCGCGTGAGTAATAAATCTGATCTGATCGAAGCAATTGCAAAATCCGCCGACATTTCCAAGGCCGCTGCTGGTCGTGCATTGGACGCGACTATCGAATCCATCAAGAAATCCCTGAAAAAAGGGGAGCTCGTAAGTTTGGTTGGTTTTGGGTCGTTCTATGTTGGTAAACGCGCCGCACGAAATGGCCGCAATCCTCGCACCGGCGCCACAATTAAAATCAAGGCTGCTAAGGTTCCGAAATTCCGCGCTGGTAAAGGTTTAAAGGATGCTGTAAACTAGTCGTCTTTGTCGGGTGCTTAGCTCAGCTGGTAGAGCACCGCCCTTACAAGGCGATTGTCGGCGGTTCGATCCCGTCAGCACCCACCAATTGTTATTTAGGTTTTTGGAGTGGTAGTTCAGTTGGTTAGAATACCGGCCTGTCACGCCGGGGGTCGCGGGTTCGAGTCCCGTCCACTCCGCCAAACAGAGGCGAACGAAAGTTCGCCTTTTTTCATATGGGATGTCCGAAGTGGCGTCCGTTCTTTCGGGTAGGTTGCTATGTTCGATTTCGTGCAGGAAAAGAAACGGCTGGTACAGTTTGTATTGGCACTGATCATTTTGCCCTTCGCTTTTTGGGGAGTGGACTCATACCGTAAATCCGGGGGAGCTGCTCCACTGGCGACCGTGAACGGAGAAAAGATCGGACAGCAGGAATTCGATAATGCGCTGAATCAACAGGAGCAACGATTCCGTGAAATGGCAGGATCAAACTTTGACCCCGCATTTTTTGATAAGCCGGAAATTAAATTCTCCATACTGGATAGCTTGATTTCGCAGCATCTGATGGGTATGGAGGCGAACAAGGCAGGTCTAAGTCTCACTAATGAGCAGATCGGGCAAATAATTGTGAATATCGGTGCCTTTCAGAAAGATGGAAAATTTGACAGGCAAGTATATGAAACAGTATTGAAGGAAAAAGGTAAGACCCCGGCAAGTTTTGATGCGGAAATTCGCCAAGCGGTGCTTGTACAACAATTGAGTGAAGCTTATACCCAAAACGGCTATGCAGCCAAAGTTGTGGCCGAGAATTTGATTCGTTTGAATGAGCAGAAACGTATTGTGGCCGTGGCGAATCTTGATGCGGCTACATTCACCAAACAAGTGAAAGTGTCTGACAGCGCCGTTAGTGACTATTACAGCAAAAACGCGCAAGAATTTCAGTTGCCCGAACGCGCCAAAGTCGAGTATGTGGTGCTTTCTGCCGACTCGTTGTCATCGCAAATGACAGCCAATGACGATGAGATCAAACAATATTACACGGATCACCAGGCTGAATTCGGAACGCAGGAACAACGCCAGGCTGCGCATATTCTGATTACTGTCGCGAAGCAGGCTACCGACGCTGAGAAGCAGGCAGCACAGGCGAAGGCCGAGAAGGTATTGCAACTGGTCAGGCAGTCCCCATCCCAGTTTGCAGCATTAGCTAAACAGTATTCCCAAGACCCCGGGTCGGCAGCCAACGGGGGCGATCTGGGTATGTTCGGAAGGGGTGCGATGGTCAAGCCCTTCGAAGACAGTGTGTTCAGCCTTAAAGTGGGGGAAGTAAGCGGTTTGGTGCAGACAGATTTCGGCTATCACATCATCAAGTTGCTAGCGATAAAGCCGGCGAAGATGCAGGCATTGAACGAAGTGAAGGGCATGATTGCGCAGCGCTTGAAATTGCAACATGCAAGCGATAAATTCGCCGAACTGGCGGAAAAATTCAACAACACCGTATATGAGCAAAGCGATAGCCTGAAGCCGGCTGCAGAACTCGCAAAAACTTCGGTGCAGCAGGGCGTGTGGCTGAGCAAGGGACAGGTTCCCGCAGGGATATGGACGGAGAAAGCATTACAGGCGGTCTTCTCGGAAGATGCATTGAAAAATAAGCGCAACACCGCGGCACTGGAAGTTGCTCCAAACACGCTGTTGGCTGCACGCGTGATTGAATACAAGCCTGCAAGCGAACGTCCATTAGCCGAAGTCTCGGCTAGCATCCAGCAGCAGTTGCAGCGTTTGCAGGCATCGGAATTGGCAACACAGCAAGGCCAAAAACTGCTGGAGCAATTGCAGCACGGTGAGAAAGCAAATGTGGCCTGGAAGACAGCAGAAGTGACAATGCGTAATCAACGCTCGGGGATCGATCCCGCGTTATTGCAAGCCGTGTTCCGTGCAGACGTCAGTAAATTGCCTGCTTATGTGGGAGTATACAATGCGAATGGCTATGTGTTGGCGCGTATAGATGCAGTGAAAGATGATGCGTCAATTGATGAAAACAAGCTGACACGCTATGAACAACAGATCCGCCAACTCACAGGTGAGGCTTTGCTGATGGCCTATGTGGCAGACGTCAAGAAGCGTGCAAATATCTCAATCAAGGGCTTTGCACAGGAAGACAAGAAGTAAACGAATCAATCTAAAAAACGCCGCTCAATGAGCGGCGTTTTTTATGCGCCAATGATCAAGCCTCTGTTGAGCCAAGTGACGTTGTATTGAAACCGCCGTCAACATAAGTGATTTCGCCAGTAATACCGCTGGCCAGATCGCTGCACAAGAAAGCTGCCACATTGCCGACTTCCTCAACAGTGATGTTGCGTTTGAGCGGTGCATGCTTCGCGTTATAAGCAAGTAATTTGTTGAAGTCGCCGATGCCGGCTGCAGCCAGAGTCTTGATCGGGCCGGCAGAGATGCCGTTGGCGCGAATGCCTTTGCGTCCCAGTTCCATGGCCAGATAACGCACACTGGCCTCGAGACTAGCCTTGGCCATGCCCATCACGTTGTAGTGCGGCATTGTTCGTACGGCGCCGAGATAGCTCATGGTTAGTAACGCGGCCTTGTCGCTCAAATTGGGCAATGCCGCTTTGGCCATGGCTGGAAAGCTGTAGGCGCTGATATCGTGAGCAATGCGGAAAGCTTCGCGGCTGAATCCGTCGAGAAATTCTCCGTCCAGCGCCTCGCGCGGTGCGTATGCGATGGCATGGACGAAGCCATCGAATTTAGGCCAGTGTCCTGCAAGATTAATGAAGAGTTGTTCGATTTCGGCATCTGAAGAAACGTCGCAGGGAAATACCAATTCACTTCCAAATTCTTTGGCTAATCCCATTACGCGGTCTTTAAAGCGTTCACCCTGATAGGTAAAGGCAAGCTGCGCACCTTGCCGATACATGGCTTGAGCTACACCGTAGGCAATTGAACGGTTGCTGATCATTCCTGTGACAAGGATGCGCTTATTAGCCAAAAATCCCATGCTGATTCCCCGCAAATGCTTGGTATGAAGATTTCTGATTATATCTGCAAATGGTTCAACGCTTAACGGGTGACTGATCTGGCTTCAAAACAATGTGGCAGTTGAATGGCATGCATATTGTTGATTGAAAATCCAAAAAATCAATAAGCCCTGTTTATCAATTCAGGATGTCAGCATTTGTCAGAATTCGTAGGCGTAAGTCAGTTAACAAACAGATGCACTGTATAGAATAAGTTCAAGTGCGGTCTTTAAAAGATGACTGAGGAATCGGAAGAGCGTCGGACCGTTGTGGTGATTAGTCGATAATCAAAAGGGAGCAATAAATGACTCAATACGGACAAAACAAAGCGGGCAGTTTCAGATACCGCCGTCCAGAGCATCAGAAACAATCGTTTTTCTCTGTGATGCTTGTGTTTATGGTATCCATAATATTGCCGCTTGCGGTACAGGCGGAGGGAGAACCCAATGCGTTATGTACCGGGTGCCACAATGAGGACGGCAACAGCGTAACCCCGGAGTTTCCGAAGCTCGCAGGACTTGATGCGGTATACATTGCAAAGCAAATAAAGGACTTCAAGAATGACAAGCGTGTCAGCGAAATCATGGGGCCGATGGCGAATCAAATTCCGGACAAAGATATTGGATTGCTGGCGTCATACTTCAGCAAGCAGAAGCGCTCGGTGGGAATTGTCACAGATCAGCAACTTGCTGCGCAAGGCCAGCAGATATATGACGATGGTATCGTGAGCAGCGCGGTGCCAGCCTGCTCCGGTTGTCATGGTGAAAAGGGCGAAGGTACGGATAAGTTTCCACGCTTGGCAGGCCAGCACACAGTCTATCTGATTACCCAGATGAACAATTTCAAGAACGCAGTTCGCAACAATGATCCCCGTAAAGTGATGCGTGCCATAACCATGCGCATGACCGAGCAGGATATGAAAGCCGCGGCTGAATATATCACCAGTTTGAAGGGAGAATAACCAATGAGGACATTTTGGATAATCGCATTAGTATTTTTGCCGGCATACCAGGCTTTTGCTGCAGATATTTCCGCCCCGGCTACAATTGGTTCCAAAGGCTACGTTTGGAACAAGTTGACTCCGGAACGGGCTGAAATACTGAGCAAGACAGGAGACGCTGAACGCGGGAAGGAAGCATTCCGCGGTTGCCGCGGTTGCCACAAGCAGGACGCATTCGGCCGCGTTGATGGTTCTTACCCAAGGCTGACCGGGCAATACGCTTCGGTAATTATCAAGCAGTTGACCGACATCCGTGCAGGCACGCGACTCAATCCGAAGATGGAACCGTTCATTTCGCCTGATGCTGTCTCAGTTGATGATATCGCAAATATTGCCACTTATCTGTCTACGCTGACCACCGTAAAGGAAAACGGCAAGGGACCGGGAGATCAGGTGGGTCTGGGCGAGTCAATTTATAACCAAAGAGGGTGCGTCAAGTGTCATGGCAGTCGCGGCGAAGGCAGCGGCGAAAAGCTATATCCTGCGTTGGCTGCTCAACATTACAGCTACCTGTTGAGAGAAATGGAACTTATCAGAACCGGTGCGCGAGGTAACTCTCACCCTGATATGGTTGTAACGCTGCGTGATATCTCTACCAACGACATGGAAGCCGTCGCCGACTATCTCTCCAGGTTGCCTGATCGTCATCAGCCACAGGTACAAGGCGACAGAAAATAGATCAGAAGGGGGCTGGCTGTTGTATAGACTACTGAGTGATCTAAGTAATTCCACTTCGCGGTCTTGTTTCAATCGGCAGCTTCCACGCGATTTTTTCCGCCTTTCTTGGCTTTGTACATGGCTTTATCCGCACGACCGATGATCTCATCCACATCTTCGTTCGCTCCGTGCAGCGCGACTCCGGCGCTGAAGGTCACCAATACCCGGTCGTTGTTGTGCATGAACAGATTCTTGGTCAGATTACGTTGCAGTCGCTGCATTACACCGACCCCGTCGTCCCTGTAAGTATTCGGCATAATGATGATGAATTCTTCGCCGCCATAGCGCCCCACTGAATCGGAAGGCCGCAGCGTTTCTTTGACAATCTGAATCAGGTGGACAAGTGCGTGGTCGCCTGCCTGGTGCCCGAGCATATCGTTCAATTGCTTGAAGTTGTCAATATCGAGCATCGCTAAGCTAAGAGCCGTTTTACTGCGCTCGGCACGTTTGATCTCGCGGTCCACGGTTTCGTCCAGTCCGCGCCGGTTGAGCGCGCCGGTGAGCTGGTCTTCCCGCACCAGTTCGCTGACCTGCTCCAGTTCGACCTCGAGTTTCTTCACGCGGGCATCGGCATCGTCAGCTTGTTTCTTGTGGCTGAGCAATTCATCGTGAGTATGCAAGGTGCTGGCTTGTATGGCACTCGTGTCGTGCATCACATTTTTCAGAATATGACTGAGCTCTGCCATATTGTCGGTCTTGCCGATCCTGTCACTGTAATCCGCTATCTTGCCGTGATATTCACCTGTGCTGGTAGTCAGCTCGCCCATTCGCTCGATAAAGGTGGCCATCATGCTTTTCAACAATGTCTTGGCTTCGGTCAGGCTTTGCTTGAGTGTTTGCTGTTTGATAACCGTATTGCGCAAGGTGCGCTCGGCATCGGCAATGGAATGTTTGTTCAGAGGGTTGGAGACGATTGTTCTTAACACAGCAATCTGTCCATGCAGCCATTTATCGTCTTCCACCATCTCGCTGACATTATCCACCAGTGCGCGCAACAAGCGCACCAGACCTTCCTGTGTCTTGACTTGGTCGCCACCGCGCGTGGTTAGCTTGAGCCAAAACTGGTGTAGCCGTTTGAGCAGATTATTTTGGAATTCGATGTCGCTGGTGTCGCGGACTTGCGCCAGGAGCAGTCGCACCTCGTCTTCCAGTTCCGGTTGAGTGACGAGAGCGCTCTCCAGTAACAGCCGCAATAGGAGGCGCATTTGACCGAGCAGGTCATTATTTTCGGGTTCTTCAGACAACTCGATTGCCGTCGTCTGGGCAAGCTTGCGCGAATCGTGTGCGGGAAGGATCGCCGCGTCAGTGTTATTGGATGGATTTCTGTTTTCACTCATATGCAGTTAAGAGATGAAAGTTCGTGACACTTGCCCGCTGGAGCAGTAGTAGCGCAGCAAAAGATGGAGATAGTGGCCATTTGGTGCGTACCGGAATCCCTTGTATAGCGCATGATTTGATTTTACGAAAGCGCGGGGAGCGATTCTGTACGTCAGCGAACATACTGCATCACGGAGATTCATGGATGCCATCGCTGATAGAGGGCTAGAGAAGACCTGCAACAAAGCTAAATTCACGCGGATACCTAACAAGACTTATGGGCGCATGTTTGCACATGCAATGGTCGATGTTTTTGGTTTGAGAAGTAACTTTTCGCTTGGTTTCAGCGCTATTCGATCGTGAGAGATTCGATCCAACGCATCCCCGGCGCGATGTCGTCGCGGAGTGCTGAGCTGAATGGTGGCACCTCGGGGTTGTCCGGGGGCGCACTGATGAGGTTGAGGTCGATCGCCTGCGGCCTTCCTATCAGGCCATGTTCAGTATGCTCCAAGTGAAAATACAGCCCATTCCAAAGCTTGGCGCTAAATTCGTTCGGTAGTTTGTACATAAAGAGCAAGCTGTGCTCCAGCCAGGCCATGTCTTTGGTGGTAACGGTACCGGGCTGCGGGTAAGGGTACGGCACATAGCAGACGAGTTCTAGCGGACCATCAATACATTTGAACTCTTTCATGGAAAGAAAGTGGTCCGAAAAACGTGTCCGATCCATAGTGATGAGAAAAGACACTGTTCCATTGCTTTGCGGCTCAAAGCGAACCGTGCCCAGTGTGATGTGTTGATTGTCACGTGTGTTGGCGGTGATAGTCTTTGTACCTTGCATATCCCACGCCATAGCGAAGGCGGGTACAGTTACAAGCAGGCAAATGAGCAAACGCAGGCTTCGCATTACGGATGATCGTTTCTTTCGCATGAGTCCTCCTCGCCTGATTTTTTAAGCTAGCATACTTGCACTGAGAAACCAATCAAGGTCGCCGCACTGAGGATCATTATATAGTCCAATCAGCGTATGAATTGGGTGGCTTTCGTGGTGCCAGCGAGAGTCATCGCAATTTCGGAGCTACTAATACCGTACAAGGCTGCGTCAAAAAAATGTGAATAAAAAAGACCTGCATCGCTGCAGGCCTTTATTTATCTGGCTCCCCGACCTGGACTCGAACCAGGGACCTGCGGATTAACAGTCCGTCGCTCTACCGACTGAGCTATCAGGGAATTGATGAGGGCGCTATACTAATGACTGCGAGCGTTTTGGTCAACATGAGAAACGTCTTGAGAGAGAAATACAACGTTTTTTTCACGCCTGGTCACACATTTTAAAGATGGGTGATCGATAAAAACAAAATCTACGTGGATTATGGATAAGAAAACAATCTATATTAAAACTGACAAGGGCGAGAACGAAGCAACCAATCTCTCGAGCGATCTCAAGCGAATCTTGTCTCTCATCGACAATAAATCCAAAGCCGATGAATTGGCCAAGCGCGCTCCTCCGAGTTTGCGCGAGAGCTGGAATGAGATTCTGGGCGAGCTGTTAGCGGGTGGGTATATTGTTGACAAAGATCGGCCCAATATAGAGTCGAAAATTGCAAAGCCTAAATTCAACCCGCTGAAAATGTTCAGCCCGAAGCCTGCCGGAATGTTCATTCCCAAGCCGGCAGCACAACCTGCAACAGAAGATCTGGACTTTAGCGGAATGAACGCGGCGCGTTCACCAGATGCCGATGCAATTGCGGCTAAGCAGGAAGCAGAGGCGGCCGAAAAAGCACGTACCGACTTGGCGGCCAAACAGAAGGCGCAGGCAGTAGCCCGTGCCGAACTGGAAGCCAGCGTTGCAGCAGCCAAAGAACGGGCCAACACGGAAGCAGCAGCCAAAGCCCAGGCCAAAGCCAAACTGGAGGCCGAGATCGCTGCACGAGCCAGGGCGGAGGCTGAAGCCAAGGCCAAACAAGAGGCTTTGATCCGGGCGGAAGCCGAGGCAAAAGCCAAACAGGAAGCTGCACAAAGATTGCAAGCCATGCATGAAGCTGCGCGTGTAAAGGCAGCACAAGAAGCTGCTGCGCGAGCAAAAGCTGAAACAGAGGCGCGAGTACGTGCGGAAATTGAAGCAGCTGCACGTGCCCAACAAGAGCGCGAAGATAAAATCAGGCGTGAAGCTGATATAGCACGTTTGAAGATTGAAGAGGAGGCTGCGCGCGTCAAGGCAGAACTTGATGCGGCTGCAAAAGCCAAGGCTGAGGCTGAAGCTGCAAGGTTGAAAGCAGAAGCTGAGGCGGTTCGTGTAAAGGCAGAATTGGCAGCAGCCAAAGCTCGTGCCGAAGCGGAAGCAAAGGCATTGGCCGAAGCTCGCATCAGACAGGAAGTCGAGGAAAAAGCAAGGCGTGAGGCTGAAGCAGCAAGATTAAAAGCAGAGGCTGAAGCGGCTCGTGTAAAGGCAGAGTTGGCAGCAGCCAAAGCTCGTGCCGAAGCGGAAGCTAAAGCTTTGGCCGAAGCTCGCATCAAACGGGAAGCTGAGGAAAAGGCCCAGCGTGAAGCTGCAAGACTGAAAGCTGAAGAAGCCGCGCGCATCAAGGCGGAACAAGAAGCTATAAGCAAAGCTCGTGCAGAGGCAGAAGCCAAGACGCGTGCCGAAGCAGAAGCAAAGGCTTTGGCCGAAGCTCGCATCAAGCAGGAAGCTGAGGAGAAGGCCCAGCGTGAGGCTGAAGCCGCAAGACTGAAAGCTGAAGAAGCCGCGCGCATCAAGACGGAACAAGAAGCTATAAACAAAGCTCGTGCAGCAGCAGAAGCTAAAGCTAAGGCAGCGGCGGAAGTCAAAGCGGCAGCAGAAGCCAAAGCAGCAGCAGAAGCGGCAGCGGACCTTCTGGCAAGGAAGCAGGAAGCCGAGGCCGCCGCAAAACGCGAAGCGGAAGAAAATGCAAAATATGCTGCGATAAGCGCAGAACAGGATGTGCCAGCAAAAAGTTCTGAAGGAACATCAACAATTGCTCCCGCTTTCGAGATCAATCTGGATAGCTTTCTTGCCGAATCCGAACCGGTAAATCAGGTTGTCAAGCTGGCAACCCATCGTGAAACACCAACAAGTACCGAGAGCGAAACGAAAGCCGCACTTGATGCGGGCCAGAGTGCTGCCGCCGAGACGAAGGAGTCGGCAGAAAAAGATTCATTGAAGAACGCCGCTGCCGAGATGGCGCGCCTCAAAGAGGAAGCCGAGGCGGCACGTCGCAAGGTAGAGGAGGATGCGCGGAGGCAAGCGGAAGAGCTGGCACTGGCTGAAGAGCAGGCCAAGATTTGGGCTGAAGCCGAGCAACGTGCCAAAGCACAAGCCGCACTCGAACTGGAACAGTCCGTACAGCAAGTTGCGCTGCTGCAAGCCAAGGCGACCAAGCCGACTGTTGGCCGAAAGCATAGAAAACCACTGCCGTGGGGCAAGATCGTTTTGGGCTTGGTTACTCTGGCAATAGTGACGATCATTGTGTTGCCCTACGTCTATCCGCTCAATGAATACATCGCCCCCCTGGAGCAACGCCTGTCAGCCCAGTTGAAGCAACCTGTCCATATTGGCGGATTGAGTGCCAGTTCGTTACCGCCCAAGCTGCAATTGCAGAACGTTACTTTGGGTAGTGCACAAGAAGTAAAAATTGGAACCGTTGAGCTGAATTTTGATCTGCTTTCCCTGCCTGCTGAGGTAAAGGTGATCAGTAACGCCGAACTGGATGACGTCAGCATTGACGGACGACTGCTCGACAAACTGGCTGCAAACTTCAAGCTGCTGGGTAGCGATGTGAACTATCCGATACGGCACCTCACATTGCGGCGCATGAAGATCATCTCTGACGATGTTGCGTTGCCAACCTTTGACGGTATTGCGGAGATTGATACGCAAGGGGTTTTGGACCGGATTTCACTGCATAGCGCAGACGACAAAATTGGTATTGATTTGCAGTCCAATCAAGGACGTTGGCAACTGGGCGTGAATCTTAAAGAGCGCAGTCTGCCGGTGTTCCCGGATGTTGTTTTCAGTGACCTCAGTGCCAAGGGTGATCTTGGCGATGGCGAGGTGAATTTCACCGAAATGGATGCACACATATACAACGGCATTCTGCTTGGGAGCGGGAAGCTCAGCTGGAACAAGGGCTGGCACATGCAAGGCAGCCTTGAAGCCAAGACATTCGACCTGGACAAGATGTTCCCGAAATATCATATCGAGGGCGAGATGAACGGTGACGCCACGTACTCGATGTCCGGTGCAAAGGTTTCACAGATGGATGATGATCCGCAACTGGATGGCACTTTTACCGTGAAGAAGGGGATTCTCAACGTCGATATTGTGGAGACTGCGCGCTTGTTGAGTCGCGATAATCTGGTTGGCGGGCGCACCCATTTTGACGACATGATCGGTCAGGTTCAGTTGGATAAGCACACTGTCCATGTCCGCCAATTGAAGATCATCTCGGGGATGCTGAGCGCAAACGGTTCTTTCGACGTGTCACCGAGCAACCAGCTTTCCGGAACCTTGAACGCCGAGATCAAGTTGCGTTCGGGCAACAATCAATTGACCCTGTATGGTAATTTGGCCGAGCAGAAGCTGCGTGCCGGGCGTTGAGTACTGATTTACTTGAATAACTTGAAAAGACCGGCCAGCATATTCGATGTGCCGTCCGGATTGTCCTCGGGCATGGCGATGGCTGTTCTTCCGGTGTTGATGGATTCTTGAGCCGCCCTGGGTGAAGCTGGAGCTTGCGACACACTGAAACCCAGCATCTCACGCACTACTGAGATTTGCTCGGCATGGGTGGACAGGAAATTCTGGCACTGGGTGGTGCTATAGCCCAGTCTTTTAGTTGCGTGCACGTTCTCCCATGCGACGAATTTCGCTGTCGTCGGCATCATCAGGTTGGCTACCGCGACCACATCTATGTAATCCGCCAAGCCGTCCGCAGTCGTGCGTTGCAGGTTCTCGTGTTGGGACACGATCTCGACAAGCTCGGACGGAAAGTGCCAGTTTGCCAACAAGCTGGCTCCGACCTCGGTATGAAATTGGCGGACCAATCCCTCCAGTGTCACTTTGTCGAGGCGAGGGTGATGGCGATCTGCATAAATGCAAAGCGGTAATGCCCCGATATCATGCACGAGGCCTGCCAGCATTGCCTGATCCGGCTTGAGATGTTTTTGATGCAATGCCAGAACGTAGCTGTTGGCGGCAACCTCCCGGCTGTGATCCCACAGTCTTTGCAGTTCCTGGCTGATGATCGGGCTACCCGCTTTGAACAGCTTGCCCATGGTGATGAGCATCACCATGTTGCGCAGCATGCGGTAGCCCAAACGAGAGATTGCCGTCCTCAGATCGTTCACCTGCTTACCGTTCGAGAAAGCCGCGCTATTCGCCGTTTTGATTATTTGTGCGGATATGGACGGATCGGTGGTAAGCAGGCGGACGAGATTTTCTGCCGAGACATTGGGGTCGTCGATCGCCTCGCGGATTTTCAACGCCATTTCGGGCAGCGTAGGCAGTTCCAACCGACCTTTTTCCAGGGCAGCGAAAACTTCGGCGGCAACCGCCTCTTGCTGCTTGATTATCATGCGGTCATGACAAGGCTTTAGCCATGCGCTCCAGTGCTTTTTGCAGGTTTTCCATCGAAGTCGCAAAAGACAGGCGGATGTAACCCTCACTGCCGAATGCAGATCCCGGCACTACAGCCACGCCTGCTTCCACCAGCAGATACTCGGAGAAGGCGATGTCGGTCGCTTCCTTGATGGTTCCCTTCTTGTGCAGCGCGGCGATGGCCTTGCGTGCGTCAGGGAAGGCATAGAACGCGCCGCCCGCCATGAGGCAGCTCAATCCCGGAATCTTGTTCAGCGTGTTCACCACGAACACATGGCGCTCGCGGAAAGCCTTGAGCATCGGCGTGATGCAGCCCTGGTCGCCGTTCAGCGCGGCCTCGGCGGCTACTTGCGAAATGGAAGTCGGGTTGGAGGTGCTCTGCGATTGCACGTTTTCCATCGCGGTAATGATGTTTTCCGGGCCGGCCGCATAGCCGATGCGCCATCCGGTCATCGCGTAGGCTTTGGATACGCCGTTCAACACCATGGTGCGCGGATACAGGTCTGGGCAAGCGTCCAGGATGTTGACGAATTTCGCATCGGTCAGCGCGATATGTTCATACATGTCGTCGGTGGCAATCAGGATGTTTGGATGCTTGCGCAGCACTTCACCCAGGGATTTCAGATCTTCCAGTGTGTAGACCGCGCCGGACGGGTTGCTCGGGCTGTTGATCACAACCATTCTGGACTTCGGTGTGATTGCCTTTTCCAGTTGGGCAGGGGTCATTTTGAAGCCCTGCTCGATGCCGGCTTCCACGATCACCGGTTTGCCTTCCGCGATCAGCACGATATCGGGATAGGACACCCAGTACGGCGCGGGAATGATCACCTCATCGCCGGGATTAATGTAGGCGAGTGCGAGATTGAAGAAACTTTGCTTGCCGCCGCAGGAGACCAGAATTTGTTTCGCGGTGTAGTCCAGGCCGTTATCGCGCTTGAACTTGGCGATGATTGCTGCCTTGAGTGACGGTGTGCCGCCGACAGCGGTGTACTTGGTAAAGCCCTTGTTGATCGCGCCTATGGCTGCGTCCTTGATGTGTTGCGGCGTATCGAAATCCGGTTCACCCGCGCCCAGACCGATGATGTCCTTGCCTTCGGCTTTCAGTTTTGCCGCTCGGGCAGTCACGGCAAGAGTGGGAGAGGGCTTGATGGCTTGTACGCGTTTGGAGAGTGACACGGCTTTTTCCTTGAGGTTGGTAAACTGGGGGTGAGAATTATACCTGCGATGCCGTTAACGTGGTTTTCACGTTAATCGCGGGACAAGTGCGGGTAAATCCAAGTGCTTGATTTATTGAATGAGTGATTTGATGAAAACCTTGCGTATCTTCAATTTTCCCAGTCCAAAAGTGTGTTTTGGCAAGACGACATATTGAAATACAATTCAATGCATGTTCACAAAAGCCACTTTCAATTTCCTCGACGAGCTTTCTGTCAATAACAACAGGGCATGGTTCGAGGCCAACAAACCGCGCTATGAAGCACTGGTGCGTGAACCTGCTCTGGATTTTATCGAGGCGATGGACCCGGTGCTGGCAACCTTCGCCCCGAATTTTCGCGCCGAACCGCGCAAGATGGGGGGCTCGCTGATGCGCGTGTTTCGCGATACCCGATTCTCCCGCGACAAGACGCCGTACAAGACCAACATCGGCATCCAGTTCCGTCACGCGCTGGGCAAGGATATCCATGCGCCGGGCTTCTATGTGCATATTGCAACGGACGAATGCTTCTTCGCTGTCGGCTGCTGGCATCCGGAGTCCGATGCGCTGGGAAAAATACGCGATCTCATCGCACAGAAGCCCGAAAAATGGTTTGCTGCAAGGAGCGATAAGAAGTTTGTTGCGCAATGGGAGCTTTGGGGCGACAGCCTGACGCGGCCACCGCGCGGCTACGATGCAAGTCATCCTGCAATAGAGGACCTGAAGCGCAAAGACTTCGTTGCCATCGCCCCTTTGTCCATTCCAGAGACCACCGGACCAGGTCTGGTCAAGCTGGCCGGGAAAAGATTTTCGGCCAGCGTGCCTTTCATGGCGTTTCTCTGTGAGGCGCTGGAAGTTCCATATTGAAACGCCATCTAGTAATAATCGTGCTATCGCCTGCATCGCGCCGTAGTATGTCTAAAGTAGAATTCCGCACGTTGGCATTCCCGTAGAAAACTGAAGAACATGATCGGCAATGCATCATGAGAATGGGCATCGACCTCGGCGGCACCAAGATCGAGATCATCGTGCTCGATGACAGCGGCAAAGAATTGCTGCGCCGCCGTGTGCCCACGCCAAGTGGAAATTACGCCGCGACATTGCAGACCATCGCGGCGCTGGTTCACGACGCCGAAACGGAACTGGGACAGCAGGGCTCGCTCGGCATCGGCACGCCCGGTGCTCTTTCCAAGGCGACTGGCTTCCTCAAGAATTCCAACTCGATGGCACTCAATGGCCAGCCCATCCTGCAAGACCTTGAAGCCTTGCTGCAGCGCAAGGTTGCGATCGCCAACGACGCCAACTGTTTTGCGCTTTCCGAAGCGACTGATGGTGCCGCGGCGGGTTTGGAAGTCGTGTTCGGCGTCATCCTCGGCACCGGTGTCGGTGCGGGTATCGTGGTCAACGGCCATGTCCTCACCGGTCCCAACGGCATCGCGGGCGAGTGGGGTCACAACCCGTTGCCGTGGCCGGAAGCGAACGAACTCCCCGGCCCGCAATGCTATTGCGGCAGGCAGGGCTGCACCGAAACCTTCCTGTCCGGGCCGGGCATGATGCAGCTGCATCGGCGCGAGACAGGCGTGTCGCTAAGTACCGAAGAGATCGTGGCGCGTGCGAAGCAGGGTGATGCCGCCAGCGAACACAGCCTGCAAACCTATGAGAACCGCCTCGCACGATCCCTCGCGCACGTTATCAACATCCTCGATCCGGATGTCATCGTGCTGGGTGGCGGCATGTCCAACATCGAACGGTTGTATACGAATGTACCCAGGATATGGGGCAACTGGGTGTTCTCAGATCGGGTGGATACAAGGCTGGTGAAGAACAGGTTCGGTGATTCAAGCGGGGTGCGTGGGGCGGCGTGGCTTTAAAGTTTCCCGTATATGCGATAGGTTATCTTGCGCAACACTATGATCTGATTTTGCTCAAGCCTTCCTTTGTCATGGATTGAAATACCAGCCTTAAAGCTGAAGGTCACGGCTAATAAAAACAGAATTTCCCAGCCCCCCCATTAGATTCAATTTTTCTGGTGCACCATATCTAGAAAAGGCTGACTTTTTGAGAAATAAGCCTCTTAATTTTCCAAACACGAAAATAAAAACCATATTCCACTACACAAGCAAAGAACATTGAATTGTTCCGATAATGGGATACTGCATGCCATCAGTTATGGTTTATCTGTGAATCTGGAACGCATAACATGACGTCATCTAAACACAACGAGATGATTATCATGGATATCCTGCCACCAAACTTTACTGCAGGCACTTCCGGATCGCATTCTACTCAATCCGCATCGAAACACTATTCCAGGACAGCTATTGGCTTGCACTGGTTGATGGCCATAGCCGTCGTCAGTGTTTTTGCGTTTGGACTGTATATGCATGATCTTCCTCTGTCCCCGTGGAAGTTGCGTGCCTATTCGTGGCATAAATGGGCTGGTGTCACCATTTTCGCGCTTGCCATCATCAGGCTGACTTGGCGCCTCTTTAATCGCCCTCCGAAATTGCCGCGGCATATGGGGCGTGCGGAGCAATTTATCGCTCACAGCGGCCATGCATTGCTCTATGTATTGATGTTTATGATTCCGTTGTCGGGTTGGCTGATGAGTTCCGCCAAAGGTTTTCAGACAGTACTCTTCGGGATATTCCCGATCCCCGATTTGCTATCGAAGAGCAAGGAACTGGGCGATATATTGCAAACCGTGCATTGGGGCTTGAATATTTTTCTGGCTGTTATTGTCGCGGGACACATTGCGGCTGCGCTCAAGCATCATTTCATCAACCGGGACGACGTTCTGACACGGATGCTGCCTTATCGACACAGGTCTTAATTTAAGTCGATCACATTTGTTTTGACTGTGAGTGCGTGTTCTTCCGTTCCCTGAGTATCCACCAAGGTATGGGCGGCGTCATTTGGACAAGCTGGTTATCGAAGTACCTCCATCCTATTCTTCGCAGGAATGTGCCGCGTGATGGTGAATATTTAAACTTTGATCGAAAAGTGCAGTCTTTATACAAAGAGATTAAAACAAGGGCATAATTGTAAAGTCTCTTTTTAAAAAAGATGTTTGCTGGCTGTGAAATTTCGAATTGCCACCATCGAGTGGCTTTTTGATCAGAGGTACTTCCCAAATGGCATTTGTTGCCGGGTAATATTTGACAGCAATTATATTCACAGGATATCGATATAGCATGTACCAAGCGTTCTACGATCTGAAGGAAAATCCCTTCTCAATACAGCCTGATCCGGACTTCCTGTATTTCGGTCGGCGCCATTCTTACGCTTACGCGATGATGGAATTCGGAATCAGGAACAGGGTTGGTTTCATGGTAATCAGCGGCGAAATCGGATGTGGAAAAACAACTTTGGTTCGTCATCTGCTGAATAACCTGGCGCCCGAACATACCGTGGGCTTGGTGTACAACACGCACCGCGAGATCGCCAATTTACTGCAGTGGATCATGCTTTCTTTTGGTCTTACCTATGAAGGTCAGTCTAATGTGGCATTGTTCGACGAATTCCAGCGTTTTTTGATAAAACAATATGCATCTGGCAAAAGTGTTTTGTTGATCATAGATGAAGCGCACAACCTGAATCCGGACGCTCTGGAATCGTTGCGCATGCTCTCAAATATAAATGCCGACAAAAGTCAGCTGCTTCAGATAATGCTGGTAGGCCAGCCTCAATTGAAAGAGATACTATTGAGACCTGAACTTTTGCAATTCTCTCAACGCGTCGAGGTTGATTTTCATATCAAGCCCTTTGAGGCGGTTGATGTGCAGGGTTATATCCAGCACCGTCTGAAAGTAGCAGGCCGGGACACTCCGTTATTTACCGCCGAGGCCTGTGCCAGAATCGCTCAGGCAAGTGAAGGCATACCAAGACGCATCAATATTCTTTGCAATACAGCGCTGGTTTATGGTTTTGCAGCTGAATCCAAGCTGATTGATTTGGCTTTGGTTGAAGAAATGCTGAGTGACAAAGCAGAGTTTGGGGCGTTGACTAACTCAGACTAGAGGTTGTTTTATTGCAAGTTGAACTACGCACTTTCACTCATCGAGAGAGTGGGAGACTGCCGCTAACCTGTGCAACACCGGCAGGGTTCCTGTACTCATCCATGTCCCTCCGGACTAACCAGCGACTTGGCTGGCTAACCTAATCGAATAGCTGATAGTTCCTTCAGGCAGGATTGGGAGGTGGTGATTAATGTCGTCAATTATGTAAACCTTGAAAAAGTCATAGGCCAAGGCTAGGCCAAAGGGCCTAGATACTTTTTCCACTTTCCATATAACAGTCAGAAAGCTAGTATTGCCCCGTTTTTTAATATGGCTAATTGGGGTTGCAACACACAGAATTTCGGGCCAAGAAGTTGACTGAAAGTGCTGATACCATCGTTACTATTTAGGGGGTGTCGAGTATTGGTCAATGCAGTGTCTGCAATTTGTCAAACAATTCCTCACCGACAGTAATCAATCTGAAAAACTTCCATGGTATCAAGGTGTATGGCGCATTCTGATTGATGGCATGGTCATTGCTAATAATTGGGTGACACGGCTTGCCGGAATGGAAGTCGCGCAAAAAATAAAAAACAAGTTCGCCACAAGGTATCCGTCAATTCGGTTCCATTGGGGGATGGACAAAGTATCGGGATGAGAGAAATAGATGGCAGGTAGTTATAGAAACTATATTGCCAGGTTTGCATCATTAAACAACCGTGGTGAAGTTTAGGTATCCAGAAAACTTCTTTGAAACGTAGCGGATAGGATGGGGAAATAATGAAACTCCTTTGTGATGCAAACCTTTGCAAGGTTGGTAATTTGTTGGTCGCCAGTGCGTGCAAAATCAACTCGACTCGCCACAGTGAGGCGCTGTCTGAAATTGCCAGACTGTTTCATGTGAACAATTTTAATTCCCTCAAGGATGAGCTTGTCCAACTTGAACCGGAAATACTCCTGCTTGACTACGATTTGCCCGGCTTGAATGGAGCGCGCCGAGTTTCCGAGTTGAGGAGATTATGTCCCAACACAAATATCGTTGTGTTCCACGACTCTGCTTCGGATGAAGATGAATGGGCCTTGTTTAAGGCAGGCGTGCGCGGATTCTGTCCTGCCAATATTGAGCCATCTTCCCTCAAGATGGTGGTTAAAGCTGTCAGCAATGGCGAGTTGTGGATACGGAGAAAATTTCTAAGTCGCTTATTGGATCAAATCGAAGAGCGGCAAGGCAGGGATCAAACAAAAAATATTGAGCCTCGCGCCGATATTTATGGTTCGCTTGATCAGCTGACTGATCGCGAATATGAAATCGCAGTCAGAATAGGAAGCGGTGAAAGTAACAAACAGATCGCCCATTCTCTGGAAATTACTGAGCGTACCGTGAAAGCCCACTTGACGAATATTTTTGAAAAACTGGGAGTCACTGACAGGCTCAACGTGGCATTGATTGTGTCGGCGGAAAAGCGCCAGGAACAGAGTGGGTCAAAGGTGAATAAAAGATCCAGCACTGTCCACTTGGCAATGCTTCAATCCTGAAGTCAGAAGTGTTTTAGCCGACCTTATTAACCTTGTGGCAGGTTCATCCCTGGATCATCCGACTCCAATCGCAAACCCACCTCGGATAACGAACCAATTCCGCTAGGCTTGAATCGTTTTCAAGGTTGGCACTCAGATGAAGCGGCGGCAACTTCTCCAGTAGACTTCTTGTCGCACTGCTCGCAATGGGCGGTGAAATTCACTGGAATTGCAGACTGTTTTGTTCTGTCAGTTCACACGAAAAATTCATTCCCTGAGACCAAAGTACAATAGATTTTTCTGCGTACAAAGATACACTGCATCGACTGCAATTTTTTCTTAGAAACTGGGAAGGTGAAATCTGCAGTTCAGGTGTTCTGGGATATTAAATTTTTGTTAAATATCACGTTTCTAGTACCAAAGTACAGTAGAAATAGTTTCCCAAGTTGATATTCTTTGCATGACCGTAATTAATGTTTTTTGGTCTTGTCGAGGTAAGCAAGGTAAGTGAAATATCTCGATTCGAGTTGTGTTTTTTTTAATCATTTTGTTCATTTTTCTTGAGGGGAATTACGATGAGATCATCTTCAATTTTAGCAATGACGGCAGCATTAGGGCTGTGTTTATCCGCAGGGGTGGCTAGCGCTAATCCTGTTTATCAAGCTCCTACAAGCAATACGACTATAGCTTCTGGTGCTTGGGTTGCGACGGGAAATCCAGTCTCGTGGGGCGTAAGTATTGGTAATGGCGGGCCAGGAAGCTCATTTGTTGATCAATTCACATTTACGAATCCCATGGCTTTGCCTTGGTTGAACGGAGCCCCGGGTGGCCAATCCAATTCAATCGGCACTAATGGTACTGGTAACCTGACATTCTCATCCATTGCATTGTTTGATACGTCTACTGGTAATACATGGGTTCAATCAAACTCTTCAGTTGGTATTATTGCAGCTGGCCTAGGCGTTCCTGCCAGTCTTGTTGGCCAGTCGTTTGCAAGCATTTTTAATTTTGTATTGAATGCCACTGATACCTATGCACTTCAAATATCAGGTACAGTAAGCCCAAGTTCTGGCGCAGCTTCATATGGTGGTAGTATCAACATCAGTGCAGTTCCTGAGCCCAAAACATATGCCATGTTGCTGGCTGGTCTTGGGCTGCTGGCTTTTACAGCACGTCGCCGCAGGACTAGCTTCTTCTAAAAAAGTTGCTTCCTGGACAAAAACCCCGCTCGAGTGGCGGGGTTTTTGTTTGACGAGTGTTGGCATGCAAATCTGGGGGTTTCATTCATTGAGATAACTGAGATTCTCAGGCATACAGATTTTAGGCATTGCGCATGACGGGACATATCCACAAGTGTTCTATTCATTCTCACTACTGTAATGAGAATTTAACCTGATTAAAGTTCATGGATTCCATTGTGTATCGTCGCTTTTGATTCAGCAGCGCGCCGAGTAGTATTCGCAAAGTTCATTATGCTCAGATCATGCTATTCTCTCGGCGGCTGTGACGATCTCGCAATGTTGTAAGGACTCGAATATCAATGTTCATCAATGACATCCCTGTAGTTGCCTTTTTCAAGTACTTGCTTGATCCATTCATGATTTGGGGTTCGTTAGTCCTGCTTACTTTGCTGTATGACGAAACGTTCACTGGCTACTATCTGGTGCTGATGATCATCGCTTTTTTCATCTCGACCTACATATTCGAACAAACCAATCTATATCGCAAATGGCACAATGGAAAGCTACTGGCATATGTGCGCGATACCTTCGTTGGTTGGGGTGCTGTAGTCGCCATTCTGTTTTTTTTGGGCTATGCCACCAAACTGTCCTATCGCTATTCTGATGAGGTCATTCTGACCTGGATGGTCGTTACGCCGTTCGCGCTGATTGCAAGCCATTTTGTCGTACATAAAATCATTACCGACTTGCGCAAGAAGGGCATGGTGCGCTCCGGGGTAATCGTAGGAGCCAACCATGTTGGCATGCAGCTGCAAGAACGCATTGCCGAGTACCCTTACCTGTTGATTGATTTGCGCGGTTACTTTGATGACCGCGATGCATCCCGGATTCAGGGGGCTAAATTGCCAGTGTTGGGCGCAGTGTCGGAGGTGGGCAATTATGTCCGCAAAAATAATATCCAAATGATCTTTGTCAGTTTGCCCATGGCAACCCAGCCCCGCATTAACAAGTTGCTGGATGACCTGCATGACACCACTGCCTCTATCTACTTCCTGCCCGATGTTTACATCTTTGACATGATGCAGGCACGCTTTGACAATGTTGGTGGAGTGCCCGTGGTTGCTATATGCGAGTCGCCGCTCTCCGGTGTGGATACAGTTGTAAAAAATTTCAGCGATATCCTCCTTGCCTCGCTGATACTGATCCTTATTTCGCCTATTTTGCTGTCAATAATTTTAGCTATAAAGCTGACCTCGCCGGGGCCTGCCATCTTCAGGCAACGTCGCTACGGCCTTAACGGAGAGCCATTTATTGTTTACAAATTTCGCTCCATGACGGTGTGCGAAGACGGATCGAACATCGTCCAAGCACAGAAGAATGATCAACGGACAACCAGGGTCGGTGCATTTCTGCGACGCACGTCTTTGGATGAATTGCCGCAATTCATTAATGTGCTGCAAGGACGCATGAGCATAGTGGGCCCCCGGCCGCATGCTGTAGCACACAACGAAATGTATCGCAAGCTAATCAAGGGTTACATGTTGCGGCATAAAGTCAAACCTGGAATTACCGGCTGGGCACAGGTTAATGGTTGCCGTGGAGAAACCCAGGAGCTGGACAAGATGAAAGCACGTATCGAATTTGATTTGGATTATCTGCAAAACTGGTCTATTTGGCTGGACTTGTGGATTATCATGCGTACGGTGTGGGTAGTGTTGCGCAAAGATAATGCCTACTAAAGTACAATTATTTGAGGTATGGAAAAAGTATTAAAAGGTAAACGCAGATTAAATCTTGATACGTCATTCCGGCGAAGGCCGGAATCCAGTGTTTCAATCAACTGGACACCGGCTTCCGCCGGTGTGGCGTCCTGATCGGCGCCCCCCTTAATTTTTGTTGCACAGGGTTCTTTATTGTCAGCTCCGTGTAATTTGACCGTGTATCAAGAATGTGAAAGGAGAATGCTTTGTTTAAGTTAGACGTATCTTCATCTTCAAAGGCCGGAAATGCAGTGTCGGGTAAATGGCTGCTCTGCGGGGCCTTGTTACTGGTTGCCGGTATGGGGCTAAGTGCTTGTAGCAAGGAAAAAGGAGGAGGGCAGTCGCTCGCCCGAGTCAACGGTGAAGATATCACCATGCTGCAAGTAAATGACGAATTGGCCCATGCCAATGTTCCGGCAAACCAACAGCAAGATGCCAGCAAGAAAATTCTGGAGTCGCTGATTGACCGCCAGGTAATTATAGACGAAGCAATGCGCGAGAAGATTGATCGTTCTCCCAGCGTGCTGCAGGCAATCGAGCGATCCAAGGCAAATATTATCCAACAGGCATATTTGGAAAAAGTAGTGTCCAAAGTAGAGAAACCCACTACGGCGGAGATGAGCGACTATTTTCATAAACATCCCGAGATATTCGGTAACGGCAAGTTATATCACATGAATTCCTTGCTTATCGCTGGCAAGGATATGGACGACAAGCTTAAAGCGGAGATTACGTCCGCCAAATCACTGGAGGAAATCGCAACCTGGATGATCAGCCATAACGTGCATTTTGCGCGTGGCGTAGCATCGCGCACCACCATGAACATGCCTCCGGAGATGGCAGCCAAGCTGATGTCCATGCACGCGGGTCAGATGTTCGTTGTTAACGAGGGAGGCAATAGCATGATCGTCTCCATTGTTGACATCAAGGATAACCCGATCGCATTTGAAGATGCAGCGCCTGCGATCGAGCAATATTTTAAAGTCAAAAATACTCAGGAAGTGGTGGACACCGAAGTAAAACATTTGCGTTCCTTGGCCAAGATTGAGTACCTGAACGCATCCGCCCCTGTTGCCGCACAGCCAGCCCCCGCAACGTCAGCGAAACCGGCAGGCAACTGATCGGATATTGTTGCTTTCCATGAACTCCTTTTCAGGCAGACTTCCTGGTTTGAAGGCCACCATGCCGGAATGGTGGCCTATCCTGCTGGGCCTTCTGGCGATGTACGTTCCAACATACTATGGTCTGTTCAATGGCCTGTGGGGCATGGAAGAGCAAGCTCAGGGACCGATAGTTTTTGCACTTTCACTATGGCTGCTATATCGAATTTGGCCACGCATGATGGAAAAGAGCGCGGGCAAGTCTGGTTCATCTACAGGATGGGTGGTCTTTACCATAGCCTTGATATTTTATGTTGTAGGCCGTGCGTTAGATATTTATATATTCGAAGTCGGTTCTTTCATCTGGACGATTGCCGCAATTCTTTTAATCAAACGTGGCAGTAGGGCGCTTGCGACCGCGTGGTTCCCGCTGTTCTTCATGCTGTTCATGATTCCCTTGCCTGGCACATTTGTCATTTTAGTGACCATGCCAATGAAAATAGCCGTCTCATATGTAACAGAACACATTCTATACTGGGCCGGCTATCCTATAGCCCGCAGCGGTGTCATCCTGCAGATTGGCCAGTATCAATTACTTGTTGCAACTGCCTGCGCCGGGCTACAAACACTTTTGACTCTTGAAGCGCTGGGATTGTTCTATCTGAATGTTGTACAACACACCTCGGTTTTCAGGAATGCGATATTAGCCATTTTAATTATTCCAATATCATTCATATCCAATGTGATACGAGTCATGAGCCTTACGCTTATCACTTATTATTATGGCGATGAGGCTGGGCAAGGGTTCTTGCATGAGTTTGCCGGGATGGTGCTATTTATGAGTGCACTTTTACTCATTGTGAGTATTGATGCGCTGCTTCAATATATTGTCAAGTTACGGGCATTAAAAGCGTCCCAATGAAGAAACCTGTAACCGTCAGCCTTGTCATGGGCATTTTCATGTTGCTGGCCAGTGTTCTCGCCATGCTGGCCACACCTACCGTCATTGATTCTGACAAGACAGAAAAACTCAATTTGGAAGCCATCATTCCAAAAGAATTTAATGGATGGAAAATGGACTTGGCCTATGTTGAGCCTATGGTCAGCCCGGACGTTAAAGGTCAGATCGACAATATTTATAACCAGACACTTTCCCGCACTTATATCAACAGCCAAGGCGAGCGTGTTATGCTTGCTATCGCTTACGGCAGGGACCAGAGGGTAGATTTGCAGGTACACAGACCTGAGATTTGTTATGCGGCAGGCGGTTTTGATATCAAAAAAATGACCAAGATATTTTTGGATACAACTGTTGGGAAAATACCGGCAATGCGCCTGGTTGCGAAACAAGGCAATCGCAATGAACCGATAACTTACTGGATCAAGATAGGAAATTCATTGACACGCGGTTGGTTTGAAGAAAAATGGGCAACATTCAGATACGAGCTAACCGGACAAATACCGGATGGCCTTCTGTTTAGAGTCTCCACCATATCCAACGATGAACAGGCTTCCTATCAGATTCAGCAAACATTTCTGACGGACCTGTTGAGGTCGATGCGAAGCGGAGATCGACAATGGCTGGTTGGTCAGGCTGGTCTGTAATGAGCCGATCCTGAAAAAATCAAAAATACAGCGCACAGTTAGCAGATTTAATATTGCAGAAAGAAGCTTAACTAATGAAAATGATGAAACTATTAGTTGCATTCACATTGTTGCTGGCATACCTCAATGCGGATATGGCCGTTGCGGCAGACAAGATCGTTGCAACAGACAAACCTGTGGTTTACCAGCTTCATCAAGGCGATAAAGTATTGGTTTCCGTGTGGGGCGAGGATACGTTGAAGCAAGAGGTGGTTGTCCTGCCCGACAGCAGCATCACGCTTCCACTGGCCGGACGCGTAGAGGTGGGTGGACTTAGCACACCGGAAGTCGAACAACACATTGCCGAAAAACTGAAAAAATACTTGAAGGATCCTGTCGTCACGGTAGTCATAGAAGGTCTTGAAGGAAATCGCGCCTATGTAACGGGCAAGGTATTGAAGCCGGGGCCTTTAATTATTTCCGGTCCCATTACTGTGTTGCAGGCCATCAGTATCGCAAACGGCGTTGACAAGTTTGCCAATGAAAGTGAAATCAAGGTCATTCGTACAAAACCTGATGGCCAGCAGGAAGTTTTGCCCGTGCATTACAGCGACATCGTGTCGGGCAAGAATATGTCAACCAATATCCAGCTCAAGGCGGGCGATACCATCGTGGTGCCATAAAATTGTCCGAAAAATTTTGTTATCGATGGGTGGGTTGGGTGAACATGCAATGGCTTGTCAGAATGTCAGCTCTGTTGGCCGGTCTTACAGTGTTTGCCAGTGAAGGTTGGGCTGACACCTTGCAACAAAATTTTTCGGGCCACGCATCGGAAGAATATGTGACCAACCCTTTGCTAAATCCTGCACTTCAGGGCCTTAGTGCATGGCGCTCGACGGTCAATCCAAATTACATGCTGACTAATGTGTCTGGCGCGGACCAGCTGAAAGCAGGTATTGACTTGCTGTTAATTCATTCTTCAAACACTAGCATCATCGCTGACGGTGGCTTTCCGACGGCAACATTGGGTTGGAACCGTCAGGGCGACAAGAGCAAGTTTGACGTTACAACCTCGTACAATGTTGCCTCGACGATGACGGCAATGCCTAGCACCACAGGCTTGGTATCTGCGAACTCCACAAGCACTACACGCAACTTGTCTGCTGTTTGGAACAGAGAGCTAAGCGAACGCACCACGCTCACGCTGAATGGTGCATATACCTATACGAATTTTAGCGGCGGCGGAAACAATATCGGTCTGACCGACTTCGTTGTGCAAACCAGCGGGGTAAAGATAAATTATGTCCTGAATGAGCACAGTGCTACATTCTTGAATTTTTCGTACGTTGATTATGTCCCCACCGGCGGCGGACCAAACAGCCGAATCTACAACTCATTGTTAGGTTTGATCTGGAGTGCTTCTGAACGCCTGGATTGGACCTTACAGGCAGGCCCATCCCGGCTTGAGAATTCCAGTAGCGTTGCTGGCAATACAACTACTGCAACCACAAGTTTGCAGGGCGGGATGACAATGAATTACAAGGGGCAACTGTCAAACCTGGTCTTAAACGCAAATCGCCAGTCCACACCCAGCGGGCTGGGTAGCATCATACTTACTGAGCAGGTAAGTGGGAGCTTAAGCTACGACTTGAGTGAGCGTAGCAAAACCGGTTTAGACCTCGGGTGGTCGAAGTATGATGAGCTAACAGTCAGTTTTTTCCGAACAGCAAGTGTTTGGCTGCATCATGATTTGAGTACCTCTTGGGGCTTGAAGGCATACATTAATCACAATACCAGCGTGTGGGGCGGACTTAATCCCGCCAAGTCAAACATGATTGGTCTCTCGATCGCCTACACCAACTTCTGAACCGGGAATCACCGCATACCTATGGCCATTGAATATGAACTGAAACTCTCTGATTACCTGTCCGTCATGCGCAGGCATCCGGCTTACCTGATCGGTATCTTTGTTGCTGTGTTGCTGGTTTCTCTCATAACCGCTGTCACAATTCCAAGGACTTACCAATCTACCGGCACCATCATGATACAGGGACAGAATGTGCCTGAGAGTGTGGTTCCTACGCAAGTCCAGGTTAATGTTGACGAAAGAATCAATAACATCAAGCAACGGGTACTGACTCGCGAAAGCCTGTTGAATATTGCCAATAAATACAATATTTTCAGTGGAAAAGATCGTTTCTTGTCGAGCACGGAATTGCTTCAAAGGATGCGCGACAAAGTCAGTGTTGATCTGATTAGTGTGGATACCGTGCAAGGCTTCAGTTCGGGCAAAGCTACAATTGCTTTCAACCTGTCGTTTCAGGACAAAAGTCCAAAAATTGCTTTTGAGGTTGCAAATGATCTTGTGGCGCTCTTCCTGAACTGGAACGTGACATTGCAAACCGAGACTGCCACGGATACCACGATTTTCCTGACCCAGGTGGCGGACAAGCAAAAACAGGAGGTTGAACGCCTGAATGGATTGATTTCCGCATACAAGCAACAGCATGCAAATGCATTGCCAGAAATGGCAAGTATGCATATGGCTACATTACAGACTGATGAGATCAATCTGAATATGCTCGAACAGAAGTACGAGGCGCTGGAAGCTCAGTTAACAGGAAAAAGTGACGATTCATCATCACCTACCACTCCCCCAACATCATTATCGGCACTTAAGGCCAAGCTCGCTAGCCTTTCATCCATATACAATGATTCGCACCCAGAAATTGTAGCGCTCAAATCCAAAATCGCAGCGTTGGAGAATGAAAATGACACTCCAAATGTAACACCCGAAAAAAAGGAACAGGCCAGTCAATCACCAAAAGCAAATTCGGCTACAGGCAGGTTAGAGCAGCTAGCGCGGCAAAGGCAAATTCTTCAGGACAGAATCACCCAAAATAAAGCGGCAATATTTCAGGCTCCCGAGGTTGCACAAGGGTTGGGTGTTCTCACCAGTGAACGCGACAGCGAACAGAAAAGGTACGAAGAAGTTCTGAACAAACTGCAGAGTGCGCAGATGGCGGAAAAACTGAAAAGTGAGAACAAATCAGAGCGCTTCGTCCTGCTGGAACCTCCGGTCATGCCCGATAAACCTTTTAAGCCTAAACCAGCAAAGATAATGGTCATGGGGTTTTTCCTGGCAATTGCATCCTCCGGAGGAATGCTGATGCTCCTGATGTCGCTGGATCAAAAAATACGTAGTGCCGATGCGCTTGAGCATGTGTTGGGTATGCGTCCGTTGGCCGTCATTCCCTACCTTGTGCTTCCGGAAGAAGAAGTTGACAGAAAACGCAAAATCAAGATTGCCGCGATTGCTGCCGGCCTGGGATTGATTTTAATCGCGTTGTTACTACATTTTTTCTACATGCCATTGAACGAGCTGTTTATGAAAGTCCTGGCGCAATTGCTGGCATAGGAGATAAATATGGAACGCATCAAACAGGCTGTAAAAAAGGCAAGAAGCCAGAGACCTCGAGAAGCGGGTCGGCTGAGCGCAATGCCCCTGCCTGAAACCGACTTGCATGCAAAGCTTGAATACAGCCAGACTCGCGTAGTTGAACTGCAAGCACATCAACTGGCAAACAACCGCATATTTGCCATCAACAGAAATGATCCAACGAGCGTGAACTTCGACTTGTTGCGCACACAGATTCTGCAAAAAATGGATGAAAACAACTGGCGCACCATCGCCATTACTTCTCCCACACCCGCAGTAGGAAAAACCGTGATCGCCATCAACCTGGCGATCAGCATTGTCCAGCAAACCAACAGAACAGCCATGCTGGTTGACTTTGACCTGCGGCAACCGAGGATCGGCAACTATCTTGGCATCCCCATGGAGAAGTCCCTGAACGATCTGCTGGAAGGGGACGCAGAACTCTCGGAAATGCTCGTCAACCCAGGCATACCAAGGCTGGTGATACTACCGACTAAAAATTCGGTGAGTAACCCATCCGAAACTCTCTCATCATTAAAAATATCCAATTTGGTCACCGAGATTCGTGATCGCTATGAATCGCGAGTGATCATATTCGACTTGCCATCGCTGTTGCATAGCGATGATGCGATAGCCATCTGCCCCAAAATTGATTGCATCCTGATGGTAGTAGCCAGTGGCATGTCATCCAAGCGTGAAATCGAAGACAGCCTTCGTCACCTGTCAAAGGCAAATCTCATCGGGACAGTATTTAATAAGGCATAAGTTAATAAACTGTCTATCAAGTAAAAAATGGAGTACTCAAAAAGTAATGTTCCGTCCCCGAGTATTGATCATTGCCGAGTCTGCAAACCCTGATTGGGTAAGCGTCCCGTTGGTGGGTTGGTCTTTGGCCAATGCGCTTAGAGATGTAGCGGACGTTCATATTGTGACTCATATCCGCAATCGGCAAGCGATTCTAAATGCCGGTCTGGTTGAAGGCGAAGATTTTACGGCGATTGATTCGGAGAAAGTTGCCAGACCATTATGGAAGCTTTCTAATATGCTTCGTGGCGGTGCCGGAAAAGGATGGACCACGGGTACGGCTATTAGCATCATTTCTTACTACTATTTTGAGGCATTGGTTTGGAAAAAATTTGGCGTAGCTATTCGTTCCGGCAAGTTTGATATCGTTCACCGTATTACGCCTCTCAGCCCGACAATTCCGAGTCTCATCGCCAAAAAGTGCCGTCGAGCGAATGTTCCTTTTATCCTTGGACCACTCAATGGGGGTGTGCCTTGGCCCAAAGGCTTTGACTCCGCACGCCGCCAGGAAAAAGAATGGTTATCCTATATTCGAAATGCATATAAGCTTTTTCCAGGATATCGCAGCACCTTGAAATCGGCCTCAGCGCTTTTGATTGGGTCCAAAGATACGCTGAATCAAGTACCGGCCAAGTATCATGACAAATGCATCTATTTGCCGGAAAACGCAATCGACCCGGCGAAATTTTCCCGCATATCCTGTCCTGAAAACACATCTGTATTACACGCTTGCTTTGTCGGCAGATTGGTTCCCTACAAAGGACCGGACATGCTGCTGGAGGCTGCAACTCCTCTGCTTTTGGAGGGGCGATTGCACTTGGATATTCTTGGGGATGGACCATTGTTGCAAACTTTGCAAGATATGGTTAGCAAAAAAGGATTGGAATCGGCAGTTACCCTGCATGGGTGGGTCGCGCATTCTTCGATTCAGGAAATCATGTGCCGTTCGCATGTTTTTGCTTTTCCGAGTATTCGTGAGTTCGGCGGCGGTGTCGTACTTGAGGCCATGGCCTTGGGACTCGTTCCAATAATTGTTGACTACGCTGGTCCGGGCGAACTGGTTAATGAAGATACGGGATTCAAGCTGCCTATGGCGAGACGCGAAATGATTATTTCATCTTTAAGCGACAAATTGAAAATGACAGCCGATGACCGGCAATGCCTTGAACCGATGAAGCTTGCAGCCAGAAACCGCGTGCACAATTTTTTCACTTGGGCGGCCAAGGCCAGACAAACAAGGGAAGTTTATGACTGGGTTTTGGAACCTAAAGTTGGCAAACCTGAATTTTTTAAGGAATAAACTTGGCCAACCATCAGAAAATCATACGAATGTGCTGACCAAGTGTTCAGTCGCCGGCAAGCTTGTCGCCTCGCAAGATTATCTTCGGTAAGCGTCCAACCATCCAATCCATGAAGCTTAACGTGTTGTGCTGGCGCACAAAAAACAGTGGCAAGCTGATAAGGTAATCTCGCGATGCTGATCAATACTATATATGCAACACATCTTTACAAAAGCGGTGTTTGCTATGCATGCCAATCAATTCTCGAATCGATGCAATCTGCAGACACTGATGTGAGATTATTTTGTGTTTCCGCCAATAAAGATGTGCGTCTCAGTTCATTTCATCGTCTTTCGTTGCCGCTTTGGGCGAAGCCCCTAGGATATAAACTGATTTCAGACGATTTATGGGAGAAGTATACAGAGTGGCGCTATCGACACTCGTTTAAGGGGCAGCAAATTGCGTATTTGTGGCCCGGCACTTCAATTGATACATACAGATTTGCCAAATCAAAAGGCCATATCTTGTTAACAGAAAATATCAATACTCATCAGGCCACCAGCAAGAAAATTCTGGACGCTGAATATAGCAGGCTAGGTTTAAAGCCTGCCCACGGAATTGATGAGGAAAGAATTTGCGATGAAAATGCCAAGCTGGAATTGGTCGATTATGTATTTAGTCCAAGCGAGGAAGTGAGCAAATCACTTCTTAATGCAAATATCCCACATGAAAAAATTATAAGGACCAGTTACGGGCTTGATTCGACACATATTATGTTACCTGAGCAAATTGAAATGCGAGCCAAAAAAAAGGAGTTAACAGCCATTTTTGTTGGAAGAATAGGTATCCGCAAGGGAGTACATCTCTTGCTTGAATATTGGGTCAAATCCGGAATTAAAGGGAAGTTGAAACTGGTCGGCAATATTGAACACAGCGCAAAGCCATTGGTTGAGCCTTATTTGTCGCGTCATGATATTGAGCACATCCCTTTCACCAAAGATCTCGAGTCATTGTATCTGGATGCGGATATTTTTATTTTTCCAAGTCTGGAAGAGGGAAGCCCTTTAGTCACTTACCTCGCTTTGGGTGCCGGCCTGCCCTCTATAGTAAGCCCGATGGGAGGGGGCGGCATCGTCAATGACGGATGCGAGGGACTAATTATTGATTCCCATGATACAGACGGTTGGATTGATGCGATACGCAAGTTATTTTCTGATGCTGAATTGCGGATGCAATTCTCCAGAAATGCATCCAACAGGGCGAGAGAGTATTTGTGGAGCAATGTAGGCCGGCAACGCAGAGAGTTATTGCTGGCTGCTCTGGATTCTAGAGTCGGTGGCGATCAACTATGAAAATACTTGTATTAGGCGGCAACGGATTTATCGGCTCTCATGTGGTGGATGAACTTCTTGATGCGGGTCACGAAGTCCGGGTATTCGGACGAAGATATGAGATATGGCGAAAACCATTGCCTTCGGTAAATTATTTTTTGGGTGATTTTTCAAATGTACCCATGCTCGCTGAGGCATTGCAGGGGGTTGATGTCGTAATTCACCTGATCAGTACGACCGTCCCAAGCACCTCAAACCTCGACCCTATCAGTGACATTCAAGGCAACCTCGAAAGTAGTGTGCGTCTTTTCCAGGTGATGGTATCGGTAAACGTGAAGCGGATTATTTATCTTTCCTCGGGGGGTACTGTGTATGGCATACCTTCCACGGCTACAGTGCAGGAGGATCATCCCCTTAATCCGATATGTTCATACGGCGTTGTTAAAGTAGCAGTTGAAAAATACCTCGGTATGTTTGAACAACTTTATGGCTTTAAACCCCTGATCCTAAGAGCGTCGAATCCCTTTGGCCCACGCCAGGGGCACGATGGCGTCCAAGGAGTTGCATCCACCTTTATGCAGAAAATGTTGTCCAACGGGAAAGTCACTATTTGGGGAGACGGGTCTGCAAAACGTGATTATCTTTATGTTTCCGATCTGGCCAGAATCTGTCGCATGGCCGCCGAATCTGAGCTGACCGGCATATTCAATGCGGGGTCGGGCACAGGACTAACATTGATTGAGCTTGCACACATGATTGAAAAAGCAAGCGGAATGAAACTGAACATAGAATATAAAGCAGGGCGGTCATTTGATGTTCGCGAAATTGTGCTAAACATCGAAAAGGCCAAGTCCCAATTAAATTGGGTACCTGAAATTGCCATTCAGGATGGATTGTCGCTTCTGTTCAATTGGATGCAAATGAAACAGGATAGTGTTGCTGGGCGAAATGATATGTAACTAAGATAGTACCGATTAGGTCATGTTCAATAAACCCAGATAGTCCATTAGGCCGTCATACCGTCGAAAGCCGGTATCCAGCTATGAAAATAGGCCGCGCGTGCGTGTGTTGTTGGGGCTTCAGCCCCTTACAACTACGGCCTACCTCTTGCGGGTGCGCGGACAAAACCGTGATGTTGTCCCACTTGCGTGGGAAAAGTATTAATCATCTGGATTCCGGCCTTCGCCGGATAACCAGCGACTTGCCCGCCTGCGGGCTTAGTCGAATGGCTAGTAGTTCCAACAATGACGTGGTTTTTCTAATGGGCAATCTGGGATAAATTGAATCCTGTTAATTGTTTTTATTTTCAAAAGTATTTTCATTTTTAACAATATGAATAAACCGCATTCATCCCTGCGCCAAACCATAATCCATGCAGGCATGTGGATATTGAGCGGACATTTCGCCTCTCAGGTCATCAGATTGGGCGGTAACTTGATCATGACGCGTATCCTGGTGCCAGAGATGTTTGGAGTGATGGCTGTGGCAAATATTCTTATTATGGGATTGCAGCTCTGCTCCTATTTCGGTGTTCAACACAACATCATTCAAAGTCATAGAGGTGATGATCCGTTATTTCTGAATACGGCATGGACTTTTCAGATACTGCGTGGCGGAATCATTTTTTTGCTGGCAATCTCCCTGGCTGCCGGACTTGCCATTGCAAATTCGTTTGGCCTGGTAGGTGCAAGCAGCGCATACCATGATCCGGTTTTACCAAGTGTCCTTGCGGCGTTGTCATTCACAGCGTTGATTTCAGGGTTTGAATCGACAAATCTGGCTTCAGCTCATAGGGTGATGAGACAGGGGCGGATAACGATACTGGAACTGATTTCTCAAGTTGCCGGGCTCGCTGTAATGATCGTTTGGGCGCTAGTGGACAAATCAATTTGGGCTTTAGTCGGCGGCACAATTTTGTCTTCCTGCATCAAAACGATATTGAGTCATTGGTATATTGAAGGCCAAACTAATCGGTTAATGTGGAACAGGGATATATTTTTAGAGTTGTTTGCTTTTGGCAAATGGATATTGTTGACTACGATTTTAGGGTACTTTGTCAGCAATGGAGACAGACTAGTATTGGCGGGTTTAGTAAAGGCAGATGTCCTTGGAGTGTATACGATTGCACTATTCATGATTAGTGCCTTGCAGGAGGTTTTGTCCAAGTTGGCAACAAATGCTGCGTTGCCTGCGTTGAGCAAAGTAGTTCGTGAACGACGAGAAGATTTAAGTGCAGTTTATTACAAAATACGATTTCCGATTGATTTGGCGATATTGTTCATTTGCGGCTTATTGTTTTATGCAGGGCACTTGATTACTGATGTGCTATACGATAATCGGTATGCAAATGCAGGGCATATGCTCGAAATATTGGCTATTTCCCTGTTTGGCATCAGATATGTTCTTTCCGAAAATGTCTTTATTGCGTTAGGCAAGCCAAGGTTGTTGATACCGGCACAAATTTTTCAGTTGCTGATAACCTTCAGTGTAATTGCGCCAATTTACAACGCATATGGGTTAGATGGTGCCATTTGGATTATTGCGCTGACTCCATTGTTGGCCTTGCCGATCAGAGTTTATTTCATGGCGAAATACGGATTCTTAAATCTGAAACGAGAATTGTATGTACTGCCAGCGCTGCCTGCGGGTCTGGCGATCGGGGCCTTGGTAAATATGCTGGCACAGCATTTTGTTAGTATGTCGCGGTAAAAACAAAGATTGTCATAATGATAGTAGAGCATAACAAGCTCATTGAACGGGCACCTTTCATTGTAGGGTAGGTGAACACTGGTTGCTGCTATGCCGGTGCGACTTTTACACATCTACTAGATGCGCGAAGTCCGCAAAATCACTGCATGCATCGGAGTCTTGATAAACATGTGGCTTGGAGCATTTGAAAATTATGTATGGGAATAAAATTATGGCTTGATCTTCTTGTAAGAATTTGCTGATAGCTGCCGGATGTTGGCATGTCGCATCTACAATCGAACTTAATCATCATGAATGTACTTAATAGCGGAGGTCTTAAGTGGAAATTTTAAACTTGGCAGTAAAAAATGACATAGACCAAGGGATCCCTTTAAAAATCAATCTGGGAAGTGGTGGGGGCAAGAAAGAAGGCTTTTACGGATTGGACATGGCAAATATCGATAATAATGTCGATATCGTTGCCGATCTGAATCGCACTTTGGAATTACTACCGGATAATTCAGTATCCGAAATTTATTCATGTCACGTACTTGAACATATCAATAATCTTATCGGATTGATGGAAGAACTGCACAGGATTGTAAGCCCTAACGGAAAAATAGAAATTAGAGTTCCGCATTTCTCAAATCCATACTACTACTCTGACCCTACACATGTGCGATTTTTCGGAGCTTTTTCTATGTATTACTTTGTGCCAATAGAGAATCAACCTGAATTTAGAAAAGTACCCGCATTTTATTCAAAATGTCGCTTTAAAGTTCAATCCGTCACAATTACCCTTTTGAACCATTCGCTGATCGATAAAATTGCATTTCCACGCCTATTTAACTTTATAAATAAAAATACAAAGCGACAAGATTTCTTTGAAAGAAGATTATGTAGGGTATTTCCGGCAAATGGAATAACTTATGAATTGACGGTTATTAAGCCTTAGGATTGATAATTTTTTGCGACCAAAAAATCAGAAAATAAAATCAACAACGAATGAAATCTGTTTGCATTTTAACCGGTGAGCTGTGATGTCAATTTACAATGATGATCGAGTTTCTGCTGTGGTTCTTGCTTACTCGCGCGAAAAAATTTTACCGGATCTGATCACCGCACTGCGGAATCAGTCCAGAAAACCTGATGAAATAATTGTCATTAATCAGGGTAACAACCCAACAATTGCATCGTGGCTGGCCGGACAGCAGGATCTGACTATTATCGTTCAGGAGAATCTGGGAAGTGCAGGTGGCTTCTGCAGGGGAATCACGGAAAGCATACAGCGCGGGCATGGCTGGACATGGATTTTTGACGACGATGCCGTTCCAGCCCCTACGGCTCTCGAAGAAATGGTCAAATGCCCGTATTTCAAGCGGCAGGAAACAGTATTCCTCGGTAGCCGGATTATTGACCGGCATGGAAAAACCTACATGTCTCCTGGCGGCAGCCAGTCTATCGCCTGGTATGGCAGCGTCCTGGATGACAAATGCGTTGAAGCAGTTGACGCGTGCTGGCTAGGGCTGCTTGTGCGTACGCGCGCAGTCCACGAGGCCGGGCTGCCCATTGCCGAATTCTTTCTTTGGGACGAGGATCGGGAGTTCGTTAGCAGGCTTGTCAGACATGGTAAAGGCTATTGCGTGTTGACCAGCGTAGTAACACATTACCAGGATGACAGTTTTGATCCGTTTGGAAAGGATTTTATAAAAGTTGCCTATTTCGCCAGAAATCATGTTGCCAGGGCGAAACTTGTACCAGGTTCATTCGTATTAAAAATACTAAGAGTAGCTCGCGTATCGTTTAAGCTCATGCTCAAAGTATTTAAGGGGGAATGGCCTTTGCGGGTGATTCCCTGGATTCTAAAGGGCGCTTTTTTGTTTAGGCCGAGAATTCAATATATTGATCGTGCTACCGTGAGTAGCGTACGGTGAATCAACTTCTTTGAATGATTAACCCAATAAGCCTTAGCTTTACTGTGAGTACTTAACTGCGTAGCCTTTAATCGGACTATATTGAAATGGATCATCGACACAATCGGTACGCATTCCTAGACGGTATTCGAGGTATGGCCGCAATCTTTGTACTGACTCTTCATACACAAGATTTTTGGCACATACACTTTTTTAGAGGCTATCTTGCAGTTGATCTATTTTTTATTCTGAGTGGATTTGTAATTGCATATGCATATGACGAAAAACTTAAATGCGACAAAATTTCTGCACCGAAATTTTTGCTCATACGATTAATACGACTATATCCTGTTTACCTATTATCGCTACTTTTATGTTCCTTTATTCTAATTGAAACCATATGGAAACATAAACTGAGCGTTGGATATGGGGAAACTCTAAATATGATAGCGTTGGGCGCTTTGTTTCTTCCATCTCAGGTTGCTGGGAGTTCATACCTTTTTTCAATAAATCCGCCATATTGGTCTCTTTTTTTTGAGCTTATTACTAATGCCGTATATGCGATTTCAAGGCCACTTTTATCAAATGTTGTTTTAGCATCTATAGTGCTTATTTCCGGAATTTGTCTCACAGTGGTGTCATTTGTTCATGGGAATCTAGATGTGGGCTATGCTTGGGGATTTTGGTCATTAATTGCAGGTTTTTTGCGCTCTGTTTTTGGAATATTTTTTGGGTTACTGTTATTTAGGCATCGCCTAATTTTGAGTACTGCTTTAAAGGGGGCGAAATTTATTTCGCCTTGGCTAGCTTTTTTTATGATAGCGGCTATCTTGGCATCACCAAGCTTTGAGCATTATGACAAAATTATTGACGTTTTTTCAGTTGTTCTTATTTTTCCATTTTCCGTTTTGGTTGCTGCGCAAGGTGAGACTTCGAGATTTCAAAGTTTATTGCTAATTCTCGGAACGGCCAGTTACCCGATATACGTGCTTCATGAGCCAGTTAAAAATATTTTTCAGTATGTGTTAAAAGATAGCGTAGAAATCTATGCGCCAGTTTCAGGCTTTGCTTTGGTAGTTTTTCTAATTGTGCTTTCTGTTCTAATAGAGAAATGGTACGACATTCCTTTGCGGAGTTGGTTATCTAACAAAACATTACGATGAAACATAAGGAAAGTGGCTCGGCTTTAAATAACTACAGAATGAGTACCTTGTTTTAAACGGACCATCTGGGTATAAGCAACACCTATCCCGGCAATCGACCAGTAAACAATAGGAATGAAGGTAATTCCGCTAACCGTAAAGATGGTTACAAGAATACCGAAAAGCGTGGCCAACAGTGCCCGTCCAAGCAGGGCTTCCTCACTGTCTTTGTCAGGGAGAGAGCGCATAGAGCGATATACTCCTCTTATCACAAAAGCAAAAAATCCCACGAATAGCCCGAGGCCGACTAATCCTTGGGACAAGGCAATTGAGAGGTAGGAATTGACAATGTCAATGATGTTTTCACCTTGGCGCATGGCTTGCATTTCGGGCGTTTCGAGAACGTCTGCAGACCCAAACCATGGATTTTGCATAATAACGATTTGTGAGTTAGTGAGCAGTTTTTGCCGGTAATCGATGCTTCCTTTATCGGTTGTGCCGACTATGGGTAACAAATTAATGACTTTCATTCCTCCCGGGAGTACAGCAATCAAAGGAAAAGCCAGTAAACATATAGTAGTTAGCAGAATTAGTCGTTGAACCGCTTTTCTACCGGTGGCAATAAAAACAATAAAGACGGTAACAGCGCCAACCCAGGGGCCACGTGATAAGGAGGATATTATTCCGACAATCAGCAATCCCAAGCCGAAGCGACGTACAAGTTTCGATTTGATTGCGCGTTGCAGAAATAGGTACGAACCTATCCCAATAACCATCAGATAGCCCAGAGCAATAGAGTGTCCGGCAGAGGCAAGGGCCCTGAGCATGCCGCCTCTTCCAAGGTATAACGTCATTGCATTGCTAAGCTGGAGCGAGTCAATTAGAGCCCCATAGAGCAACCAATGTGTTGAAAATTCAAAAGCAGCTATCGGTGCAAGAATCATGATCGCTATCACGAGGGCCTGCAGGGCATCTCGAAAATCTTGCATATGCTTGAGCGAGCGGCTGAGCACATAGTAGGGAAGAAATGCATCAATGAACAGATAGAAAATGTCACGCGCCATGCTTGTCAAGTTGGATACTCGCAGATCGAGCACAACCGTGAGCACGAGATACGCGGCAAAAAACTTGTCAGGTATCGTCCGCCCGAAAGGAATAACGTCACTTCGTTGGCGTAATGAAAAAAACGCAGGCAGGAGTACAAACAGTTCTAACAATCTCGCATGTGAAAGATCAAAAATATAATTGACCAGACCCATGCCGGGAATCTCAGTTGTAGCCATGGGGACAGCGAACAATATGAAAAAAAACAACGCTGGCGGATTGGATTCATTCCGGTTTGCGTACAACAGAGCAGGTATGGCGATAATTGTATATATCCAGAAACTCTGTGCCAGAAAGGCGGCAAGAGTTAAGAACAGCCAAATATTTTTTCTCCGTTTAAAACTATTTAGCTCATCAGGGGAGATGGTGAGGCGGCGCGCGAAAAAAAAGAAGGCCGTGGCAATGAAAAGAATGACAACTAATGATCTGAAAACTTCTGGCATATCAACGTATCAGGTTAAGACTTGGTCTGCTCATACCTATTATTCTATACGAAGCTGAATGATTATCCGCAAATATGATGGCCTTGGGGTTGCACCGATTAAGTCTGCTTTCCCTCCGGAGGGGGAGGGGACTTGTTCGGTGTTGTCTTGGACATATGAATGATGATGCGCAGGTTAAATAGTTGTAAGCGGTATTGGTCCAAACGGTGAAGTATTAACACCGTCCGGCTGAGTCTGATGCGTAACAGTTAATGATTTACAGCGCCCATATCATATGTTGCGCCTACTGCGCTTGCTGCACCTCTGGGTGCGCCGAAGAAGTCTGTCCATACCGGCACGCTTGCACCTGTACCTATCGCATAGCTGCCAGTGCCAGGTTTGAAGTCTGTTGGGTTAACCGGAGGTGTAACAGCATACAAGGGGTCTACAGTCTTCATCTGCGCTGTTGTCGAATTAGGGGCCACGATGCTCCCCGCTTTGGGGGTTCCATATATAACGGATGTCTGCCCATTGGTGGATAAAGGGGCGTACACAAGATTGTTTTCCACGTCCACAGTGGTCGATGTGGTATTTAGTTGCAGGAAATTTATGTTATTCCCCCCTATTGCATAGCCGGAATAGTAGGAATTGTTGTATGCCATCAAATCGTCAGGGGCAACAGAAATGTTTCCACCAACTTCAGCTATAAAAGCAATGGCATTTGCCGGCCCCCCCGCCACCTTCATATCGAACGTATTGTTTCTGACGGTGTAGTCGAAGCCATCGAGATAAAGCGCGACAGATACAGTACTATTTTTTGCAGCGAAGTGGTTGCGCTCAATCACAACATCCCTGATCCGTTCATCGCTCCCCTGACTCTGCGGCGCGGCGGCGACCATGTAATTGTTACTGCCACTGATGAATTGGTTATCCGATATTTCCACCCATCTGGTATATCCCTTGCCCAGGCCTGCTATGTCCACTGCTGGGCATCCAGCGGCAGTGGGACACCAGGGATTTGGGTCGATATCGCCGGCCCCGCCCCATGCTGCCGGAAATCCAGGAGCCATTAGCTTGATGTTTTGTTCTGTTGGTCCCGGATGTGCCAGCGTGTTATTTGTTATTGCTGCCTGTCCCAGGTAAGTGAACCTGACCACATGAGATTCAGTAGTCAATGCTGTTCCACCCAGATCAATTGAGTTTCCTGAAAAAAAGACACGATCCCCACTCATGTAGACACCGTAAGAATAAGTAGCTGTGTTTCCTACAGTACCAACTTGTGGATTGAAAATAGTGGAATCTTGAAGAGTAATTCCTGTCCATATGTTATGGCAACACCATCCAGTGTTGTTATACAAATCCAATCCCTGATCGCCATTTCCGAACGCGGCACGTTGTCCACTCATGGAAAGTCTTAGAAATGTTAGATTATTAAACTGCCCTGCCATATTCACTGCTGAAGTTGAGCTTGCAATTGTGCCGCCTGTTGCCATTCCTATGAAGTTCAAATCCATTACGCGCCAGTCAGCCAAAACACCACCTATGCAAGATCCGGGATTAGAACAGCTATTTACTGAAGGATATTGAAGTTTTCCAAAAAGCAACTGAGAATCGTCCATAGTTCCTGTTATAACAGGTGTTGCACCTGTACCATAAGAGCCGATGATTCCGGGGCCATTGATGTAGAGATTAAACGACACTGATTGTGAAAAAGAATCACCCCTCTTAAATAAAATCCTTTTGCATATAACACCAGTACCACATCCGTTGCTGCCAGTTGCAGTTTTCATCGCTGTATCAAATGCGGATTGCTGCAAAACAGTTGCCCCGGGTGGACATCCATTATTTCCGGCAATAGGCGTTGATGTGGCTGCAATGCAAATGGTATTAGTGGAAAACACTGTAGCCGGATCAGTAACAGTTATTGATGGCAAGGTGGTGACAGAATAGGATGTCAATCCATCGTATACAGTCAATTTTGGCGTAAAGGTACCTATATTTTCATACACATGCCCTGCCACTGCGCCTGTTGCCGCATTTCTGCTTGACACTCCAGGAGTTGAACCATTTGCCCAGGTTGTACCGTTTACCGGACTGCCAGCAGGATCTCCAAAATCCCAAGTGTACTGAAGTTTATGGAATGGCTTAGTGGTCAGTGACGAAGTCGTGGCGGTGGCATCGAAGAACACCGACAAGGGAGCAACACCGGTGGTGCGGGATGTTGTGGCCGTGAACGAATTTGTTAAGGGCGGGGTGAGATCTGGCGGATTGCCGAGTGGCGTGCTGCCGGTTGCTACGGGAGCAGCTGGTGTGGTGCCAGTTGGTGGAGTAGCTGTGGCACTTCCAGAGGCGATTCCACCTCCACACGCACCGAGGCAGAGAATTGCGAAGACCGCCAGAACCTTAACGTTGGAATTTTTCAATGCCAATTTTGTGATCATCATAACCTCATTTAAATTTAAGATCTAAATTCGCGCAATCTTGCATTTGTCAATGGCGCGCTTTCCAGTTCGGACACTCACGTAATTCCGGAAACCATTCCCAAATCGTTGGCAGAAAAACTCATTTTTTTCACGGATGCGTTTACGACTCCTTGCGAAACGAGCGTAATTCTCTGGCTGTATCAAACTGAAGTTGCACAAGTCTATCTGGTTGTTTGCCATTGTTGCATGATTTCACTCTGTTGCGTAGTATTCATCGCGTTCGAATTTGGCATTGATGTTGGCTGAATTCTTCATCTTGTCCTAAATTTTGTCACCCAATCGTGATAGAGATCACTGATCAACTCTTAATGCCAAATATAACGCTCTGTCGTAAACGCCAGGTTTGCCTGCCAACAATTTGGGGTTGGTTTCTCCTTTTGATTATTTGTTCTGTTGTGTGCATGCTCTGCGTGCAAAATATCTACGGGTTTCTTGCACCTAATGCCCCCGTCGATGCACGTATGCTTGTAGTAGAAGGGTGGCTTGCACGGACCGAGCTTGACCAGGCTGTGCAGGCCTTCAAAATGGGCAACTATACAAGCGTCGTAACAACAGGTGGCCCGACAGATTGGCCCGAAACAAAATATGGCAATTTCGCACAAATGGCTGCCGATTATCTCGCGCAGCATGGCGTACCAAGAGAGCTGATTCATGTGGTGCCGGCCCCGCCATCGGCGCAGGAACGCACGTTTCTGAGTGCTGTTATGGTGCGCGAATGGTTATCGAAGTCCGGAAGTAAGATCGAAGCGATCAATCTGTTTTCGTCGGGTGCACATGCACGTCGCTCACGTTTGCTCTTCAGCATCGCTTTAGGCAACAAGGTTCAGGTTGGCGTATTGGCAGCGAAGCCTGATGGCTTCGACCTTCACGCATGGTGGCGGACCAGTAAGGGGGTAGAGTCAATTATTTTTCAGTCGATTGGCCTGATCTGGGTCAAGTGCTTCTTCTGGCCGGCTCCGCCCGGTTCGCCGCAAGAACTTTGGTCATCATGATTGATGCCATGAGCGAAGAAATTGAACGCGAAAATCACGACAAATTTCACGTGTTGCGCTGGAACGTGATCTTAGTCAGCATTTCTTTAATATAACTGTAATAGATTCCTCCGTATTGTCTGACGTGCTTGAAACGAACTGACAGTAACGCGGCAAATGGGTTTTCACCAGTAACCGTGTACGTGATGGGTAATTTATAGGCCGTCGCCAAACTTCCCCTTGGTACAATGGACAAATTTATGGATTCAGTTTAGCCTCCAAAATTGTGTGCGAATAATTCCTAAGTGGACTAAAGCGTTATTTTTCTGAAAAACTTGAAATTGGAGCCGACATAATGGCACACGAAAATCTAAATAGAGATCAGCATATAGAGACTTCGTCCGACAGATCGTTTGGCTTAGTGTTTGCAGGCATGTTTTGCTTGATTGGTGGCTTGCCGCTGCTCCACGGTGGAGCGGTGCGTTGGTGGGCAGTTGGTTTGGCGGCAATATTCGCTCTCATTGCCTTGGTGAGACCGGCAATGCTTTCAGGGCTTAACCGGCTTTGGTCAAAACTTGGTGTTTTGATGGGCAAAGTGATCAGCCCGATTGCTTTGGGTATCCTTTTTTATGCAGTCATCACTCCGCTCGGCGCAGTGATGAGATTCAGAGGAAAGGACTCGCTACGCTTAAAGTTCGATCCCGAAGCAAATTCATACTGGATTCCGCGCGATCCGCCTGGGCCATCGCCTGACTCAATGACACAGCAATTCTAGGAAATAATTATGGAAATTATTAAAGAACTTTGGGCCTTCTTGCGCACCAGAAAAAAATTCTGGCTGTGGCCCATTATGGTAATGATGCTCTTCTTGGGTGTGCTTATTGTCCTGGCACAGGGCTCTGCAATTGCGCCCTTCATTTATACATTGTTTTAAAGGGGAACTCCTTGCGCATTCTCGGTATCTCGGCGCTCTATCATGACAGCGCTGCGGCGTTGATTGAGGACGGATTTATTGTTGCTGCGGCTCAGGAAGAACGTTTCACACGTAAGAAGCATGATTCCCGGTTTCCTGTGAATGCGGTTCGCTACTGTTTGTCCGAAGGCGGTATCGGGTTGGGTGATGTAGACCACGTCGTGTTCTACGACAAACCATTCCTGAAATTTGAGCGCTTACTTGAGACTTACCTGGCATTTGCACCACGCGGGATCAAGTCATTTTCGATGTCAATTCCACTTTGGCTGCGCGAGAAGCTCTTTCTTAAGAATCTTCTGCGCAAGGAGTTTCACAAAATTGACAGCGACGCCAAGTGGAATGGACAGTTATTGTTTAGTGAACATCATCTCAGCCATGCAGCAAGCGCTTTTTTTCCTTCTCCCTTCGAAGAGGCTGTAGTCCTGACGATGGACGGTGTCGGCGAATGGGCAACAACCTCTGTCGCGATTGGAAAAGGAAACAATCTTCAAGTAATCAAGGAAATTCATTTTCCTCATTCGCTGGGCCTTTTGTATTCTGCCTTGACTTACTACACGGGGTTCAAGGTTAACTCCGGCGAGTACAAAGTAATGGGACTCGCACCTTATGGTGAGCCGAAATACGCAGAATTAATTTTCAAACATCTGATTGATGTCAAACCGGACGGATCGTTCAGATTGGACATGTCTTACTTCGATTATTGCGCCGGACTGACTATGACCAATGGAAAGTTTGATGAACTTTTCGGCGGTCCCCCGCGCAAATCGGATCAAATGTTGACACAACGGCATATGGACTTGGCAGCTTCAATTCAAGCCGTAACGGAGGAAGTAGTATTGCGGCTTACACGCGCACTACGGGCTGAAACCGGAATCAAGAATTTGTGCATGGCGGGTGGTGTTGCACTCAATTGCGTCGCCAATGGCAAGGTATTGCGCGACGGTCGCTTCGAAAACATTTATGTCCAGCCTGCGTCAGGCGACGCAGGAGGCGCACTTGGGGCCGCTCTAGCTGGCAACTACTTGCAGCTCGGACAAAAACGACAAGTGAGCGGTGATGCCATGCGTGGTTCCTACCTGGGGCCGGCGTTCCCCCAGATTGAGATTGAAACACGCCTGAAAAACTGCGGAGCAAAGTTCAAGACGCTCGAAGACTCGGAGTTGATCAATAAGAGCGCGGATGATCTGGCGCAAGGAAAAGCATTGGGGTGGTTTCAGGGCAGAATGGAATTTGGCCCGCGCGCTCTGGGAAATAGATCGATCCTTGGCGATCCTCGCTCCCCGACCATGCAAAAGACGCTCAATCTCAAAGTCAAATACCGCGAATCATTCCGACCCTTTGCGCCTTCAATTTTGGGAGAGCGCGTGAGTGAATGGTTCGAACTTGAAGGCAAAAGCCCATATATGCTTCTGGTGGCTGATGTGGTGAAATCGCGGCGTCGTGAAATGACGGTGGAAGAAAATCAACTTTTCGGTATCGACAAGCTGAATGTGCCCAGGTCTGACATTCCAGCCGTTACGCACGTTGATTACTCGGCACGCATTCAGACAGTGCATGAAGACACCAACCCACGCTATCACGCTTTACTGTCGGCATTTGAGCGTAAAACAGGTTGTCCGCTTCTGGTGAATACCAGTTTCAACGTGCGCGGTGAGCCCATCGTTGGTTCACCGGAAGATGCGTTTCGCTGCTTTATGGGTACTGACTTAGACGTCCTGGCAGTTGGCAATTGTTACTTGAATAAGGAAGATCAGGATCCTGCGCTCAAGCAAAATTACGAGACTGCCTTTGAACTGGATTAATACTTTATTTAGTGACCAATGACCGCCAAATCATCCCCAGCGCGCAGACTTCTTCAAGTTCTCTTGCTCTTTGTCATTGTAGCGGTGCCTGTAGAAATCATGAGCTACATAGCGGGGGAAATTCTCGCAGACAAGGCATTGCTTTACGCCCCTTCGCGAGTAGAAAACTACGCAAGTTATTTGAAGAACCGCGACCCTGTTCTTGGTTGGCCAAGTCCAACCAGTTTTGGGCACGAAGAGTACGATCGTTCCGGTTCACGGGTCGTTCCTGCATTTCCTGACCCATCACTTCCTAGTTGCGTCGCAGTTTTTGGAGACTCGTTTACTTGGGGCGATGAAGTTACTCCCGAACAAGCCTATGGCAATGTGCTTTCACGGTTGATGGGATGTCGCGTTGCCAATTATGGTGTGGGTGGATATGGCACGGATCAGGCATACCTGCGTTATAAAGAAGTAATCAAAGATAAATCTCCGATAGTCATTTTGGGGCATTTCTCCGACAACATTACCCGGAACATTAATCAAGAGCGAGGCTTTCTTACAAATCAACCCATTGGGCTAAAGCCGCGATTCGTGTTGGAATCAAATGAGTTGAGACTGATTCCACTGCCGATACTGACTGAAGAAGAGCACCTCAGCCTTCGTTCGCATGCACAAGAGCTTTTGCCTTACGACTATTTCGCGCCGGGCGGTCCGTCAGGGATTCACAGTCTCAAGTTTCCTTTCACTCTGTCACTGCTCGGCACAATCCGACATTATCGCCTCATTGCTAGAATCGAGGGCTACCCCAGCTATTCGCCATTCTATGATCCGGCCCATACATCCCATGCTTTGCAACTTACCGATGCAATTATCGAAGCATTCGTAAGTGAAGCGCACAAGCGCAACCAAAAGGCTATGGTTTTGTTGATTCCGGATGTGAAAGATATACTTTGGCTTCGCGATCACGGAAACTTGCCGTATGAAGAGCTCGCCAACCGATTGAAAAATGCAGGGGTGGTTGTCCCCGAAGTGGCAGAGGAGTTTAATAAATACCTCGGAGATCGCGATCCATGTGATATTTACACTCGTTGCAAAAATGGGCAAGGTGGGCATTTAAATCCAGATGGTTACAAGAAGCTTGCTGAAATTGTTTTTGCCAAGTTAAAGAGTGTCGGATGGGTTCAAGCAAATTGAAAAGAGCTATCTATCAATACGTAAAAGCTATGTGAGCAGGATCAATAGCTGACGTTTTTTACACTGGAAATAAACCGCTCATGCGGAACGCAAGAATGGCAGGCATCAGCTTTCCATTTGAATCAAAAACTCGCCTGGCATCCATGTTGTAGCGACGAAGCTGGAATCGGTCTCCGTTTTTTCCGTTATTTCCCCATGTGGTGGTTACCGCCCGCAGGTAGCCGGCTCTTGCTACGGCTTCGCCAGTACGGATGTCCGAATTGCCATTCGGGTAGCAAAATGACTCAATACGTTGACCAAGATGCGATTGCAGAATACGTCTGGAATCTGCAAGCTCGTACATCAGTGTTTCATCGTCACATTCAGGCATCAGGCAGTGCGTCATGCTGTGTGAGCCTATTTCGTGCCCATCCCGGACCAGTTCCGCAATTTCACTGAATGTCATGAGCCTTGCAAACGCTGGAACCTGAGCCGTGCCTGACGCGACTACGAGTCTTTCAATCAAACCCAATCTTGTTTGGAGGGGTAGTTTCTTCGATGCTTCAATGATGCTACCTACCAGTCCATCATCGCGGCTTGCCGAAAGTCCCGCGCTGTCCAGAATCCGGGTCAATTTTTCTCGACCACCATCTGCCTGATTGAGCAGTGCAAGGATTGCAAAACCGAGTCGGTCATGCCACAGCGGTTCCTGCTGTTCGACTGCTTCAACGGGAACGAAGAATGATGCTTTTACCTGATGTTTTGCCAGTAATGGACGTGCGTTGAAGTAGTTGTCATGCTGTGCGTCATCGAATGTGATTGCGAGGAGCGGGCGCGTTGTGATTTCGCCGCCCAGGTAACGTTCGTGCTGTGTTGCGAGCGTGCCACAATCGAAATGTTCGGCAAAGTATGCCAATAACGCATCGAGTTCTTCGGGCGTTATGCAAAGGCCGGGGAGTGGGTAGACTTGGCGTTCAGCTTCAGTCAGCACTCTGTGAAAGGTTGCAATAGAGAGGCGTCCACGACCGCTGCGAGCCGGTGAAGTGAGTCCCGTTAGTGAAAGTAACTGGGCGATGTTATTGCGAAGAAGCTTTTTTATACTCATAAGTTGAAAGAAATTTGTAAAAATGCATGTGTACTAAGAATTTCACCCTTAGTTTAACAGAGGCAAGCTTTAACGCATGCAACGCTTGACGGCAAAACGCAGGATGAGTTCTACTTCGACAATCTGCCCGTAATGCAAAAAGCTGCGCAGGCAACTATCCGTAAGATTTCCATTTTAGCAATGGAGAATACTGCCCGATCTGGCGGGGCTGCACCGCTGACAGATAAATGAGGAATGCATGATGAATGGTTTTGAAGTTTTTAGCAGTGGCACCGACGGGGCAGGTGTTGACCCTGCACGTATCGTTCCCGCTACCTGCAAGGCAGCTTATGAATACAGCCCTATCGGACAAGGAGAAAGTATTCTCATCTGGGGACGCGCCAATGGAGATATTCACTTCATCGCTAGAGGGAAAAACTCGTACCTTGTACTTTCCGGCTATCTTGTCGGAGCCAAGTCCAGACAAGCTTTTAACAATCAGAGCGATGCTGCAGAGTGGTGTCTTGCCCAGATTGACGGGAAGGAATCGTTCGAGGCGTTGGCGGAATGGCTATCAGAACTTCATGGCTCATTTGGATTTTATTATCGCAACGACCAACGTGACGTTACCTATTGTATTGCGGATCGCATGGCTTCGCGCCCGCTCTGGAGAAAGTGGCACAATTCCGGATGGCTTGTTTCTTCGCATCCCACGGCCATTGCACTTTCTTTGCCGTCCCCCAAATTGGATGCGGGTTTCGTTGCATCATTCCTTCTCTATGGCGGTCCGGTGGATCCTGGCAAGAATCTATTTCTAGGAGTCGAAGGCACTCCGGCTGGAACGATTGTCAGATTGGATGCTCAAGGAAATCACAATGAATATCGCTGGTATAGTTTTCATCACCGGCCTGACAATGAATTATCCTTGACTGACTGGGTAAACCTGACATCAGAACGTTTGTTGTCTGCCGCAACCAGATTGGTCCAGAGTGGTGAAAACCTGGCAGTCTTCTTCAGCGGCGGGACCGACTCCAGGCTTGCTGCCGCGGCGCTGAAGGCGGCTGGTGGGGATCCATTATTGGTAACTCTGGGGGATGGCGAAAACCTCGAAGTTAAAGTGGCACGAAAGACGGCAAAAGCGCTTGGTCTTCGACACAAGGTTATCTGGCGCGACAACCTGTGGTATTTGAGATCGTTGGAAAATGCCGTGTACGAGACCGGCGGAAACTATGTCTGGATTCACGGCCACTTTTCTGAGGCTGCAGCCAGCGTCAATGAGGAGTACGGCGCGACGAGTTTTATCCTCGGCGATCTATGTGAAGCCTTTAGCAAACTGTGTTGTTCGGTGGATCAGGCCGGCAAGGAAAGATGTTTACCAGAAGAATTTGTGAGTGTATTTGATCTACTTAGGCTGCCTCTTTATCGACCTGCAAACAGGGAAGCGACCCTGTCTTTGCTGAATGCGAAAATTCGCGCAGAAGTTGAAACTTCAATCGAGCACGAAATCACGGATTATTATGGGAAGGTTTTCGATGCCTCCAAAGATCCGCTTATTTTAGGGGATCAATGTTTGCGCTGGAATTCCGTGCAGACCATTCCAACTTTCTTCATGTTCTTGGACCTGCGTAGCAGCGTACCGGAAAGAAACATGATGTTCGATGCCAATGTTCATGAAGTGCTTGAAATGCTTCCATCGCGTTTTCGCAATGAAAAGAATCTTGGTGCGCTTTTGATACATAAACTGCATCCCCGCGCGGCATGGGTGATGAATTCCAACAGCATGCTACCGATGTGCTGGCCACCTGCAGCACATAAACTGACACGACGTATCAAACCCATTCTGGGCAAAGTACGACGCTTTATATTTGGCAACACCTACCGAACAACAGGTTCGTGGCCCAAGCATTCAATACTGTATGCAACCGATCCTGAATGGAGACGCAGCTTCGAGAATATTCTGAATCAAGCTGATTTATTCGATCCCGAAATCTTTGATAGAGACGCTATTCGGCAATGTTGGCAGGAATTCTTACTTGGGAAAGACGATCGCGTTGGAGATGTCGAAAAACTGGTGCAGTTAGGTATATTGAGCCGGATGCTCAAGGCTGGAAATTGAATATTGCGGCAGCATAATCATGAATACTGCTGGCTGGATGCACGAAAGAGTTCTGCAAGTTTGGCAGCTTCAGTATCGATAGAGTGACGTTCCACGACACGATGAAATCCAGAATCTCCCATTTTTTTCAATTCGTCGGGGGATTTCGACAGGCAATCTTCCAGAGCTGCCGCTAGTTCGTTAACCGAACCGGCAGGGAATAGCCATCCGTTTTCACCTTGAATGACCAGTTCTGGAATTCCACCGACATAGGTAGCCAATACGGGCCGACGCAAAGCAAAGGCTTCCATGATGACCACAGGCAATCCTTCGGTAAAACTGGGCAAAACCAGGCTACGCGCCGCCAGAATTTCTTCGCGAACCTGATTGCTGCTGAGCCAGCCTGTAATTCGAATTTGTTTGGTTAGCCCATATTGCGCGATCAAATCCTCAATTTCAGATCGCATCTCGCCATCGCCTGCAAGAACCAATTCGAACTCGATACCTTTCTGCATCAATTGATAGGCTGCTTCAACCAACAGTAACTGGGCCTTTTCCTTGCTCAGACGACCCACGCAAACAAGACGCGGAATTGCAGCAGGCGGCACGGAGTCGATGCCGTGAAACGCTGTTTCCAACCCGCAATGAACTACTTTTATCTTTGACCAGTGTTTGTGCTCAACCCTGCGATAAAGCTGGCTACGTCCAAACGAACTGATTGCGACCACAAATGCAGCACGGTGTACCTTTTCGGCTGTTCCCCCAAAAAGCAACTCGTCCTGACCATGCACCGTGAAACTATATTGTGGTCCACCCAAGGCATGCGCCAGCATGACAACTTCTGCCGAGTTGGTTCCAAAATGGGCATGCATATGCGTGGCACCGAAAGACTTCAACCAGGGCAATATGCAACATGCTTCAGCAAGATATGCCAAGTGATACGGCACGGAACGTTGTGCGCCGCGTCCCATGCGAACTGCCAAGGCGAATGCAGTAAAGAAACGCCTGGGTGTCATCAACAGGGTTCGCAATACCGCCAGCAAGAGGGAAATGGTTTGGTTTTGCAGAATATAGCGAGTTTTCAGGCGCTCTTGCTGATCTGTTTCGTCTACCAATGTGGCATCCCAGCCATTTATGGAAATTCGCAGAATTTCAAAGTCCTGACGTTCCAGCGCCAGAATTTCTCTTCTGATGAAACTGTGACTGACCATTGGATACCGGTTGATCACATAGGCAATTCGCGTAGCCATATTTAGATTAGTAGGTTTGGACAGCTATGGATTATGCCGCAGATTGTTGCCAGTTGGCACAAGGTTGGATAGCAGAATAGCGGATATCTTGTGAGCAAGTGGCTGATGATGCCTTATTTGCCAGCGCGGCTCACCAATTTAGAAATAGTTTTATGTTAAGATATTTGAAATAGTATCAATCTAATATCTAATTTGTTCAACGAATCCGGATTCGTCAATACGACTCCTGCTCAGTGTGGAGTGGCTGTTCGGCGTTTCCTTAAGAATTATTTTGGAAAAGATATGCCGGATATTTCAGTAATTCTTGTTAGCTACAATACGATAGAGATGACGAAAACAGCACTCAGTCATCTATTTTCCTCTTCGCATCATTTAGAGATGGAGGTAATTGTTATTGATAACGCTTCAAAAGATAATTCTGCGGAAATCCTTCGCCAGGAATATCCACAAATCAGACTCATCGAGAATAAAATAAATGTGGGTTTTGGGCGTGCCAATAATCAAGCTTTACCATTCATCAAAAGCCGATATGTGCTTTTACTAAATACCGATGCTTTTATAGAGCCGGACACTATTGCCAAAACAGTTCAATACATGGATGCCAACCCCAAGTGTGGCATTCTTGGTGTCAAGTTGTTTGGGCGTGATGGTGTCATTCAACCTTCATGCCGGTTTTTCCCAACTCCTTGGAATCTTTTCCTGTCCCGCACGGGCCTGAAACGCATTTTTAAGGGTACGAAAATGGTGGATGACATGTCTTGGGATCACGCTGCTGTTAGAGATTGTGACTGGGTGCCTGGCTGTTATTACTTGGTTCGAAAAGAAGTTATTGATCAGGTGGGGCTGTTTGATGCCAGATATTTTTTATACTCTGAAGAAATGGACCATTGTTTCGCCACAAAAAAAGCCGGTTGGCAAGTTGTTTACTATCCTTATACTTCGGTGGTGCATATTGGTGGTGAGAGTGCCAAGTCAGACGGAGAAATTACAGCGAGTGGGCGGCAAATTTCTTCTTTGCAAATTGAGAGTGAATTATTGTATTTCCGCAAAAATTGCGGGTTGGTCGCTTCCATAGTGAATGTTTTTTTGATGTCACTTGCTGATTTCATCGAGATTTTGAAAGATATAGCCAGGTTCAAGCGACCTGAATGGCTCTACTTGCGCTTAATGCATTCGCTCACAGTGTGGAAGTGTTTTTTTCAAACCAGAATGGGCAAGCAACCGATACATTAAGCTATCGCCGATTAAGTCCGTTCGTGGTGAACCGTCGAACCAACTCTGGAGGAGCCATTTAACTGGTTTTTCCTTGAATGCAATTCAATTAAGCCAATATCTCGACTGAGCTTCCGGGTTCGTAGAGAACTGTTCCGGATTGTCGTGGCAATTTTAACTGGAAAATCACTGTATGTTAGATTTAACGTGCGTAGGAGTTGTCATTATTGGCCGCAATGAGGGAGAACGTCTCGTGCGATGCCTTGCGTCTTTAACCGCTCAGTTCTCTAAACTTATCTATGTGGATTCAGGCTCGACGGATGACTCAGTGAATGCGGCATTGAGCGCTGGTGCTGACGTTGTGGCTTTGGATATGACAGTTCCTTTTACAGCTGCACGTGCAAGAAATGAAGGATTTGCGCGGATGAGAAAAATTTATCCTCAAATCCAATATGTTCAGTTTGTGGATGGTGATTGCGAGTTAGTAGACGGGTGGCTAGAAGCAGCAGCCACATTTTTGGACAATAATAAAAATGTGGCAATGGTTTGCGGCCGTCTCAGGGAGCGGCATCCAGAACATTCTATCTATAATTTGCTTTGCGATATCGAATGGGATACTGAGATTGGTTTGGCAAAGGCATGTGGCGGCATCGCTATGGCGAGGGTGGACGGGTTCGAGGCTGCAGGCGGTTATCGCGCCAATTTGATTGCCGGAGAAGAATCGGAGTTGTGTGTGCGCCTCCGGTTAGCCGGGTGGCAAGTTTGGCGACTTGACGCCGATATGGCGCTGCATGATGCCGCAATGACACATTTCTGGCAGTGGTGGAAACGAACACGACGCTCCGGATACGCCTATGCTGAGGGAAAATATTTGCATGGATCTTCGCCGGAAATGCATCGCGTGAAGGAGTCGCGGCGTATCTGGATATGGGGTTTACTTATTCCTTTGGTTGTCGCTTGTTTAACTGTCTGGCTAGGGGTATGGAGCTTGGCGTTATTGCTGCTTTACCCGTTGCAGGTTGTCCGTATTGCTTTGCGAGGGACACGATCGGCGCATGAAAACTGGTGGCGCGCCTTTTTCTTGGTGCTGGGGAAATTTCCCGAGGCGGCTGGACAGATGAACTTTTTGTATAACAGAGTTACCGGAAATACTGCACACCTTATAGAATATAAATGAATAAGGGAGGAGTCATTGTGGTTGTTTCCGCGGAAGTACCAGATTGGTCACGTGAAAAAAAATCTTTTTTTTCATGGCAGCCATCCCGGTCATTGCTTGCTAGTATTCGGATGTATCAGGGATGTGCTGAATCACGTAATCCTTGGCGTATCCTAATAAAGAGATTCGCTGTATTGCGACATCGGTTCTGGAGCATAGTTACGGGAGCAGATATTCCCCTTGATAGCCAGATTGGCGGTGGTTTACTGCTGCCTCATCCAAATGGTGTCGTTATCCATCCTGGCGCACGGATCGGGCCGAATTGTTTGATCTTCCAGCAGGTCACAATTGGTACTCGCGCATCTAGCGATCCGCCAGTGATTGGAGGCCATGTTGACATCGGAGCAGGCGCAAAGATTCTGGGAAATATTCATATTGGTGATCATGCTTGCATCGGGGCGAACGCAGTGGTTCTGACAAATGTTCCTACTGGAAAAACGGCAGTTGGCATTCCTGCCGCGATTGTTGGAAGCTGACTTTGTCTATAATTGAGTGGCGTAAACTGCCGACTATGCTTGGGGACTCACCCAATAAGCCTTCGGATTTACCGGAAGTCATTTACTTTGGGCATGGTAGATTCTTTTTGCGGTACGTTACTTGGAGATATCAGTGAATAGGCGTTACTGTTTAATTACTCCATGCAGAAACGAGGAGCAATACGCACGCAGAACCTTGGAAAGCGTCGTGAAGCAAAGCGTTGCTCCATCAATGTGGATAATTGTGGACGATGGCTCAAAAGATTCGACTCCGCAAATTCTGGAAGAATATGCAAATCGTTATCCCTTTATTCGAATAATTAGACGGCCTGATCGTGGAGTTCGCAAAGTTGGGCCGGGTGTTATCGAAGCCTTTTATGAGGGATACGCTGCGATCAATACTGATGATTTTGAATATATTTGCAAGTTTGATCTTGATTTGGAAATTCCTCCCCGATATTTCGAAATACTAATGGAACGGATGGAGCAACAGCCGCGTCTAGGCACCTGTAGCGGTAAGCCATATTTCCCTGATCCTGATACAGGCGAGCTTATCAGCGAAATGTGTGGTGATGAAATGTCGGTGGGCATGACGAAGTTCTATCGCACTCAATGCTTTGAAGAAATTGGTGGCTTTGTTCGTGAAGTGATGTGGGACGGGATTGACTGCCACACTTGCCGGATGAAAGGTTGGCTTGCTCGCAGTTGGGATGATGCAGACTTGCGCTTCCTTCATTTGCGTGCAATGGGTTCTAGCCAGAAAGGTATGCTTACCGGTAGGCAACGCCACGGTTTCGGTCAATACTTCATGGGTACCTGGTTTCCCTATATGGTTGCCAGTGCCGGGTTTCGTATGACCCGGCCTCCTGTTGTCGTTGGAGGACTTGCGATGCTGTGGGGATACATCACGAGCTGGGCAAGGGGACTGCCAAAATACGACGACACTGAGTTCATTCGTTTTCTTCATGCTTATCAGAAGCGATGCTTGATCGTTGGAAAGCGAAAAGCCACGGAAGAAATCGAACAAAAAATCTTGGGCTCAACCCATTAGTTGGGGGCGGTGAAAATGCAATTGGACTCTCTACCTGTTGTGCTGATAGAAAACGTACCCTTTGCCAAATTAAGAATGAAGGAAGTCGTGAATTTGATCATTCATCGACATTCACAAGGACATGGCGGATGGGTAGTGACTCCCAACATTGACATATTGCATCGTTTGGTAACGGATGCATCTTTTCACTTACTAGTTAGTAGCGAATCCACTATCTTTACAGCGGACGGAGCCCCGATTATCTGGCTGAGCCGTTTGTTGGGTACACCTCTACCGGAACGTGTTGCCGGATCGGATGTTTTTGTCGAGCTTGTGGCACAAGCCGCATCAAATGGTAAGACGATATTCCTGTTGGGTGGCAATCCAGGTGCTGCAGAAATTGCCGCCCAAAAATTTCAGCAAATATACCCCGCGATTTGCCTTGCCGGTTGCTACGCACCTCCATTCGGCTTTGAAAAAAGCGTTGATGAAATGGAGAAAATTCGAAAATTTCTGGTAACAACTCGACCAGACATTATATTTGTTGGCTTGGGATCACCGAAGCAGGAAAAGCTAATTGCGTTGCTCCGGGAACTCTTGCCGTCTTCATGGTGGTTGGGGATAGGTGTGAGTTTCAGTTTTGTGGCTGGGGATGTTAAGCGTGCCCCAGTCTGGATGCAAAGGGCTGGTTTGGAATGGTTTTATCGGGTTCTACAGGAGCCAAAACGTCTTTTTAAACGTTACTTCTTGATTAATATCCCTTTTGCAATCACGTTGTTTGCCAGAAATCTGATCAAACGGATGCTGTTAGCCAGAGGCAAAACCCATTAAGTTGCTTAAAGAGTCCCTCGTCGCCCTTCACCTGTACGTTAGTACAATAGGTTTTGATCTTCAGATATGGTTTCATATCACCAATAAATCTGGCCATTACGCTTTGATTAATGGTTTGGCATTCTTAAAATTGGCGAGGTAAATGACGATGACTCAAAACAGAATTGCACGGCACAGTTTGAAAGCAGCGCTCGTAGCAGCCGCGCTGATTGGTGCACAACCGGCATGGGCAGATCAGATTGACTTGCACAATTTTTGGGCTGGGGCTGGAAACATAAACATAAATTACTCAGGCAATGTTTGGTATGACCAGACTGTAACCCTTAATAACTACAATATTGCTGGTGGGGCTGGTGGTTTCCAAACGTTTGACTTGACAACAGATCCGAATAGGACAAAGCCTTTTCAAACATTTTGTGTGGATATTTTCCACGATTTCAATTTTGGTTCCCAATCTGTATCATATGATTATGCACCAACGCAAAATCCGTCCGGGTTAAGTTCGGCTGCACTCCTAAACCTTGGGCGCCTGTATACGTTGTATGGTACTAACATAGCTTCTACATCAAGCACTAATCTTAATGAGACAGCTTTTCAGCTTGCAATTTGGGCAATTGTGAACGACGGACAATCGATCAATAGCGCTGGAAAATTTAGCCTGACGAGTGGGCAGCCAATAAGCTTTACCAATTATTCTTATGGTACCCCCAATGGTTCAATTTCTCTCGCTCAACAATGGTTAAATAACTTGGCAAATGCTACCAGTAGTTACAATGCCCAATTTTTAATGCTGCAACCAAATCAATATCAGGGGACGCCCGGCACAGGTTCTCAGGATGTTGTGTATTTCACTCCGGCTTCTGCAGTACCCGAACCTGAAACCTACGCCATGCTTCTGGCTGGTCTCGGGTTGGTTGGGTTCTTGGCAAGACGCAGCAAGAGCCAGAATAACACGATGAATCTTGTCTGAGTATCTTTGATACTTAAGCGAAATTTCCGCGCCGCTCACAACGGCGCGTTTCGTTTAAGCTGGTTGGTTCTGTCATATAATTCAAAAACCATCTGCGGGATATGATCACGTAGATCATATCTGCTTTTACAAGGTGGCTTGTCTCACACTTCTGATCGAAGCTTATTTGCTTCACCCTGGAAATTGGATCGCGCTTAAATTTAATGCAGGCAGCTAAGCTACGCACTTTTGTATCCCCTATTTTGGTGAATGAACCATGATTCTAGTAACAGGTGGTACCGGCTACATAGGTTCGCATACGGTTGTGGAATTGATGCAGGCCGGATTCGAGGTCCTGATTGTCGATAACTTCTGCAACAGCAAGGCATCGGTACTTGAGCGTATTGAACGTATTGTCGGGAGTCGCCCTGGTTTCGTAGAGACAGATGTTCGCAGCCGCGAGGCAATGCGTGCATTGTTTGCCGACTATCGCGTGGAAGCGGTAATTCATTTTGCCGGCTTGAAAGCGGTAGGCGAATCCGTGGCCCAGCCATTGCGCTATTACGACAATAATATTAACGGTAGCTTGGTGCTGTTTGAAACGATGGCCGAGGCAGGGGTGAAGACGCTGGTGTTTTCATCGTCCGCTACGGTTTATGGAGACCCTCATGCGGTGCCTATACGTGAAGATTTTCCTCTTTCTGCGACCAATCCCTATGGACGCTCCAAATTGATTATTGAGCAAATTCTCGGCGATATCGCCCATGCGGATGCTTCATGGCACATCGCCTTATTGCGTTATTTCAACCCGGTGGGTGCTCATGAGTCCGGTTTGATCGGCGAAGATCCAAACGGAATCCCAAATAATCTGATGCCCTATATCGCAAAAGTGGCCGTGGGTACCCTGGCAGAGCTTTCGGTTTTTGGTTGCGATTATCCAACGCATGATGGAACCGGGGTTCGTGATTACATCCACGTAGTGGACTTGGCTCGCGGCCATCTTGCAGCGCTTAAAGCATTGACAGTTTCTCCAGGCGTGCTGACGGCCAATTTGGGAACAGGGCAGGGCTATAGTGTGCTTGACGTCGTTCGGGCATTTGAAGCGGCAAGCGGGAAGAAAGTGCCGTACAAGATTGTAGGTCGGCGACCCGGCGACATAGCCGCGTGCTATGCCGATCCCTTGCTTGCAAAAACACTATTGGGTTGGCAGGCACAATATGGCATTGAAGATATGTGCCGCGATGTATGGCGCTGGCAATCAATGTCGAATGTGGCAAGTTGAACGAGAGTCACGAGGTAATCCTCCCATTTTAGCTGTGGTCAGAAGTAGCTTCGGTTAAAGCCAACCTCTGTTTTGGGGTGATATCCCCAGTGCTTATGTTGGGCGCTCGTGATTGTAAGTCCACATCCAGTCAGTTGCTAAATCCTGAACTGCACCGCGTCAATCGACTTGAACAGTTAATGACTTAGGCAGTCGTTGTGTACCGTCCGGTTGTACGTTCGATATAAGTTTTTTGCTGCGGCTTGCCTGGCTGGATGTGTCCCAGTCGAATTCCCTGTTGTTCCCCCCAAGTTGTTCAGCGTGCTGCCGATGTTCTCCGGGCTGTTGTCGCTACCAATTGCCTGCGGTTTGCTAATCAATTGCGTATTTTGTTCAAATGTCTGTACCATCCAATTAAAACGAACGTTTGAAATAAATTTGGAATAGATATATCATTTGGCCGCGAACCCAGAAATTTACCGACGAAGTCATAAGTAACTCGGAGCTGATAAGAATGAATAATTTGCATAAAAAACAGTATTCATTACCGTTTCCAGCCGTGGCAACGGGCGCAAATTGTGCTGCGCGCTTATTGCCTGACGTCACCTCTTTAAACCCGTTTGGGCCAGGAGACTAAAATGCGTGAAGTAATGGAATTTGATGTGGTGATCGTTGGTGGAGGCCCTGCGGGGTTGGCTGCGGCGATACGCCTCAAGCAACTTAACGCCGACACTAGCGTCTGCCTGATCGAAAAAGGCGCCGAGATCGGCGCGCATATCCTGTCTGGCGCGATTTTGGACCCGCGTGCGCTGAACGAACTGATCCCCGATTGGAGGGAAAAAGGTGCTCCCGTTGAAACCGAAGTGACAGAAGACCGCTTCTTGATGCTGACGGAAACCGGCGGCATCAAATTCCCCAATTTCACGCTGCCGGGTTGTTTCCAGAACCACGGCAACTATGTTGTCAGCCTTGGTCTGGTGACGCGCTGGCTGGGCGAGCAAGCGGAAGCCTTGGGTGTCGAGATCTATCCCGGTTTCGCCGGTGCCGAGATTCTTTACGATGAAAATGGCGCCGTGAAGGGCGTCGCCACTGGCGACATGGGCGTGGGCCGCGACGGGCAACACACCGATGCCTATCAACCCGGTATGGAGTTGCATGCGAAGTACACCTTGTTCGCCGAAGGTTGCCGCGGCCATCTGGGCAAGCAGCTTGAAGCAAAATTCAATTTGCGCGCCGATGCCGATCCACAGACTTATGGCCTCGGCATCAAGGAATTGTGGGAGGTCAAGCCCGAGCAGTTCAAGTCGGGGCTGGTGATACACAGCGCCGGATGGCCGCTGCAATCCGACACCTACGGCGGCGCTTTTCTCTACCACTACGGTGGCAACAAGGTTGCAGTGGGTTTTGTGTTGGGACTGGGCTACAGCAACCCCTATCTTTCACCCTTCGAGGAATTCCAGCGTTTCAAGACCCATCCGAAGATCCGCACCTTCTTTGAAGGCGGCAAGCGCATCGCCTATGGCGCGCGCGCCCTCGCGGCGGGTGGCCTGCAATCCCTGCCCAAGCTGGTATTCCCCGGTGGCGCATTGATCGGCGATGACGCGGGTTTCCTCAACGCCTCGCGCATCAAGGGCTCGCACACGGCGATCAAGAGCGGCATGCTGGCAGCCGAATCGCTGGTCGAAGCCCTGGCTGCCGGACGCAGTCGCGATGAACTCGCAAGCTATCCCGAAAAATACCGCAACTCCTGGCTCTATCAGGAGCTGTACAAGGCACGCAACTTCAAGCCTTATATGAGAATGGGCACCAATCTGGGCGCGCTGCTGGTCGGTATCGACCAGACGCTGTTCCGGGGCAAAGCGCCTTGGACGCTGCACAACATCGCGGACCATAGCAAGCTCAAGCCCGCGGCGGAATGCACGCCCATCAGTTATCCCAAACCCGACGGCGTGCTGACTTTCGACCGGCTGTCCTCGGTGTTCCTCTCCAACACCAACCACGAAGAAAACCAGCCCTGTCACTTGCAGCTAAAGGATGCGGAAGCGGCGATCAATTTCAACCTCGCAATCTACGACGCACCCGAGCAGCGCTACTGCCCGGCGGGTGTTTATGAAATCCTGCGCGACGCAAGCGGTGGCCATCCTCGCCTGCAGATCAACGCGCAGAACTGTGTGCATTGCAAGACCTGCGACATCAAGGACCCAGGACAGAACATCAACTGGGTCGTGCCGCAGGGTGGCGAAGGACCGATTTATCAAACCATGTAGTGATTTAACATCGTGATTGAACATCGAGATAGGAAAAACACTATGAGCCTGAAGATTCTTGTGCCCGTGAAGCGGGTGGTGGACTACAACGTCAAGGTCCGCGTCAAGGCGGACAACTCCGGTGTGGAGCTGGACAACGTCAAGATGTCCATGAACCCCTTCGACGAGATCGCCGTGGAAGAGGCAGTTCGCCTGAAGGAAGCGGGCATCGCCTCCGAAGTGGTGGTGGTGACTTGTGGTGTCGCTGCGGCCCAGGACATCCTGCGCACCGCACTGGCAATCGGTGCCGATCGTGCCGTTCTGGTGGATGTCGGCGCTGCCGCACTTGAAACGCTGCAACCGCTGGCGGTGGCCAAGCTGCTCAAGGCTATCGCCGACAAGGAGCAACCGGGCCTGGTGCTCTGCGGCAAGCAGGCCATCGACGACGATGCCAGCCAGACCGCACAGATGCTGGCCGCGCTGCAAGGCTGGCCCCAGGCCACCTTTGCATCAAAGGTGGTGATCGCCGAAGGTAAGGCCACCGTGACGCGCGAAGTGGATGGCGGACTGGAAACACTGGCCGTTAGCCTGCCCGCGGTGATCAGCGCCGACCTGCGCCTTAACGAACCGCGTTACGCCACGCTGCCCAACATCATGAAGGCCAAGAGAAAGCCGCTGGAAACCATCGCCGCTGCGAGCCTGGGCGTGGACATCGCGCCACGTCTGAAGCTGCGTACAGTGCAGGAACCAGCCAAGCGCAAAGCCGGTGTGATCGTTCCCGACGTGGCGACGCTGGTAGAGAAACTCAAGAACGAAGCCAAGGTGATCTGAGGAGACCGGAACATGACGACATTGCTGATTGCCGAACACGACAACGCTAACCTCAAGGTCAGCACCCGCAACACCCTCACTGCGGCCGCCAAGCTGGGCAGCGAAGTGGATATCCTGATTGCAGGCCACAACTGTCAGGCTGCTGCGCAAGCTGCCGCAGGACTCGCCGGTGTGCGCAAGGTACTGGTGGCGGATGCCGCCCACCTGGCCGATGGTCTCGCCGAGAACCTCGCGAATCTTACCGTGCAGGCAGTGAAGGCGGGCGGCTATTCCCACGTGCTGACGCCTGCCACCACCTTCGGCAAGAACTTCCTGCCGCGTGTGGCCGCCATGCTCGACGTGGCGCAGATCTCCGACATCGTCGGCGTCGTGGATGCCAATACTTTCGTGCGCCCCATCTATGCCGGCAACGCACTTTGCACCGTGGAAAGTCGCGACGGCATCAAAGTGATCAGCGTGCGTCCCAGCGCCTTTGAAGCTGCTGCCGACGGTGGCAGTGCCGTCGTGGAAACTGTGACGCCTCCGGCTGATACAGGCACAACCAAATTGGTAGGGCGGGAACTCAGCGTGTCCGCCCGTCCCGAACTGGGCGCCGCCAAGGTCATCGTTTCCGGTGGCCGCGGCTTAGGCAGCGGCGATAACTATCGCCAACTGCTGGAGCCACTGGCTGACAAGCTGGGTGCGGCCCTCGGCGCCTCCCGCGCTGCAGTGGATGCGGGCTTCGTACCCAATGATTTCCAGGTGGGCCAGACCGGCAAAATCGTCGCGCCCCAGCTCTACATCGCTGTCGGGATCTCCGGTGCCATTCAGCATCTGGCCGGGATGAAGGAATCGAAAGTCATCGTCGCCATCAACAAGGACCCGGACGCGCCCATCTTCCAGGTGGCCGATTACGGTTTGGTGGCTGACCTGTTTGAAGCTGTGCCGCAACTCACTGCGTCTATCTAAAAAATTGGAGGAATAAGAAATGACCTATGTAGCTCCGCTGAAGGACATGATGTTCGTGCTGCAGGAAGTAGCGGGACTGGACGAAGTTATTGCGCTGCCCGGCTGCGAAGAAGTGGACGCCGATCTGGTGTCCGCCGTGCTGGAGGAAGCTGGACGATTGGCCGGGGAAGTGCTGGCACCCCTTAATAAGGTGGGTGACCAGCAGGGTTCAAAATGGGGCGACTACAAGGTGACGACGGCTCCCGGTTTCAAATCCGCGTACCAGCAATTCGCCGAAGGCGGCTGGATAGGTATTACCTGTCCCACCGAGTACGGTGGCCAAGGTTTGCCCGAGATTCTGGGTATACCTCTGGGCGAAGTGTGGAACTCCGCCAATGTCGCCTTCGCCTTGTGCCCACTGTTGACTGCCGGTGCCATTACCGCAATTCACAGCCATGCCTCCGCGGAAATGAAGGCCACCTATTTGCCGAAGATGATCTCCGGCGAGTGGACCGGCACCATGAACCTGACTGAGCCCAACGCGGGCACCGATCTGGCTGCCTTGCGCACCAAGGCCATACCGGAGGGCGATCACTATCGTGTCACGGGCACCAAGATATTCATCACCTACGGCGAGCAGGACTACACCGACAATATCATCCACCTGGTGTTGGCCCGTCTGCCCGATGCGCCCGCCGGAGTGAAGGGCATTTCCATGTTTGTGGTGCCCAAGTTTCTGGTCAACGCCGACGGCTCCATCGGCGCGCGCAATGACGTGAAGTGCGTCTCCATCGAACACAAGCTGGGTATCCACGGCAGTCCCACCGCCGTCATGGCCTACGGTGAAGACGGCGGGGCCATCGGCTATCTGGTGGGCGAAGCCAATCACGGACTTGAATACATGTTCACCATGATGAACCACGCGCGCCTGGGTGTCGGCCTGCAGGGTGTCGGCCTTGCCGAGCGCGCCTACCAGCACGCATACGGCTACGCCATGGAACGCATCCAGGGCAAGGTGATCGGCCGCGAAGGCAATCTGCCCATCGCCTTCCATCCCGATGTACGCCGCATGCTCATGACCATGCGTTCCCAGACCGAAGCCATGCGCGCGTTGTCCTTTATCACCGCTGCCGCAATGGACAAGGCCGAGCGTCATCCCGACGCAGCACAGTGCAAATTCTGGCAGGCTCGCGTGGATCTATTGATCCCCGTGGTCAAGGCCTGGTGCACCGAACAAGCCAACGAGATCGCCTCCTTGGGCGTGCAGGTGCATGGTGGCATGGGCTTCATCGAGGAGACCGGCGCGGCGCAGTATTTCCGCGATGCGCGCATTACCACCATCTACGAAGGCACCACCGGCATCCAGGCCAACGACCTGATGGGGCGCAAGCTGGCCCGCGACAAGGGTGAAGCCGCGATCGCGCTGCTGAAGGAAATGCAGCAGACTGTGGCTGCAGCCATGGCCGATCCGGTCACTGCCGGGTTGGGCAAGGATCTCGCGCAGGCATTGGGCCACCTCCAGACTGCCAGCGAGTGGATACTGCACAACTTTGCGACCAACACTGCCGGGACGTTGCTGAGTGCCGCTCATTACCTCAAGTTGTTCGGCACCGTGGCTGGCGGCTGGGCGCTCGTGAAGTCCGCGGTGGCCGCCCAAGCCAGGCTGGCGGCAGGGGAAGGCGACGCGGGCTTCTACAAGCAGAAGATCGCGACCGCCCATTTCTATGCCGACCAGGTGCTGCCCCTGACCGCTTCTCTGCTCGTCATGACTCAGCGCGGCGCTTCCAGCCTGCAAGCTGCCGACAGCGCCTTGGCGTAACCGTCGGAGACTCCCGATCATGGAACCTAATCGCATACTCGTACACACCTCACACATTGCCGTCCGTTGGGGCGACATGGACGCCCTCGGACACGTCAACAACACGGTTTACTTTCGCTATGCGGAACAGGCTCGGATCGAGTGGCTCGAATCGCTCGGCGTCACCGACATGGTCAACGTTGACGGAGGACCGGTGATCATCAACGCGAGTTGTACCTTCCTGAAGCCGATCGTGTATCCGGCGACCGTTGAGATCGACATCCTGATCGGCAAGCCCGGGAACAGCAGCCTGCCTACCTATTTCGAAATACGCTGCGAAGGCGAAGACACCACGCTCTATGCCGAGGGCGCCGTCAAGGTTGTGTGGTGGAACCCGCGTACCGGCATTTCGCAGCCGCTGCCGGATTTCATTCGGCAGATATACCGAAACGACTGATCCTCACTTTCACCAACGAAACAATCCATATGGAGCTGATAGGCATGAACAACCTGCATGAAAAAACAATATTCATCACCGGTGCCAGTCGCGGCATCGGGCGCGAGATTGCGCTACGTTGCGCACGCGACGGGGCGAATGTGGTGATTACCGGCAAAACGGCGGAAGCGCATGCAAAACTGCCCGGTACCATCCATAGCGTGGCTGCCGAGGTGGAGCAGGCGGGAGGGCGCGCATTGGCCATCCAGATGGATGTGCGCGACGAGTCTGCGTTGCAGGCCGCGGTTGAGCACGCGGCACAGCATTTCGGCGGTATCGATGTGCTGGTCAACAACGCGAGCGCTATCAGCCTGACCAAGACTCTGGATACCCCGGCCAAGCGTCTCGATCTGATGTGGGATGTCAACATGCGCGCCACTTTCCTGGCCTCGCAGGCCTGCATCCCCCATCTGAAAAAATCGGCGAACCCGCATATCCTCACGATGTCGCCACCGCTCAATATGGAAGCGAAATGGTTTGCGCCGCATGTGGTCTACAGCATTTCAAAATACGGCATGAGCTTGTGCGCCCACGGCATGGCGATGGAGTTCGCCAACGACGGCATCGCCGTGAATTGCCTGTGGCCGCGTACCGTCATCGCCACCGCCGCAGTCGAATTCAATTTTCCGGAAGTCGTTCTGCGTGCGTCGCGCCATCCGGCCATCATGGCGGATGCGGCATATCACATCCTGACGCGCAACAGTCGCGACTGTACCGGCAACTTCTTTGTGGATGAGGATCTGTTGCGCACAACCGGTGTGAAGGATTTTGAGCAATACGCGACGACGCCCGGTACGCCGCTGTTCGAGGACTTTTTCCTTAACAAACCCTGAGGAAGATTTTCACAGGGCATTAGAAAAAACAAGAGGAGCGAAGAAGCATGGGGGAGCATTACATCAAGCCGGAAGAAGCGGTGACGCTGCACGGATTATTCCTTGAGCGCGCCAAACGTACGCCGGAAGGAATGGCCTACCGCTATTTCGATGCGAAGCGGGATGCGTGGCTGACGCTGAGCTGGGCAGAGATGCACGCACAAGTGGCGCGCTGGCAGGCCGCGCTGCGGCAGGAGAATCTGGCCGTGGGCGAGCGCGTCGCGATCATGTTGCGCAACTGCCCGCAGTGGGTGATGTACGAACAGGCTGCCCTGTCGTTGGGATTGGTGTTGGTCCCGCTCTATGTCGAGGACAGGCCGGAGAATACTGCCTACATCGTCAACGATGCACGGGTGAGAGTGCTGTTCTTCGAGACTGCAGCCCAGTGGCAGGGTTTGAGCACGGTACTCGGGCAAATGGCTTGCGTGCAGCGTTTCGTCAGTCTGGAAAGCATTGCCGGGCATGGCGTGCCGCACCTGCAGCAGGTTGAGTCATGGCTGCCTGCACAGGCCGAGATGCAGCCGGAACGCAGCCGGAACCGGGATGCGCTCGCCTGCATCATGTACACATCGGGCACGACCGGCAAACCCAAGGGAGTGATGTCGTCCCACCACAATATCATCCATAACGCTTACGGCGGTTTGCAAACTTGTACGGTCCATCCGCACGACAGCATGTTGTCGTTCTTGCCCCTGTCGCACGCATTTGAACGCACGGCGGGCTACTACATGAGCATGATGGCCGGCGCATCCGTGGCGTATGCGCGTTCCATTCCCTTGCTAGCGGATGATCTCAAGATCATCCGCCCCACCATCCTGGTTTCCGTGCCGCGCATCTACGAGCGCATCTACAACGCAATTCACGCCAAGTTGGCAGAAGCGTCGCCGTTGCGCCGCAGGCTGTTCACGCTGGCGGTGAATGTCGGCTGGGAACGCTTTGAATACCAGCAGGGACGCCGCAAATGGTCGCCGAAGTTTTTGCTGTGGCCCGTGCTGAAGAAGCTGGTGGCCGACAAGCTGATGCAAAGACTGGGAGGACGTTTACGCTTGTCCATCAGCGGAGGTGCGGCTTTGCCGCCAAAAGTTTCGCGTCTGTTCATTGCACTGGGCCTGCCGTTGATTCAGGGTTATGGCATGACCGAGACCAGTCCGGTGGTAAGCATCAATCGCGTTGGGGAAAATCTTCCTTCTACGGTGGGGCAGCCGCTGCCTGGCATAGAAGTGCGCATTGGCGAGCAGAACGCGCTGCTGGTGAGGGGGCCTTGCAACATGCTCGGGTATTGGAACAATCCCGAAGCGACTGCCGCCACGATAGACAAGGACGGCTGGCTTAACACCGGCGACACGGCCAGCATCAACGAGAGCGGACATATCACCATTACCGGACGTATTAAGGAGATCATCGTCATGTCCAACGGCGAAAAGCTCCCGCCTGCCGACATGGAGGGCGCCATCATGCGCGATCCCCTGTTTGAACAGGTCGTGCTTTACGGCGAGGGGCACTCCTACCTGATCGCGCTGGCAGTGCTCAATCCCGAGCAGTGGAATGCGTTGGCGCAACAAGCGGGTGTGCAGGCCGATCTGGGCGCATCGCTCAGTGATCCCCGCATCGAGGCGATCGTGCTGCAGCGCATCGCGGAGCAGATCAGGGAATTCCCCGGTTACGCCAAGGTGCGCCGCGTATCGTTAACTTTGGAGCCGTGGAGTGTCGAGAACGGCTTGCAGACGGCAACCTTGAAACTCAAGCGCACCCGCGTTTTTGAGCGCTATGAAAAAGAAATATCCCGGCTGTATCTAGGTCATTGAGGGTTTTAAGCCGGCGGAATCGCGCTATTTCGAAAGATAAGTGAGAAAACGCTTGCGGACCCTTTTGTTTTTACCTAGAATTAAAACGAACGTTTGAATTAGATTGGGTGAGAGAGGTTGGCTGCCATGAACAAACCGATTAATGAACAGACCCTCAGGGACACACGGGAGCGCATTCTCGATGCCGCGGAGCAGTTGTTTATGCAGTACGGATATGAAGGAACCTCAATGCGGGTGGTGACTAGCGAAGCCGGGGTCAATCTGGCAGCTGCCAACTATCACTTCGGTTCCAAGGAAGCTTTGATGCAGGCGGTACTGAGACGACGCCTGGAGGTCATCAACCAGGAACGATTGCGCCTGTTGAACGAGGCCGAGGCCAAAGCGGCTGGAAAACCGCTGAAACCGTCCGTGATCATCGATTGTTATTTCGGCACGCTGCTGCGCGCTACAGCTGACCAGAAGGCGGGCGGAGAAACGTTCCTGCGCTTGCTCGGGCGTACCTTCACCGAACCGTCGGACTTCATCCGAGCTTTCATGTCGACGGAATATGCCGACGTGCTGGAGCGCTACAAGCAAGCGTTGTTTCGTTCGCTGCCGGACGTGCCAAAGGCCGAGATCGTGTGGCGTTTCCATTTCATGCTGGGTGCGACTTCCTATGCGATCGCAGGTACCGACGCATTGCACCTGGTGACCGATTGGCAGGTTGAAGAAGGATCGACAGAGCAGGATAACAATCTCCTGCCGCGCCTGATGTCGTTCCTGCTTGGTGGCCTGCGTGCACCGTTGCCGCAGTCCGGAAATGTGGCCGAGCCGACAACGGCCAAGTCGGCCAAATAAAAATGGCGCGGCATAACAAGACAGAAGTCCGTAACTAATCATTCAGGAGAGAGTCATCATGTTCTCAATTGCATCCTCGCTGTTGTTGGTCGCTGTGGCACTGGCCGCATTGCTGGTCGTGCGTCCCTTGCGGCGCGTGCTGCTCAGCGCACCACTGCTTGCCGTTTACAGGAAGATCCTGCCGCAAATGTCCGACACTGAACGCGAGGCGCTGGAAGCCGGCACCGTGTGGTGGGAGGGCGAACTGTTCCGCGGCAAGCCGGACTGGAAGAAGCTGCACTCCTATCCGCAACCGAAGCTGACCGCAATCGAGCAATCATTTCTCGACAACGAAGTGGACGAAGCTTGCCGCCTGGTCGACGACTGGAAGGTATCCCAGACGACCTACGACATGTCGCCCGAAGCCTGGCAATACATCAAGGACAAAGGCTTCCTCGGCATGATCATTCCGAAGAAATACGGCGGCCTTGAGTTTTCCGCTTATGCACATTCGCAGGTGGTGCAAAAGCTGTCCACTCGCTCGTCGGTGTTGGGTGTGTCGGTGATGGTGCCGAACTCGCTCGGTCCGGCCGAATTGCTGTTGCACTACGGCACCGATGCGCAGAAGAATTATTACCTGCCGCGTCTGGCAAAAGGCATTGAGATTCCGGCATTCGCGCTGACCTCGCCGTGGGCCGGTTCCGATGCGGCGTCGATCCCCGATGCGGGTATTGTGTGCAAGGGGCAGTGGCAAGGCAAGGAAGTGCTCGGCATGCGCGTCACCTGGGACAAGCGCTACATCACGCTCGCTCCGTTGTGCACCATCCTCGGTCTGGCGTTCCGCCTGTACGATCCCGAGGGGCTGCTGGGCGATCAAAAAGACATCGGCATCACCTGTGCGCTGGTGCCGCACGATCATCCGGGCGTCGATATCGGCCGTCGTCACCTCCCTCTCAATGGCGTCTTCACGACCGGCCCGACGCGCGGCAAGGACGTGTTCATGCCGCTGGAATTCATCATCGGCGGCCCGGCGATGGCGGGTCGCGGCTGGCGCATGCTGATGGAATGTCTGGCCGCCGGACGTTCGATCTCGCTGCCGTCGTCGAATACCGGCATGGCCAAGCTCACTGCTCGCGGCGTTGGCGCCTACGCACGGGTGCGCAGCCAGTTCAAAATGTCGGTAGGCAAGTTCGAAGGGGTCGAGGAAGCATTGACCCGCATCGGTGCCTATACCTACCTGATGGATGCAACGCGCATCATGACCGCAGGTGCAATCGATCTCGGGGAAAAGCCCTCGGTGGCTTCCGCCATCGCCAAGTATCACGTCACCGAACTAGCACGCAAAGTCGTCAATGACGGCATGGACGTGATCGGCGGCAAGGGCATCTGTCTCGGGTCATCGAATTTCCTCGGCCGTGCCTATCAGCAAGTACCCGTCGGCATCACGGTCGAAGGCGCCAACATCCTGACGCGCAGCCTGATCCTGTTCGGCCAGGGTGCGATCCGCTGCCATCCTTACGTGCTGAAAGAGATGCAGGCGGCGAACAATCCGGATGCGGCACAGGCTCTGCACGATTTCGATGCAGCCCTGTTCGGGCATATCGGCTTCACCCTGCGCAACGGCGTGAGCGCCTTATGGCACGGCCTGACCGGCGCGCGCTTTGTCAGTGTGCCGTCCAGCGTCGCGCCCGAAGCCAGGCGCTACTATCAGCAGGTCACGCGCTTCTCGGCCGCGTTCGCCTTCATCTCCGATGTGTCCATGCTTGTGCTCGGTGGCAGCCTCAAGCGCCGCGAGAAAATGTCGGCGCGTCTGGGCGACATCCTGGCGCAGATGTACCTCATGTCGGCCGCTTTGAAGCGTTATCAGGATGTGGGACAGAACGCCGATTCGCCTCTGTTGCACTGGAATCTGCAGAACTCGCGTTACCTGGCACAGGAAGCGTTCAAGGGCGTGATCGGAAATTATCCGAGCAAGCTGGTCGCCATGTTCCTGAACTTCGTGATCTTCCCATTCGGTCGTTCGTTCACCGTTCCGTCCGATGAGGTCGGTCATCAAGTGGCAAAGCTGGTGATTTCGCCGTCGGCGACACGCGATCGCTTCACCGCCGATTGCCACTTGCCGAAAACGTCTGACGAACCGGTGGGGGCGCTTGAACTTGCTTTCGCCGCTACGATTGCCGCTGAACCCATCGATGCCAAGGTGCGCGAAGCCGAGAAACGCGGCCTGTTCGCCAACAATCCGGACGCCAACGTGCGCGACATCGCCCATGTGGCCTTCAAACAAGGCGTGGTTAGCGTTGAAGAATATGCGGTGCTGAAACGCCGCGACGAATTGCGTGACATCGTCGTGCGGGTTGACGACTTCCCGTTCGACTTTGATGTTGCCACTGCAAACAAGCGCAACGTTGCGCCAAGCAAGGTCGTCATGCCGGAACGTATTGCCGCATGAAAACGGCATTTGCAAGCAAATCAAGATAGACATGCGTTCATTTTTTTTGAATCCAAAATTAAACGAACGTTTGTCTCTGTGCATCCAATGAATGAAGTTGCATTTCCGTAGCGATGTTGCACAACACGGGAAACAAAAAAACAAGGAGGAACGAGCAGTGAAAAGATTTAATGTAAGAAAGGTAGCAGTGTTGGGGGCCGGCGTGATGGGCGCGCAGATTGCCGCGCACCTGGTCAATGCCAATGTCGAGACGCTGTTGTTTGAGTTGCCCGCGAAGGAGGGCGATCCGAACGGCAACGTGAACAAGGCACTGGCGGGCCTGAAAAAGCTGGAACCGGCGCCTGCAGCGAGCCCGGAAAAGCTGACCTACATCCAGCCCGCCAACTACGATCAGCATCTTGAGAAGCTGCGCGAGTGCGACCTGGTGATCGAGGCCATTGCCGAGCGCATGGACTGGAAATCCGACCTGTACCGCAAGGTCGCGCCGTTCCTGAGCGAGAATGCAATTTTTGCGACCAATACCTCAGGCCTGTCCATCAACAAGCTGGCCGAAGCATTCCCCGAAAACCTGCGACACCGTTTCTGCGGCATTCACTTCTTCAATCCGCCACGCTACATGCACCTGGTGGAATTGATCCCGTGCAAAGGCACGGAAACGGAACTGCTCGACCAACTGGAAACCTTCCTTGTTTCCACGGTAGGCAAGGGTGTGGTGCGCGCCAAAGACACTCCCAACTTCATCGCCAACCGTATCGGCGTATTTTCCATGCTCGCCACAAAGCATCATGCTGAAGCCTTCAATCTCGGCTTCGACATGGTGGATGCGCTGACAGGCCGTTATCTGGGCCGTCCCAAGAGTGCCACCTTTCGCACGCTGGACGTGGTCGGACTCGACGTGTTTGCCCATGTGGTCAACACCATGCGCGAGAATCTCACCGAAGACCCATGGCACAAGCACTTCGAGTTGCCGGGCTGGTTCAAATACTTGGTCGATCAGGGCGCGCTGGGACAGAAGACCAAGAAGGGCATCTACCAGAAGATCGGCAAAGAGATTCATGTACTCGATCTGCACAGCAAGCAATATCGCGTGTCCGATGCCAAGGTGGACGAAGGCGTGAAAGACATCCTGCGCGAACGCGACTGGGCTACAAAACTTGCAGCGTTGCATGCCAACCAGCATCCGCAGGCGCAATTCCTTTGGGCGACATTCCGTGACGTGTTTCACTATTGCGCGCTGCAACTGGAATCCATTGCGAACAATGCACGCGATCTCGACCTGGCCGTACGCTGGGGTTTTGGCTGGGACAGCGGTCCGTTCGAAATCTGGCAGGCCGCAGGCTGGCAACAGGTGGTTGGCTGGATCAACGCCGACATTGCAGCAGGCAAGGCGATGGCGAACACGCCGCTGCCAGCCTGGGCGACCGATATCGCACGCGTCGGCGTGCACGGCAAGCAGGGTTCCTATGCACCTGCCGGCAACTCTTGGCAACCGCGCTCGTCACTCCCGGTCTACCTACGCCAACTTTACCCGGACGCGGTTCTGGGCGAAACAAGGCAATACGGCGAGACCGTGTTCGAAACCGATGCGGTGCGCCTGTGGCACACCGGCGACAACATCGCCATCCTGAGTTTCAAGACCAAGATGCATGCCGTCAACAACGAAGTGCTGGACGGCGTGTTGCGCGCGGTGGCCGAGGCCGAAGCGAATTTCAGCGCGCTCGTGTTGTGGCAGACCGAAACGCCATTCTCCGCCGGGGCGCACTTGCTGCAACTGATGCAGGGTGTGCAGGAATCGAAACAGGGCGGCGGCATGTTCGACAAGCTCAAGCAAGCTGCGACGCGGGTCAAATTCACCGCGGCGGGCGGTGGCGGCGTGGGCGATCTGTTCAATGCCGCAACCGGCAATGTGCCCAAGGTGGAAGAGGTGGTCGCCAAATTCCAGCAAGTATCGCAACGCCTCAAATATTCCCAGGTACCGACCATCGCTGCGGTCGATGGCCTGGCGCTCGGCGGCGGCTGTGAATTCGCCATCCACTGTGCACGTACCGTCGCCACGCTGGAAAGTTACATCGGCCTAGTCGAAGTCGGCGTCGGCCTGCTGCCTGCGGGCGGCGGCTGCAAGGAGATGGCGCAACGGGCGGCGGCAGAAGCGCGCGGCGGGGACATCTTCCCGATACTCAAACGCTACTTCCAGATCATCGCCATGGGTGAAGTCGCCAAGAGCGCAGAAATGGCGCGCGAGATGGGCTACCTCAGGCCGTCCGACCGCATCGTGCTGAACCGTTTCGAGCTGCTGCATATCGCCAAGGAAGAAGCCAAAGCGCTCAATGCCACCGCCTACCGTCCGCTGCTGCACCAGCGCCAGATTCCGGTTGCCGGAAGCACCAGCATCGCCACTTTCAAAGCCTCGATGATCAACATGCTGGAAGGCGGCTTCATCTCTGAGCACGACTACAACATCGGCTGCCGTGTCGCCGAAACGCTGTGTGGCGGGGATGTGGAAGCGGGCAGCCTGGTGGATGAAGACTGGCTGCTCGATCTGGAGCGGCGCAACTTCATGGAGTTGCTCGCGACCGACAAGACGCAGGCACGCATCGAACACATGCTGAAAAACGGCAAACCACTGCGCAATTAACGATCAAGGCGCAGACCGCACAGCGGGTGAACGTCTGCGCCATGATCGTTTCCCTCACCTCCCTCTCCCGGGGAAGGGGACACAGTCGGAAGCTGCGCTGATTAAAATATTTTAGGAGACGAACATGAGCAAACAAGTACAGGAAGCCTACATCGTTGCCGCAACGCGCACACCCGTCGGCAAAGCACGCGGCATGTTCCGCAACACACGCCCGGACGACCTGCTGGCGCACGTATTGAAGAGTGTGCTGGCACAGGCTCCGTCGCTGGACCCAGCAAGCATCGGCGATGTGATCGTCGGTTGCGCCATGCCGGAAGCAGAGCAGGGCATGAACGTGGCACGTATCGCATTGCTGCTGGCAGGATTGCCGGACACGGTGCCGGGTCTGACTGTGAATCGCTTCTGCTCCTCCGGCGTGCAGGCCGTGGCGCTCGCAGCGGATCGCATCCGTCTCGGCGAGGCGGATGTGATGCTGGCGGCGGGCGTGGAGAGCATGAGCATGGTGCCGATGATGGGCAACAAGATCGCGTTCAATCCCGCCATCTTCGAGAAGAACGAACACTACGGCATTGCCTATGGCATGGGCCTGACCGCGGAGAAAGTGGCCGAACGCTGGAAGGTATCGCGCGAGGCTCAGGACGCGTTTGCGCTGCAAAGCCATCAACGTGCCATCGCGGCCATCAACAGCGGTGAGTTTACGGACGAGATTACGCCGTACCACATCGCCGACAATGTGCCGGATATGCTTACGCGCGAAATCAGGATCAAGGCACGCGACCTATCGCGCGACGAAGGCCCGCGTGCCGATACTTCAGTAGAAGTCCTGGGCAAGCTCAAGACGGTGTTTGCGCAAAAAGGCTCGGTCACGGCCGGCAACAGTTCGCAGATGTCGGACGGTGCAGGCGCGGTACTGCTGTGCTCTGAGTCCGCACTGAAGCGCTACAACCTGACGCCCATCGGCAAGTTCCTCGGCTTCAGCGTGGCGGGCGTGCCGCCGGAGATCATGGGCATAGGTCCCAAGGAAGCCATCCCGCGCGCATTGAAGCAGGTTGGCCTGACCTTGAACGACATCGACTGGATAGAGCTGAACGAAGCGTTCGCTGCACAATCGCTGGCCGTGATCGGCGATCTGGGTCTGGATCCATCCAAGGTCAATCCGCTGGGTGGAGCGATTGCACTCGGTCATCCGCTGGGCGCCACAGGGGCGATCCGCACCGCAACCTTGATGCATGGCCTGCGCCGCCGCAAACAGAAATATGGCATGGTGACCATGTGCATCGGCACGGGCATGGGCGCGGCCGGCGTGTTCGAGGCGCTGTGAGGAACAGCGGGACATGACATGGCTGAGCAAGTGCCCGAAGGCCTGGAGGGGGCACGTCGTCCGCTTCGGCTTCAACCTGCACCCGGCATATCGCAGGACAGGCGGCCGTGTCGAGTACGTGTCGCCCGACCTGACAACGATCCGTGTGCGGCTGCCATTCAATCGCGGCACGCGCAATCTGGTCGGTTCGATCTTCGGCGGCTCGCTATTTGCCGTCACCGATGGCCCGCATCCGACGCTGTTGCTGATGGGACTCGGTCGCGAATACGTCGTATGGGACAAGGCGGCATCCATCCAGTATAAAAAGCCGGGACGGAGCACGCTTTATGCCGATTGCATCGTCAGCGCTGAGGAGATTGCCGAGATAAAGGACATCCTGACCCGGCAGCCGGAAGTTGACCGGACATACCGTGTGGAATTGAAGGATCGCAGCGGCGTTGTTCATTCCGTGGTCGAACGCACGGTGTACATTGCAAACAAAAATCACTACAAACAGAAGGGCAATAGCGGGCGCACGGTGACAGATTCGTGATGCCATTTTCAGGCTTGTCGTAACCTGCGATGAATGATTCAATCTGGATCAATCACGAAAGAATATAGCGCTGCTGTGCATGGACAAATGAAGAAGGACGGCCATTTACGGGCCATGGGTTCGATGCGGGAAAAGCGGGTGGCAAGGAGTATTTTTCAGTGGGAAGTTATTTACATATAGGGGAGTGAAAATGCGTAAATACAATTTTGCAGCAGCATTGTTTTTGGCGGTTTTTTTGGCAGGCTGTGGAGGAGGCGGAAGCAGCGGGGGGAGTCAGGCTCCGAAAATTCAGTTCACTTCACAAGTATCATTTGGTGACAGTTTGAGCGATGTTGGGACATATAGAGTCGGCCCAATCTTGGCGGCAGGCGGTGGTGAGTTCACCATTAACGGCGCAGGCAAGAATTGGACTGAATTGATGGCGGCACAAGAAGGATTGCCTGCTCCTTGCGCCGCATTTACTGGTGGCTATGGAACAACGCCGAACCCAACTCCAACGCCGGGATGCTATGGTTATGCCCAGGGTGGTGCACGTGTGTTTTCTCAGCCTGGAATTGGAAATACTGGAACTTTGGCGGGGGCCCTGACCTATCCTGTGGCAACGCAGATTGCGGATCACCTTGCTGCCATTCCTGGGAATAAATTCTCGGGCAGCGAGATCGTGTATGTTCTCGCTGGGGCAAACGATGTGTTTATAGAAGCTCAAGTCGCCTATCCTGCGTACGTTACTGCGAATGTAACAGGGGGGATGTCGCTGACCGCTGCCCAGACTGCGGCCCTGCAAAAAGCTTTGGCGGATATCAGCGGTGTTGCTGATTTACTGGCAAACCAAATCACGACCAACATCACAGGGAAAGGTGCTCAATACGTAGTCGTAGTAAATATCCCTGATATCTACAGTACTCCATCGGCTGCTGCTGCCGAGGCTGCCACACCGGGAAGCAAGGCGTTGCTTGATGCGTTAGTGAAAACCTTTAATTCCGAACTTAATGCCAAGTTGGCTGGCAACGCCAATGTCTTGCTTGTTGACGCCTATACAGTTAATCGCGATCAGGTGACGAATCCTGCGGCCTACGGGTTAACGAATGTCACAGGTACGGCATGTGATGTGACTGGTGTGTTGGCTGCTTACGGTGGTTCGTCGTTGTTCTGTACTGCAACAACATTGACTGCAGGCGTAACCGCAGATACTCATTATCTATTTGCAGATGGCGTTCATCCAACACCCTACGGATATCTGCTACTGGCGCGCCTGGTATCCAAGGATATGCTGATCAAGGGCTGGCTCTGATTGCACATCGAGCTTGAGAATACTCAGGATTAATACACGGATTTAGGAGATGACATGAAAAGCATGCTAAAAATCGCAACAGTTGCTGTGGCCATGAGTGCAGCAAGTTCCGCATCTGCAATCGATTGGCAAAACTGGCAAGGTTGGTCGGTTAAGGCGGGTGTCAACAAGATCACACCCAAAGTACAAAGCGGAGATATCACCGCTCCAGCCCAGCCCGGTAGCAAAGTGGATGTGGGTAGCGATACCCAGCCGATATTTTCCGTGGCCTATGCCTACACCAGCCATTTGTCGGTTGAACTGGTCTTGGGTACGCCGTACCAGCACGATATTTCTGGTGCAGGCGGGCTTGCCGGAACGGGAAAATCGGGCACGGTGAAGTCGATGCCTCCCACGCTATTTGCTGAATATCACTTCCTGGAAGAGAAAGCGATGTTCCGTCCTTATCTTGGACTGGGGCTGACATACGCCTATTTCTACGGTGAAACCGGCTCAGGTGCGTTGACCGCGCTGACTAATACCGGCAGCTCGACGCCGACCACTTTCTCCGTTGATTCTGCATGGGGTTTAACTCCGCAAGCAGGGGTGATTTACAACATTAACGAAAAATGGTTTGCCGATTTGGTGGTGACCAAGACCTACCTGAAAACTACGGCGCACTATTCAACAGGTCAAACGGTTGATCTGACTCTGAATCCGGTTGCGACCGCGCTGTCAGTAGGTTATCGATTCTAGTTCCTGTTAAAGGGGCAGGGCGGGACTTGGTATGGTTCCGTTTAGTAATAAAAAAAATGACTTGCAACAGAAATGTTGCAAGTCTTTTTCTTTTTGCATTTTCGCGTGGGGTTAAGAAGAAGCTGGAGAAGCAAAGCGACTGATGTCGAGACACGTTCAAAAGATGCCGATTCAGTCAGCAATGCGGCATTGTTTTCCAAGTCCGAATCTAGCAACCCATTCCCGGCATGATTGCTTACGCTTTGAGTTGGGATGACGCGTTCTCGGGGTTGGCAGCAGCTTCATCATGCGAATCGGATACAGGTTTGCCGGGACGCCACTGTTTCAGCAACAAGGCATTGCTGACCACGGACACCGAGCTCATCGCCATCGCGCCGCCTGCGATCATCGGATTGAGCATGCCCAGTCCGGCAAGCGGGATGCCGAGCACGTTGTAGGCAAAGGCAAAGAACAGGTTCTGGCGGATCTTGCTCAACGTCACATGCGAGAGGTCGATCGCATCAGCCACGCTGTTGAGGTCGTTGCGCATCAGTGTGATGTCGGCTGCTTCGATGGCGATATCGCTGCCGTTCTTCATGGCGAAGCTGACATCTGCCGCGGCCAGTGCGGGCGCATCGTTGATGCCGTCGCCAACCATGCCGACCAGCGTTTTTTTGTCCTTGAGCGAGCCGACATAGCGCGCCTTGTCCTGCGGCGACACCTCTGCGATGAATTCCTCGATACCGGCCTGGTTCGCGATTGCCTGGGCGGTGGCCTGGTTGTCGCCGCTCAGCATCACCACGCGTATACCCATCCCGCGCAAGCGTGCAACGGCGGCACGGCTGCTGGGGCGTATCTTGTCGGCGAAGGCGATATAGCCGAGCAATACCTGCTGACGCGCCACGGCGATCACGCTCTTGCCTTGCATCTGCAAGGCCAGTATCGATGCCTCATCCACAGTGACACCCTGTTGCGCGATGTAGGCGGGTGAGCCTAGCAGATAGGAAACGCCGTCGAGATTCGCGCGCAAACCGCTGCCCGGTGATTCCTCAAAATCGGTGATCGGCAGCGGCATTGTCGCCTGCGTCTGGGCATATTCCACGACAGCACCCGACAGCGGATGGGTGGAATGTTGTGCGAGGCTGGCTGCGATGCGCAACAGCTCGCCGACTCCGCTGGCCGCGCTGGGGCGCAGGTCGGTGAGGGTGGGTTTGCCTTCGGTCAGCGTGCCGGTCTTGTCCAGCACCAGCACCGAGAGTTTATGCGCGCGTTCCAGCGCTGCCGCATCTTTCACCAATATGCCTTCACGCGCGGCCAGCCCGCTGGCGACGACGATGGTGACAGGGGTCGCGAGGCCCAGCGCACAGGGGCAGGCGATGACCAGCACCGACACCGCATTGATGATCGCGTACGACAGGTCGCCGTCGATCTTGTACCAGATGACGAGAGTGGCGAGGGCAAGCAGCAGCACGACGGGCACGAAGATGCCAGAGATCTTGTCGGCCAGCCGCTGGATAGGCGCCTTGGAACCTTGCGCCTGTTCCACCAGTCGCACCACTGCAGCCAGCTGAGTATGGCTGCCGACGGCGGTTGCACGGCATTTGATCATGCCCTGATGGTTGAGCGTGGCGGTATAGACCTTGTCATTGGTTTGCTTGGTCTGCGGCATGCTTTCGCCCGTGAGCATGCTCTCGTCCAGTGTGGACGTTCCTTCCAGAACGACGCCGTCCACCGGCACATTCTCGCCGGGACGCACGATGAAGATATCGTCCGGACGCAATTGTCCCGCCGAGACATCCAGCACTTCGCCGTCGCGTTCCACGTGCGCAATCTTCGGCTGCAGCTGGATCAGTTTTTCGATGGCACTGGACGCCTTGGCCTTGGCTCCCATTTCGAGCAGCTTGCCCATCAGCACCAGCGTGATGAGCACTGCGCTGGATTCGAAATAGACCGGTTGATGAATGTCGAAGAGGATGATGGCGACACTCAGGAAATAGGCTGCACTGGTCCCCAGTGCCACCAGCAGATCCATGTTGCCGCTGCCGTGTTTGATGCTGGCCCACGCGCCGCGGTAGAAACGCGCGCCGATCCAGAACTGCACGGGGGTAGCTAGGGCCCATTGCAACCAGGTCGGAATCGCCAGATGTACCTCGAATACCATGAGCAGCATCTCCAGCACCATGGGCGCGATGAGTGCCAGCGATATGAAGAAACGCAGTTTTTCCTGCTGGTAGGCCTTGAGGCGGTCCGCTTTTTCGGCTGCAAAATCGCGCGTGACATGCGCATCGAAACCGGTGTCGCGCACCGTCTGGATGAGTTTGTCCACATCCATCAGGTTGGGATCGAAGGTCACACTGGCTTTTTCGGTCGCCAGATTGACCACCGCACTGACGTCAGGTAATTGATTCAATGCTTTTTCCAGGCGGCTGGAACAGGAGGCGCAACGCATACCGACGATCTGGAGGTCGGCGTGATTTTCAGCTTGGGACATGGGGGTAATGACTCGATGAATTAATAACGCAAAAGATACGCCCGGGCGCCTATCTTGTCTATCTTGACGCTCTGCTATTGAGCAATGACCTGAATCCTGTTTCAATCCATGCCCATTACAAATATGGGGCAAAGCATGGGGCAGGCAAGCATAGGGATCATCGGCGGCAGCGGCGTGTATGACATCGAAGGGCTCACGAACAAATGCTGGGAGAAGGTCGAATCACCTTTCGGCGCAGCGTCAGACGAGCTGCTGTTCGGCGAACTTCACGGCGTGAAACTGGCCTTCCTGCCGCGCCATGGCCGCGGCCACAAGATTCCCCCGTCTGAAATCAACTTTCGCGCCAACATCGACGTGCTCAAGCGCGCTGGAGTGACGGATGTCATCTCGGTCAGCGCGGTCGGTTCCTTGCGCGAAAACTTGCCGCCCGGTACCTTCGTCATCGTAGACCAGTTCATCGACCGCACTTTCGCCCGCGAAAAATCCTTCTTTGGCACCGGTCTTGTGGCGCATGTCTCGATGGCGCATCCGGTGTGCAAACGTTTGGGCGACCACATCGAGCATGCGGCGAAAGAAGCAGGAATCTCCGCCATGCGCGGCGGCACCTATCTGGTGATGGAAGGCCCGCAGTTCAGCAGCCTTGCAGAATCCGAGCTTTACCGCAGCTGGGGTTGCGACGTGATCGGCATGACCAACATGCCCGAAGCCAAACTCGCCCGCGAGGCCGAGCTGTGCTACGCCACCGTGGCGATGGTTACGGATTACGACTGCTGGCACCCGAACCACGACGACGTGACGGTGGACCAGATCATCAAGGTGCTGCTGGCCAACGCCGACAAGGCCAAGAGCCTGGTGAAGCATGTCGTGCCCAGATTGGGCGCGGATGCCAAGGCCTGCGAATGCGGTTGCCGCAGTGCCTTGCAATATGCCCTCATCACTGCACCGGAAGCACGTGATGCGGCGATGAAACAGAAACTGCAGGCGATTGCCGGGAGAGTACTCAAATGAGCGACAAGACCGAACCGCAACTTCGCACCGCACTGCTCGACACCTCGCGCCGCATGGTCGAGCTCGGCCTCAATCGCGGCACGGCAGGCAACGCCTCGGTGCGCTGCGGCGGCGACATCCTGATCACCCCGTCCGCACTGCCGGTGGCCGAGATGTCGGAACAGGACATGGTGTTGCTGGATGTCGACGGCAAAGTGCTACAAGGCGGCAAGCCCTCCAGCGAATGGCGTTTCCACCGCGACATCTTTCAGGCTCGCCCCGAGATCGGCGCAGTGTTGCACATGCATTCCACTTTTGCGACCACCATCGCCTGCCTGCGCCGCGACGTGCCCGCGGTCCACTATCACATCGCCATCGCGGGCGGCGATACGATCCGCTGCACGCCCTACAGCGTGTTCGGCGAACAGAACCTGTCCGACCTCGCACTGGAAGCGCTGCATGGCCGCAAAGCCTGTCTGCTCGGCAACCACGGCATGATCGCGCTGGGCAAGGACCTCGCCGATGCGCTGTCCGTCGCACTCGAAGTCGAATATCTGTGCGAGATCTACTGGCGTACTTTGCAGGCAGGCGAGCCGCATATTCTCACTGCGCAACAGATGCACGAAGTACAAGAGAAGTTTGTTGGTTACAAAAAACGGAGTTGAAATGACCATTAAGTCCAGAGTTCGTACTGTCCCCCATTACCCCAAGCAGGGCATCATGTTCCGCGACATCACCACGGTGCTGAAAGATCCCGTCGGCCTGCGCGCAACAATCGACGAACTGGTGGCCCGCTACAAGGACGTGAAAATCGACAAGATTGCCGGCATAGAATCGCGCGGCTTCATCATCGGCACCCCGCTGGCCTACGCGCTCGGCGTCGGCTTCGTGCCGATCCGCAAGAAAGGCAAACTGCCCGCCGAAACTATCGGCCACGACTACGCGCTCGAATACGGCACCGACCGCATCGAGATTCACACCGACGCCATTTCCAAGGGCGAAAAGATATTGCTGGTGGATGATCTCATCGCCACCGGCGGCACGGCAGAGGCCGCCGTCATCCTGATCGAAAAGATGGGCGGCAAGATCGTCGAATGCTGCTTCATGATCGATCTGCCGGATATCGGCGGTCGCGCGCGGCTGGAGAAACGCGGGCACAAGGTATTTGCGTTGTGCGAGTTTGAGGGGGATTAAACGTAGGTCGGGTTAGGCCTTGGGCCGTAACCCGACGAAAATGTGGTGCGCACAGAATGTGTCGGGTTACGCTGCGCTAACCCGACCTACGAAGCTGCCGGACATCGGCGGACGTGCGCGGCTGGAGAAGTGGGGGCACAAGGTGTTTGCGTTGTGTGAGTTTGAGGGGGATTAATGCAATAGGGGCGTGAAAATGGACAAGGAAATGGATAGCCGAGATTGGGTGGCGTTATACAAGCAAGCATTGCTCAAAATCGAAGCTGGAATAAGTGAAGGCCAAAGAAAGATGCTGTTCGGGCATTACAGAGCTCCCGATATGGCGCTGTCCGTTAAACGGTTGGCTGAAATTGCCGGGTATGAAGGCATGCGTTCAGGAAGTTTGCACTATGGAAAACTTGCTAGGAAATTGTCCGAGGCAATGGGAGTCCAGCCCACAGGAGACCAGATTAGTACGATTGCTGCCTGGCGCGGTGATCTCAAGGATGAACGAGGACACGGTCAATGGATGATGTACACCGAGCTGGCTCAAGCACTAGAAGAGCTTGGTTGGGTAACAAGCGTAGAGAGTGTTTCTGATCAAGATATTCCTGTTCCGCCTGGCGTCCAGAAACCCAAAGAAGTAGTTTTACAGACTACCCAGCGAGAGCGAGATCCACTTGTGAGAGAGTGGGTGTTACGCACAGCAAATGGAATCTGTGAATGTTGTGGGGAAGATGCACCATTTGAGTCGATCGACGATTTGCCATACCTTGAGGTTCACCACATCTGCCACTTAGCCAATGGTGGTTCAGACACTGTCTCAAATGCGGTGGCTCTATGCCCTAATTGCCATAGGGAGTTACATCACGGAAAGTTCAAGGAAGAATTGGCTGAAGACTTGTATGCGTCTATTGCAAGACTAAAACGAGAATAGTTTTATGAAAATTGAAACCCTACGCTGGTTCAACAACCGGCTGGAAATGATCGACCAGCGCATCCTTCCTGCCGCATTTGAATATTTGAGCTACGACTCCGCCGCTTCGGTGGCAGAGGGCATCCGCAGCATGGTGGTGCGCGGTGCGCCGGCTATTGGTGTGGCGGCGGCTTATGGGGTGGCGCTGGATGCGTTGAGATTGTCGTTCGTCCTTCGACAGGCTCAGGACGAACGGATTGAGTTTGATAAAGACATGGAAACCGGCTTCACCGTGCTGGCGGCCAGCCGCCCGACTGCGGTGAACCTGTTCTGGGCATTGCAGCGCATGCGCAAGGTCTGGGAGGGTGTTGCTGCGCAAACGCCGCAACAGATCGCGCAGCGCTTGCTGGCCGAGGCGCATGAGATGCTGGCCGAGGACATTCGCATCAACAAGGCGATGGGCGCGAACGGCGCGGCCTTGCTGAAGGATGGGGCACGGGTGTTGACGCACTGCAATGCGGGAGCGCTGGCGACGGCAGGCTGGGGTACGGCGCTGGGGGTGTTCCGTTCGGCGGTGGAGGCGGGCAAGAAAATATCGGTGATCGCCGACGAGACGCGACCTTTCCTGCAGGGCGCACGACTGACGGCGTGGGAGATGGTGCAGGAGAACATTCCGGTGACTCTGATCACTGACAACATGGCCGGCTACATGATGGCGCACGGAGAGGTAGATGCCGTGGTGGTGGGCACGGACCGCGTGGCGGCCAACGGCGACGTGGCGAACAAGATCGGCACCTACATGGTGGCGGTGCTGGCCAGGCGGCACAACATTCCGTTCTATGTGGCATGCCCGCTGTCGACCATCGATCTTTCCGTTGCCTCGGGTAAGGATATTCCCATCGAGGAGCGCTCGGTGGACGAGGTGAAAGGATTTCGCGATTTTCACTGGGCGGCCGAGGGAGTGAAGATACGCAATCCGGCCTTTGACGTGACTCCTGCCGAACTGGTGACGGGGTTGATTACGGAAAAAGGTGTGGTGCTTGGTCCCGACGTCCATAACATCAAGAAGTTAATGTCCTCCTGAGCATTCAAACATTGGCAATGCTCTCTCCGCACGCGAAAATGGGAGGGAGTTTTACGCCTGCCTTTAAATACCTGTTTCCATTGACCTGACGATTTGGTACAATGCGCGCCGTTTTCAGATGGGCTTCGAGCCCGTTTTTTATTTGTGGGTACGGATATGGATGTGGTGAAGCTGGTTGAGACGACGCTGGCCGGTATGGGTTACGAGCTGGTCGATCTGGAAGTGTCCGGTCGCGGGCTGACGCGCGTGTTCATGGACAAGCCGGACGGCATCTCGGTGGAAGATTGCGAGCGGGTGAGCAACCAGTTGGTGCGCCTGTTCACGGTGGAAGGGGTTGATTATGAACGCCTTGAAGTGTCTTCGCCGGGGCTGGATCGGGTAGTCAAGAAGGACTCCGATTTTGTGCGCTTTGCCGGGCAGAAGGTGCAGATCAAAGTGCGCATGCCGATGGCGGGACGCAAGAATTTCGTCGGCAACATCGGCGGAGTGAAAGATGGGAATTTGCAGTTGGATGTGGATGGCAGCCCGGTAACAATCGAGCTGTCAAATATAGATAAGGCACGATTGGTGCCGGTTTTCTGAGTGGTCGGAGATAGCGATGAGTCGTGAAGTTCTGTTGTTGGTAGATGCCTTGGCGCGTGAGAAAAACGTGGACAAGGAGATCGTATTCGGTGCGCTTGAATCGGCCTTGGCCTCTGCGACCAAAAAGCGCTTTTCTGATGAAGAAGCGGATGTGCGCGTGAGTATCGACCGCCAGACCGGTGTGTACGAATCGTTCCGCCGCTGGCAGGTGATGGACGACGAGACCTTCGAAACGCCCGAGCTGCACATCAAGCTGGAGGAAGCCCAAAAACGCGATCCGCATATCCAGTTGGAAGAATTCATCGAAGAACCGCTGGAAAACATCGACTTCGGTCGTATAGGTGCGCAAGCGGCGAAACAGGTCATTTTCCAGAAGATCCGCGACGCTGAACGCGAACAGATCCTGGCCGACTTCATGGAGCGCAACGAGCACCTGGTGTCCGGCACGATCAAGCGCATCGAGCGCGGCAATGCCATCGTCGAGTTCGGCAAGATCGAAGCGCTGCTGCCGCGCGACCAGATGATTCCGAAGGAAAATCTGCGCGTCGGCGACCGCGTGCGAGCCTATTTGCTGCGTGTGGATCGCACCGTGCGCGGCCCGCAGATCGTGCTGTCGCGTATCACCACAGAGTTCCTGAGCAAGTTGTTTGAACTGGAAGTGCCCGAGATCGAAGAAGGCCTGCTGGAGATCGTCAGCGCCGCTCGCGATCCCGGCTCTCGCGCCAAGATCGCGGTGCGCAGCCACGATCAGCGCCTCGACCCGATCGGTACTTGCGTCGGTATGCGCGGTTCGCGCGTGCAGGCTGTGACCAACGAATTGGCGGGCGAGCGCGTGGATATCATCCTGTGGTCTGACGATGCCGCAACCTACGTCATCAACGCCCTGGCTCCGGCTGAAGTCGGCAGCATCGTGGTGGATGAAGACAAGCACAGCATGGATGTGGTGGTCGAGGAAGAGAATCTGGCGCAAGCCATCGGGCGCGGCGGCCAGAACGTGCGCCTCGCCAGCGAAATGACGGGCTGGGAAATCAACCTGATGACGGTTGAACAATCGGCAGAGAAAAACGAGCAGGAATTTTCGAAAGTTCGCGATCTGTTCGTGGCCAAGCTGGATGTGGACGAGGAAGTGGCCGACATTCTGGTGCAGGAAGGTTTCAACACGCTGGAAGAAGTTGCCTATGTGCCGCTGGAAGAGATGCAGGCGATTGAATCCTTCGATGAATCGACTGTCAATGAACTGCGCAGCCGCGCGCGTAACGCGCTGTTGACGGAAGCTATTGCCAACGAAGAGCAAGTCGAGCACAACATTGAAGACTTGCTGAAAATTGAAGGCATGGACGAAGAGACAGCGCGCGCGTTGGCAGGTAAAGGTGTCGGCACGCAAGAGCAGTTGGCCGATCTGGATGGCGATGAGCTGATGGAAATCACCGGAATGGATGCCGAGCGTGCCAATCAGTTGATCATGACGGCGCGTGCACCCTGGTTCATTTGAGCCGCAAGTTAAAGCAGTCAGGGTATTTGTTGTCTGGTATAGGTTAAGGGGTTGTAATGGGAAAAATGAACGTCGCGCAATTTGCGGGTGAGCTTGGGCTTCCGGTCGAGCTGCTGTTGGAGCAGTTGCAATCGGCTGGAGTATCCAAGCAGAAAGATACCGACACCATATCGGAACAGGACAAGTCGCAGCTCCTTGAGCACCTGCGCGGTGCGCACGGTGCTGGCAAGAACAAGATCACGCTGGTACGCCGCGAGACGACAGCGATCAAGAAAGCGGACAGTTCCGGCAAGTCACGCACCATTCAGGTGGAAGTGCGCAAGAAACGCACCGTCGCACCCGGAGCGGCCCAGGCAGCAGAAGTGCCGGTGCAAGCTGCCGTGCAAGCGCCGGTAGTGGAAGAAACCAAGCCGAGCGCGCCGACCAGGAAAGGTTTGGACGAACAGGAACAAAAGGCTCGCGCCGAGGAAGCGCGTCTGCAAGCCGAACTGGCGGCACGCCAGGCGGCCGATGTACAAGCCAAACAAGAGCGCAGCAAGCGTAAAGTTGCGGCTGTGGAACCGGTTCCAGCACCCGTTGTGGTGCCGGCGCCTGTGGTTGAAGCCAAGCCGACAGTCGTAGAACCGGTTGCAGCGGCAATTGCAGTTAAACCTGCTGCCGGAACACCAGAAGGTACTTTGCATAAACCGACGCTCAAGCCGGGCGACAAGGTTGCGCGCCCCGCCAAGAAAGTGGACAAGGTTGCCGCCAAGGAAAGCCCTTGGGACGAGGCTGGACACAAGAAACGTCCGCCTTCCCGAACTGCCGATACCCGTGGCGGATTGGGCGGGCGTGCCGGCGGTAGCGCGATCCGCGCACCGCGTCATGACAAGCACAGCAAACCGGAAGCGGCACACGCATTCTCGTTGCCGACCGAACCCATCGTGCAGGAAGTGATGGTTCCGGAAACCATCACCGTGGCCGAGTTGGCGCAGAAAATGTCGATCAAGGCGGCGGAGATCATCAAGACTTTGATGAAGATGGGCTCCATGGTCACTATCAACCAGGTGTTGGATCAGGAGACAGCGATGATCCTAGTCGAAGAAATGGGACACAAAGCGGTTCCGGCCAAACCGGACGATCCTGATGCCTTCCTGATGGAAGCGGTGGATCACGGCGATGTGGTGCTGGAATCGCGTGCGCCGGTCGTGACCGTCATGGGTCACGTCGACCACGGCAAGACATCATTGCTCGACTACATCCGCCGCACCCGTGTGGCGAGTGGTGAAGCGGGTGGTATCACGCAGCATATCGGTGCCTATCACGTGGATACGCCGCGCGGCATGATTACTTTCCTCGATACCCCGGGCCACGAGGCGTTCACTGCGATGCGTGCTCGCGGCGCGAAAGCGACCGATATCGTGATTCTGGTGGTCGCAGCGGACGATGGCGTGATGCCGCAGACCAAGGAAGCGATACACCACGCCAAGGCGGCAGGCGTTCCTATTGTTGTGGCTGTGACCAAGATCGACAAACCGGATGCCAATTCCGAGCGCGTGCGCCAGGAGCTGGTGGCCGAAGGCGTGGTTCCAGAGGACTGGGGTGGCGATGCGATGTTCGTTGAAGTGTCCGCCAAGACCGGCCAGGGTATCGATACGTTGCTGGAAGGCATCTTGTTGCAAGCCGAAGTGCTGGAATTGAAAGCGCCAAAGAACAGCAGCGCCAAGGGCGTGGTAGTTGAGGCACGTCTGGACAAGGGCAAGGGCGCGGTGGCGACCCTGTTGGTGCAATCCGGTACCCTGAAACGCGGCGACGCGATTCTGGTCGGTTCCGTTTCGGGCCGTGTACGCGCCATGCTGGACGAGAACGGCAAGACGATCAACGAAGCGGGACCTTCCATTCCAGTCGAGATTCAGGGGTTGTCCGAAGTGCCGGTCGCCGGTGCGGATTTCCTGGTGCTGGCCGACGAGAAGAAGGCGCGCGAGATCGCGCTGTTCCGCCAAGGCAAGTTCCGCGACGTCAAGTTGGCCAAGCAACAGGCCGCCAAGCTTGAGAATATGTTCGAACAGATGGGCGAGGGCGAAGTGCGTACCCTGTCACTGATCGTGAAGGCAGATGTGCAGGGTTCGCTCGAGGCGATCGCCAGTTCGTTGCAGAAACTTTCCACAGCCGAGGTCAAGGTCAGCCTGATCCACAGCGGTGTGGGGGCGATCTCCGAGTCCGATGTCAATCTGGCGCTGGCGTCCAAGGCGATCATCATCGGTTTCAACTCGCGTGCGGATGCGACGGCGCGCCGTCTGGCCGAATCGTCAGGTGTGGATATCCGTTACTACAACATCATCTACGCGATGGTGGACGAAATCAAAGCGGCGCTGTCGGGCATGCTGGCACCGGAAAAGAAGGAAAGCATCATCGGCATGGTCGAGGTGCGTCAGGTATTCCACATCTCCAAGGTCGGTACGATCGCGGGATGTTATGTCACCGAGGGCCTGATCAAGCGCTCTTCCAGCGTGCGTGTGCTGCGCAACAACGTGGTCATACATACCGGTGAACTGGATTCTCTGAAACGCTTCAAGGATGATGCAAAGGAAGTGAAGTCCAACTTCGAGTGCGGTCTGTCCCTGAAGGGTTACAACGATCTGGAGGTCGGCGACCAGCTTGAGGTGTTCGAAATCGTTGAAGTGGCACGGGCGCTTTAATGGCAAAAGACTTTTCACGCATTGATCGCATCGCCGAACAAATCCAGCGCGATTTGGCAGAGTTGATTCGCTTGGAGGTGAAAGATCCGCGTGTAAAAAAAGTCACGCTTACGGGGGTGGAAGTAACCAACGACCACGCCCATGCCAAGGTGTTTTACACCTCGCTCGATGGCGACAGCCCGGACTTGCTGCAAGGTCTGGAGCGTGCCGCCGGATTTCTGCGCAGCCAGTTGGCGCATGCCATGAAGCTGCGTATTACTCCCCAATTGCATTTCGTCTATGACGCTTCTGTCGAGCGCGGAGCGCATCTTTCCCAGTTGATCGATCAAGCGGTTGCGAGTGACAAAAAAGACTGAGCAATTCAGGCGCGTCAGTAGACCGCTGGATGCCGTCCTGCTGTTCGATAAGCCGCTGGAGCTCAGCTCCAATACCGCGCTGCAAAAAGTCCGCCGCCTGTACAGTGCCGAGAAAGCCGGACATACCGGTACCCTGGATCCACTCGCCACAGGTCTGCTGCCGGTCTGTTTTGGCGAAGCTACCAAGTTCACCATCGCCTTGCTGGATGCCGACAAACGTTATCGCGCGACGATACGTCTGGGGCAGCGCACGACGACGGGCGATGCAGAAGGCGAGGTTACCGAGACGCGCCCTGTCGCAGTGGATGAGGCGCAAGTGCTGGCAGTGCTGACAACATTCACGGGCGAGACTCGGCAGTTGCCTCCCATGCATAGCGCCATCAAATACCTGGGAAAGCCGCTGTATGAATATATCCGCAAGGGCGAAACCGTGGAGCGTGAATTGCGCACGGTAATTATCCGAGAACTAAAGCTGGACCGATTGGAAGGCAACGAGCTGGAATTCAGCGTGCTGTGCAGCAAGGGTACTTATGTGCGCACTTTGGCTGAAGATATTAGCGAGAAACTGGGCTGCGGCGGGCACCTGATCGCCTTGCGCCGCACCGGAATAGGTGAGTTCAGTCTGGATGATGCCCATACCCTCACGCAACTTGAAGGGATGGACGAGGCCCAGCGTGCCGCCTGTCTGCTGCCGACGGACAGACTGGTGCAGAACTTGCCCAGCCTGGAGTTGGATGAGGTTCAGGCCAATCGGCTTGCTCAAGGGCAAAGATTGGGGTTGAGCGACAGCCATCCGGACGGCAAACGGCGTTTGTACACCTCCGGGCGCTTTATCGGCGTGGGCGAACTTGAGGGCGGACGGTTGACCCCCAGCCGCCTGCTGTCCAGTGTGGCCAAAGCGGCTGCACAGCGCGAATCAACTTGAGCCAAGACCCCATTCAGGGGTAGAATGCCGCACTTTTTATTGGAGAGAGAAGTCAATGTCTATTACCGCCGCACAAAAATCGCAGATTGTTACTGACTATCAGCGCGCCAAGGGCGATACAGGTTCCCCTGAAGTTCAAGTAGCCCTGATGACGGCACGTATCAATTACCTGACCGATCATTTCAAGGAACACAACAAGGATCACCACTCCCGTCGTGGTCTGTTGCGCCTGGTGAGCCGCCGCCGCAAGCTGCTGGACTACCTGAAGAGCAAGAACGAAGCCGGTTATAAAGAACTGATCCAGCGCCTGGATCTGCGCAAGTAAGAAGTTTTGCAAGCGGGTCGCGAATGCGGCCCGCTTCGTTTTGGATGTCATTCCGCCACGCTGGTAACGGCCACTCGGTCACGCATTTACATTGGAGAGAGCTATCTTGAGTCACTATAAAAAAACCCTGAGCTACGGCAAACATCAATTGACATTGGAAACCGGTGAGATCGCGCGCCAATCCAGTGGAGCAGTGATTGTCAGTCTGGACGATACCGTGGTGCTGGTCACCGTGGTAGGCCGCAAGGATGCAAAGCCGGACCAGGACTTTTTCCCGCTGACCGTTGATTACCAGGAACGCACCTACGCCGCGGGCAAGATTCCCGGAGGTTTCTTCAAACGCGAAGGCCGTCCAAGCGAAAAAGAGATATTGACGTCGCGTCTGATCGACCGTCCGCTACGCCCGCTGTTCCCGGAAAGCTTCTACAACGAAGTGCAGATTGTTGCGACCGTGATGTCGTCCGATCCCCAGATTGATTCCGATATTCCCGCAATGATTGGCGCTTCCGCTGCTTTGGCGATCTCCGGCATCCCTTTCGACGGCCCGATCGGTGCGGCGCGCGTGGGTTACCTCAATGGCCAGTACCTGCTGAACCCGACCAAGGATGAACTGGTCGAGTCCAAGATGGACCTGGTGGTTGCCGGTACATCGAAAGCGGTATTGATGGTGGAATCCGAAGCGCAAGAATTGTCGGAAGAAGTCATGCTGGGCGCCGTGGTGTTCGGCCACGAGCAGATGCAAACCGTGATTAATGCGATCATCGAAATGGCCAATTCTGTCGGTCAGGACGATTGGGACTGGACGCCTGCAGCGAAGAATGAGGCGCTGATCGCCAGGATCAACGCGTTGGCCGAAAACGACCTGAAGGCAGCGTACGCTGTGCGCCAAAAACAGGCACGTACCCAGCAAGTGGATGCGATCCGTGCGAAGGTTTCCGAAGCTTTGGCCACACCGGAATTCGAGAATGTGTCCAAAAACGAGATCGGCGAACTATTCAGCGCACTGGAAGCCAAGATCGTGCGCGGACAGATTCTGAGCGGCGAGCCGCGTATCGACGGTCGCGATACGCGTACCGTGCGCCCGATCACCATCCGTACCGGCGTGCTGCCGCGTACCCATGGCTCGGTGTTGTTCACACGCGGCGAGACACAGGCGCTGGTGATCGCGACGCTGGGTTCCATGCGCGATTCTCAAACCATCGACGCATTGCAGGGCGAGTATTCCGACCGTTTCATGCTGCACTACAACTTCCCGCCGTACTCGACTGGTGAGACCGGTCGCGTGGGCACTCCCAAACGCCGCGAGATCGGCCACGGACGTCTGGCCAAGCGCGCACTGGTTGCAGTCCTGCCTAGCGAAGAAGAATGCGGCTACGCGATCCGCGTGGTATCCGAGATTACCGAATCCAACGGTTCCAGCTCCATGGCTTCCGTATGCGGCGGATGTCTGTCTCTGATGGATGCTGGAGTCCCGCTGAAAACGCATGTGGCCGGTATCGCGATGGGCCTGATCAAGGACGGCGGCCGTTTTGCGGTTCTGACCGACATCCTGGGTGACGAAGATCATCTGGGCGACATGGATTTCAAGGTGGCCGGTTCCGATACGGGTATCACTGCCCTGCAGATGGACATCAAGATCAACGGCATCACCAAGGAAATCATGCAGGTTGCCTTGAGCCAGGCCAAAGAAGGCCGTATGCATATCCTCGGCATCATGAAGCAGGCGATGCCCTCCGTGCGCCCGGAAGTCTCCGACTTTGCGCCGCGGATGATCAAGATGAAGATCAATCCCGAAAAGATCCGCGATGTGATCGGCAAGGGTGGTGCGGTGATCCGTGCACTGACCGAAGAGACCGGTACGACGATAGACATCGACGATGAAGGCAATATCACCATCGCCTGCGTGAGCGGCGATGCGGGTGAACTGGCCAAGAAACGCATCGAGGACATCGTGGCCGAAGTCGAAGTCGGCAAGGTGTACGAAGGTCCCGTGGTCAAGTTGCTGGATTTCGGTGCGCTGGTAAACGTTCTGCCGGGCAAGGATGGTCTGCTGCACATCTCGCAAATCTCGCATGAGCGGATCGCCAACGTTGCTGACCATTTGAAAGAAGGCCAGATAGTCAAGGTCAAGGTATTGGAACTGGACGACAAAGGCCGCATGCGCCTGAGCATGAAGGCGTTGGCACCGCAACAGGAAACGGCTACACCTGCCGCGGATTAAGCCAGACGATGTTGTTATCGAAGCCCCGCTCAGCGGGGCTTTTTTATTTTCGACGAATGTTGTCGGGTAAAGCCAGATAAAGATTTTTTGCGCGGGTCTGCGCTAGGTTAGGCTACAGGGTATCATCCCGATGTGTCCTTGCCGGACAGGTAACCTGTTTTGAGCGACAACGTGTATCGATATCGATTTCGCCTGCTGATTCTGTTGTGCCACGTGATGTTCCTTCCACTGGTGGCACTGGCGAGCAACGATCCTCTGTCGACGGAGCAATATGTCGAGCCTGGTGATTTTCCCCAGACTGCGGATATGAGTCATTGCGACAGGGAGAAGATCAGGAAGCCGTTGACTCTTGCTGACGTGGTTGATCTGACCTTGTGCAACAATCCGCAGACACGATTGCTCTGGGCGAACGCCCGCGCCCAGGCGGCGAACGTCGGTGTCGGCATGTCGGCCTACCTGCCTACCCTGTCGGCGCAAGCCAGCGACACGCGCTACATTTCCAACGCTGCCGGAAGTCCCGGCAATTATAGAAGTCGAAACGCCAATCTGAGCGCGGGCTATCTGCTGTTTGATTTCGGCGGACGGTCCGGGACGCTGGAAAATGCCAAGCAACTGCTGGTTGCTGCCAACGCGACCCGCGATGCGACGTTGCAGGCCAATTTTCTCGGCGCAGTGCAGGCCTATTATGCATTGCTGTCCGCACAAGCCAGTGTGGATGCGTTGAAAGTCGCCGAGGCTTCGGCCAAGGAAAGTTTTTCCGCAGCGGAAGCGCGCTACCGGGCCGGCATTGCCACACCGGCAGACAAGCTGCAGGCACAGACGGCCTTGTCTCAAGCCAAGCTCAATCTAATCACAGCGCAAGGGAACACCCGCGCTGCGCAGGGGACTTTGGCGAACGTCATGGGGTTTGATGCCAGTATCCAGTTCACCCTGGTGTCATTGCCGGAATCGGTACCCGATCCGGTCGTGGAGCAGGATATCGGGAAACTGATCGATGATGCACGCCGAAAGCGTCCGGATCTGCGGGCGGCCGAAGCCCAGATCAAAGCGTCGGAGGCACAGTTGGAAGTGAGCCGTGCCGCGGGTTTGCCCAGTGTCAGCCTGAACGCATCGACCGGTTCACAGAATTTGCCGGGAGTCCCGATCACCAATACCAGCAGTATCGGTGTGACCCTCAGCGTGCCTTTGTTCACGGGCGAGAGCAACACCTACCAGAACCGCGCTGCCGAGTTGCAGATCGAAGGCAAGGTTGCGGCGCGCGACATATTGGCCAACCAGATCGCACTGGACGTATGGAAGGCCTACCAGGCCCTGCTCACGAACAGCCAGGCCTTGATTGCTTCAAATGACCTGGTGGCATCAGCCGAGCAGTCCGAGCGGATGACCCTGGGACGCTACAAGGCCGGCGTTGCGAATATGTCGATACTGGATGTGCTGAATGCGCAAAGCACGCTGGCCAGTGCGCGGCAACAACATGTCGCTGCGTTGTATAACTTTCAGGCAAGCCGACTGGTCTTGGCTCAGGCCATCGGGCAGCTTGATCTGACCCGGCTGGAAGCAGGGAATTGAGCCGGGAGTTGCCGCGTTGAATCATGCGCGAAACGGGAGTGTGGAATGCAAACAAGAATCTCGCGAAACATATCGATCGGAATAGTGCTGCTGCTGGCTGGCGGAACGGGCATCTGGTGGTTCATCCCGAAAAAAGAACCGGCTGAAGCGCGCTATGCGACTGTCATGGCGGAGCGCGGCTCCATCACGCAAAGCGTCTCGGCCAACGGGACGCTGAATCCGGTGGTGTTGGTCAGCGTCGGCAGTCAGATTTCCGGGATCGTAAAGAAACTGCATGCCGATTTCAATGACCAGGTCAAAGCGGGGCAGGTGCTGCTGGAACTTGACCCGACCCTGACCCATGCACAACTGCTGCAAAGTGAGGCGAATATCGCAAACGCCCAGGCTTCGCTGGAGCTGGCACAGGCCAACGAGATACGGACGCGCGGACTGTTCGAACAGGAGTACGTGACCCGCCAGGATCTTGACACCGCGGTGCAGATGCTCAAAGCGGCCAAGGCTCAGCTTGCGCTGGCACAGGCGCAAATGGAGCGTGACCGGACCAACATGAGCTATACCGTGATCCGTTCGCCGGTATCCGGTGTCGTTGTATCGCGACTGGTCGATGTCGGGCAGACCGTGGCAGCATCGCTACAGACGCCGACCTTGTTCCAGATCGCGCAGGATCTTTCGCACATGCAGATCGATACAAGTTATGCCGAGGCGGACGTGGGCAACATCCGGGTAGGACAGCAAGCGACTTTCCGGGTGGACGCTTTCCCCAACCGCAGTTTTCGCGGCGCGGTGCGCCAGGTGCGCCTTAACCCGACCACACAGCAGAACGTGGTGACCTATGACGTGGTGGTGTCGGTGGACAACCTGGATCAGGTCCTGATGCCGGGCATGACGGCTTATGTGAACATCGTGGTTGCCCAGCGCAAGGATGCGCTAAGGGTCCCGAATGCGGCATTGCGGTTTCGCCCCGGCGATGCCGGACCGCGCCCGGACAAGGCGCGCAACAGCGGTGACAGCAGGCCCAAGGACGAAGGGCGAGGCAAGGACAAGGACAAGGGCGACACGATCCCGATGGGTACGGTGTACGTTCTGGAGAAAGCTCAACCGAAAGCGGTGCGTCTTTCCGTCGGCATCACCGACAACCGCATGACCGAAGTGCTGGGCGGAGAGATCAAGGAAGGCGATGCGGTCGTCGTCGAGGATCGTCAGCCGCCGGCGAAGAACACCAGTACCGGCATGAGATTGTTCTAGCGGCGGGCAGATGATGAACAACGATTCCGTCATTCATATCGAGCGGCTGTACAAGGAATACGTGACCGAGGCCGGAACCGTGCCGGTGCTCAAGGATGTGTCTTTCACGGTGATGCCCGGAGAGTTTGTAGCCATCATGGGGCCGTCAGGTTCGGGCAAGTCCACCTTCATGAATATTCTCGGTTGCCTCGACGCGGCCACCAGCGGCAGCTACTTTCTCAAAGGACGCGATGTGAACAAGCAGAGCCGCGATGAACTGGCCCTGTTGCGCAATCAGGTGATAGGTTTCGTGTTTCAGGGGTTCAATTTGTTGCCGAGAGCCAGCCTGGAAGACAACGTTGCCTTGCCCCTGATCTATCGCGGCACGCGGCGCGCAGAACGCCTGGCACGGGCGAACGAGATGCTCGTGAGAGTTGGTCTCGGGCAATACGCACGCTCGCGCCCGAACCAGATATCCGGCGGGCAGCAGCAACGCGTTGCCATTGCACGCGCACTCGTGAACCAGCCCAAACTTCTGCTGGCAGACGAACCTACCGGCAATCTCGATACCCATACCAGCCAGGACATCATGGCGCTGTTCACCGAGCTGAACCAGCGTGACGGCATCACCATCGTCCTGATCACGCACGAGCCGGACATCGCCGCCTATGCCCGACGGCTGGTGCGTCTTTCCGACGGAAGCATCGTATACGACGGAGCAGTTGAGCACGCCGCACCGGAACATCTGGAGCAGACGTCATGATCAGCGCCATGCTCAGCGAAGCCTGGATCGCGATGGGGGCGAACCGGCTGCGCACCATCCTGACCATGCTCGGTATGGTCATCGGCGTAGGTGCCGTGATCCTGATGCTGGCGGTGGGGCAGGGTGCCCAGCAGCAGGTGCAGGCATCCATCGCCTCCATGGGCAGCAACCTGTTCATCATACTTTCCGGTTCCACGACTTCCGGCGGTGCCCGCATGGGTGGAGGCGCGTCGCCGACGCTGACCATTGCCGATGCGCAAGCCATCGAGGAATTGCCCTCGGTCAATGCGGCGGCACCGGCTTCGCCCGGCACCGCACAGCTGGTGTATGGCCCGAACAACTGGAGCACGCAGATCACCGGCACCACGCCGAGCTTTCTCACCGTGCGCGATTGGCAACTCTCGGCAGGATTTCCATTTTCCGATTCAGACGTCCGTTCGGCGACCCAGGTGGCGTTGTTGGGCCAGACCGTGGTGCAGAACCTGTTCGGCGACGAAGACCCGGTCGGCAAGACCCTCCGCATCAAGAACAGTCCTTATGTCGTTCTCGGCGTGCTGGGGGCCAAGGGGCAAAGCCTGGACGGGCGCGATCAGGACGACACCGTGCTGATTCCGGTGACGACAGCTCAGCGCAAGTTGTTCGGCACCCGCATCGGGGGCACGGTGCGCTTCATCATGGCGCAGGCGGAGTCGGATGACGCGATGAGCAGGGTGGAAACATCCATCAACGAACTGCTGCACCAGCGCCACCGCATCCGCGAAGGCGCCGACAACGACTTTACCGTGCGCAACCTGACGGCAATGGCGAACACAGCCGCCGAAACCGCACAGGTCATGTCCATGATGCTGGGCGCCATCGCTTCGATCTCCCTGCTGGTCGGCGGTATTGGCATCATGAATATCATGCTGGTGTCGGTCACCGAACGCACGCGCGAGATCGGCATACGCATGGCCATCGGGGCGCGCGGCAAGGATATCCTGCTGCAATTCCTGCTGGAAGCCATTATCATCTCGGTCGTCGGTTGCCTGGTCGGCGTCATTCTTGGTGTCGGCGGGGCAATCGCAGTGAACAGACTGGCGGGTATGGAGGTGCTGGTGACCGTGACTTCTATTATCACGGCCTTCTGCGTGGCGGCGGCAGTCGGTATCTTTTTCGGCTGGTATCCGGCACGCAAGGCATCCTTGCTCAAGCCGATCGACGCCTTGCGATTCCAATAGTGTGAACATAAACAATGATGAATAAATTTTCTACCGATTGCCGGCAGTGTCCGCGCCTTGCCTCTTTTCTGGATGAGGTGAGAGCCGCGCAACCGGACTATTTTGCAAAACCCGTACCTTCCTTCGGTGAGGCCGGTACGCCGTTACTGATCGTCGGCCTTGCACCGGGTATGCACGGGGCGAACCGCACCGGTCGGCCTTTCACGGGCGACTATGCGGGCGATCTGCTGTATTCCACCCTACATAAATACGGTCTTGCAACTGCCTCCGAGCCGCTGGATGCCAACAAACAAGCCAATCCCCGGCTGACCCTCAAAGGCTGTCGCATCACCAACGCGGTGCGTTGCCTGCCGCCGCAAAACAAGCCGGAACCCGGCGAGATCAGGCAGTGCAATAGTTACCTGGCTCAGGAACTGGCGGCGTTGCCGAACGGAGCTGCCGTCATGGCCCTGGGGATCATCGCTCACGAAGCGGTATTGCGCGCCAGCGGCCTGAAGGCGAAAGATTTCAAATTTTCCCACGCCGCGCGACACGCTTTGCCGAATGGTTCGAAGCTTTATGACAGCTACCATTGCAGCCGCTACAATACGCAAACCAAACGCTTGACCGAAGCCATGTTCCATCAGGTCTTTGAATCCATCCTTGAACACCACAAACTTCGATCCTAAAGAATTCATCGCCTCGCTGCCTTTGCAGCCTGGCGTTTATCGCATGCTGGACGAGGCAGGGCAGGTGTTGTACGTGGGCAAGGCCAACCAGCTCAAAAAACGCGTCGGCTCTTATTTCCAGCAGAGCAATCTATCGCCGCGCATCCGCCTGATGGTGTCCCACATTGCGCGCATTGAAGTTACAGTGACACGCTCCGAAGCCGAGGCGCTGCTGCTGGAAAACAACCTTATCAAGTCACTGAAGCCGCGTTACAACATCCTGTTCCGCGACGACAAATCCTACCCTTACATCGTGCTGACCGGCAGCCCGTCGCCGCGCCTGACCTATTACCGTGGCGCAACCGACAAGCGCCATCAATACTTTGGCCCTTATCCCAACGCGCAGGCTGCAAAGGAGAGCATCAATCTGCTGCAAAAGGTGTTCCGCCTGCGCACCTGCGAAGAGGGCGTGTTCAACAACCGCACGCGGCCGTGTCTGCTGCACCAGATCCATCGCTGCAGTGCGCCCTGCGTCGGCATCATCAGCCCTGAGGATTACGCCACCGATGTGCGCAATGCCGTGCTGCTGTTGCAGGGCAAGCATGACGAGGTGGAGAAGCGCTTGCGCGAGGCGATGGAGCAAGCGGCGGAGAACTTGCAGTACGAACATGCCGCTGCGCTACGCGACCAGTTGCAGGCACTGCACACGGTGCAGGAAAAACAATTCGTGGAGAGCGGGCGTGACACGGATGCTGATATCGTTGCGGTGGTTGAAGCAGAAGGCGCGCTGTGTCTGAATCTGGCCTTAGTGCGCGGCGGGCGGCATCTCGGGGACAAGCCGTTGTTTCCACAAAATGTGCAGGGGCAGGACAGTGCCGAAGTGCTGGAAGCATTTTTGGCGCAGCATTATCTCGAGAGCAGTGTTCCTCCGCTGATTATCACCAGCATTGAAATCACCGACGAAGCACTGGAACAGCTGTTGACCGAACAAGCCGGGCACAAGGTGCAGATACGCCATGCAGTGACCGGCGAACGGCGGCAGTGGCTTGAAATGGCGCAGGCTAACGCGCTGCTGGCGTTGCGCCAGCGGGCAGGCCTCCAAGCCGGACAGACACTGCGCCTGGAGGCGTTGCGCACCGTGCTGTCATTGCCCGACCTGAAGCGCATCGAGTGTTTCGACATCAGCCATACCTTGGGCGAGGCCACCGTGGCGTCCTGCGTCGTGTATGACGAACTTGCGATCCGCCCGCAGGAATACCGCCGCTATAACATAAGCGGCATTTCCCCGGGCGATGACTATGCCGCAATGAGACAGGCTTTGCAGCGGCGTTACCAGAAACTACAGCAGGGTGAAGGCAAACGTCCAGACCTGATCCTGATCGACGGCGGTGCAGGGCAATTGGGGATAGCGGTGGAAGTGATGACAGAATTCGGGCTGTCCGACATTGCGCTGGTCGGCGTGGCCAAAGGGGTGGAGCGTAAACCGGGAATGGAACAATTGTTACGACCCGGTGTTGAAAAGCCGCTACAATTGCCCACAGACAGTCCTGCCCTGCATCTGATCCAGCAAGTGCGTGATGAAGCGCATCGTTTTGCCATCAGTGGTCACCGCGCGCGGCGCGGCAAAGCGCGTACCGCCTCATCGCTGGAGGATATTGAAGGGGTGGGCGAGAAACGACGGCGCAACCTGCTGACTCACTTTGGTGGCCTTAAAGGCGTGCATCAAGCCAGCGTGGAAGAATTGGCGCGAGTTGAAGGAATCAGTCCCGCGCTCGCAGAAAAGATATACCAGCAACTCCATTAAATCGAATTTGTTGCTGAAAAAATTTACCGATAATTGCATTGATATGCCGCTCAATATACCGAATCTGCTGACCTGGTTCAGAATATTAATGATCCCCGTTTTCGTCGCGGTGTTCTATGTATCGGACAACACGTTAAGCCTGCACGAGAAACACCTGCTCAGCACGTTCATCTTCTGGCTGGCAGCACTCACGGATTGGCTGGATGGTTATACGGCCCGTGCCTTGAATCAAGGTTCCGCTTTCGGCGCATTCCTGGATCCCGTGGCTGACAAGCTAATGGTTGCAGCAGCGCTCATTGTGCTGGTCAAGCTGAATCTGGTTGACGTCTTTATCGCCTTTATCATTATAGGTCGCGAAATTACCATCTCCGCCTTGCGCGAATGGATGGCGCAATTGGGCAACAGCAAGAGTGTTGCGGTTTCGATGTTGGGCAAATTCAAAACGGCGTTCCAGATGATCGCAATCCTGTTCCTGTTGTATCAGGAGCCTTTGTTCGGTATTTCGACGCTGTGGTGGGGGACATTGCTGATTTATATGGCCGCAGTACTTACACTGTGGTCGATGGTGTATTACCTGATGCTGGCGATGCCGCAGATCACAAAGAAATCGCACGAGTAAAATTGATTTTTTTAGCCGTGCCCTGTATAGTGCGCGGCCTTCGGGGTGTAGCGTAGCCTGGTAGCGCGCCTGGTTTGGGACCAGGATGTCGGGAGTTCGAATCTCTCCACCCCGACCAGGTTCAAGTAGTATGAAGTTTGTTGGTTGCCGACAGAATTGTGCCCGTAGCTCAACCGGATAGAGCACCAGCCTTCTAAGCTGGGGGTTGCTGGTTCGATTCCAGTCGGGCACACCAATAGACATGACGGTTCAACGGTGGCTGTAGCTCAGTTGGTAGAGCCCTGGATTGTGATTCCAGTTGTCGTGGGTTCGAGCCCCATCAGCCACCCCAATTTACTGCATCAACGTAGTAGTCCTTGCTGGTTTTTTCACTGTATCCGATTTTGTGCCTAAGCACGTCTTGCGGTGCATTTTCACATCCAATTCATTCTCAATATATTGAATTAAAATTATTCTTGCCACCATGCATGGATTTAAATTCCAATGCTCATTGCGGAAGATTGAGCTGAATAACCACCTTTGCACTCTCAGAGATATGAATGTGGCATGCCGCTAACGTGGGAGTATCCTGCTGGAGCGGATGCGCCTTTGGGGCTGGCGGGAACTGAGCTGGCTAGTGCTCAAGCTCAGGCACTAAGGGTTCATCAGTACGGCCTTCATCCGCAATACGCAACGCATCCGCTTCCTCATCAGCATTTCGTTCGTGCATCGTGAGGAGTTCATGAAAATCCCATGCCGCTTCGCTCCCGGTTGATTCCTGCAAGGTGCTTCCGGGAACGTTGTCTACGTCGGGAGTTGGGTCTTGCGTTCTGAAGTTGCTTTCATCCATGTCCGCTCAACTCGTATCAGTCAGCACTATCATTCAGGTCATAGCCTGAGTGGGAGTTGGTGAAATATGTGTGCCAGTGTATTTGTGGCAGTCATGGCAGTTATGCTATGTCATTCATGGCGTATTTATCAATGGCCGATTCTGGGTATGCTAATATTGTTGAAAATATCTATTTGAAAATAAACAATAAAAATGAAATTTACCGTGCTGGCATAGTGGTTGCTAAAACAGAGGACGCATACGTCTTATATGCAATGAAGTTAGTTAGGCACCTCACTGATTGGATACTCCCTCCTTTCAGACTCTTCCTGTGACGCTTTGCGTCACAGGTATTTTTTTTGATTTGTCTACCCTCTGAACTTTCATCAACTTTTTGACTGTGGAGGCGGGCTTCTATGAGCATTTGAGCCAGTTTATGTTGTCTGGTGCGATATAAAAAATGGGTAATTTTTAGGAGTGAAAAATGGCTTTGTATATTACTGAAGAATGTATCAACTGCGATGTGTGTGAACCGGAATGTCCGAATGGCGCCCTTGTTCAAGGCGAGAACCTTTACGTCGTCGATCCCGAGAAATGTACTGAATGTGTTGGTCACTTCGACACGCCGCAATGCGTAGAAGTCTGTCCTGTCAATTGCATCACTCAGGATCCTGCCCATTTGGAAAGCAGAGAACAGTTACTCGCCAAGTTTGAGAATATGTTGGGCAAGGAAGCGTAACTCTTTCAGATATGCTCTTTTTTGCGAATGTCATGAAAGTTTATGATTGTGATATTGCCACTGCCTTCCCCACAACTTGCATTCTGGACAAGCACGGAGTCGTAGTATTTCCGATATTGGCCCCGTCGTGGACTGGTCGCAGTTATTGCAGTTATTGCGCGACATGGCAACCCGACCGGGAAAATAATCAAATTTGCCAAACTAAAAGCCCCGGATTTCCGGGGCTTTTTAGTTGGTTTTGGACTTGTGCTTATTTCAGCTTTTCGATTCCCAGCATTTTCATAATGCTGCCTTCGTAGAACGGTTCAGACGTGCCTTTTTTCATCTTGCGGATGAAGTATTTTTCGAAAGCGACTTTGGCAAGATGTACCCATTTGCCTTCGGAGAACCAGTTCACGTTGCGCGGTGGAATTTGCGGAATAGCAACGAATGCGACACCGCTTTCACCAAAATCGGCCAGGCAAACGGCATTCCATGTCGCTTCCTTGTCTGCAGGCTCGCCGACCAGATCTGCATGGATATTATGCACGGTGGCGGTAACCATGGATTCGATCATGTAGCCGGTCTTGGGGGTGCCGCATGGAACCGGTGTGGCTTCCACAGGAGGAATAGCGACACACACACCAACCGCGAAAACGTTCTTGTACTTTGGGTTACGCTGGTGCTTGTCCACGACGACGAAACCACGTGCCTGAACCAGTCCGTCTATGCCGAACACCGCATCGACTCCCTTGAAGGCGGGCAACATCATGCTGTAGCTGAACGGAAGCTCGTGTTTCTTTTTTTCTACGCCCATGTCGTCATGCTCGGTGACGAACATTTTGCCCGCTTCAATCTTGGTGACCTTGGCATTGCATATCCATTTGATGCCCTTGTCACGCATGCCGGACTCAAGGATACCCCTCGAGTCACCAACTCCGCCCAAGCCCAAGTGACCAATGTAGGGTTCTGAAGTGACAAATGTCATCGGTACTTTAGTGCGAATCTTGCGTTTGCGCAGATCGGTTTCCATGATGAAAGCATATTCGTATGCGGGACCGAAGCAGGAAGCACCTTGTACGGCGCCAACCACAATGGGGCCGGGCTTTTCGCAGAAACTTTCCCACTCATCATGCGATTTCATTGCGTGATCCACATGGCATACTGAATATGTGTGGCCACCGTGCGGCCCCAGTCCCTCGACTTCGTCAAACGCCAGCTTGGGACCTGTGGCGATCACCAGGTAATCGTAATCGATGCTCTTGCCATCGTTCAGTTCGAGCTGATTCTTGTCGGGATGAACACGTTTGACGCCAGTGGATATGAATTCGATGCCCTTGCGTTCCAGATAAGCGCGCACAGGAAACTCGATCTGCTTGCGGTCGCGCCACCTGACACCCACCCATGGGTTGGATGGGACAAAATGGAAGTTTTCGGTGTTTGAGACGACCGTAACCTTGTGCTTGCTGTCCAATTTATCTCGCATCTCATATGCCGCCGGCATGCCGCCAAGACCTGCTCCCATAATGACGATGTGTGCCATGTTATTTCCTCTCTGTATTGTTTATTAATGGAACGAATGCCTGATTTACTTGCTGCCTTGCTTCTTTGAACTGACCTGCATATTCGATGATGCTTCACTGTTTTCCGGTGTTCCTTGCTCCTTGGCGAAAAGCACGGCAGCCTTCACCCTGGACGACAGATTGAGTTTGTTCAAGATGTGCCGCACATGTTGCTTTACTGTGTCGTAACTGATCGATAGCGTAAGGGCAATGGCCTTGTTGCTTTCGCCGCGAGAAAGCAATTGCAGGATTTCGCGTTCGCGCTCGGTCAGAAGTTTGAGTGAATTTCTCGGCTCCTGCCCCGGCTGATCTCCGCGCAGCATTTCGATCATCTTGACTGTCATGGTCGGTGCAACCACCAGTTCACCGGCAGCAACACGGCGAATGGCATCCACCACTTCTTCGGGGGCCATATCCTTAAGCAGGTAGCCGCGCACTCCGGCGCGTATTGCGCTGCCTAGATCCGCTTCTGAATCACTCATGGTCAACATCACGGCAGGAATGGTGCAGCCTTCCTTGCGCAACTGTTCAAGCATGGCCAGACCGTCCATCGGTTTCATACGCAGATCCATGACCAACAGGTCTGGTTGCTCTCGAATAAGAGCGCGCAGCTCTTCGATTGAGCCGACCGCACCGATTACATTGAAATCGTAGCAGTGCGTGAGCAGTTCGCTGAGTCCGCGTCGACACAGCCCCTGGTCGTCTACCAGCACGATCTTTAGTTTGTTATCCATGTGCTGTTCTCCAGTTTAGCTCGGGTTCGGGGAAGAACAGTTGTACGCAAGTTCCCAATCCTTTCGTGCTTTCCACTTTAATTTCACCGCCGATACGTTGTGCACGTTCGCGCATGATGATGATCCCGTAATGCCCTTCCAACGGTGAAAATGTCCCAACTCCGTTGTCTTCAATTGTAAATACATAGTAGCCGCAAAGATGATCGACTATCAACCGTGCATGGCTCGCGCTGGAATGTTTGGCAATGTTGGAGAGTGCCTCGCGCACGATGTGATATGTCTGGATCTCGTGCTCCAGCGGCAGGTCGAGATCGGCGACGCGGATGGAGCAGTCAAGAACGATGTAATGTTTCAGGACAAATTGCTCGACCAGTGTCTGCAGCGCATGCAGCAGTCCTGCCGGATCCATGTCGCTGCGAAAATCAGTGATAAGTGTACGGACCGCTTTCTGGCCGATTTCGAGAGCTTCATCGATATCACGTACATATTTTGTTGCCATCACTTCGTTGTTGTTCCGTATCGCGTCGCTCAGCAGCGTAGTACTCATGCGTGCATAGTTTAAAGTTTGTGCAAGCGAATCGTGGATATCGTTGGCGATGGATTGACGCTCCATCAACAATTCTTCCCGTTTGGCCTCGCGTGTTGATTTGATGTGTTCAATGAGAGAGCCCATCAGGTCGGCAAAACTGTTCGCCATGGCTGCCGAGTTGCCGGAGGAGGATTGGGGGGTGTCGAAAAAAAGTGTGAAAACACCGAGTAAGACTTCAGGGGTATTGCGGCATACAAGCGGAATGGAGATCACCGAGCGAAACTGCCTGGGTTGGTCGCCATTTCGTGTTGTGCAACTTTCGATATTGGTAGAGCAGAGGCCATGTTTGAAAGCGTCTTTGCCGCAATCTTCGCAAGCCAGTTCGACGATACGCTCGGCTTCAAGTTCTTCTCCTGACAATCCGACTGCGCTGATAACTTGCAGAGTCTGTTCGTCCGGGAGCAACACTCGCACCACAGCGGCCTTGGCCTTGAGAAAACTGGTGGCTGTTTCCAGGAAAGTGTTAAGCAGTGTTTTGAGGTCGCTGGTGCGGGCAGCAGTGAACTCTTGTTCCACGCAAGCCTCCAGCCCGCCATTCTTGCCGGGAAACACCAACTCAGGGTCGCGTGTCCAGTAGAAAGCGACGTTGGCTGACTCGTCTGTTGACTTGAACTTTGTATCCATAACATCCATCGATAAAATGTCCGAAAGCCCTAAATTTATGTCTGATAATACCTCTAACCTAGCATTCCAAATAGCCATACTAGGGTATGCCGCTTTATCTTTAATATCAACAGAACCTTGTTGAATTTTTAACTGCTACCCCTTCAGGGCTATAGTCACCCCACCCGATGTAGCTATAGACACTCCGAGCAGGAATTATGCCTAATGTGACGGAATCCTCGCGATGCAAATTGGTATGAAGATCTGTATTGTTTCCGACAGCCATGACCGCTCAGATCCCCTTGTGGAAGCCATTGCAGAGGCGCAGGCTGCCGGGGCACAAGCTGTCATACACTGTGGTGACCTGATCGGCGTCAATACCTTGCGCGCCTCGCTCAAGCTGGGTATTCCAATCCATGCCGTACATGGCAACAATATCGGCGATGTAGCTGCACTGTACCGCATGATGGCGAAATCCAACGGACTGTTTACTTATTATGGACAGGAAGTGGCGCTGGAACTTGGTGGGCGCAAGATATTCGTCACGCACATGCCGCATCACGGTCAAGCTTTCGCCTGTACCGGAGACTATGATCTGGTTTGCCATGGACACAGTCATACCGCTCATGTCGGGAAGCAATCAAACATTACCGGCGGACATAGCTGGCTGGTCAATCCCGGTTCGGTTGCGGGCATAGACGCTCCCGGTGTAGTCGCAGTTCCAACCTGGATACTTGGCGATCTGGAACACATGTGTTTTGAGATACGTACCCTGCAGCATTCTGCATGGGAGGCCTAAGATCATGGTGCTGTAATGATCGTCACGCCCTGCCAGTTGTGCCAAGCCAACATCGAGATTGACCAATCGGAGATCAACAAAAATCAGGGTGCTAAACTCGCCATCCCGCTCGCCATCCCGGCGGTTTATTTTTAACTGGTGAGCGTTGCCTATGGTGGCAGCATCAAGCACGCCGGGCTTGATGGGCACGTCATTCAGCCGAAGAAGTTGAAAAATATTGCGGAAAGTGATTTGGCAAAGCGCTATCTCTGTTTTCGTGGAGGTATAATCGCTCCATCCTGAACAGATCAACAATGAGCGAACATGCAGCACCTCAAGCCTAAGGAAGCATACGAATTTCTAAAATTGAACCCTGAAGCGGTGTTTGTCGATGTCCGCAGCGAGATGGAGTATATGTTCGTCGGGCACCCGCGTGGCTCTATTCATATCCCCTGGGTAGATGGTCCGGAGTGGGAGATCAATCCGATGTTCATCGCCCATGTGCGGAAAGCCGCCAGTGTCAATCGGCCTATCTTGCTTATCTGCCGCTCTGGGAGACGTTCTGCGGATGCCGGTCTGGCCTTGGAGAATGCAGGTTTTAAGGATATTTATAACGTCGAGCACGGATTCGAGGGTGATCTCGACGATACCCACCATCGCAATTCACACAATGGTTGGCGGTTTGATGGCTTGCCATGGGCACAAACCTGAACTTGATCATTATCTGGCTAATGCAAGTTCAATCTGACAATGAACGTCGATTCGCCAATGTATCCTCCGGCAGCCACCGCTGCGAACCTCAAAGATGACGATTATTTTGGACCCTTAGTGGTCTGAATAGCTTGAACACTGTATTTTAAAGCGGAGTTATGTAACTTTAATACATTGAATATTAGCTATTTATCTGGCAATAGATTCGCTATGTTAGAATATTCTTATATTGTGTTATACTGATGCCGTTGCAATTTGTGAATGATTTTACCGATTTCGCCTATATGTTCAAAATGACAAGTGAAACGGAAAGGCACAGGCAAATATGCTGATCGATAAGGACGAGGACTTCATCATCACAGCGGCCTCATTCAAGGCTATCTCGCATCCCTTGCGCCTCAAGATTCTATGTGCGTTGGGCGATGGCGAGTTGAGTGTACAGGATATCGTTGAGCAGGTTGGATCTACGCAGAGTAACATTTCACAGCATTTAGCCATTTTGAGATACAAGAACTTACTGGCGACACAAAAAGATGCTAATCGTGTGTATTACCGTATCAGCGATTCGCGCACTCTTAATCTGGTAAGCATGGTGCGGGATGTATTTTGTTCTGTGTGATGAGTTTTCAATCTATCCAGATATTTATTTGATTTATAAATGCTTTAAGTTACCCAATGACAACGGAAGAGAGATTAATGATGAAATTTGTCGGCTTGATGTTATTGATTGTTGCCCCGTTATGTATGGCAGAGCCGCTGGCGACAGCCCCGGTTCAAATGCGTGAAGTCGAGCAGACATACAGCATCGACGGAGTGGTGGAAGCGACGCACCAATCGACCGTGTCGGCGCAAATATCAGGGCGGGTAAAGGGATTATTTTTTGACGTGGGAGACCATGTGAACAAAGGTCAGGTTCTATTGCGTATCGACGAGCGCGAAGCAAACCAGGCCTTGGCGGGTAGCAAGGCACAATTATCACAGGCCGAAGCCTCTCTGCAAAACGCGAGACTGACCTATGAGCGCTCAAAACAATTGTTCGAACAGAAATTCATCAGTCAGGCCGCGCTGGACAAAGCAAAGTCGGATTTTGATGTGGCACAGGCACAAGCCGCTGCCAGCGAGGCAGGCGCGCAGCAATCGGCGCTGACGCAAAGCTATACTTCGGTGATAGCCCCTTATGCGGGTGTTGTATCGGCGCGCATGGTGGAGATGGGCGAGATGGTCACGGTGGGTAAGCCGCTGATGACCGGTTTCGATCCGTCACAGTTGCGAGTTATTGCCAATGTGCCGCAGGACAAGCTGAAGGACATCGGTAGCCACCCGATAGTAACAATTGAGGTGCCTTCCTTAAGCCGCTGGATTAAGGCAGCATCCGTCACGGTACAACCGTCGGCAGATGTTCGTACGCACAGTACGCAAGTACGTGTCGAACTGCCCGCCAATCAGGCGAATGTCTATCCCGGCATGTTCGTGCGTACGCATTTTGTAGTGGGCAAGGCGAGCAAGTTGCTGATTCCTGTGAGCGCAGTGCTGCGCCGCAGTGAAGTGGTTGCTGTGTATGTGGTGGATGAAAAGGATATGCCTCATCTGCGCCAGGTGCGTCTGGGTGACGCCAATGAGCAGAACGAGATTGAGGTGCTGGCCGGATTGAATGTCGGAGAGCGCGTGGCGCGTGATGCAATCAAGGCGGGCATGGTCGCTTCGGAGAACAAGCGATGAGCATGGGAATATCCGGCCGTATTGCGCGGACCTTCCTGCATTCGCAGATGACGCCTTTGCTGGCGCTGGTGGCTGTGTTGCTCGGCATGTTTGCGGTGATGGTGACTCCGCGCGAAGAAGAGCCGCAGATCAACGTCACCATGGCCAACGTGCTGATCGCCTATCCTGGCGCTTCTGCGCAGGACGTGGCAAATACCGTGTCAACGCCTGCGGAGCAGGTGCTGTCGCAGATTTCCGGTGTTGATCACGTATATTCCGTATCGCAACCGGGCATGGCCGTCCTCACTATCCAGTTCAAGGTTGGCGAGCAGCATGTGCCTTCGCTGGTCAAGCTCTACGATGTCATCAACTCGCATGCCGACTGGCTACCGCCCACGCTTGGTGTTTTGCAACCTATCATCAAGGCAAAGGGGATCGACGATGTGCCGATACTCGGTCTCACTTTGTGGCGTGATCAGACCGCCGGCGGAGTGGCGCTGACCCAGGTTGCGCATGCCATCGAATCCGAATTGAAACGCGTCAAGGGTACCCGTGAAGTCACGACCCTGGGCGGGACGCCACGCATCGTGCGCGTATTGCTCGATCCTGAAGCATTGAATGCGCACCAACTCTCGGTGCAGGAAGTGCGTGCGGCATTGCAGGCGTCCAATGTGTCGCACAGTGCCGGCAGTTTGGTACAGAACAACCGTGAGGTGCTGGTGCAGACCGGTGTTTTCCTCAGCGATGCAAATGAAGTCAGCCAACTGGTAATCGGTGTGACCGACAACAAGCCTGTATTCCTGCGCGATGTGGCGGAAGTGCAGGACGGTGCCGATCAGCCCGGAAGTTATGTGTGGATGGGTACTGGTGCGGCAGCAGGCGACAAAAGCATCAAGACGCAGGGAGAGTTCGGCGCGGTGACACTTGCGGTGACCAAAAAGCCGGGTGAAAACGCGGTGGACATTGCCGATAAATTATTACAGCGCGTGGAAGAATTGAAAGGCAGCGTAATTCCCGCCGATGTGCATGTGACGATCACTCGCAACTACGGGGAGACTGCCAACGACAAGGCCATGAAACTCATCAAGAAGCTGTTCTTCGCCACATTTGCCGTGGTCGCACTGGTGTGGTTTGCCCTCGGCCGTCGCGAGGCAGTCATCGTCGGAGTTGCGGTTTTGTTGACGCTGGCAGTGACACTGTTTGCTTCGTGGGCATACGGTTTTACGCTGAACCGGGTATCGCTGTTTGCGCTCATTTTCTCAATCGGTATTCTGGTGGACGATGCCATTGTTGTGGTGGAAAACATACATCGCCGTCGCGAACTTGCGCAGAATCAGCCGCTGTCAGAAATCATTCCGGAGGCGGTTGACGAGGTGGGAAGCCCGACCATTCTCGCAACCTTTACCGTCATTGCCGCGCTGTTGCCGATGGCTTTTGTAACCGGCCTCATGGGGCCGTACATGAGTCCGATCCCGATCAATGCCAGTATGGGTATGCTGATCTCGCTGGCCATCGCTTTCATCATCACGCCCTGGTTGGCGTTCAAGCTGGCCGATGCGCATCACGCGGTGGTCAAGGATGAACGCGATACCAAGATCGCCCGTTTTTTCCGCAATCGTTTGTCGCCATTCTTGAACGGTGTGCATGGAAAGCCTGCTCGGCGCAAATTGTGGCTGGGAATATTGGCTGCTCTGCTGTTTGCAGTGTCGCTGGCAGTGGTCAAACTGGTCGTGTTGAAAATGCTTCCGTTCGACAACAAGTCCGAGTTCCAGGTGGTAATCGATATGCCGAGTGGCACAGCGCTGGAGCAGACTTCCGGGGTGATGCATGAGATCGGTGCTTATCTTGCTACTGTGCCTGAAGTGACCGATTACGAGGCCTATGCCGGAACTGCATCGCCCATCAATTTCAACGGATTGGTACGCCAGTACTATCTGCGAAGCGCATCCGAACAGGGCGATATTCAGGTCAATTTGCAAGACAAGCATAATCGTTCGCGCAGCAGTCACCAGATCGCAACCTCGGTGCGTGAGCCGATCGAGAAGATCGCCAAGGTGTGGGGTGCAAAAGTGAAAGTAGTCGAAGTGCCGCCCGGTCCGCCGGTTATGTCGCCTATCGTGGCCGAGATATACGGGCCGGATTATCAGGGGGCACGCAAGGTTGCAACAAAGGTGCGTGAGCAGTTTGCAGCCACCCCGGACATTGTAGGCATAGATGATACCGTGAGCGAAATTGCGCCCAAGATGGTATTGCGCGTAATGCAGAGCAAGGCGGCATTACTGGGCGTGGCGCAGCGCGACATCGTGGATGCGGTGCAAGTTGCGCTGTCAGGACAGGATGTGACGGCGTTGCACGATGCCAATGCGAAATATGCCCCACCAATACGGTTGGAACTGGCGGCGGAAAAACGCAGCCGCATTGATGATGTGTTGAAGCTAAAAGTACGTGCCCGCGACGGAGCCTTGGTTCCCCTGTCGGAAGTGGTGCAAGTGGTTCAGATGCAGCGCGATTATCCGATCTATCACAAGGACTTACTGCCCGTTGTATACGTCACCGGCGATATGGCCGGCAAGCTGGATAGTCCGCTGTATGGCATGTTTGGCATCAACAGCAGGACTAGTGGTATGGAACTGGAGCAGGGCGGTACGCTGAAATCCTATTTTTTCAAGCAACCGTCTGATCCCTATGCAAGCTATTCACTGAAATGGGATGGCGAATGGCAGGTAACGTTCGAGACTTTCCGCGACATGGGAATTGCTTACGGTGTCGGGCTGATCCTGATCTATCTGCTGGTGGTTGCGCAGTTCAAAAGCTATGTTGTGCCGCTGGTCATCATGGCGCCGATCCCGCTCACCATCATCGGTGTGATGCCAGGGCATGCATTGTTCGGTGCCCAGTTTACCGCGACATCGATGATCGGCATGATTGCGCTGGCCGGCATTATCGTGCGTAACTCCATCCTGCTGGTTGACTTCGTCAATCTGCAACTGCGAGACGGTATCGATTTGCAACATGCTGTTATCAACGCGGCGTCGGCACGTGCCAAGCCCATTGTCTTGACCGGACTGGCTGCAATGCTGGGGGCGTTGTTCATTCTCGACGACCCGATCTTCAACGGCCTGGCACTGTCCCTGATATTCGGCATACTGGTCTCAACTGTACTGACGCTGATTGTTATTCCGGTTTTGTATTACGCGGTACTTTACAAAAAAGTATCTTAGGAAATTTATATTGATAGGAGGGTGGTAATGAATTCAGAACGTATCGTTTGTATTGTTGCGGGAACATTTGTGATGCTGTCTCTGGCGCTGGGTGTGCAAAGCAGCCCCATTTTCGTTAGCAATTATTTTTTGTTGTTTTCCGCATTTGTCGGATTCAATTTGTTCCAAAGCGGAATCACCAGGTTTTGTCCGCTGGACAGCATTCTTGCCAGACTTGGTGTGAAAAAAGTGTGCTAATGGAGTGCACTTCCCAGTGCCAATGCAACGCCGAAGCCGCCTGAAGTTTTGGGCGGTTTTTTTGTATAGTGGCTTTAGACGCCTTGGAAGAAGTAGATCGTCAGAACGATGCCCAGCACCGAGATGATCAGGTTGCTGATGACGCCGGGATCAGTGCGGTAACCAACCGGGATTTCGACGGGTTTGAGGGTATTGAGAACTTTCCGGTATTGCACTGTGGAAAAGGCGGCAGTGACCGCTCCCAGTAACACAAAGATCAACCCAATCCAGAAGGAAAGCCCCCGCTGCAGGGGCATGTCATGTTTGGGCAAAAGGATGTGTACAAACAGGCCGAATCGCTCGATAACGAAGCCGAATGCCATCAAGGAGAGACTGGTCCTGTTCCATGCGAGCAAGGTGCGCTCGGCAGCAAAAAAGACTCTTGGATCATTGAGATCTGACATCGAAATTCCTTTTGAAAATGGCGTTAATGCAAAGTCGTGCCGCTGCAACTGGCCGATAGCAAACTATAGCTTGACGGTATTCCCGAGTACCTCAAAATTACTCAAAACGCAAAATCCGCGCGACCATTCAGGTTCGCGCGGCAGAGTTATTCTTTGCTGATAACTTCAGGGCTTCTTGGGAGTGGTATAGGGCACTTCTTTTTGGTGCGGTTCCCATATAGTTTCATAGCCAACAAAAAACTGCCCCGGTACGATTTCTTTCTGACGGGTAGTTACACGAAATGCGTGGCCGTCTGGAATCTTGGGGCGCATAAAAGGTTTCTTATCATCACTCATGATTCTATCTCCTTGGGTTGAAAAAAGTGGTGCTTAAAAACGGGAAGTATGTAAACAGGCATATCGACCCCTCCCGTTTTGCTGCTGAAATTATACTAATGTTCAACGTGTGTAATATGCCTTCTTTGGTATCACATGCCGTATGCCCCCTTGGGGATTTTCAACGTCCCCTTTGTAGCGGGGGATGATGTGAATATGGACATGGAAAATGCTTTGCCCGGCCGCTGGTCCGACATTGACACCGACATTGTAGCCATCCGGATTAAACTCCTCGTCAATGCGTATTTTTTCCTCTTTTATGAGGCCCATGCAGGCAGCCACTTCTTCCGGCGTCAGGTCGAAAAAGCTGGATACATGCCGACGCGGGATGACCACGGTATGCCCGGGACTCGCCGGGTATGAGTCACGGGCACTGTAAGCAAGTTCATGCTGTATCGATACCCCGCGCGGATCCTTGCAAAACAGGCATGGATCATTGGGGTCTCTTTTCTTCTCTTGTATGGCTTCAGTCGACAACAGAACACCTCCGGTTCAATCTATAGGGAGTTTCCAAAATTCAAAGTTCTAAGCAAGACAAGGCGCGAGCAAAAAATTACGACGCAGCATATGAGTAATATGTAAGGAATAATTTTTTGTGAGCAACGCAGTATTGCGACGAAATTTGGATTTTAGAGGCTCCCTATACTTTATACTTCGACACATAATCTTGTTAACGAGGAAACTATCTTGGCATCGAATAAAGGACGGGCTTACTTTGCACTGCTTGGTTATCATTTCAACCCCGACGACATCACACGTCTGCTTGGGATAGAACCCACCTCCGTCAATGCTGCCGGCGCATACAGCAGTCTGGATAAACCAGTGATAAGTTCCTGGGAGTTATCCACGGAGACCCTTTCCGGAGAGGTGGACGTATTTGCCTTGACGGACATCATTGTTAAACAGCTGGAACCGATTAAAGCAAAAATCGTTGAAGTCTGTAAAAGTCACAATCTATCTCCAAGGTTGGGCGTGACGTTGACTTTATCTATCGATAAAGGTGAATCAAGCCCGGAAGTCGGATTCGGCGCCAGAACGATCCGTTTCCTGGCGGATACCGGCTCATTCATTGAGGTGGAAAACAAACTTTCTGAGCGGATCTGATTTCAGTCCTTTCTTAACCAACCTGGCTGTTAATCACTTGCAGCTGTGCCTGCGCCATTTTCAGCTGTTCCTCGCAATGCTTCAAACAGAGTGGCTGTAGCGCGTGAGGAAAACATTCCAGAATCACTTCAAATTCATCGGCTATTTCTTCTGCAAGCAGAGCGTCATTTGTCAATTGAGCCAGTACATTTTGTGCTGTCGCCTTGTTCACCCTGCAGATGACTGCCACATGGATAGGCAACTGCTGCTCCATGCTGACCGTCCATGCCAATTCGTAGGAATTGATCGCTTCTTTCAAGCGATCAGGGTTTTCTTCCGACTCACCGAGATGATGCAAGGCGACCGCCCGATTGTTATGGGTGGCGGTCAGCTCCAATGCGTAATTGTCTGCGTCGAGTACGGCAAGAGCATTTTTATAGGCAACGACGGATTTTTGAAATTGACGGTTGCCTTTAAGCAGTTTGCCAAACGTATGTAAGGTGGCACCAAGTTGATGCATGCTGTACAGCCAGTTTTCCAATGATTTTTCTCGCGTCCAGACCAGCAAAGCATTGGTATAGGCATCCACAGCGCCCTTTAAGGGCTGTGTAGCTTCAAGTAACCGACCAAGCGCCTGGTTAGCCGTGCCCAGGTTATATTGCGTGGCTGCCCACTCCTGGGGGGCGCTTTCCTGTGTGTACTCCTCCAATGCCTTGCTGAAACATTGGATAGCCCGTTCAAACAATGTTGCATCTCTGCGCTGTTGCCCCAGTGCGGCAAGAATGTTTCCGAGATTGTTCTGCGTCTCTGCCCAGACCAACGGCTCTCGTGCACGACTGATCTTTGCAGCAAGATCGCCTGTATCGGTAGCGTCTGTCAGCGCTGCCTCAAGTGCCTCGCGCAAACTTTCATAGATTCGAGAACTGAAACGGTGCTGCTCATAATTTCCCCGTGTGTAACGAAAATTATCCGCTACAGCAACTTTGGTATCCGGAACAGCCGCTGCGGCCAACTCTGCACTCAGCATGCCAATAGAATTCGCTATTGCACGTTCCAGAGCCTTGTTCGGCGGGAATATCATGTAATTGGTTGAATAATTCATTTTGCCCGATCGAGTATTTCATTCAGGTCGGGATCGGCACCGACCGCTCCGCCAAGTTCGATTTCTTCCTCTGTAGCGTCACGTATTGTCAGCACTTCCAGCATGAAAGTGACTTCTCTGCCGCAAAGAGGGTTATTGCCATCGACAGTCAATGTCTTGTCGTCGAATCGGGTAACGATAAAGTCTCTGGGCTCACCCTGTTCATTTTCCATGGTGATGGTCATGCCGATTTCCCGATATTCTTCGGGGACATTTTCTAAAAGATCGGTAAATACCAATGATTCGTCTCTCTCGCCGTACAACTTTGCGGTGTCTATTGGCACTTCGATGATGTCGCCAACTTTTTTTCCATACAGCTCCTTTGTCACCTCTTCGGACATCACATCATTCACGCCATGCACATAAGCCAGCGGATAATCTACAGTAACCAATACGTCACCGGTTTTGTTATCGATGACCTTGTAATTCAGTTCAACGAATTTTTCGTCTTCAATCGTATCTGACATGACTAGAGCGCCCTGATATTGAAAATGTTTTCTTAGAACAGCGTTGCGCCGAAGATTCTTACCTTGTCCTTTTCATAACCCAGCACCAGTCTTCCCAGCCATTCGCTGTTATTCTTTTTGTTTATGACTTTGTACAGAACAGTGACATATTCCCCGCGGCGTATCATGCCGAGATACGAATAATCGTCTGACAGGTTCTTCGCAAGGTCGCTTCTTGCAAACTGCTTGCCCATTTCAACCTCATTGGCACCCGCAATAAAAGAGCTTGAAAAATTTCGCGTGAAAGCACCGTAGTTTCCTTCGTTAGAGTACTTGATAAGATCAGCCCACATCGGGTGTGCCAGCTCTAAAATCTCTTCATCTGTTTTTTCAATGATGTTCATGGAATATTTCACCTACTCAGTGTTACATGATTTTATCTATAGCGATGTCACACTACTCGCAGGATAGACAAAAAAAGGACCAACAAAAATATGCCGGTCCTTTCTAACATACTAACAAGTTATGGCAAATATATTTTCACAGGCCTGATTTTACAAAACCGGTAAACCAGGCCTGCATTTGCTTAGTGGTGGTCTACTGGCGCCGCTTTCTCTACATCACCTACCAGGTGGTAGAGCGGTGCTTTTTCCATTGTGTACTCACCGGTCTTGGGGTCACGACGGGAAACTGTCAGCACGTGCCAGTTCTTGTCATCCAGCTTCATGACATCGCCACGGTAGTAGTAACCCGGCCAGCGTGTCTCCTTACGGAACAGCGTATGGTGGAACACGCTTTCAGAAGTCAGGAAGCGATGCTTCAGCTCCCACGCACGCAGCAGTTCATGGATATCGGACGCGGCAACCTTTTCCAGATCTTCACCCAGAATCGACATCTTCTTCAGACCGATGTTCAGAAGCTTGTCGTTGGTCATGTAGTTAACACCAAAACCACCGCAGTACTCATCCATCATCTTCTGCAAACGATCAAGACCCTGTCTTGGGTTGATGAAGTTGGGATTGACGGTACCCGCGACTACTTCATTGCTAAAGACCCGATAGGTTTCCAGAGGCTTGTAGATCTGCTCCATGCGACGATTGATCTGAGCTTCAGACACACGGATGCCCTCTGCTTTGCCATCATCAATATATTTACAGGCAGCCTTGGCAGCCAGACGGCCTTCAGTGAAAGAACCTGACGAGAAGGCGTGAGGTGTACCGCCTACCGCATCACCGGCACCGAACAGACCTTCAACAGTCGTCATGCGGTTATAGCCCCAGAAGTACTCCGGCGGAGACAGATCTTCCGGACCTGAACACCAGGCGCCGCAACCGGTAGCATGTGAACCCATGACATAAGGCTCGGAGGTGGTCAGCTCGGGATTCTCGTACTTGGGATCAACGTCTGTGGCTGCCCAAAGTACAGCCTGTCCAACGGTCATACCCAGGAAGTTGTGCCAACCGATCTCTTCAAGGTGAGGATCCTGGAAGGCTTCCATGGTAACCATGTGGATCGGGCCGCGACCGGCGTTAACCTCGTTGATGATTGCGTGGTTACGCAGGCAGGTCGGAATGGGCCTGTGGGTTCTGTGCGAAACTTCCGGATCCAGGTATTCCTTGCCTACCATTTGCTGCAGTGCCGGGAACCACTTGGACTCATACTCTTCACCGTAGCCATTCTGGGTATAGGTCTTGAGGTGCAGGAAGTAGGCGCCGACTGGACCGTAACCATCCTTGAAGCGAGCCAGCACGATGCGGTTTTCCATTTGCGTCATCTTTGCACCGGCTTCGATCATCAGTCCATATGCAGAGCCCGAAGACCACGGTGCGTACCAGACACGCCCCGCACCTTCGCCGACGGAGCGCGGCTTGAAGATGTTGGAAGCGCCACCCGCACCGCAGATAACGGTCTTGGACTTGAACACGTGGTAGTTGCCTGTCCGGACATTAAAGCCCACGGCACCGGCAACACGGTTCTCTTTGGATTCATCCATCAGGAGGTGGGTCACACAGATGCGGTTGAAAACCTTGTCCGCTGATTTCTTGGCTGCTTCAGCAACGATAGGCTTGTAGGATTCACCATGAATCATGATCTGCCAACGCCCTTCACGCAGATACGAACCCTTCTTTTCGTTGCGCATGATGGGAAGGCCCCACTCTTCAAAGTTATGCACAGCGGAGTCTACGTGGCGAGCCATGTCAAACAGCAGGTCTTCACGCACCATACCCATCAGGTCGATACGTGCATAGCGCACATGATCTTCGGGATTGTTCTCGCCAAAGCGGGTTCCCATGTAACAGTTGATCGCATACAGGCCCTGGGCTACCGCACCGGAACGCATGATGTTTGCCTTTTCGGCGATGACGATCTTCTTGTTCTGCCCCCAATATCTTGCCTCGAATGCCGCACCCGTGCCGCCCAGGCCCGCACCGACAACCAAGATGTCGATATTGTCTTCAATAATTGTCGAGTAGCTCATCAGTATTGCACTCCCTTTTTGATTTCCAGACCATTGGATTGCAGCGTGTGCAATCCACCGTCATCCATACGAATATATTTAGGCTCATTGAACAGCAGTTGACTGTCGCGCATCTCCTTGCTGGGGGCAGGCACCTTTGCGAGATCCGGTGTCGCCGAGCCCCAGGGCTTGGTCGTGATCGGCGCCAGCAGCTCCATGTCTTTCTTGCCGTTGCGGAACTTGATGCGCCACGCAATCGTGCCTTTCTCTTCATCGCGGATCACGCGAACACTGTGTCCCAGTGGTGCAAAGTCGGCATAACCGCGCACATCGATCGCCTGGTGCGGGCATGCCTTTACGCAGGAATAGCATTCCCAGCACATACTGGGTTCGATGTTGTAAGCACGACGCAGCTTCTTGTCGATGTGCATGATGTCGGATGGGCAGATGTCAACGCATTCTCCACAACCATCACAACGCGTCATATATACAAAGGTTGGCATAATATATTCCTCTATTTCTTATAGAAAATTAGTCAAGACAGCATTAGTAGTGGTTTGCTCTTTCAGCCTTGATGCAAAGCCCCATGTTCGGCGGGTTCTTGCCCATATACGTAGGCACATCCGGGAACTTGCGCTGTACTTCAGGATCAGTCAAATCATAGTCAGGAGGAAGATTCTCGCGAGAACCATCGGCCATGATGGTTCTTTTCTGGTAGGCCGCCGCGGGCTTGAAGAACATGTGGGCAAACTTGGACCAATACACGCCGCCAAAGAGCACCGTGCTGGACAGGATGAACAAGGCAAAGAATACGGTCAATCCACCGCCAGTAAACGACCAGATCAATGCGAAGGTCGAGGTGGCAAGAAGCGAGAGAATAAATAAATCCGCACGCTCTAACCGGAACCATGAAAGGCCTTCTGCAGCCACATCAGCGCGGATAAAGAACCAGAACCAGTATCCACCCACAGCCAGCATCAGCGCACCGATGTGCCATAGCTGAGGCAGGAGAGTAGAGGTGGACGACGGCGAGAAAATCATGATCGCGGTAGTCACAATAAAAATAATGGTTCCCCACATGGTCAAAAGATGGGAAAGCCTGCGCCTTGGATTGTCAAATTCGCCAGAAGTTAATACTTCTTTTACCAGCACTGAAGTGGCAATCGCTACCTTTTCACCACCACCCACTGATCGTTTTGCGTTCTTCTTCGCCTTTTTCGCATTTTCGAAAAAGTACTGCGCGCTTTTCTTATGAAGCATGTCAAGTATTGTCCCACCCATGACCAGCAGGAACATTACGACGATATACCCTTGCATGTAGACGGTTGGAATCGATGCCGAAAGTCCGGCAAAGGGATTGCTTGTGAACATTAGTTTCTCCTCAAAAATTGCAGACGAATGACCATCCTACATGACCGGAATATCCGCTGGCCTTACTTCGCGGAATGCCCCGTCAGCTTTACTTCTACCTTCTCATGCTCTTGCAGTCCCGCGTAGTACTTGCGCAATATCTCCAGCACTTCGGGACGGCTGAATTCCGGTGGTACATCGGATCCTTCGGAAAGCATCTTGCGCAACTTGGTACCCGAGAGCAGCAGACGTTCCTTGTCGTCGTGGGGACAGGTACGTGCGGAGGCCATGCCGCCGCACTTGTAGCACCAGAAAGTCCAGTCGATCTTGAGCGCCTGTGTTTCGAGCGAACCCTTGGGAATCTTGTCGAAAATGTGATGCGCATCGAACGGGCCATAGTAGCTGCCAACCCCAGCATGATCGCGCCCCACGATGAGGTGCGAGCAGCCGTAGTTCTGGCGGAACAGCGCATGCAACAGGGCTTCGCGCGGACCGGCGTAACGCATGTCGAGCGGATAACCTGCCTGGGCGATGGTCTTGGTAACAAAATAATGTTTGGTTAGCGCCATGATGGCATGGGTACGCACTTCGGCCGGGATGTCGCCGGGTTTGAGGTTCCCGAGCAAGGAGTGGATAAGCACGCCATCGCAGACTTCGATGGCGACCTTGGCCAGATACTCGTGCGAGCGGTGCATCGGGTTGCGGGTCTGGAACGCTGCAACCTTGCTCCACCCCAATTCGTTGAAGAGCGCGCGCGTCTCTTTCGGCGTCATGAACAACGTGCCGTATTTCTCCGGGAAGCCGCCCTGCGACAATACCTTTACCGGACCGGCGAGATTTATGTCGCCTTGTTCCATGACCATCTTCACCCCGGGGTGCTCGATGTCGGTGGTACCGAACACAGTGGCACATTCGTGCCCTTTGTCGATGGTGTACTTCTCGGTGACTTTCATCGTGGCAAGAATGCTGCCGTCATCAGGATCGATGAGCGCGATTTCTTTGCCGGTGGAAATGGTGTCGGCAGTCGACTTGTCGGTGGAAAGGGTAATAGGGATAGGCCAGAACAGGCCGCTGGTCGTCGTCATGCCGTCGCAGACGCCTTGCCAGTCAGCGTGAGTCATGAAGCCGTTCAGCGGGGTAAATCCGCCGATGCCCAGCATGATGATGTCGCCTTTTTCGCGCGAACTGACTTTGACTTGAGTCAGCTTTTTCGCTTTCTCGAGTTCCGCCTTAAGGCTGGGGCCATCCAGCAACAAGGGGTTGAGATCGCCTCCACCATGCGGGTTTACCAATGTCATATATGTCTCCTATAATCTAGCAATCTAGTCAGGTACTTATGATTTCTCAGGTACGCACACTAGAACAAGCTCGTCCTGTCCGCGATAGCTCTCATGGGTTGAGGGACGCACCCCCCTTATGGGTTATGTTTTAATCCCTCATCACGGTTATGGCAGTGCTGGCGTGGGATACGCATACTTGCGCCCCTGCAAAGCCGACTAATTTGGTGAGTCTGTCCTATCTCAATAAATTTAATGTCGATCATAAGGTTAAAGCGAGCGGCTTTAGCCTTGCGGGTGTTGCGCGTTTAGCTGAACGCGAGCCAGAGAACTTTAGTCCTCTGTGGCTAGTTGTCCTAACTCACCTGCGTTAGCAGGTGGTAGTTCAGTAGCAGAATAATTGTGCGGTGCTTAAGCTTAATTAGTGTGCCTCTAAAATCATCTAATAATTATTAGAGGCGCCCTGTATGTTTACAAAAGGGGAGACAAATGGCTGTTAGATTTAAACCGATAATGTTTTATACAGGCATCCTGCTGACAGCCATTTTGATGAGTCCGGCATTTGCTACACCGTCAGATGTGCAGTCGGATGAGCAAGTCAGGCGCGGAGAATATCTCGCGCATCTGGGTGACTGCATTGCCTGTCACACTGCCGAGGGCGGCAAGTCCATGGCGGGCGGAATGGAATTCAATACCCCATTCGGCAATGTTTATTCCACCAATATCACACCCGATGTCAATACCGGCATCGGTAATTATTCCTTCGAGCAGTTTGATCGCGCAATGCGCAAGGGCGTTGCCGAAGACGGCCACAATCTCTACCCCGCAATGCCTTACCCGTCATTCGTCAAGATCAGTGCGGACGATATGAAGGCGTTATATGCCTATGTGATGCACGGGGTAGAGCCGGTCAGCCAGGCGAACAAGGAAAACAGCATGAAATGGCCGTTCAGCATGCGTTTTGGTTTGAAGTTCTGGAATATGGCATTTCTCGACGAGACGCCTTTCAAGCCTGACACTGCGAAGTCGTCACAATGGAATCGTGGCGCCTATCTTGTTCAGGGGCTGGGTCACTGCGGCTCCTGCCATACGCCGCGCGGGGTGGCAATGCAGGAAAAGACCATGGCCCAGGATGGCGAAGATGGAAAAGATTTTCTCACCGGGTCTACCATTGAAGCCTGGCACGCAGTCAATTTGCACAACCAGTGGCCGGCACCCGAGTTTGCAAAGTTTCTCAAGGTTGGTCACAACAGCCATGCAACCGCTTATGGCACCATGACCGAGGTTGTTCATTTCAGTACCCAGCATTTCAGTGACAACGATCTCTCGGCAATCGGGGAATATTTGAGTTCACTGCCCCCCAATGCAGAATCGGGTGTGATCAAGCCGAAACCCGTCACTCAAGTTCAGGAGGCCGACCTGTACAAGACTCGCGGCGGTTTGGGATACGTGCAGTTCTGCTCAACCTGTCACCAGAATGATGGTCGTGGAATGGACAAGTTCTTTCCTCCGTTGGCAGACAATTCGTCAGTTCAGTCCAGAAACCCCACATCGGTCATCCATGTGGTGCTGAGCGGGTGGAAATCGGCTGAAACTGAACAGGCCAAACGCGCGTTCGATATGCCCGGCTACAACAGCCTGTCCGATCAGGAACTGGCGGAGATCGTCACATTCGTGCGCAGCCAATGGGGCAATCAGGGCGAACCGGTTACCGCAGAGGAGATAAAGAAAGTCCGCGATGAAATCGGGATCAAACCAGCGGAGCCATCCAAATTCGCAGTGCCGCGCTTTGCGGCCATGCTGTCGAGCCCGAATGCGGACCAGTTGATTTACGGCATGCGGCTGATGACGGAAACCAAGGCACTTATGCCCAAGGATGTAGGGAATGTACTGGCATGTAACAGCTGTCACCTGAACGGCGGCACCATGGAGCATGCTGCACCTTATGTTGGGCTCTCGGCCATTTTCCCATCCTATGCGCCGCGCGCCGGCAAGATCATCGACTTCAAGGATCGGGTGAATGGTTGTATGCGCCGCTCCATGAACGGCAAACCGCTGGAAAAGGATTCCCGGGAAATGCTGGCCATGATTGCCTACATGGACAACATGAAAGGTCAGGCCAAGGCTGACGAGCCCATTCCGGGGCGCGGGGTCGGCAAGATCGACAAGTCGATCGTGCCCAATGTAGAGAACGGCAAAAAGATCTACAAAGATCAGTGTGCCGTATGTCATGGCGACAAGGGGGAAGGGTTGAAACAGGCCGACGGCAGAAATGTCTTCCCGCCGCTATGGGGCAGTCAGTCTTTCAATATTGGTGCCGGTATTGCAAGAACCTATACCGCAGCAGGCTTCGTCAAGAACAACATGCCGATATCGAACACCCGGAAATTTCCTTTGGGACAAGGCGGTTTGACCGACCAGGAAGCAGTGGATGTCGCGCAATACTTTACGCACATGCCGCGCCCGGATTTTGTGGACAAGCGCAAGGATTGGCCGAAGGGCGGCAAACCGACGGATGCCCGGTATTGATTGATCGGGTGTTGCTCATTAATTCATATTTAAACGGAGGAAGTTCATGGTTTCAACTGATGCAATTTTCAAGGCAACAAATGCAACGCTTCGCAAGGCAATCGCATCGTCCATGTTGGCGGTTGCGGTAGGTGTGCTGGCTCCATTCTTGTCCGGATTTACACCGGCCTGTGCGGCCGACCAAGACCTCGGAGTGTACCCGCCCTGGAGCCATGGCGAGAACAACCCGGTTGAATCCAGGGGGCTGGATTTCACGGTGCCTGAAGTCGATAACATGCCTGACTTCCACGGCAATCCGATTAATCCGCGGCTGTCGATTTTCGTTGGCGGCAATTATTTCTTTGCCATGGCCCCGTTGGTTCAGGCATTTGAAAAGATGCATCCCGAACTCAAAGGCAAGATCTACTACGAAACCATTCCTCCTGGGTTGCTCGCCGATCAAATCAAGCAAGGCGGCACGATTACCGTGGGAAACATGACCTGGACCGTTCACGCTGACGCGTATGCCGCAGGTCTGAGAAGAATAGATAGCACTATCAAGGAAGGTTATGCGGTCGGTCCTGCAGTTTCCTATGCAACCAATACGCTCACCATCATGGTGCCCAAGGGCAATCCTGCCAAGATCGCTACCCTCAACGATCTTGGCAATCCCGGCGTGCGTCTGGTCATGCCGAATCCCGCATTCGAGGGGATCGGTCGTCAGATCAAGAACAGCCTGTCCAAGGCTGGCGGAGAAGAGCTGGTCCGCGCTGTGTACGAAACAAAAGTTAAGAATGGGGAGACCATCCTGACTCATATTCATCACCGCCAATCCCCGCTATATCTGATGCAGGGCAAGGCGGATGCCGGCGTTACCTGGCAGTCGGAAGCGATATTCCAGGAGCAGGTGGGCAATCCGATCAGCCATGTGGCGATTCCTGACAACCAGAATGCCACAGGTATCTATGCTGTGGCCATGGTCAAAGGGGCGCCACATCCGAAGGAAGGAAAGAAGTGGATCGAATTTCTGAAGTCGCCTGAAGCACAAGAAATCTTCAAGCACTTTGGCTTCAAGTCATACCAGGGTCAAACACCGCAATAGTCCGATGCGACTCCGGCACATGAGCCGGGGTACGGTCTATCTAGGCAGATTGCAACAGCGCAGTTGATGATTTAAACGATAAATTACAAAAAGGGGAAACACATGCATGTTCAGAAAAAATTAATCCTAGCGGTCATCGCATCTTCACTGGCCGTGCTGTCTGTGCCGACCGTATTTGCCGGCGATGCCGCTTCAGCTGTGTCTGCTGTGCCGGCACCGGCTGCCACAACTGTCGCTGAGACCAAGGCCAGCGAATACGTCAAGCCAAACGTCAAGCATGGCTCGTACGGACAGTTGAATATTGTTGTGGCTCTGACCTCGGACGACAAGGGTATCCAGGGGATGAAGCTTCGCAATATTGCTAACGGCCTCAAGGCGGTCGAGTCTTGGAAGGGCAAGATGAATGTGACAGTTGTGCTCTACGCCAAGGGCATTACCCTGCTCAAAAATCCGGACGAACAGACTCAAAAAAAGCTGGATGAGTTGAAGCATCAGGGCGTTCAAATCAAGGTATGCGACAACACCCTGCGTGAACAGGGCATCGATTTCCACAATCTTTATCACGTGACTGACGCAGATATCGTTCCTTCAGGATTTGCCGAAGTGGCGTATTTGCAAGCCAAAAAACACTTTGTCATCGATCCGGTGAACTGATCTGAATGTTGCAGTAACAATATTCAGTTTTAGCAGCGCCCTGGCATAGATTGTAAGGCAGAGGCGCTGCATTTCGGGTAGGCGATCGTTTGCCTAGCGCTACCGGGATGATGTGCTTTTTTAAACAAGATGAGGAAGAGTATGGAAATCATCATTTTGGGATTTATATTTGGAGCGATTCTGCAATACGCCCGCTTGAACCGGTTTGACACCATAGCCGGCATGGCAGTCCTGCAAAATTTCACGATCGCCAAAACGATGGCGTTTACCATCGGCTTGGGGGCACTTTTACTGCAAGCGGAGATCTATTTCGGGTGGGCGGACTACCATGTCAAACCCCTGATTCTGACCGGTGTGCTGATGGGGGGATTGCTGTTTGGAGTGGGCATGGCTATTCTCGGCTACTGTCCCGGCACCGTCGTCATCTCTCTGGGACAAGGAAATCTGGATGCGCTTCCCGGTATCGTCGGCGGTGTGTGCGGTTCGCTCATGTTTGCCATAGCCTATCCCTACTTAACGCCACTTCTCGGTACGAGTCTGGGCTCGTTATCTGTCCGTAGCATGCTGCCGGACAATACCCTGTTTTGGATTGCAGTCAGTGCATTGGCGATTCTATTCATGGGGATCGCGTTGTTATTGCATCGACTGCAAAACCAGGGGTGGCGTTGGCTGTATGCCGCGATTGGTCTGGCGTTGCTCAACGTGCTGCTGACCTCGCCTTCTGTTGCAGGTCATCCGATGGGCGCATCGGCTGCCTTTGCTTATGCGGGCATGTCGCTGACCGGTCTTGGCGATGCGGCCTATTGGAAGAAAATTGCAGAGCCGGGTGCATGGGAGTTGTGGTTTCTGACCGGCGCCTTTTTGGCCGGACTCGTGTTTGCTTTGCACCAGCGGACTTTTCGCATTACCAGCGTGCCTGCGTTATGGGTACGATACTACGGTGCCAATCCGGGCAAACGGTTTTTCTGGGCTTTTATCGGCGGGTTCTTGCTTCTCTTCGGCGCGCGCATGGCCGGTGGTTGCACGTCCGGACATGTGATTTCCGGAGGGATGCAGCTAGCCATCAGCAGCCTGTTGTTTGCGGTCGTCGTGTTTGCGGCATTCCTGGCGACCGGTCGTTATTTTTATCGTGCGGGGGGAGTTTTTGCCGGTCTATCCCCGTCGCGCTCTCTTGCGACTAATGAGTTGTAGGCCCGTTGAGTACGGCTGATTAAAACGCAGTTCACCGCGTCAACACGAAGTCAGGTCGTACATCTGATGACGAACACATGCTCAGTGGGGCCGAGTATAGTGCGGACATGGAGCACCATCGGAAAGACAGCTGTCGCGTGATGGCTGTCTCCCGAAACGAACGAGTTGCAGCAGGGATTCCTGCTCAAACCATAGGCTGAAGACGGAAATGTGACAATGAACCTGCAGCTTTTTTGGCGAAATTTTTCACAGCGGTTTGACTTGCGGGCCGGCACCCTTAAGTCCGATCTGATTGCGGGTATCACGGTCTCCCTGGTTGCAATCCCCCAGTCTTTAGCCTATGCACAGCTTGCGGGAGTCCCGGCTTATTACGGACTGTATGCAGCATTGATCCCGACAGTGATTGGGGCCTTGTTTGGCTCCTCCAATCAGTTGTCTACAGGCCCCGTTGCAATGACATCCCTGTTGACAGCAGCCAGTATTGCACCACTGGCTGCTCATGGCAGCGCTCTGTTTTACTCGTATGCAATTTTATTGGCATTGATTTCCGGTTTGTTTCAAATCGCGTTCGGCCTGTTTCGGGTAGGCGTCCTGCTCAACTTCTTATCCAACCCGGTGCTGATGGGGTTTATCAACGCCGCTGCGATCATTATCGGACTCTCGCAATTACCGACTTTGCTGGGCATCCCGGCTGCGCAGTCGGAACACTTTTTACTCGACATTAGCCGAGTGCTACTGCATATAGATACCGCACATGCACTTTCGCTCGGGTTTGGCATATCCGCCATCCTCATGCTGCTGGGATTCAAGAAATTTGCGCCCAAGCTGCCCGGCGTATTGATCACGGTAGCTTCCCTGACATGGGTCAGCTATGTAATTGATTATGCCAATTTAGGGGGCAGGGTGGTCGGGCTTGTACCACAAGGCCTGCCGACCCTGAGCCTTCCGCCGTTGGATTGGCACGCGACAGTCGCGCTCTTGCCCGCCAGTTTTGTGATTGCCCTGATCAGTTTCATGGAAGCCATGTCGAGCTGCAAGGTGATCGCCATCAAAACCCGCCAACCCTGGGATGAAAACAAGGAACTGATCGGGCAGGGGTTGGCCAAAGTGGCGGCTGCATTTTGCCAGTCGATGCCGGTGAGCGGATCATTTTCCCGGTCGGCGTTGAACCTGGCATCCGACGCCAGGACACCATTATCATCCATCATCTCCGCGGTTTTCGTACTGCTCACATTACTCTTCTTTACGTCTTTGCTTTTTCATCTGCCCAAGCCGGTTCTTGCCGCCATCATCATGATGGCAGTCATCAATCTCATCAACTTCCAGTCCATCAGGAACGCATGGCGGGCAAGCCGGGATGACGGTATTGCAGCGATCATAACCTTTATAGCCACCCTGGCTTTTGCACCGAATATACAAAACGGCATACTCACCGGCATCATCCTGTCTCTCTCGCTGCTGCTCTATCGCATGATGCGACCAAGGATAGCCGTGCTGGGTTTGCACAGCGACACCACCCTGCGCGATGCCGTACGCCACAACCTGCCTCCTTTGCACCCGAAGCTGGGAGCCATTCGGTTTGACGGCGCGTTGCGCTTCGTGAATGTCTCGTACTTTGAAGATGCCCTGCTGAAACTGGAACGGGAGAACCCGGAGATGGAATGTATTCTGGTTCAATCAAACGGCATCAACGAGATCGATGCATCCGGCATCGAGATGCTGCGCAACCTGCTCGATCGTTTCCAGAAAAGCGGGATCAAGCTGACGTTCAGCGGGCTAAAAAAGCAAGTCTCCGACGTGATGGATAGAACCGGTCTGACCGGAAAAATCGGGGAGGAAAATATTTTTGCTACCGACAGGATGGCGATCGATGCAATCTGTCTGCACCTGGACAAGCAGGCTGTAACCGTTTGATACCACACATCTCATTTTGAGCGGTGTGCATATAGCTGTATTGCCTGATACAACAGAGCGCGGCTCTTTGAGATGATCGGAAAGAAACTGGGTGGGTAGCGCGATATTTGCGATCCAGAGAATTGCTTGAGACAGTAGTATGGTTTATGTCGTTGGCGATACCTTATATAAGCAGATGCTTAAAGATAACCCTAAAGAGCTATCGCAGTTTACCCTTGGTGGCTATGGACGTTGTAGGGTTGCTTATCCCTATAATGCGACTCAAGTTACGTGCGGCGACGCATTTTTTTAGACGGTAGTTTTAATTCACTCGTGGGAGAAGAAATAATGAATTTTGATAAAGAACTGAACGCGCGCGGTATGTCTTGCCCCTTGCCTATCGTGAAGACCAAGAAGGCGCTTGCCGACATGACTTCCAATCAGGTCCTGAAGGTCATCTCGACTGATTGCGGTTCGGTAAAAGATATGGCCGCATTTGCCGAGCAGACCGGCAATCCATTATTGAGCCAGGAAGAGGTCAATGGCGAATACGTGTTTTACATGAAAAAGAAGTAATCGAATCACCCGCAACCAAACATATTAAGGGGCAAGAATGGCTACCAAAAAAATGGCGATCATCGCCACCAAAGGCACACTGGACATGGCGTATCCGCCGTTCATTCTGGCTTCAACAGCCGCTGCATTGGGTTATGACGTGCAGATATTCTTTACCTTCTACGGACTGCAATTGCTGCGCAAGGATCTGTCGACTGTGATGATCAGCCCGCTAGCCAATCCGGCGATGCCGATGCCGATACCGATGCCGGTGATGGTGCAGATGCTGCCCGGCATGGAATCCATGGCGACCATGATGATGAAGCAGAAGCTCAAGAAGCACGGCGTCGCATCGCTGCAGGAATTGCGTGACCTATGCCTGGAAGCGGATGTGAAGTTCGTTGCGTGCCAGATGACCGTCGACTTGTTTGAGTTCGACAAGAGCGAGTTCATCGAACAATGCGAATACGGTGGTGCGGCGACGTTCATGGGTTTCGCCGGAGACACGGATATCTGTTTGTTCATATAAGACGAGGTTTGTTGTATCAGGGTGTTGTTTCAGGGTGTTGTAACTTGAGATGCCATAGGGGCATTTTCACTATCAGGGGAGAGAAGCATGAGAATCAAAAAGATCGTAGCTTCATTGTTTTCATTGGGTATGGCGGCATCGCCGTTAGCGAATGCCACCAATGGTTATTTTCCAATCGGCTATGGCTCGCAAAACGAGGGTATGGGCGGAGCAAGTATTGCGCTGCCTATGGATTCACTTGCGGCTGCGAATAATCCAGCCGGTATGGTGATGGTTGGGGATCGTGTTGATGTCGGACTGATCTTTTTCAAGCCAACTCGCAACGCAGAAATAAGTGGTGCTCAGAATCCTCAATTTACCAACGGGAATTTTGACGGAAATGGCAGGAGCTTGTTCTATATTCCTTCGTTCGGCTATAACAAATTGATCAACGCGGACACTTCGGTAGGCGTGTCTGTATTTGGTAACGGTGGCATGAATACCCAGTACGATACGAATTTCCTGGGTGGTACAGGTCCGTTAGGTATCAACCTGGAACAACTCTTCATCGCGCCAACTTGGTCACAGAAGATCAATGCAAATAACTCAATCGGTGTTTCCTTGAACCTGGCCTATCAGATGTTCAGCGCAACCGGATTGCAGGCTTTCGATAATGCATTCTTTTCCAGCAATCCTGGTTTTGTAACCAATAAAGGTACGGATACATCGACGGGTTATGGATTAAGGATCGGCTGGACTGGAGAAGTTAGCCCCATGGTAACCTTGGGTGCGACCTACCAGACCAAGACCAAGATGAGCAAATTCAGCAATTACAAAGGCCTGTTTGCTGATCAAGGAAGTTTCGACATACCGTCCAACTATGGTCTTGGTGCTGCAGTCAAAGCTACCCAACAGACCACGGTAGCGTTCGATGTCGAGCGTATCAATTACAGTGGAGTGGGTTCCGTAGGTAACTCGTTTACGGCTTTGCCTACTACAGCGGGTGGAACCGGCCTTCCACTTGGTGCGACCGGTGGTCCTGGCTTCGGCTGGCAAGACATGACGGTAGTCAAACTAGGGGTTAGTTATGCTTATGACTCGACGCTAACGTTGCGTGCCGGTTATAACCATAACAACCAGCAAATACCGGGCAGCCAGACTTTATTGAACGTGTTGGCTCCAGGCGTTGTTCAAAACCACCTGTCACTAGGCAGCACATGGAAACTCGCAAACAAGCAAGAAGTGACGTTTGCCTACATCCATGCCTTCAATCAGACCGTCAGTGGAGCCATTATCCCAGGATTGGGCGGCGGCAACGCGAACATCAGCATGCACGAAGATTCGCTCAGCCTGTCTTTCGGTTGGTACTAGTCTGATTTGAATTAAAAAGCCCGCCTTTACGGCGGGCTTTTTAATGAGCAGGATTTGCTTTTGTCCAATCGGATGGAGACGAAGTTTTCCTTATACTAAAGCACAAAAACTCACACGACAAATTTCTTGGTGGTGGCATTAAGCGCCTGCGCCGCCTCAATCATGCGGTCTGCTTCTTTTATACAAAATTTGGTGAGATCGGCAACACTCTCCGTTCTGGATTCACTTTCCGACATGCGTGAGAGAACGATGCCCACCAGCATTTGCTGATCGTCGGCGGCTTCACGCACAGCTTCTACCGAGTGCTTCATGTCTACTGTCGATTTTTCGATTTGAACGAATATTTCAGAAGATGATTTGGCTGCCTGAAGTCCATCCTGAACTGCGATGGCGTTCTCTTCCGAAATGCTGACTGTGGAAGCGACGTCGGCACTGACTCGTTTCAGAACGGCATCGATGCGTGTAGTGGCCTGCGCAGCCTGCTCTGACAGCTTTCTAACCTCGTCCGCCACGACGGCGAACCCGCGGCCTTGTTCGCCCGCACGCGCGGCCTCAATGGCGGCGTTGAGGGCGAGCAGATTGGTTTGTTCGGCAATGGCACGTATGGCAGACACCGCTGTCTCGACCTCTTTGGCGCTGATCGCAAGACTGCTCGCATTGGCCGATATCTTGCGACTGGCTTCATCCAGTACCGAGATGGCTTTTTCAGTATTGGCTACTTGCGATACGCCGTTGCGCACCAGATTGTCGGCGGAAGATGCGCTGTTTCGTGCGGCATCCGACAAAGTGAGGATGGTGTTGGCAGCATCAGCCATTCCGTTGATGACTTTGATTATTTCCTGCGCATCCTGGCGATATTTCTCCATGTCGCCACCCAGTGTTTGCATGGATGTGCCAATTTCGCGCGCAGTCGTATCCACAGAGCCGGCAGACTGTGCCACTTCGGTCATGGTCACGCGCAGACTGGTCGCCATTGCGTCAAAACCTTCAGTGATCTCACCGACTGTATCCGCGCTGCGCAAGCCGCATCCTTCGCGCAAATCGCCTTGGCGGATACGCTCAGATGCGACGGCGACAAGACGCAATTTGCGAACGAGCAGCCATTCGAGCAGTTTATGGTTGGAAATGCCGATGGTGATGCCGGCGACAATACAACCCACGCAGAACCAGACCAGCATGCCTTCCTTCCAATTAACGAAGAAGTTGGCATACAGTGGAAATACCAAACCCATGGTCAGGCCGAAGCCTAAAAATGAGTATTTGAGTTGCCTGAGAATTGAAGGTGAATTGCTAGCCACGATTATCCTTTACAGTGGAATTTCTTCAATCGGATTGAAAGCAAGCTTGTCTGTAAGGGTATCGACTTGGATCGTGAAAGCTTTAGCGGATTCTCAAGTGTTCATCCTGTCCAGATAACGTGCGCGATACAGTAAACGCGGCGGCTGGCCAGGGGCGTCGATAAAGGCACTGCGATCATGCAACACATTGTTGCATAGCAGTCCCATGCCGGGATCGAGGTGAGCCTTGAAGATGTGCGGCGTATCGGACGCAAGCAGGCGTTCCAATGCGGCGACCGCTGCAAGTGTTGCGGCATCGTGTTTCCATTCGATGCTGCGGGTGCGTGCGGTGTAGCGCATGTGGAGATCTCCGGCAGTATCCAGAGAGAACACCGGGCCGCTCTGCGCGGTACGCACCCCGTCCGCTTCATCCACACGGTCCGGAATGGTCATCGCATCGGCTTGCATCAACGCCTGAATGTGCTGGGGGTTTTCGTCACGCAACAGCAGGTAGGCCATTTCGTGGTCCATCAGCTGGTTCTCGCCGCCGCTGCTGGCATTGCGCACGCAATGCAGCACCATGCCGCGGATAGTGCGTTCCGGCGGGTTGTAATAGCCATCGGTGTGCCACTTGATCGGCCTGTCGGTGTAAGGAATGTAGTTCTGTCGCGTACCGTTGTCGAATACGCGGATTTCGGAGATACCGTCTTCACCCGCCAGCCAGTTGGCATCCAGGTGTTCCAGACCGAATTGGGCGCCCAGCAAGCGCGGGATTTCGGTGTCGGCATCGTGGAAGGGGCTGGCGTAGATCGCCATGTTGCTGCGGCGAACACACTCGGCCAGCGCATTGTGTTCGATTGGCGTCAGCGCGCGCGGATCATGCACTTCGACGATGAGTTCGTTCACTGATTTTGGCGCGGAAGCGAGTTTTTGTTCGCGCCAGCGCAGGTAACTTTCGGTATCGCCCAGATCAAAAGGATTTTTCATTCAGTCCCCGCTGGTCGAGGCGCGACGGCGCGATTTTTTCGGTTCGGCTTCATACAGGCCGCGCAGGGTCTTTTCGACCATCTGTATTGCCTCCGGTGCTTCGAAGCTGATGATCTGATCGATGATCCAGCCGCTGTCTTTATCGGTCATGATTTCGCCGATGCAATAGGCGAGATAACGATAGAAAGTATAGGCTGGGCCGTTCTCGTCGTAGCCGAATTCGGCGTACTCGCCGGCGCGCTGGTTGAGCAAATCGATGAAGCGCCGCTTGCACTCCTTGATGTCTTCGACGAGCAGACGGCTGCGGTTCTCGGCATAGGTTTCTGCCACGCGGTTCGCTAGGTTGCTGGTAAAAATGAACCTGTCCGCCTCCGAAAGTTTGCCATAGGCAATCCGGTCGGCGGAAATGATGAGGAAGAGCGAAAACTCGGCGAGAAACTCGAAATATTGGGGACCGACCTCAATCTCGAATTTCGCATTGCGCGTGTTTTTCAGGGCATTGTCCGCAATGCGAGAAACGACAAATGCCAAGGCATCCGAAATCTCTTGCGGAGTACGTTCGCGGCCATCCTTGAACCAGCTGCTTTTGATGCGCAAGGTTCAGCCTTTACGAATGTAGAACTCGTGCACGCCGGCCGCCGCTTCAGCGGTTTCCAACACAGTCATGCCGGTGGCTGAAGCCCAGCCGCCGATGTCGGACTGCACGCCAGGGCAATCGCTGACCAGTTTCAACACTTCGCCTGTCTGCATTCCGTTCAGGAGCTTCTTGGCCTCGACGATGGGGCCGGGACAGACTGCGCCGCGTATGTCCAGCGTGACGTTGGCATTGTGTGCATGTCCTTCGCCTTTCTGGATGTGATAGCCGGTTCCACCATCGGGCATCTTCTCGGCTTTCAGTATCTGGTTGCCGGTCAGCTTCGCCCAGGCGAACAGGTCATCCTGTGTTCCAGGACAATCCGATATCAGCAGCAACACCTGTCCCGCGGCAAGCTCATCGACCATGCGTTTCGCCCCGATGAGCGGTCTGGGGCACGAAAGCCCCTTCATGTCGAGCACTACGTTGACCATATCCATTCCCATCTTCATCTCCTTATCACCAGCGACTTGCCTGGTGTCGATTTACTGCTTTTGCTGGTGCCAATTTGGTTCATGGCTTTCTGTTTAGCCAATCGCCTGTGCATGGGGGGGCAGCCATGGCGCACCCATGCCGATGCGTTGTTTCAGTATCCGCCTTTGCCCAGAGGTTGCGGCAATCCGGCGACTTTTGCGGCCTGTTTGGCTGGCCCCATCGGAAACAGATCGTACAAAGCCTTGCTGTCGGCTTCCGGCCAAAATTCGTTGATGTCCTTCAGCATGTTGCGGAAGTTGGGGGTGTGGCCATGTTCGCGGTACTGTTCGCGCATGTAGTTGATGACTTCCCAGTGTTTGGGTGTCAGTTCGATCCCTTCGGCGGCCGCGATCACGCTTACCGCTTCCTCGCTAAAGTCAGGTTCCAACAGAAAACCGTCATCATTTGTTTCCAATTCGTTTCCAGCAACTGTGTATCCCATTTTTGTTTTCCCTTTCTCTCAATAAAACGTCACTCCAGACCGGAGATGACCTTGTACGGCACAAAAATACCGCAGCCAAACTGCCGTTCCTCACCCAATCCGGAATACTGTATACGTAACGAATCTTCCGGACTGAGGTCATGCAAAACCAGACTGTATCCATTGATTGCGCGCTCGCCATTTGTCAGGGTGAGGCGTTGGCCGCAGATCAATTTAGCTTCAACCCCCATCTCTGCAAGAGCCGATTCCACTTCTTTCATGAATTCGATTTCATCATCGGCGCCAGTTACCAAATGCGCATGCAGGGTGGGGTAGTGCGATATCGGTTTTTTTTTGCATGAGCCAAGCTGTATCAAACTGTCTGCCACACGCATTTGTTTCTGCGCCAGCTCGGAAACGATATCGGCAAGCGCATGCGGCAAGCGCAACACCAGCTTGGCGCGTTTCGGGAGCAACATTCCTTCCTTGCTGGTGGCCATGCGCAAGGGGATGACGCCAACATTTTCATCTTCCCCGAGTTGTGGGGCGAGCCGAACAAGTTCGTCCCATAATGCATAGGGATACGCGGAGGGTAAAGTTCCGCCGCTTATGTCGAAAACCACATCGATCATTTCAGTGTGCGGGGCTGTCACTTGCCATTACCTTGTGAGTTGGCCCATTGCAGCATGGTCGCCGCCCATTGTCCTGCCGTTGCCGGATCGATGTCGAAAATGGTGAAACGTTTGCCCTCACGGATGCGAACTCGTAGCATGCTCATCCCATCCTCTGTATGGTCTATCTGTTGCAATTCGATCTGTTGCCCCCCCAAAGGGACATGGATCTTGTTCAATTCGGTGATTTTCGCCATGTTTTTCCTTAAATAACGTCTGATAGGCAGGCAATGGAACAGGGGACCCAGTATATGCGCTAAGTCTAGCGCCAATGTCATCCTGATTGGAATACTACTGGGGAAGCGAAAAGTACCCCCCTTAAGGGTTACTTTGGATAGTCGCTAAGGGTAATAGTTAGGCTTGATGTTGCGCCGTACCATGCGGAACCATTAAGAAACCGGGTCGGTGGTTATGATTCAGTACCAGAGCCCGTACGACATTTAGGAATTCCAGGCCCCGCCGGGCAATGTAGCTCAACGCGACTTGAAAGGAAAATATCATGGCAAAAAAAATGTATGACACTCCAAATCTGGATGAACTGGAAAAAGGTAAATGGCCGAGTTTTGTGACCGGCCTGAAACGGCTCGCCAAAGACAAAGACCTCATGGTCGATCTGCTCGGGCAACTTGAGACATCGTACAAGACTCGCAAGGGATACTGGAAGGGCGGTACGGTCGGCGTGTTCGGTTATGGCGGCGGTGTTATTCCGCGCTTTACCGAACTCAAGGATGAGAACGGCCAGGCCGTTTACAAGGATGCTGCGGAATTTCATACCCTGCGCGTTATGCCACCTCCCGGCATGCACTACGATACCGATACACTGCGTAAATTCTGTGATATCTGGGAAAAGCACGGCTCGGGCCTGATCGCGTTCCACGGCCAGTCCGGCGACATCATGTTCCAGGGTTGCACTACCGAGAATGTGCAAAAGGCTTTTGACGAGATCAATGAGATGGGTTTTGACCTGGGCGGCGCTGGCCCTGCGGTACGTACCTCGATGTCTTGCGTAGGTGCGGCACGTTGCGAACAGTCTTGCTATGACGAGGCAAAAGCGCACCGTGCGGTCCTGAATACATTCCTGGACGATCTGCACCGTCCTTCGTTGCCATACAAATTCAAGTTCAAATTCTCCGGCTGCCCGAACGACTGCATGAATGCGATACAACGTTCAGACATGGCCGTGATTGGCACGTGGCGCGACAACATCCGTACCGATGAAGGATTGGCCAAGAAATGGTTCGCCAAGCACGGCATGGATGAGCTGGTGAATGACATTGTTGCGCGCTGCCCGACCAAAACATTTCAGGTCAAGGAACTCAAGAAAATCAAAACCGGCGAGCATATCACCAGTGTTGCAGTGAGCGATACGCACGGAATCGAGATCGACAATCAGGATTGCGTACGTTGCATGCACTGCATCAATGTGATGACCGGCGCATTGGCTCCCGGCAAGGACAAGGGCGCAAGCGTATTGGTTGGCGGCAAGAGTCACCTTAAGATCGGCGGGCTGATGGGAACAGTAGTCATTCCGTTCATGAAGCTGGAAACTGAAGAGGAAGTCGAGAAGCTGGTCGATTTCGGACAGCGCACCATTGATTTCTTTGCCGAGAACGCGTTGGAACACGAGCGTACCGGCGAGATGATCGAGCGTATCGGTTTGGCCAACTTCCTGGACGCGATGGAAGTGGAAGTCGATCCGGCAATGATCAACTCGCCACGCATGAACCCCTACGTCCGTACCGACGGTTGGGATGATGAAGTTGCAAAAATCAAAGCCAAAAAGCAAGCAGCCTGAGGAGATAGAAAATGAATGCACCCGCCCCTGTACAGATGCGCAAGCCTAAAGAGACTGGCGTACCGGACAACAAGAAATACCTGCACCCGTTGCTGGCAAAGAACTACGGCAACTGGAAATATCACGATCGTCCCCGTCCGGGCGTGCTGCACCACGTGTCACACTCAGGTGATGAGGTATGGACAGTACGTGCCGGTACGCAACGCCAGATGGATGTCTATACCATTCGCACGCTTTGTGATATCGCCGACAAGTTCGCCGAAGGTCGCGTGCGCTTCACCATTCGTTCCAACATCGAGTACATCGTGTCGGAAGAGAAGAAGGTTGCACCGCTGATCGCTGAACTGGAAAAGCATGGCTTCCCGGTTGGTGGCACCGGAAACTCGGTGACGATGATCGCACACACCCAGGGTTGGCTGCACTGCGACATTCCGGGTACGGATGCATCCGGTGTGGTGAAAGCGCTGATGGACGAACTGATCGAAGAGTTCAAGCAAGAAGAAATGCCGAATCGTGTGCATATGTCCACATCCTGCTGCGAGATCAATTGCGGCGGACAGGCCGACATCGCCATCATCGTGCAACACACCAAGCCGCCAGTCATTAATCATGACCTGGTTGCCAACGTGTGCGAACGCCCGGCCGTTGTGGCGCGTTGCCCGGTAGCCGCGATCCGTCCGGCAATGGTGAATGGCAAGCCTTCGCTGGAAATCGACGAGTCGAAATGCATGTGCTGCGGTGCTTGCTATCCTCCCTGCCCACCGATGCAGATCAACGACCCGGAGAATTCCAAGCTGGCGATCTGGGTAGGCGGCAAAAACTCCAACGCACGCGGCAAGCCGACTTTCATGAAGATGGTCGCATCCGGATATCCGAACAATGCTCCCCGCTGGCCCGAAGTCGGCGCAGCAGTAAAGAATATCCTTCGCGTTTACAAGGCGGATGCCCGTCCTTGGGAGCGTATGGCTGACTGGATCGATCGTATCGGCTGGCCGCGTTTCTTTGAAAAGACCGGATTGCCGTTCACCAAGTATCTGATCGACGATTGGCGCGGTTCACGTTCCAATCTGAACGCTTCGACGCATATTCGTTTCTAAGCGGGGAGTTCTTGATGAAATTCGGAATCGTCGTCAACGAGGGGCCATACCAGCATCAAGCCAGCGATTCGGCTTATCTGTTTGCCAAGGCTGCCATTGCCAAAGGGCACGAAGTATGGCGCGTGTTCTTCTACCACGATGGCGTCAACAACGCGTCGAAGTTGACTGAGCCACCGCAGGATGACCGGCATATCGTGAATCGCTGGGCAAAGCTGGCTGAAGAGCACAAGGTGGATCTGGTGGTTTGCGTTGCTGCGGCTTTGCGTCGCGGTATCAAGGAAGAAAACCTGGCCCAGGGTTTCCGTATCTCCGGGCTGGGACAACTGGTGGAAGCCGGAATCAAGTGTGACCGTCTGGTCACCTTCGGCGATTAAGGAGAGACGAAATGAGTGATGCTAAAAAATTCATGTTCGTCAATCGCAAAGCGCCTTACGGCACGATCTATGCGCTGGAGTCGCTGGAGGTGGTATTGATCACTGCGGCCTTTGACCAGGATGTATCGCTGGCGTTTCTGGATGACGGCGTGTACCAGTTGAAGAAAGGGCAGCAGACAAAGGGGATAGAAACCAAGAATTTCTCGCCCGCTTATCGTGCCCTGGAAGACTACGACATTGAGAAATTGTACGTGGAAAAGGAAGCCATGGAAGCGCGCGGCCTTACCGAGGAAGATTTTCTGGTACCCGTGACTTTGCTCAGCCGTGCCGAGATGGGCAAGCTGATGGATGAGCAAGACGTGGTCTTGAGTTTCTAGGGGGAATGCATGTTACATATCATCAATAAATCGCCCCTGACCAGTGTCTCGCTGGAAAGTTGTTTGAATACGGCGTCGGGCGGGGACATTCTGCTTATCGAAGATGGTGTCTATGCGGCGACGCGAGGCAGCGCTTTTGAGACAAAACTCCGGGCCGCGATGGGACGCTTCAAGGTACATGTCCTGATGCCGGATCTCGATGCGCGCGGTCTGGGTGACCGGCTCATCGAAGGTGTTTCACCAGTCGATTACGGCGGGTTCGTCGATCTGACCAGTAATAACAAAACCTGCCAATCTTGGCTTTAATCAGCAACATATAGCATATAGAAGGAGAAAAGCATGTCAACAATCGAAGTCGGCGGTAAAAGTTACGAAACTGATGAAGAGGGCTATCTGACCAATCTGGCCGATTGGAACACTGAGGTCGCGAATTACATCGCACAGACTGAGAATGTCACCATGACCGATCAGCACTGGGAAGTCGTCAACTTCCTGCGCGAGTATTTCGAGGAATACCAGATTGCTCCGGCAGTGCGTGTTCTGACCAAGGCTATCGGCAAGAAACTCGGTGCGGAAAAAGGCAACAGCGAATACCTGTATGGCCTGTTTCCTTACGGTCCAGGCAAGCAGGCATGCAAGATCGCCGGTCTGCCCAAGCCCACCGGTTGCGTTTGATTCAGGTCAGGCTATAGGGACTCTCTCATGGCGAGCATCGTTTTTGCGATCCTGTTTTATCTCGCGACGCTGTTGCTTGTCGTAGGGCTGCTCTATCGTATCAGCACCTACGCCCGCACCCCGGTTCCGCTGAAGATACCGACTACGCCTGCGCCGAAAACGACCGGCGGAGTCGTGTTGCGCATGACGCGCGAGGTGGTGTTCTTCGAAAGCCTGTTCAAGGCCAATTTGTGGACATGGGGTCTGGGCTGGTTGTTCCATGCCAGTCTGTTGTTGGTGATCCTGCGCCATCTGCGCTATTTCACTGAACCGGTTTGGGAATGGGTCGCATTCATCCAGCCGTTCGGGATGTATGCAGGTATCACCATGCTGCTGGGATTGTGCGGACTGTGGGCGCGACGCATGTTCGTCGAGCGCATCCGTTACATCTCGACACCGTCTGATCACCTGATGCTGCTGTTGCTTATCGGTATAGCCGCTTCAGGTTTGATGATGAAGTTCGCTGCACACACCGATGTGATTGCAGTGAAGACATATTTCCTTGGCTTGATGCATTTTGAAGTTGGAATGCTTCCTGCCGATCTGTTGTTAATGGTTCATCTGTCGTTAGTTGCGTCACTCCTGGTCGTGTTCCCCAACAGCAAACTGCTGCACGCGCCAGGAGTCTTTTTTTCGCCGACACGCAACCAGAAAGACGACTCGCGGGAGAAGCGCCATTTGAGCGCTTGGGCTGCCAAGTTGGAATCGGAGAAATAGCATGGCGGACATAACAGCACCGGCCTATCGCGTATTCCCCATCATCCCCGCATTGAAGCCGGGAGCGATGGAAGGAAAGGGGCCATTTGTTGCAGGCGAAAAGCTCAACGAAGCCCTCGGTTTTCCAGGCCAACTGGTGGAAGACTGGCATGACCGCGCCATCGGCAAGATGGGCGATTTGCTGTCCAAATACCGTTCTCTAAAAGTATTCATGGATGCCTGCGTGCATTGCGGCGCATGCTCCGACAAATGCCATTATTTTATCGGCACGCAAGACCCGAAGAACATGCCGGTGGCGCGTCAGGACCTGCTGCGCAGCGTCTATCGCCGCTACTTTACATTGCCCGGCAAGCTGTTTCCAAAACTGGTTGGGGCGCGCGATCTGACGCGGGAAGTGCTGGACGAGTGGTACAACTATTTTAACCAGTGTTCCGAATGCCGGCGCTGCTCGGTGTTCTGTCCCTACGGCATCGATACTGCCGAAATCACCATGGCCGCGCGCGAGATACTCGATACCGTCGGCTACGGACAGAAATATTCCAACGAGATCATCGGCAAGGTACACAAAATCGGCAACAACCTCGGCCTGCCCGGCCCGGCGTTGCTCGATACGCTGGAAGGTCTGGAAGAAGACGTCAAGGATGCAACCGGCATTGATGTGCGTTTTCCAATGGACGTGAAGGGGGCGGAAGTGCTGCTCATCACGCCGTCCGCCGACTTTTTCGCCGAGCCGCATATCGACAGCCTGATCGGTTACGCAAAAGTATTCCATGCCACAGGTACCAGCTGGACGCTATCGTCGATGTCGTCCGAGGCGGGCAATTTCGGCATGTTCATCGGGAATTACGACCAGCTCCGCACCATCGCCATGCGTATCCGCCAGGCAGCGCTGGAGCTGGGCGTAAAGCGTATCGTGGTCGGAGAATGCGGGCATGCGTGGCGTGTAGCCTACAGCTTCTGGAATACCCTGACCGGGGTTGGAGAAGGTGCGGATGCCAACGATCGGTTCGCCCAGATGCTGCAAAAACAACTGGATCATCGCTACAAGCAACCGGCTCATATCTGCGAATTCACTTGGGACATGATTCAGGATAATCGTCTGACCTTCGACAAGTCGGCCAACGATAAGCACATCATCACCTTCCACGACTCCTGCAATGTGGCACGCGGCTCGAGCATGGGCGATCTGCCCGGCGGGCAATTCGAGATTCCGCGCAACATCATCAGGGCGGTTGCCAACAACTTCGTCGAGATGGCACCCAATACCACGCGCGAACAGACCTTCTGCTGCGGCGGCGGCGGCGGACTGCTTACCGACGATCTGCTTGAGCTGCGTGTGAAGGGGGCGCTGCCGCGTATGGAAGTGTTGCAGCAGGCAGTTGATGAGCACGGCGTCAATTTTATGGCGACTATATGCGCCATCTGCAAGGCACAATTTACCAAAATCATGCCCATCTACGGTTTCGACAGAAAAATGGTGGGCGGCGTGCATCAACTGGTGAGCAATGCGATCCAGTTAGGACCGAAATAAAGAGGAGATGAAAAAATGTCAGTAGTGAGCGAAACCCCGTTGAAAATCACATTCCGTCGTTACAAGGACGGCGATAGCAAAGCCGTTCGCTTTAACCAGCAGATTTTTCAGGCCAGCCATACCTACAAATGTCCGACTTATATACAGTCCACGCCACCATGCCAGGGAAGCTGCCCGGCGGGTGAAGACATTCGCGGATATCTGGCCATCGTGCGTGGTACCGAAAAGCCGCCTGTCGGTGCAGACGGCAAGCCGACAATGCCCTGGCAAGAGTACGCGTGGCGCCGTTTGACTGAAGCCAACCCGTTCCCTTCGGTGATGGGGCGCGTATGTCCGGCTCCGTGCGAAACAGGTTGTAATCGCAACGAAGTGGAAGACCATGTCGGTATCAATTCGGTCGAACATTTCCTGGGCGAATACGCGATCGCCAACAAACTCAAATTCAACAAGCCTGCCCAAACAACAGGAAAGAAAGTCGCTATCCTCGGTGCCGGCCCGGCCGGCCTGTCCTGCGCCTATCAACTGGCGTTAAAAGGACACGAAGTTACCGTATTTGACGAACATGAATTTTTGGGCGGGATGATGCGTTACGGCATTCCCGGATTCCGTACGCCGCGCGAAGTATTGGATGCTGAAATCCAGCGCATACTCGATCTGGGTGTGAAGACGCGCATGAAGACGCGCGTCGGTACCGACATTACGATGGAGCAGATTCGAAAAGATTTCGACGCAGTGTTCCTCGGTATGGGTGCACAAGCCGGTCGTGCATTGCCTATCGCCGATAGTACTGCTCCCAACGTTGTGACTGCGACTGCCTTCCTGAAAGCCTTTAACGATGGGCGTCTGCAGCATGTTGGCAAGCGCGTGGTAGTGGTGGGTGGCGGAGATACTTCCATCGACGTGGCGACTGTAGCGCGTCGTCTCGGTCACATCGAGCATGCCAAACCGACCGATGCCGAACTCGCCATCGCCGGAAGACTGGCACACGATGTCGCTGATATTTCCGCCAAACAAGGTGCTGAAGTCACGCTGACCTCGATTTTCAACATTGACAAGATGCAGGCCAACAAGCACGAAATAGAGCAGGCACTTGCCGAAGGCATCCATATCATCGGTAGTCTGGCACCTGTCGGTCTTGTGCGCGACGCTAACGGTCGTGCCACGGCACTGCGAGTGGTGAAGTGCGAAGCCAAGATGGCGGGCGGCAAGCTGGAGATCAAGAACATCGAAGGCAGCGAACATGACATCGAAGCCGACCTTATCGTTTCTGCGATCGGTCAGGCGGTCGATTTCACCGGACTGGAACAATTCAACAATGGCAAGGGTGCTGTCTCCACAGACCGCAATTACGTCGTGAACGGACAGCCCGGCGTATTCGCCGGCGGCGACGTGATTCGCCCGCATCTGCTCACCACCGCTATCGGCCACGGCTCCATCGCGGCCGACGGTATCCACCACTACATGAATGGACAGGAACTGGAAAAACGTCCCAAGATCGACGCGCACCAATTCGATCTGATCAGGAAATTGGCTGAAAAAGGTCTCGAGCCTAAGGAAAATCACGAGCCGATGCGCGGCACCTGCGATTCCAACGCCGCGGTACATAATTTCGACAACCGTTCCGACCGCTACATCATTCCGCATGACAAGCTGTTCCTCGGGCACTTCTCTTATGTGGCTCGCAACCAACGGGCGGTTACCACACTCGATAAGGAAAGTGCATTGGGCAACTTCCAGGATCGTTTGGGAGTGCTGGATGAGAAGCAGACCGTTGCCGAAGCCAAGCGTTGTATGAGCTGCGGCATGTGTTTCGAGTGCGACAACTGTGTTGTGTATTGCCCGCAGACTGCCGTGTATCGCGTCAAGAAGACCGAGTCTACCTTGGGGCGTTACGTTGCTACCGACTATGACAAGTGCATCGGTTGCCACATTTGCGCAGACGTATGTCCGACTGGCTATATCCAAATGGGCTTGGGCGAATAATGAAGCTGCTCGTATCTCTGCTGCTTTGCTTTTGCATCCCGTTGGCATGGGCTACCGAGGCGAACGCGCCCAAGCTGGATATCGGCAAGGGCGGGCAGTGTGTACGAGACCCTCAGTGGATGCGCAAGAACCATATGCACCTGCTCATACATCAACGCGATGAGGCGGTGCACAAGGGGATACGCGACGAGCAGATCAGTCTGAAGAACTGCGTGGAATGTCATGCCAGCTTGAAAGACGACAGCGTGATCGCGCGCGAAGACAGTTTCTGTGCCGGTTGCCATCGTTACGAGGCGGTAAAGATCGATTGCTTCGAATGCCATGCCAGCAAACGCAGGGTAGCGCTCGTCAATAAGGATGTGAAATGAGCGATCACGATACACAACGCAGACAATTCCTGAAGACATCCCTAGGTGCTGCGGCGGTCGCCATCGCACCGGGCATGTTGTTGTTCGATACCGCACACGGTAAAACGGAAGCTGCCAGCAGCAAGGTGCGCTGGGGCATGCTGATCGATACTGCACAGTGCAAGACCGGCTGCAACGATTGCGTCACCGCTTGCAACAAGGAAAATGGATTGTCGGGAGGAACGTTACCTACCGATTCGCAATGGATACGCAAGATTGATATCAAGGACATCAGCAGTGGGCGCGAAACGTCGCTGCCTATGATGTGCCAGCATTGTGAGGAGCCCCCCTGCGTGGATGTCTGCCCAACCGGTGCTTCATTCAAGCGTGCGGATGGGATCGTTCTGGTGGACAGGCATCGTTGCATCGGTTGCCGTTATTGCATGATGGCTTGCCCGTACAAGGCACGTTCCTTTGTGCATGAGCCGTTGCATGATCAGAAACCGGAAGTGCCGCGCGGCAAGGGCACAGTCGAATCCTGTACTTTATGCGTGCACCGTATCGATGAAGGGAAACAGACTGCGTGCTCGCAAGCGTGTCCGAACAAAGCCATTCTGTTTGGCAATCTGAATGATGCGAACAGCGAGATAGCCCAGAAGATACGCAGCGTCGTTTCCGTTCAGGTACGTGCTGATATGCAGCTGAATCCAGGCATCCGTTACCAGGGACTCTAAACATGGTTGATCTTTACGCATTGCGTCACAAGAACCGTTTGTACTACGTGCTGCTTGCAATTGCAGGGCTGTTCATTCTGGCCGGGCTATATGCCGTACACATGATGGAATCGCACGGTCACATCATCACCGGCATGAACAACCAGATCGTGTGGGGCATGCCGCATGTATTCGCGATCTTTTTGATCGTTGCAGCTTCCGGAGTGCTTAACGTCGCCTCGATCGGATCGGTGTTTGGCAAGGCCATCTACAAGGCGCGCGCACCTCTGGCCAGTCTGCTGTCCATTGCCATGCTGGCAGGCGGCCTGACCGTCCTGATGCTGGATCTGGGCAGGCCGGACCGCGTCATCGTGGCGGCAACCAATTTCAATTTAACCTCGGTATTTGCCTGGAATGTGGTGTTGTACTCGGGCATGTTCTCGCTCGTGATCGTCTACCTGTGGACGATGATGGAGCGCCGCATGAATCCCTGGAACAAGGCAGCGGGATTGGCTGTTTTTGCCTGGCGCTTCATCCTCACCACCGGTACCGGCCTGATCTTCGCCTTTCTGACCGCGCGCCAAGCATACGGGTCGGCCATTTTGCCGCCGATGTTCATCGTGTTGTCGTTCGCATGGGGATTGGCCGTGTTCCATGTGGTGCAGACAGTGATCTATGCCTGGAACGAAAAGACGCTTGATGCCGACATTCTGCGCCGCAAAAAGAATCTGCTCGGGGTGTTCATCATCGGTTCGCTGTACATGGTGGCGGTTTACCATATGACCAACCTGTATTTCGCGCACAAATCCGCCTTTGAGAATTTCATCCTGCGCGATGGCGGTGTCTTCCCGAATCTGTTCTGGTGGGGATATATCGTGATCGGCAATCTGTTGCCTTTGCTGTTGATCTATGTTCCCGGTCTGGGCAAAGCCAAGTGTGTCATGGCGGCTTCAACGCTGGTGGTTCTGGGAGCCTTGTCGCTGCTGTATGTATTCATCATCGGCGGACAGGCTTTTCCGCTCGACATCTTCCCGGGCTTCGAGGTCAAAAGCAGCTTCGGTGACGGGCAGATTTCCTCCTATCATCCATCCATCTACGAATTCCTGCTGGGTATCGGCGGTCTGGCGATTGCTTTCGTGATCACGACTGTCGGCGTGCGTGTTCTGGATTTCATGCCGCATGACAAGCCCTACGTAGCAGATTAACTTTGCAGGAAGGCTGCCATGAACCGTATGCTGATCTCGGCAGCACATAAATCCTCCGGGAAAACGATGGTCAGCATCGGCCTTTGCGCGGCGCTTGCGGCGCGCGGTCATGTTGTGCAGCCGTTCAAGAAAGGTCCCGATTATATCGACCCGATGTGGCTCAGCCAGGCTGCCGGACATGCCTGCCGCAATCTCGATCTGTACCTGATGGAAAACGACGATATCGTCGCCACCTTTGCACGCCACAGTGCGGAAGTGAATCTGGTCGAGGGCAACAAGGGTTTGTACGATGGTTTGGCGTTGGACGGCAGCAACAGCAATGCGGCCTTGGCCAAACTGCTCGACCTGCCCGTGATGCTGGTCATTGACGCGCGCGGCATGACGCGCGGCATCGCACCGCTGATCCTTGGCTATCAGGCGTTCGACCGCGACATCAATATCGCCGGGGTCATCCTCAACAATCTCGGCGGCAGCCGGCACGAATCCAAGCTGCGCGCCGTCATCGAACATTACACCGATGTGCCGGTGATCGGTGCTATCCATCACGACGAGCGCCTCAGCATCGTCGAGCGCCATCTCGGCCTGATGCCCAGCAACGAGTCGCATGTGGCCACATCCAAGATCAAGCAGATCGGTGAAGCTATTGCGGAACAGGTTGACCTTGAGATGTTGCTCGCGCTGTCGCAAAAAGAACCGCTCGCGATCCCGCACCACAGCCCTCACTCCAACTCTCTCCCAGAGGGAGAGAGGGCAAACGTGAATAACATTATTAAATTTCCTGCCGTAGTCAGTCCGTTGCCGTGCGGCGAGAAAGTGCGCATCGGTATCGCACGCGACCGTTCCTTCGGTTTTTACTATGCTGACGACCTGGATGCACTGGAAGCGGCGGGAGCGGAACTGGTACCGTTCGACGCCTTGCGCGATGCACAATTACCGGAAGTGGATGGACTCTATATCGGAGGCGGCTTTCCGGAAACCTGCGCAACCGAACTGGAAGCAAATGTGGCATTGCGTTCCGGTATCAAGAAAGCTATCGAATGCGGCATGCCGGCCTATGCGGAATGCGGCGGATTGATGTATCTGTCACGCGGTATCGAGTATCAGGGACATACTTACCAGATGGTCGGAGCGATCCCTGGCGATGTAAAGATGCACGACAAACCGATTGGTCGCGGCTATGTACATCTCAAGGAAGACGAAACACATCCCTGGCCGCGACCGAGTACACCCGCCAAACAGATCAAAGCGCACGAGTTTCACTATTCCAGCCTGGAGAACCTTCCGCCGGATAGCCGCTTCGCTTACCATGTCGAGCGCGGTTATGGCATCGATGGAGACCGGGACGGGCTTATCGTGCATAACCTGCTGGCTTCCTATACCCATCTGCGCACCATCGGCAGTTGCTACTGGGCCACCCGTTTCGTCGCTTTTGTGCGGCGATGCAAGGAGCAGCAAACGGTATCCACATTAACCAACGAGAAAGCAATATGACTCAAGAACGCTATCAAGCCGCCATCGCTGCCTTTGACAAGGCGAATGCCGAAGACCCGAACAAGGAAATGTCCAATGGCAAGGAATATCCAAAGGAATTGCTGTACGCACAGCGCATGACCGATATGCAGGAACGTTATGTGCCTGAAGCATCAGAAGCTGTAAAACTCGCCGTGCGCGCCCAGCACATCCAGCGCTGGAAAAGTCCGCGCAGCAACTTCCCCATGGATCGCAATGGTTATCTGCAGTGGCGCACCGGCTTGTACAAGTTTCACGCCGAGACCGCCGGCAATCTGATGAAGCAGGTTGGCTACGACGACGAAATGATAGATCGTGTAAAAACGATCATCAGCAAGAAAGCACTCAAGGTCAATCCGGAGACTCAGTTGATGGAAGACGTGGTGGATCTGGTGTTCATCGAGTATTACATGATCGGTTTTGCCAGCGGCCATCCGGAGTATGACGAAGCCAAGTGGATAGAGATCATCAAAAAGACTTGGAACAAGATGTCTTCCCGCGCGCACGATTTCGCATTGGCAGGCAAGATCAAGCTGCCTGAAGCACTGGTGCCCTTGATCCTCAAAGCAGTCAAGGGATAACGTGGATTTCCTGCCCGTATTTCATAACGTCAAAGGCAAACTGTGCCTTGTGGTCGGTGGCGGCGAAGTCGCCAAACGCAAGGCGGGGGTGTTGCTGGAGGCAGGCGCGATCGTGCGCGTGGTAGCACCCGAGATTGATCCCTCATTGGTGAAGCAACAACATGTTCAACCTGTCGTTGCGAGATTCGACCCATCACATCTGGAAGGTGTGACGCTGATCATTGCTGCGACCAATGATCGTAGCGTCAACAAGCAGGTTTCCGAATTGGCGCAAGCGCGCAATATTCCGGTCAACGTGGTCGATGACCCCGAGCTGTGCTCGATCATCATGCCCGCCATCCTGGACCGTTCTCCATTGATGATCGCATTTTCCAGCGGTGGCGCATCGCCGGTGCTGACACGCATGATGCGCGGCAAGCTGGAAACGATCATTCCGCAAAACTACAGCCGACTGGCTGCATTTGCCGAACGCTTCCGCGAATTGGTCAAAACGCGTGTCATCAATCCGGCGAAACGCCGCATATTCTGGGAGAACGCGCTGGAAGGCGTGGTCGCAGAGAAGGTGCTGATCGGGGATGAGGCCGGAGCAGAAGCCATGTTGCAGAAGATGCTGGCCCATGAGGACAACATCCAGCGTGGCGAGGTATATCTGGTCGGTGCAGGCCCCGGAGATCCGGACTTGCTGACCTTCCGCGCATTGCGCCTGATGCAGAAAGCGGATGTGGTGGTATACGACAATCTTGTATCCAAGCCCATCGTCGATATGACGCGGCGTGATGCAGAGCGCATCTTTGTTGGCAAGAAGCGCGCCGACCATACATTGCGGCAGGAAGAGATCAACGAACTGCTGGTAAGGCTGGCCAAGGAAGGCAAACGCGTGCTGCGCCTGAAGGGCGGCGACCCGTTCATCTTCGGCCGCGGCGGCGAAGAGATCGAGACCCTGGCAGCAGAAGGCATTCCGTTCCAGGTGGTGCCCGGCATTACTGCAGCTTCCGGTGTGGCCTCATACGCGGGCATTCCGCTGACGCATCGCGACTATGCGCAATCCTGCATGTTCGTGACCGGGCATCTCAAGGATGGCACCATGAATCTGGATTGGGAGGCACTGGCGCGTCCCAAGCAGACCGTCGTGGTGTACATGGGGTTGCATGGACTGGAAACTCTGTGTGGCGAACTCATCAAGCATGGCATGCCTGACACCACGCCTATTGCCATCGTGCAACAGGGCACCACACAAAATCAGCGCGTCTTCACCGGCACCTTGGCGACACTGCCCGGCATCGCCGAGCGCGAAAAACCGCAGGCACCGACTCTCATCATCGTCGGCGGAGTAGTCGCACTTAGGGAAAAGCTGGCCTGGTTCCATCCGCAAAAATCATAATAAGCAGTCCAAGTCCGATAACAACAGGGAGAGAAAAGATGATGAGTATGACAATCAGAAGTATGTTGTTGCCAGTGTTGTTTCTGTTCATCAGCGCGAACGCGCAGGCTGCCGATGTGATACTCAAGCCTTTTGTGCTGGCTTCGAAAAGCGCGGGAACGGTTGCCGAAAAATCGGCTCAGGTGAAAACGGCACTGACCACAGCCGGTTTCACCGTGGCCGGAGAATATGCACCTTATGCGGGTGCCGACATCATCATTGTCACCAACGATGAGTTGAAGAAAAATGCGGCAGCTTCGGAGTTTGGCGGGTACGGGGCAGTGCAGCGCGTATCGATCACCGAAGTGGGCAAAGAAATACAGGTGAGCTACACCAATCCGGTTTATATGGCAAACGTGTATCGCATGCAGGGCGACTTGAGCGGCGTGGCGGCATCGTTGGCAACTGCATTGGGTAAGGTGGAGGAATTCGGTGCGCAGGGCATGACGGCAAAACAGGCGCGTGGATATCACTACATGATAGGCATGGAATATTTCACTGACCCCAGCGTGCTGGCCGAATACGGCAGCTACGAAGAGGCGGTAAAGGCGGTGGATACCAAGCTGGCAAGCAACAAGAACGGCGTATCCAAAGTCTACCGTGTCGATATTCCGGGCAAGCAGGAAAGTGTTTTTGGCGTTGCGCTGAAAGGCGGCGACGACAACAAGTATATGGACGATCAGTACATCATGAACGAGATCGATTTTCACGATGTTAAATCGACTGCGCACCTGCCTTACGAAGTGCTGGTCTCGGGCAACAAGGTCTATGCGCTGTATGCGCGCTTCCGCATCGCCATCGACTTCCCGGATCTGAGCATGATGGGCAAGAACAGCTTCATGAACATCATGAAGGCTCCCGAAGCGATTCGTCACGCTTTGCAAAATACCGTTCAGAAGTAGACTACACGGAGGACAGCATGGACACAGATTTGATCGATGCAGTAAAAGCAGGTGATAGCGCTTCTGCCCATCTGATGCTGGCGGCGGGAGCAGATGCCAATTCTCGCGACGGTGAAAATGCAACGGTTCTGATGATGGCTGCGCATGCGGGTGACCTGGCTATGGTGCAAGCTTTGATCGGGGGCGGGGCGGACGTCAATGCGTGCGACGAGCGAGGATGGACCCCGCTGTCCAAAGCAGTCTACAACGCGGAGCTGAAGCACGGCTTTGCCGACGTCGTTCAAGTACTGATCGATGCCGGCGCAAACATCGAGGCCGCCATCGGTTATGGTGTGCGGCCATTGATGCTTGCTGCTGGTTACGGCGAAACTGCGGTGGTTGAAGCGCTCTTGAATGCAGGTGCGGATGTGCTTGCATGCAATGAGGGTGGATTCACCGCACTGATGATGGTGAAACAGAAACATTATGTGGACGTGATCAACCTGTTGCACGAGGCCGAGCAGAATGCCGGTGTTGGCGAGGGTAGCTGCGCCAGCAAGAATGCTCCCGGTTCCAACGTCATCACTTTTTTGAAACGTCCAAGCGCGTGATACAGCGCGTATCTTGAGTAAAATCGAACGAGGTAACCATGCCCTACTATATCTACCACGTGACCGATTTTCCATTTCGGCAACTGAAAAAGCTGGAACAGCATGACGTCTACCGGGATGCTTCGGCCAGAGTCAAACAATTGCGCATCGAACTGGTCGTGGGTTCCCCCACGATGATCAAGATGATTCATGCCGAGACGGAATTTGATGCCGAGGATTTACTTAACCAGATTCGCGACCCTGCTCCGGAACTGGGAGACGACTGAACTTCAGGCATGCAGCAACCTTCCGGCAGGCAATAGCCGATTCCATTAAAACCAATGATTATTTAGGAGCAGAATATGAAAATACCAGTACGCGATGGAGATGGATACCTTGAGGACATGCTGGATTGGACGCCGGAGATCGGTCGTGCCATGGCAGAGGCGGACGGGTATGAATTAAGCGATGAAAAGTGGTCTCATATCCTCAAGGCGCGGGAATACTATGAGGAGTTCAATGTCGTTCCGCCTATACGCAAATTTGCAAAATACATCGATCAGGACCAAAAGGAGCTGTTCGATATCTGGATGACGGGACCGATGAAACCAATCACCAAGTACGGCGGACTGCCCAAGCCAACCGGATGCGTCTAAACTTCCATATGCCTACAGGGCTTGTTGCGTACCACGATCAGTCTTGATGGGATGCATCAAAATACATTCAGCAATGCGATTAATGTATTTTGTGGCTCTGTGGGGATTGTTCAATTGAGCTTTCCCTTGAAAGCAGTTCTTCGGAGTCTGAGTCTGAAGATAAGAATTGACGCATTTGAATGGTCGATGAGCCGATGTCAGTGTTGTCTGGCGGCCTCGAGTTAATGATATGCCGTGCAGCATGACGATCGCTGTTGGCGATATGTCCGCCAAACCAGTCAAACAGCAGAAGCTGGACACGAAACGAGAGGTGAAGCAGGTCATAATTTTCCGTGTCGACTTCTTCCTTGAGTCCCGTGAAATCGTCAACAAATCGTTTATGTTCTTGCACATGTTTCTTGAGGAACGGGTAGTCATGACGATACATCAGGGCTTCTTCCTCGCTTGCACTTTCGATCAGGTGGCTTGCAAGATAGGCGAATATTATTCGGATCGCCTTTCTGTCCGCGGCGATGAACGCAGAAATCAATTCATTGACTTTAGTGAACAGATGCCTGTGTGACAGGTCGATTGTATCGATGTGAACCTGAAACTCCCTTTTCCATTCCATGTGCTTGTTCAGTTCCCCTGTGGAATAGTGTTGCCCGGTAGTCAGATATTGTTCACAACGCGTGAGATAGATGCGTGCGGGAATATCCTTCGGTGTTGTATCGACACATTCAGTCAGCAACTGAATTGAACGCTGAATTTCCTTCAAATGATAATAAGCGACCGCCGCTTCAAACTTCACCTTGTTAGCGCGTTTGGCATCTCTTACTTTGACGGTGTCGTTGTCAAAAACTTCATGGATAGATAGCGGTTGCACTTTACCCTTTACCCGGATGCGATCCAGAAAGCGAATGTCGTATTTTCCCGGGATCGCAAGATCATAAAGGGTGTTCTGGCTGATTAGAAGCGGGGAAAAGTAACTCTTGGTCGCGTCTTCGATGCGTGAAGCCAGATTGACCACATCTCCAATGACAGTACTATCCATGCGGCTTGTTCCCCCTACGGTACCGATCATGGCCAGTCCGGTGTTGAGACCGATCCCGATCTGCATCGGGGCGTAGCCGGCCCGAGCCCGCCCTGAATTGTATTTCTCAAGATTCTCAAGCATGTGAATAGCGCCACTAACAGCATCGTCGGCACTTTGTGTGAAAAGCGCCAGGATGGAGTCGCCTATATATTTATCGATGATGCCGCGATGAGAACTGATGATAGGCGTCATCTGTGCCAGATAGGAATTGAGAAAGTTGAAGTTTTCTTGCGGAGTCATATTCTCGGACAAGGTGGTGAAGTTGCGGATGTCCGTACACATGACTGTTAATTTGAGTTCGAACTGGTCTCCCAGCTTGACGTCGAGAATGTTGCTCTTGCCCATCAATGCCAGCAGTTGGTGCGGGATCAACCGTCCAAAGGCGCGCTCGGTTTGCTGCAGCTGCAAAAGCGTTTGCTGATGGTCCTCGGTAGCCTTCTTGCGAAGAAGCGTTTCCTGCTCCAGTTTATCCTTGGCCAAGGTCAATTGAGCTGTACGGCGTGTATTGATCCATTCTGCCTGCGATGCTCGACTGGTCATGCCGAGCACCGCCGCAATCAGAACGCCAGTCAGGAACGTGATCCATTGCATGCCAAGATCGGTGAAATAGATCGCGATAACGAGCAATGTCACAACAAGAATGACTGCTAGCGCAGCGAGATAAGGCTGAACTTGATGAAATATTTTACTGAAGCGTATTTTGAGCACAGTCTATCCTCAAGCGTCGGTATATGAGTTTGCCATATGCAGTTTTATCTTTCCATAGCACATTGTCACATACATTAATCTGATAGCGGCCGGTGTAAAAGGCAACACTGGTTCTTGCTGTTGAGAACATCGCTCGCCCAGATGATTCGTTATTACTGGTAAGCACCGATGCTCGAAGCAGCGGATCTTGCGGTGTTCGTTATGTCGGTTGCGGGAGCATTCGCAGTATTGCCTTTACCAAGCAGTGGTGAACCTGCGGGGGGTGCGAAAAATGATTTAAACAGCTGCGCACCTGTCTGGGTTTCGTCCAAAGTGGGAATGGTTAGAGGTGTTGCGAACGACCAACATGGATTTGCAAAGGATGATGCGGTATCAAATCCTGTTCCTGATAAACCCGCTGTTGCGGAATATTTTTGCCAATCAGCCAACGTGCTCACAGGTTGTCGATATACCCATATTGTCACGGGATCGTTAGAAAAACAGTTGTTGTTATTGATGAAGTCGTACGATGCAAGCGGGAGGTTATAGGAGAAACAACTTGTGCTATTTAGTGCATGCGATATCCCTGTATACATTACCGTATTATTGGCAACGATATGTCCACTGCCCTCGCCGCTGACTACAATGCCGGTCATGCCCTGTGTGCTTGTCGTTTCATAATAAGCCGTGTTGTTAACAATTTTGGCATAACACTCAACATCATCCTGTGGGCGGGCTGAACTCGCCGGCGTCGATATTGCGGCCCCGCCCGAATCGGATTGGGAAATGATCAAATTGTTTTCAATTGCACAAGACGGGCAACTGGTGATGTTGATCCCGTTGTTGCCACCATTAACCACGATGTTGTCTGAAAATAATGCATTCCTGTAAAAAATGCCCCCCGCCGCTCCTGTCGTATTGTTAAAACCCATCCCGTAACATCCCGGATCCGCGTTCATATCTTCGATTACCACATTCCCGCTTACCGTCAGGTTCGTTACGGCTGCGTGCCCTATCAAGGGAGACCCCATGCACTTAGTGCTGCCACTGACCGTACTAAACCCCTTGATGAAATTTCCGACGATAGACACGTTGGATACCGGCTCATGAGAAGCGAGATAAACAGCATGATCAAATTTGTTATCGCTGCCGGTGTCGACAAAGGAATTATAGGATACCGTCAAATTTGAAGTCCCTCCCAGATACCCGAAATTTAAGATGTTGGTGAAGTGATTGCCGATGATCGTAATGTTGTTAGTGGTGGTTACAGTATCCTGAACGCCCGTATCAAAACTATCCATGTCGACATTTTCTATTGCTATGTCGTGTACAGGCGGCATACCTATTGAGGCATTTGAGTAAAGGAAAAATGCAGCCTGACCACCCACATGAGGGAAGGGTGACCCCTGGAGTTTTAGGTTCATGAATCGGTAGCCACCACCGCCATTTGTTGTCGAAATCAAATAGTGGTTACCTGTGGGCGTGTTAATAATTGGCTTTAGTCCAGCCCCCCCAATTGGGTATTCCCTTAACTCGTTACAAATGCTTCCGCTTGCGCAGGACGCATTGGCTGAAAGAACAAAAACAAATATCCCTGTAGATGTTGGTGTAAATGAGCCACCGCGACAAAGAGCAGCAGTTCTATTGGCACCTCCGTTCAGCCATGTCATTGCAGCATCTATCGTTTGGTACGGAGATGCCTGGGTTCCTGATCCGGCAGTGTCACTTCCCTGCGTAGAACCCGCAGCAGCACATGCTTGATTCGGCCCACTACAATCGCAGTAATATTGTACTGAAGCCCCCGAATTAATATACGGAGTAGCAACGATGGCAGCATCCGTTGCAGCAATGGTGGATATGCTAGGTTGGGTAGGTGTGGTGTTCTGAATTGCACTGCAACTTCTGGGAGTGGTGCCCGTGGCAGCGCCAACAGCCGCAGAACCGCCACCGCACGAAGCAAGGGCGAAAATCGCGAACAGTGCCGCGAAAACGACTCCAGAATGAATCCGTGATTTGCGTCTATCGCTCATTTATGCCCTACAACAGTTTCAGACTTGGTCATCGGATTGAATCAATCCCCACATAATATTTTTGGCTAGCGAATTTTTGATGAGTCAAGAATTGCTGTATTTTCAATACCCATGAAACATATATGGAATTGCAAATAATTACAACATCACGTTTACATAGCGAGGCAAGAAGTCCCGCTTCATATCAAAATAGCCTGGAGAATATCCCATCTTTAAATTAAGGCTAAAAACGCGTTAAGAATGCGTTAAGGGAAAGATTCAAGTTAGAATATGCCTCTTGATTCAATTACCGTTTCGACACAGGAGAAAACATGAAAAAGACTCTGCTGGCTACATTGCTGCTCGGGTTCTCTGCACAACTATTTGCTGCCGACTCCATTAAACTGGCAATTACCGGGCCGTTCACCGGCGGTTCTGCGCCTATGGGTACTTCCATGCGTGATGGCGCCAAACTTGCCATCAATGAGATCAATGCCGCTGGCGGGATCGATGTCGGCGGCAAAAAGCTGAAGATCGAAACCATCGAGCGCGACGATGAAGCGAAGAACGATCGCGGCGCGCTGATCGGACAAGAGCTTGCTTCGATGGATGATCTTTCCGGCGTGATCGGTTCGGTCAACACCGGCGTGGTCATTGCGGGCGACAAACACCTGCAGGAAAAAGGCATCACCAAAATCATCACTCCCGCCGCAGGTTCTGCTTCGATGATGCAGTGGAGCAAAGCGGGTGTGCCCGATCTTTCAATATTCCGTTTCGCCGCTGATGACGGTATCCAGACCGCTATGGTGGTTGAGGAAGCGATCAACAGGAAACTGACCAAGGTTGCCCTTTTGTACGACTCAACCAACTACGGTGTTTCCGGTCGCGATGACTTGCTGACGCAGATCAAAGCCCAGGGCAACAAACTGGAAGTGGTCGCCACCGAGAAATTCAATATCGGTGACAAAGACATGACAGCCCAGTTGCTGAAGGCCAAGACGGCAGGCGCCCAAGCGGTCCTGATCTGGGGTATCGGACCTGAACTCGCGGCAGTTGCGAACGGCATGGACAAGATTGGTTTGAATGTTCCGTTGATAGGCGGCTGGACTCTCTCGATGTCGAACTACATCGACAACGCCGGCAAGAACGGCAACGGCACCTTGATGCCGCAGACCTTCATTGAGGAGCCCATCACGGCGAAGGCCAGAAGCTTCATCGAGGGTTACCACAAGGCATATCATGTAGACCGTATTCCTTCGCCGGTTTCCGCCGCGCAGGGTTACGACGCAGTTTATATTTTTGCAGCAGCTGTGAAGCAGGCGCAGAGTACCGACACGAAGAAGATAAAGCTTGCACTGGAAGACCTGAAGGAGCCGGTAAAAGGTGTGATCGCAATCTGGAAGCATCCATTCTCGAAGTGGAACCCGGCAGTCGAACAGACTCATGAAGCGTTCCGTCGTGAGAATGCAGTCATGGGCATGGTCAAAGACGGTCGCGTAGTTTTCGGTAACGAAGCGGACAAGCAGCGCCTTATCAAGCAAGAAAAGTAAATTATGGAAGTCATCCTCCAAATGGGGGTAAGCGGGGCCCTGATGGGCCTCGTTTACGCTCTGATTGCCTACGGCTTTCAACTCACTTTCGCGACCAGCAAGAGCATCAATTTTGGCCAGGGAGAGCTGGTCATGCTCTCGGCCTTTATCAGCCTGACATTCACCAACATCGGTTTTCCTTACTGGCTGATGGTGCCGGCCGGACTATTGTGCGGTGCGTTACTCGGGCTGGTAGTGGAGCGCCTGGCGGTACGGCTCGCGTTGGAGCAAAAAAGCGAAGGCTGGATATTGATGACGATCATCCTTGGCCTGTTCAGTTTTTCTGCGGCCGAGAATATCTGGGGCAGGGATGATCATCCTTTCCCTACGCCCATCTCCTCCGATCCTATGCATTTCCTCGGCATCAGCGTCACGGCTGTCGAACTGTCGGTGGCTATCGGTGTGTTTGCCGTAATGGGAATGATCGAGCTGTTCAAGCGCAAGACTTTGTGGGGTAAGGCATTCGAAGCGGTGTCGGCCGATCGTGATGCGGCTGAACTGATGGGCATCTCTGCAAGAAGAACCATCATGTTGTCCTACGCCTTGTCCGGCATGGTCGCAGCCATGGCCGGGATTCTGGTTTCTCCCATCACGACTGTCGGCCCCACCATGGCCTCGGCGCTTATTCTAAAAGCGTTTGCGGTTGCCGTGGTAGCCGGCCTCGATTCCGGATTCGGCGTTGTTCTGATCGGACTTTTTCTGGGTGCGCTGGAAAGCCTGGCAAGTTTTTATATTGGCAGCGGCTGGCGCGAGGCACCCGGTTTGATCTTGTTGATTTTGGCTCTGGCCATGAAACCCAACGGGGTATTCGGCAAAGCCAGCATAAGGAAAGTATAAGTTGAAAAGAATCTTGCTCGTCAATGGCGCAGAGCTCATCGCCTTTATGCTGCTCGCCTGTATTCCCCTGGCTGTCAGCAATTCATACGTATTGGGATTGCTGACACTTCTCGCGATCTACGGCATCTTGCTCATCGGGCTCGATGTCAGCGTGGGTTATCTGGGCCAGGTCAATCTCGGACATGCTGCCTTCCTGGGTCTGGGTGCCTACGCTGGTGGATTATGCGTGATGGTTTTCGGCTTCTCGATGTTGCCAGCCTTGCTTGCTAGCCTGCTGGTGGGATTCGTGTTTGGCGGATTGCTGGCTTTCCCAGCCCTGCGCCTCGAAGGCCCGCAGTTCGCGCTGGCGACACTCAGTTTCTCGGCGCTGACCGCAACCACGCTGAACGAACTCGAGAGCATCACCCAGGGTGCGCAAGGTCTGCAAGTGGACAGGCCACTGCTGTTCGGTCTGCATCTCGGCCCGCAAGCTTTCTTCTGGTTGTGTCTGGTACTTCTGGCGTTCACCTGGATAGCCATGAAGAATCTGCTTTCCTCACACTGGGGCAGGGCATTCGAAGCACTGCGCGACAGTCCCATTGCCACCGATGCCATGGGCGTCGGTGTGTTCCGCCACAAGGTCGCCGCTTTTGCGCTGGGCTCGGGACTGGGCGGATTGGCTGGCGGCCTCTATGCTTTCAATTTCCAATTCCTGCAACCCAGCAGCTTCGTTTATGAGTTGATGGTCATTTTGTTGCTGGGTGTGGTGCTGGGTGGACGAAAGAGTCTGTGGGGCGCATTTGTCGGTGCGTGCCTGATCGTGCTGTTGCCCAATCTGCTCTCCAGCCGTTCGCTGTTCCAGGCGTTTTCCTTTATCGGACTCTTTATCGCTTTGGTGGCGGGAACAATCAGCATCCGCAAGCAGCGCAGAATCTCGTTCCAGGTGGCAGCACCCATCGTGAGCATGGCACTGCTCGTGGCAGGTAGCCTGCTGGTGCAGAACACCGAAGACTGGCGCAAGGCGATCTTTGCATTGATGCTGTTCTCGGTGGTAGTGGGACTGCCCGAGGGGCTGATGGGCTTTGCCGAAAAGCAACTGACCCGGCTCTTCAAGGTGCCGGCACGGCCATTACCCGATGCCACTGCACTCGAGGCGGTTTTGCCCAGGCAGGAAGATACAGGATTGCTGCTTGAGCTCATCGACGTCAAACGCCATTTCGGCGGCATCAAGGCAGTCGACGGAGTGTCGATGCAAGTGCAGGGAGGGCATATACACGGGCTGATCGGTCCCAATGGCTCCGGCAAGAGTACGTTGGTCAACGTGATTTCCGGCTTGTATGCGCCGAGCGCAGGCCAGTTGCGTTTGCACGGTGAGGAACTCCCCAAGGGCAGCCTGTTTAAAGTCTCGCAAGCCGGTATTGCGCGTACCTTTCAGAACCTCCAGCTTTTTGCCGAGCTCAGTGCACTCGAAAACGTGATGGTCGCTTGCGAAGGCGCGTATAAAAAATCATTGCCGCTTGTTCTGCTTGGATTTGCATATGCCGAGGAGAAAAAAGCCCAGGCCGACTCTCTCGCACTGCTGGAACTGGTGGGGTTGGCTGGCGATGCAAGAACCAAGGCCAAGGATTTGCCTTACGGTGCCCAGCGCTTCCTGGAGATCGCACGCGCCCTGGCGCGCAAACCCAAACTGCTGATACTGGACGAACCGGCTGCCGGACTGGCGCATCCGGATGTACTGAAGCTCAACGAGATCGTGCGCAGGATCCGTGCGCGTGGAATCACCACCATACTCATCGAGCACCACATGAGCGTGGTGAACGAAGTGTGCGATTTCGTCACCGTCCTCGACGAAGGCAAGATCATCGCTCAGGGTCTGCCCGATGACGTCAAGCGCGATCCGCGCGTGATCGCAGCCTATCTGGGCGACAGCAAGGAAAGCTCTTACTCGTCGCGCAAGCTTGGAGAAACCCCATTGCTGCGCGTGGAAGATCTGCATGCAGGCTATGGTGCGAGCGAAGTGTTGACCGGTACCAGTTTTGAAGTGCGGGCGGGTTCCGTCGTCGCGCTCATCGGTGCCAACGGCGCAGGCAAGACGACAACCATGCGCGTATTGTCCGGAATGCTGAAACCCACCTCGGGCAAGGTGCTGCTGGATGGCAAGGAAGTGCAGCAACTGGACGCCTCGAAGATCGCTCGTCTGGGGCTGGCGCACTCACCGGAGGGCCGCAAGATATTCGCTCCCCTGAGTGTCGAAGACAATCTGTTGCTAGGTGCCTATACGCGTTTGCCTAAAGTTTTTGGTTTCAGGACCAAGGCAAATGTCGATCTGGAAAAAGTCTATGCGCTTTTCCCGCGCCTGTTCGAAAGGCGCAAGCAGGCGGCAGGCACACTGTCGGGGGGAGAACAACAGATGCTGGCCATAGGACGCGCCCTCATGGCCAACCCCAAGATCATCCTGTTGGACGAACCGTCCATGGGCCTGGCTCCGGTGATCGTTCAGGAAGTTTTTGTCATCATCAAAAAGTTGAAGGAAGCGGGCATCACTCTCTTGCTGGTCGAGCAATTCGCCAAGAGTGCCCTGGAAGTGGCGGACTATGCTTACGTGCTGGAACATGGCCGCATTGCTGTGGAAGGTACGCCCGAGGACCTTTCAAGGAATGAGCGGGTGCTGGCTGCTTATCTGGGGTAAGGCGCGAAAAATAGCATGAACGGCGTGGATAAGCGCCGCAGTGATTCTGTGTATTCCGGCAGGGAAGAAAATCGATTCTTTACCGGATTTTGATTGCACCTGCCGATCGTTTATGCCCGGGTCAGCCGCCTGTATAAAGTGTACTTGCGGCTGGCTCCCCGGCGGAATTGCCAACTGAATTTTCCCAATAGAACCTTGGCAGATTATCCAGAGCTGCCACCAGCCCCTTGTTCCATGCTTCTGATAGTTGTTTCGAGAAGGGGTCTTCCTCCGTCAGGCAAAGTTGATGCGTGAAATTCAGACTGCCTGTTTCATAGATCAGTAAATCAATAGGGTGGCCCACGGTCAGGTTGCTGCGAACGGTTGAATTCATCGACACCAGGGCGCAACGGGCAGCCGGAGCCAGCAGGGTATCGCGCTTGATAACGCGGTCGAGTATGGGCTTGCCGTATTTGACTTCACCGATCTGCAGGAACGGGTGTTCGTCCGATTCGTGGATGAAGTTTCCTTGCGGATAGATCATCAGTGTTTCGTGGCGGTCAGTTCCGATCTGTCCGGCCAATATGAACGTTGCTTCAAAACTGACATTGCCGCTGTCCCGCACGACGTGCAGATTTTGCACGCTGGTGCTGACCGTGGCCACATAATCTGCAGCCTCCTGCATATTTTTGACGGCAAGCAGATTGGGGATCGCTCCGCTGTCCAGATCGGCCTTGATACGCTTGATCACCAATTGGGTTGTGGCCAGGTTGCCCGCTGAAAGCAGCGCAAACACCCTGTTGTCGGGCCACACGAAGGTATGCATCTTGGAGTAGGTCGAGATATTGTCGAAACCGGCGTTGGTACGTGAATCGGAACACAATACAAATCCCGCTTTAGTATTGATGGCAAAACAATAGGTCATTTCATTCCCTTGAATATTCCGCGGCGCCGCTGGGCAAGCGTAGTAAAGAAACAGTAACATGAGCTTTGACAATCGGCAAACCCAAATAATTTACGCCGGGTGGGAAAGCGCACAGAAGAAAGTCGCGACGTCTCAATCACCACCGAATCACTTGATAGTCTGATCGGTTTCCCAAGGGAAGCGGGGTAAATTATCCAGTGCCAGAACCAGTCCAGAACTCCAGGATTGGGCGATACTCTTATAAAATGGATCGTCTTCGGTCAATGAGAATCGACGTCCCTCACTGAGGGAGTCTTTGGAGTAGATCAGCATATCTACCGGTGCCCCGACCGACAGGTTGCTGCGGATAGTCGAATTCATGGACACCAAAGCACAACGTGAAGCCACCTCAAGCTGGATGTTGCGTTTGATGACCCGATCCAGAATAGGTTTGCCATATTTAATCTCACCAATTTGCAAGAACGGATGTTCATTGGATTCATGGATATAGTTGCCCTGGGCATAGATCAGCAATGTTTCTGGGGCGCCATGCGCGATTTGCCCGCCCAGAATAAACGTCGCTTCCAGGTTGCTCCCGGAACTATCGCGCAAGGATTGTTGCTTCTGCACTTCGCAACTGACAGATGCCACATAGTCTGCCGCTTCATGCATGTTGGCCACATTGAGCAGGTTGGGCCGTGCCGCTTTGTCCAAGTCAGTATTGAGACGTTTTAGAACGGACTGAGTTGTCGCCAGATTTCCTGCCGAGAGCAATACCAAAACACGATCTCCCGGCCATACGAAGGGGTGCATCTTTGAGTAGGTCGAAATATTGTCGAATCCCGCGTTGGTACGCGAGTCCGAACAGAAAACCATTCCGGCGTCAATGTTGACCGATAGGCAGTAAGTCATGTTTCGTTGATGGAATTATATTGTTCCAATAATCACTGGACCATTTCAGCATCTGACTGGCTTTGCTGCTGACCGACTTTGGCATGGAAATATTGCTTGTTCAGGGCGGCATTGATCTCTCCCAGATCTTTCTGGGTCAAATCCAACAGCTCGTGCAGTTCGCCGTTGTGCAGGTTATCGGACAGAAGCCTGAGCAAATTCGTCCTCGAATTTCTGACTGTACTCAACACAGTTTCAGAAAATGGAACTACACGCAGACAGGATTCCATCTCATTCAGGCAATACAGCAGGCTGCGCGGAAAATGTTCGTCGTTGATCAGAAACTCGATCACGTTCTTGCTGCTCACATGCACGGCCTTGAGCCGCCGATAAGTCTGGTAGGCGGAAAGCGCTTTAAGAGTATTCATCCACAATCTTTCCACGCTCATCTCATACAGCGCCATGTCTTCCGGGATGGATACCGCGAAATTGATGTCCAGAATGCGCGTGGTCATGTCGGCACGTTCGATGTTTCGCCCGAGCCGGATGAATTGATACGCCATGTCGTGCGCCATCACGCCCGAGATGAGGCCGACGATCGCATGCCGCTTTGCGATGACATTGTTCAAGACCAGGTATCTTTCACGGCGGCTCGTCGTTGCCTGGTTGGCATTGGCGCGAAGGTAAAGATACAAGCTGTTGATACATTCCCACAGATCCTCGGGCAGCAACTCGCGCAGAGTGCGGGTGTTCTCCCTTGCGTACTTCACACAGGACAGGATGGAACTGGGGTTCTGTTCGTCCTCGATCATGAAGCGCATGATCGAATCCTCGTTGGCTTGTGTGTAGTGCTTGCTGAAGGATTCATCCAGCCCGACGGCTTTGATCAGCGTATCCCAACCCAGCGTAGCGCCGTGCGGCAGATCCAGCAACACATCCGTCGTGCTGTTGATGAGTCGCGCGGTATTTTCAGCGCGCTCCAGATAGCGCGCCATCCAGTAAAGGTTTTGAGCAGCACGGGCTAGCATGACGGCATCTCCTCTACGATCCAGGTGTCCTTGCTGCCGCCGCCTTGCGAAGAATTCACCACCAATGATCCTTCCCGCAGCGCGACCCGCGTCAAACCGCCGGTCGTCACATAGAGCTTCTCCGATTGCAGTATGAAGGGGCGCAGGTCCAAATGGCGCGGGGCCAATTTTCCATCGACCAGGGTCGGTGCTGTGGATATCTCGAGCGTTGGCTGCGCCATGTAATTGCGCGGATTGGCACGGATCAGATCCGCAAACTTTGCGCGTTCGGCTTCGTCCGCACGCGGGCCGATCATCATGCCGTATCCGCCAGATTCGTTGGCAGGCTTGACCACCAGCTTATCCAGATTCTTCAATACATGTTCGCATTGGTCCGGATACATGCACAGATAACTGGGTACATTGGCCAGGATCGGATCCTGATCCAGATAGTAGCGGATGATCTGGGGGACGAAGGCGTACACCACCTTGTCATCCGCCACGCCCGCGCCCGGCGCATTGGCAATGCCCACGTTTCCCTTGCGCCAGGCGCGCATCAAGCCGGGCACGCCGAGCATGGAGTCGGGACTGAACACCTCCGGGTCGAGGAAATGATCGTCGATGCGCCGATAGATCACATCCACTTGTTGCAAACCGAAGATGTTCTTCATGTACACCCTGTCGTCGGTGCCAACCAGCAAGTCCTGTCCTTCCACCAGATGGGCACCCATTTGCTGGGCGAGATAACTGTGTTCGAAGTAGGCCGAGTTGTAGATGCCTGGAGTCAACACGGCGATCACCGGCTGGTCGCCTGGACGCGGTGACAATGCAGCCAGCGTCTGGTAAAGCTGGGTAGGGTAGTCATCCACCGGCAGGATCGAGGTGGTTCGAAACACCTCTGGAAATATCCGCTTCATGATCTGCCGATTTTCCAGCATGTAGGACACACCGGAAGGAACGCGCAGGTTGTCTTCCAGCACATAAACCGTACCGTCGCGGTCGCGCACCAAGTCGGTGCCACAAATATGTGCCCACACGCCAAAGCGGGGCGTCACACCCACGCACTGGGGGCGGAAATTGACCGAGCCTTCCAGTACTTCACGCGGGAACACGCCATCCTTGATGATTTGTTGTTTGTTGTACAAATCATTGATGAACAGATTGAGCGCGGTCAGGCGTTGTTTGAGCCCCTCCTGGATCGGGTCCCATTCGGTGCGGCTCATCACCCGCGGGATGACATCGAATGGCCATGCGCGGTCGATGTTGCCCGCTTCGCTGTAGATGGTAAACGTGATCCCCATGGCCATGATGTTCGCTTCCACCGCCTGGCGGCGTGCCAGCAATTCGTTGGCATCCAGCGAGTTCAGGTAGTCGAAAAGGGGCTGCGCCGCGCTGCGCGGGCGCAAGTTGGCATCGAACAGTTCATCGTAGGCCGTTATGCGTTTATATTCCGACAGGGAAATTTCCATGATCTGTTCTTTATTCCACGTATTGAGTATTGCTTAGCGAATACCGTGCCACGACTTGGACTTACAGCAGCAAATTTCCTTTTCCTTTATTGGAGTACCCCTATTTTTTTGTCTTTTGCTCGGGCTTTATCAACTCGCTGGCCTTGCCGGCAGCACCTTCCATCATCGGTTCCGGCGCACGGCGCAGATCTAGCGTCAGCGGATAATCGGGATTGCGCCCTTCGCGCCGGACATGCATCTCGCCCGGCGTATGGCCGTGATTCCAGAAGCGCGCCACGCGCCGTGCCTCGGCTTCATTGGCATTGACCGGGAAGGTATCGTAGTTGCGCCCGCCGGGATGGGCAACGTGATAGGTACAGCCGCCGATGGAGCGGCCGTTCCAACTGTCCACCAGATCGAACACCAGCGGTGCCTGCACGCCGATGGTCGGATGCAGGCCGGAAGGCGGGCACCATGCCCGGTAACGCACACCGGCCACATATTCGCCGCGCGTGCCGGTCGCCGTCAGCGGCAGGGGACGGCCATTGCAGGTGACGATATGCCGGTTGTCGTTCATGTGGCTCACCTTGATCTGCATGCGCTCGACCGAGGAATCGACATAGCGTGCCGTGCCGCCGGCCCCGACTTCCTCGCCCAGCACATGCCACGGTTCGATCGCCTGGCGCAGTTCGATCTCGATACCGTGATAGACCACCGTGCCGAAGCGCGGGAAGCGGAACTCGAGGAAAGGTGCAAACCATTCGAACTCGAAGTCATAGCCTGCACGTTGCAGATCCAGCACGACATCGCGCATGTCCTGCGCCACGAAGTGCGGCAACATGTAACGGTCATGCAACCCGGTTCCCCAGCGCGTGAGATTGCCGCGGTAAGGCGTCTGCCAGAAACGAGCGAGCAGTGCGCGCAGCAGCAACATTTGCAGCAGCGACATTTGCGCGTGCGGCGGCATCTCGAAGCCGCGGAACTCCAGCAGGCCCAGGCGCCCCGTAGCACTGTCGGGCGAATACAGCTTGTCGATGCAGAACTCGGCACGATGCGTGTTGCCGGAATGATCGACCAGCAGGTTGCGCAGCAATCGATCCACCAGCCACGGCCGCAGATTCTCCTCGCCCGATTTCAAATGCTCCGTCATTTGCTGGAACGCAATCTCCAACTCGTACAGACTTTCGTGGCGCGCTTCATCCACTCGCGGGGCCTGGCTGGTGGGGCCGATGAACATGCCGGAGAACAGATAGGACAAGGCGGGATGGTGCTGCCAATACGTGATCAGGCTCATCAGCACATCCGGCCGCCGCAGGCAGGGCGAGTCTGCCGGAGTCGCTGCACCTATGGTGACGTGGTTGCCACCGCCTGTGCCGGAATGGCGTCCATCGAGCATGAACTTTTCCGTGCCGAGTCTTGTCAGGCGCGCTTCCTCGTAGAGCGTCTGCGTGTTCTGCACCAACTGCACCCATGTACCGGACGGGTGGATATTGACCTCGATCACACCGGGGTCTGGCGTGATGCGGAATTCTTTCAGCCTGGGATCTGACGGTGGTGTGTAACCTTCCAGCCGCAATGGCAACTTCAATGCCGAAGCGCAGGCTTCTATTGCCGCGATGAGCGACACGAAGTCTTCCAACAAGGGTACCGGCGGCAAGAAGACGCACAGGACACCAGAGCGTACTTCTGCACACAGGGCAGTGTGGATGATTTCTCGTGGATCGTAACCCCCTTTGCGTGAATCGGCCGCAGCCTGCGGCTTTTTCTGAGGCAGACCGGCATCGGGAGCTTCGTCGGTAGCATCGAACGGATCGCGGCCGAACTCTTCCTCTTTGTCTGCGGGAGCAACCCAGGGCAACGAGGCGAGCGGCAGGCGCAAGCCCAGCGGCGAATCACCCGCGATCAGATACAAGTGTTCACGCCGCAACGGCCAGGCGCTGGAGCGGAAGCCCATCGCAAGCGCTGCTTTGGAAGCGCTCTTCTGTACCTTGGGTGGCAATGCCTTGAGAGGAAGAACATAACCCACCGCCTCGCCCAAACCACGTTCGATCAGTTTTGCCAGCCGACGACGCTCATCGCTCTTTTTCAGGTCGGAATGGAGCGGGTCCAAGTTCTCGGGCCATTTCTGTTCCTGATCGATAATTTGAGCCACATCTTCATATGCCGGTATCACCAAGCGTTCATTCAGCCCAAGTTCTTGCGTGAGACGCTGCATGAAGTGCAGCGCATCTTCTGTTTTGTGAGAACCATCTCCGTCTTTTGTAACCAGTAATGTGCGGTCGTTCCACAGCGGTTTGCCGTCCGTGCGCCAGTAGCATCCCAGCGCCCAGCGCGGCAGCGGTTCACCCGGATACCATTTTCCCTGACCGAAATGGAGCAGGGCGCCCGGCGCAAAGTGTCCTTGCAAGCGGTTGATCAATTCACCCGCGAGCTCGCGTTTCTTGTCCGAGAGGGCGGTGAAATTCCACTCCGGGCCGTCCATATCGTCGATGGACACAAAGGTAGGTTCGCCGCCCATGGTGAGGCGCACGTCGTTCTTTATCAGCTCGGCATCTACCTGATGCCCGAGGTCGAGTATCGCCTGCCATTGCGCTTTGGTATAGGGTTGTGTCACGCGCGGATCTTCATGGATACGCGTCACCTGCATCGAAAAATCAAAATGCGTCTCGCACACTTCGGTGACGCCGATCACGGGTGCAGCCGAAGCCGGCATCGCCGTGCATGCCAGCGGAATATGGCCTTCGCCTGCCAGCAAACCGGAGGTCGGATCCAGTCCGATCCAACCGGCACCCGGAATATAGACTTCAGTCCACGCATGAAGATCGGTGAAGTCGTGATCGGTGCCGGAAGGACCGTCGAGCGCCTTCACATCGGCCTTCAGCTGGATCAGATAACCCGAGGCAAAACGCGCAGCAAGGCCCAGGTGACGCAGGGCCTGAACCAGCAGCCAAGCCGAGTCCCGGCATGAGCCGCGCTTCAGCTCCAGGGTTTGCTCGGGTGTCTGCACGCCCGCCTCAAGGCGCACGATATAGCCCACATCATCCTTGATGCGCTGGTTGATGCCGACCAGCATGTCGATAGTACGCAGCGGCTTGCCGAGCAACTCCTTCTTAGTGCGGTCAAGCCAATCGGCCAACAACGGGGAAGCTGGCTCGGCTTCAAGATACGGACCGAGTTCGCGTTTCAATCCATCCGGATACTCAAATGGAAAATTTTCAGCGAACTCGTCAATGAAAAAATCGAAAGGATTGATGACCGTCATGTCCGCTACAAGATCGACCGTGATCTTCAGCGATTCCGCTTTCTCCGGAAACACCAGTCGGGCGACCCAGTTGCCGAAAGGATCCTGCTGCCAGTTCAGGAAGTGACCGGCAGGTTCGATATTGAGCGAATAGCTGAGTATGGGCGTGCGGCTGTGCGCGGCAGGACGCAGCCTGACCTCGTGCGGCCAGAGATTGACTGCACGGTCAAAGCTGTAGCTTGTCTGGTGGTTTAACGCAACGCGGATGGTCATCGAAACTCTTTCAGGATGGGATTATCGGTATCCCTCCTGTATAAGCACGAAGCAAGCCACGCCAATTTTTGATGAATATTCATCACACATGGCTGGTAGGGGTGAAACTCATGCTCCTATTCAGGGCGCCGTGTCATTTGCTGGTGCATTCATCTGTGCACGGGGTAGGGATAGGTCTATACCTTTTGGCATATATCCCGTAACGGTTTTTACTGATAATCTCCGGCGCGAATAATTTGTGGAACGGTTCAAGCCGTTTTTGACTGCAGCTTTTCATAATCACCTTAACCTACTGAAATCGGAAACCAAATAATGGCGAGACGCATCAGGACATATGCAATAGCATTGATTTGTTGTTTGGCAGTTTCACCCGCATTTGCTAACAACGAAACCACGAATTCATCCATTATTCTCAGCGGCGGGTACTCTAAAGCAAAAAATGCATGCGATTCACCTTGGGTTACTGTTGCTATGGGTTCGGGCAGTACTTGTAGTGAAACTCATACCGCTTTACGTCTGGCCTACAACTATCGATTTACTCCAATATGGGGGTTTGAAGCCAGCTATGGTGACTTGGGAAATGCGACAGGAGAAGGGATATCTACCGTCTCTGGGCTCGCTGGGACACTCGCCACATGGTCAACCAAGGCAATCGGGTGGGCATTTTCCGGAACAGCGACTGTTCCGATCACCGGCGGATTTTCTTTCTTCGGAAAAGTAGGAACCGTTCGCGCTGAATTCAGTGAAAGCTACCATGCAAATTCGAATACTACTGGCGCAGTCATGCAAGGTATCTCAGTTAACGGCGTGCCCATAAGCAGACAAATCAAAAATTCTGTGACGTATGGAGCCGGGGTTCAATATGAATTGAGTAAGAGTTTTGCCATTCGAGCTCAATATGAAAATTTTGGTTCTTACGACATATATAGCGCTTATGGAATTTCCAATCCCCCTCGTATAGCGCTTTCGCTGGCTTCAGTTGGGATTGTTCTCAAATTCTGACCCAGGAAAATTATCAAAAATGACGGACACTTGAATCAAGTGCCCGCAATGTTTTTTCCGATTCAAAGCCCGGCCACTTTCTGGTTACAGTTTCGCTTCTTCAGCATGGGTGCTACTGATTTATGCCCGTTGGCTCATATAAATCGTTGAGTAGTGGCGATCTGACTTATTGTACGGTAAATTTTGAATACACAGATTACGCACGGACAAAATAAAATGGCTTACATCTCTGCAAGCCATTGTTTTGTTTGGCGTCCCCTACGAGATTCGAACTCGTGTTATCGCCGTGAAAGGGCGGTGTCCTAGGCCTCTAGACGAAGGGGACTTCGTTGTTACTTTTCTTTTTGGTGGAGGTAAGCGGGATCGAACCGCTGACCTCTTGCATGCCATGCAAGCGCTCTCCCAGCTGAGCTATACCCCCGGGGTGCCCCGAAAAGAGCGCGCATTATAGTGATGGCACCCCACCTTGTAAAGCAAGTCAGCCGGTTTTTTTCGAGAGGTTCTTTTCTATGCGTGCCAGAACCATCTCGCGCGTAAACAATGTCACCAAAGCATCCACAGAAGGTGTCTGGGTTTGTCCGGTGAGCATCACGCGCAGTGGCATGGCAAGCTTGGGCATCTTCAAGCCGTGTTTGACTATGATTTCCTTGATGGCGGCGCTGATTGCAGTGTTTTCCCATGCCACTGTGGCGAAAAGTTGCGACAAGTCGCGCAGTGCAGGAATGGCTTCAGCGGAAAGTTGTGCATCAAGCAGGGCTGCATCCGGGTGCAGATCGATGTAGAACACTTCCGCTGCGTCGGCCAGTTCGTTAAGCGTGGCAACACGTTCCTTATATACGCCGACAATGGCACTCAGATCCGGGCTGGCTGACACTTTGATGCCGCGTTTTTCGAGGCGAGGGCGAACCAGTTCCACCAATTGGGCGTTATCGGTTTGTTTGAGGTAATGGTTGTTCAACCAGTTCAGTTTTTCGGTATTGAACTGCGCGGCAGAAGGCGTGATGTGGTCGAGATCGAACCACTCGCAGAATTGTGCGACCGAGAAAACCTCATTGTCGCCGTGCGACCAGCCCAGGCGCGCAAGGTAATTGATGACGGCTTCCGGCAAATAGCCGTCTTCGTCGTATTGCATCACGCTCACCGCACCGTGGCGCTTGGAAAGCTTGGTGCCGTCGTCACCGAGGATCATGGACAGGTGGGCGTATTTCGGTATGGTGGCACCCAGCGCTTTAAGAATATTGATCTGACGCGGGGTGTTGTTGACGTGGTCGTCGCCGCGGATCACTTGCGTGATACCCATATCCCAATCGTCCACCACCACGCAGAAGTTATAGGTTGGCGTACCGTCGGAACGGGCGATGATGAGATCGTCCAGTTCGGTGTTGCTGAATTCGATATGACCTTTGACCATATCTTTCCATGCAACGACACCGGCCATCGGGTTCTTGAAACGCACCACGGGCTTCATGTCTGCGGGGATAGACGGCAGAGACTTGCCGGGTTCGGGACGCCATGTGCCGTCGTAACGCGGCTTCTCGCCGCGAGCACGCTGCGCCTCGCGCATGGCATCCAGTTCTGCCGGGGTCGTATAGCAGTAATAGGCCTGTCCCGCCGCCAGCATCTGCTGGATGACTTCCTTATAACGCGGCATGCGTTGCATCTGATAGAACGGGCCTTCGTCGTAGTTCAATTTAAGCCAGGCCATTCCGTCCAGAATAGCCTGCACAGCTTCGGGAGTAGAACGCTCCACATCGGTATCTTCGATACGCAGAATGAAAGTGCCGCCATGTTTGCGTGCATAGGCCCAGGAAAACAGAGCAGTTCGCGCACCACCAATGTGTAGGTATCCGGTGGGGCTGGGTGCGAAACGGGTGCGGACGGTCATGGGGCATTCCTGTGGCATTAAACGAAGGCGCGCATTTTACGATAGATGGGTAAAGCGGATAAAGAAATTGACCGTATATATAGGGCTATGATTAAATGCGCGCCCTCTATTGGGCGGTTAGCTCAGCGGTAGAGCACTGCCTTCACACGGCAGGGGTCACTGGTTCGAACCCAGTACCGCCCACCACGCAAAGCACTAATAAACAATCGCTTAAGCCACTCCGTCGAGTGGCTTTTGTTTTCGTGTGAACAATATGTGAAAACTTCAGTTTTCATTTCGACCTATCGTGACATGCCTCCGTGCCCCTGGGTTTTGTCTGAAGAGGTCCTGCGCCACTTCCATCACACAAGTTGAATTGGTTCCGAGCTAGAGCTTGGAATTTCTTCTGCGACAACTTGCTTCTGCAAGTGACTCACTGAGTGACTCGCTGAGTGACGTCACTCTCTCAACCTATTTTCGTCACTCTCTAGCAGTCTCGGTGCAAATTTTTTCTTGACCTGGCGGATAACAAATTTGGGTGGTGATTTCCTCGTGCCAAGCAACGATTGCAATAGCGGGCATGGCTTCAAAGGGTTTGCACTACTTTATCGAAACGGTAACTCATTTGTTGGATTGGAATTGATAAAGTTACTCAGAGTGACGAGAGAGTGACGCTATACGAGGCAAAATAATTTCGGCGTAACGTCCAGGGATTAGACATGCCTAACGTCTGAATTCTCTAGCGGCTTTTCACGCAGGCAAGTGGAATGATGGGGTGGGCACCACGTTCAAATGCGGTTGCCCTTTGAAAGATTGCAGCGCTCGCATAGCAATTGAAGGTTGCGAATCGTATTGCTGCCGCCACGAGAAAATGGAACGATGTGGTCGAAACAAAGTTTCTCTTTTGTACCGCACTCAACGCAGCGCCCACCGTCGCGCTGCCAGACTTCACGCTGAACGGCGCGAGGTATGGCCTCACGGCGGGCGGGCTTCTCCTTCACCGTGGGCATGCGGGAGACATCAACAGGCACTGGAGCTTGTGGCTCGGTGGGCTGTGACTTGACTTCGGGTAGCGGCATGGTATCGCGGAATGCCTTAATGAAGGAGATTGTGTCCTCCAGCTCGGTTTCCGTCTTTACCGCCAATTTGAGCGCGGGAAAACCGCGCCCTAAGCCGGGAGAAGGATAGGTATTGCTGTGACGCCCGGCCTCGCCGGGATATTCGAGAGCGATTTCAGGCACGGGCTGACCGTCCGGAGGATATGGCACCCAGATGAAGGCACCTTGTTCTCGGTTGGGTTGGTCAATCTGGAGCACAACTCCAAGGTCGGGCCTTACGTTCCAGGCGATGACCTTTAGCGTTTCACGAGACGGTGAGCCGAATTCATTGGTAAGGACACTAGCGGCGCGAGACATCAGCGGATTGCCAAATTCCATTTGCGTTTTACTCCAGCGGGTGATTTTAGGGAGGGTATGCACTCTAACAGTTGTTACCCGGATGCGCGCGTCCGCATGATACTCGCCGTCTATCTACTCAAGAGCGTCTTGGATGTCCCTGATGCCAGCGACAAGTTCAGTCTCTGATTCCTAGGTCCAGTCGCCGCCACCGACATCTGAACCACTATCAGCCACGTTAGAACTGTCATTCCAAGTCGAGTTGTCGGCCAATCCAAAATCTGAGCCCCCCATGTCATTATTGGATGAGTTGCCCCATGTGTCAGCAACCGGAGAAGCATTGCTTGAATCGTTGCGACCACCGTCCATAAAGTGATGAGCCAATGCTTCACCAGCGACCATGCCGACCCCAACAGCAGCGCCCGTAGCGAGACCGCCCATAATTCCGCCACCAATTCCACTGCCAGAGGAACCAATCGGCCCCATCCCACCACCATAGGGCTGCATGGGCATGGGAGAAGGCGCACCATTAGGCATTCCTGGTTGATAGTTGCTTGGAAAAGTGGAAGAGTTACGAGAATTCATTGCACGCATTATCAGCACAATGACTGCGATGGAACCAAGTCCAAGGAGCAGCATTCCCCATGGGAAGCTATTTCCTGACGGGGCTTGATAATTGCCGGTGGAAGATTGGTTGACACTATGGCTTGCGAAAATCTGATTCCTCAAATTTTGAACAGCGACCGGCTTTGCAAATGACAAATCAGGTTGCAACTTTTGAGCAATATTCAGTTCGTTTTCGGCGTTCGCCAATTGGCCCTGCTTGGCAAATAATTCTGCCTCAACAAAATGTGCTTTTGCACTGTTTGGATGATCCTTAAGAACTTTCTCCATCATACTTTGCGCATCACCCAATCTGCCAGAATTGGCAGCTTGATAGACTTGATCAATGGTTGGAGAATTATCTGCAAGTGCGGGGCCAGTCGAGATCCACATAGCAAAGAAAATGGCGGAACAGTAACTTACGATTTTTAGCATTCAAATCTCCATTGAATTCAGACTCTAATATGTCCAACCTACTCATATACATGAACACAGTTAAACAAGTATTACTTGTGCAACTTGTATTTGGAGTTTCCTGACCAGGAAAAATCTCACCGGCGAATAGACAGCATCATGGCGGGTAAGTTCGATAGTTGTACTTAAGATTGTCAACAGAATGATCGTTCTCTAATATGCTCAAAACATTCATTCTGTTCGTTGATCATCAAGCTGCAATTCCCAATACAGATCCCGGCCATAGGCATAGCTACAATCCACCTGCCATTATTCAGCCATAAAGTCGCAGATGGATTCCCATCCCCTGCAGACGACTTTATCCAAGGCTGACTTAGCTTGGACGAACACCTAATTCAGCACAAAGACTTGACCTTCTTCGTTCGTGCCAAAGGCAACAGCATGGTCGGGGCAGGGATAGCTTTCAATAAGTGTTAAAGCCTGTCTCTTCCAAATTCACGGCTCAACGCGTATTTGGTATGGATGGGACATGGCTGGCGCAGCTTAAACGATGAGTGACACTGGTTCAGGTTCAGGAATAGTCGATATCCTGTTCGCTGCCTGCATATTGGTCTTGCAACTCGGTAAGCACGGTTTTGATTCTGGTTTTGGAAAATATCTTCTTGACGATAGTGCCCCTGAGTTCTTCCATCCTTTCAAGCAGGATGGGCTGAAACTCAGGCGGTATTTTTTTCAGGAAATCATTCCAGTTCATCTCGAAATCCGGCCGCATTTCTCGGGTGCGCTCGATCAGGTTCTCGATCCCCCTTTGTGCCGTTCGCGCGACAATCCTTCCATCACCCGATATTGCAAAAATAACGGCTATTGAAATCACGGCATTGGCATCAAGCTCGGGATATTTTACGGGGCCATCGGAATTATTCTTGCGCAACCATTTTGCACAAGCGATGATCTTCTGGTTGCGCTTCCGATCGAGTAGTTCATTTTGAAAGACCGCGTCCCCTGTCCATGTCGAGACAGGATCGGCACTGCAAATTTCCAGGAAGATCGCTTTGAGATTGCGCTGTTGAATGAAAGCGTCGTTATCAAAATCGGAAATGTAGGCCACATAGGGCAGGGAGGACAATTCCTTAATATGCCGGAATCCCATCTGGAACACATATTCAGCGCCGTGTTGCAGCAGAAACGAAAGCCGGGCTTCATTGCTATCGGCAATGCCGGCTTGGCTGATGCCCAGCGAGATGCATCCGACCGTCAGGTGGAACGCGTCGAGCATGCCATCCGCGGTCCTGTCATTCGTGAATTTTTTCGCGACCAGCACGGTGATTCCGCAGAGTTCGTGGAAAAGCGTGTCGGCGGCATCCCGATTGTCCGTGCGCAGTGCAAGCGCCTCCAGTGCCTGTACTAATTGGGGTGGGCGGGCGGTGAAACTGGTGATATTCATTTAGGAGAAAATATCCTCACCCAGGCTCGGCCGTCCACCAGCCTTTGGCGTGCTGGCCGCCTTGCTGGGCACTTGCCTGCGCAGGCGCAGCAACAGTTCCCTGGTCGTCCGGCCCATGGCATATTCATGTTCGCGATCGTCGTCTTCCGCCTCGTCGTTGTCGTCGCCGTCCTCTTCGTCAGACCCCGCGTGCAATTCGTTCTCGCCGGGGATCCAGTCGGGAAATATCTCGAACAGCACCCGGTCCCAGGCTTCTTCATTGGTCCTGGCAATCTCCAACGCGAGCGGGATCACGTCGTGGTCCGAAGTCGTCTGGCCGCTTCTATGGGCGCCGAGATTATGGATGTCATTCGCGATCTCGATGATCTCATCGGCCGCCGTCGAGAAAAGCACGGCAAACGCAGTTGTCCCCCAGTCGGTCGCGAGCGCTTCATTGAGCAACTCGGCACGGCGCTCTTCATCATCGCTGGCATAAATCACGCCATGTATGTGCGCGAACAGCGATTCGGCCAACACTTCCGGCTCGTCCTCGATCCAGTCTTCGTCCCAAGTGGCCGCGAAATAAGCCAGACTTTCGGCCCAGGCTTTGGGCGGAATAAGCAATGTGGCCAGCGACATCTTGCCGCCATCGAAGGCAGACAAATGCAGCGACGCCACATGCGGCTCCAGGGTGCTCAGCACTTCGACAACAGCGAGATCGCCGAACTTTTCGGCTGTTTCACTGATGGCCTCTTCCGCATGTTTGGTCGAACCGGCCAGAACCAGCTCGGTGACTTGTTGCCGGATTGCGGGAAGATTGGTTTTGTCAGACATTTTCGTCTCCGCGTGTATCGAACAGATGTTCTATATCTTCCCCGTGCGAGATCTGATCTTCGTCATCCTCGACATTGTTTTCCTTGTCTTCCTCTTGCTGCAGTGCATCGAGAGAATGATCCTCGTCTGTCCAGCGCTTGGGGTTCTTGTACAGGAAAGCCGTAATGATGGCCTTGCGCGCCAATTCCGGATTGGCCGTAAACACAGTGGCCAAGGCATTGCCCGATGCGGCATCGCTGCACGACACCATTTTCAAGACTTTTGCGGCATCACCAGCATCATATTGGCCACCTTCTGCCAATAGCCCCTGAGCGTTATCAAAAACCAGGTGATTGACCAATGCGAAGCTCAACAGATTCACATCGTCGATTTCCGTGCCCTTGGCAAATTCCCCGATCAAGGAATCGATGACACGGTCATAGTTCTTTCTGTCAGGCGGCTCGCCCAGCGTGTCTTCGATCTGGACACCGAGTTCACGCGATTGGTAGATAAATTCAGGATGAATGCTTTTCATAATATTTTGTCTTCAAGTAGATGAACGGTCATTGCGCGGAAGTTCGATTCCGCAACGGCTGAATAGCGAACCCCACAAACTTTGCGCCTCATTCTCGGGGTCGATGATGATGCGATTATTCAGGCTGTAGTTATATTCAGCCCTCTTTTGAGGGTCGGAAAGAAGCTCATACGCCTTCTTGATGGCGTTGAACCGGACCTCGGCGCTGGAGTGGGGATTCCGATCCGGGTGATGGCGCATGGCAAGTGCGCGGTAGGCCTTCTTGATGTCTTCGGTCGAAGCGGTCGGCGAGACGCCGAGAATATTGTATGGATTTTCCAATGAAGCCTCCTGCAAGGCGCGCGATTTTACCAATTTACCATCCCTTACGTGCAGTTATCCCTCATCCTTCCAAGGAATTGCCACGGAAGTGGCCGGTCTGATTGAATAGGCGAAACATGACTGGCGAATGTTTGGTGGGAAAGCGCTTTATTGCCGGTCTTGGGATCGGCCAGTCGAAACCTCTTACTTACTGAATAAGTCCCATATACAAGAACACGGCATAGCCACCGATAAGGCCGTAGCCAACAGGGCGGGGGATGCGTCCCAGGATGGCGATGGACAGGAAGTTGACTACACCCGCGCCGAGAATGATATAGGTTCCCATCTGAAAAAACGCGGGAACCTGGATGGGATTGAATACCGCAAACAGGCCGATGCACATCGGAATGCAGATATGCCCATCCCCGACCTGCGACGTCAGCACGATATCCTGTCTGCCGGTCCAGGTGTAATACAGCGCGAGGAACGCATTGGGCACGACCATCAGCAGGCCGCTGAACCAGCCCAGTTTGGCAAAACTGAAATACGGGTTGTGTGTCGTGGAGACCCAGGTCACGAGATGATCGACCGCGTAATAGACGCCATAGGCGCTGATCCCAAGCAGTGCCAGGTCGATCACAATCGTCCAGTGAAACCCCTTGTTCTTCCTGATATTGTCCTTGAGTACTTCGAATACGTGCAGTATCTGCCAGAACAGAAACAACCCCACCAGCACCAAGCCGTCGTAAAAGTCCAGCGTGCCATCCTTCGCCAGAGCCCAGAGTGTGCCGGTGAACAGAAACAAGGCGATCAGTGTGAACAGCAGATTAAGCTTGTTGATGCGATGGAATTCCGATTGCTTCGCTGCTTTCTGCTTTGAGCCGCCGCCTTTTTTCACGACGGCTGCCGATCCGAAGATCGCAGCCAGCCCGAGGATCAGCGTCAGGTTGGTGGCGTTGTTGACCAGGCAGTTCTCGATGACCAGACCGCCATTGGCGGCAGAGCTGCTCATGACATAAGCGAAGATCAGATTCGCGAACCCGGAGCAATAAGGCATGATCAGCGTGCCGAGCACGGTGCCTTCAAAGCCTTTGCTTTCCATGGCATGCAGTCGCCAGATCATCACAAAACTCGCCATCACAAACAAGGCGAGCAGCATCAATGGGTTGGCAAAATAGCCCTGGATATTATGGATTGCGTTATTCACGAGTGACTTGAGGGATGGCTAGCCCGGATTTTACCTTGCCAGAGAAAATCTTTGACCTCCTCCGAATGAAAATCGCCCGTACCTCACCTGGAATGGGTGCGCTCCGAGTTCGCTTTGGGTACACTGAGCCCCTCTTTTATCAGGGCAGGTTTCAATGAAAAACACTCACCCTTTGCAGGGAAATGAAGCAGCTGAACGCATCGTTCGATTCTTCCAGGCCAACGGGTTCGCCGGCATAACCGAGGCGCTCATCATCCGGATCAGCCTGAAAGCGGGGCACAGGGCGGAAATTGAATCGGCGTTCGAAGATGCGCATGAACAGGAAATCACGCCGCCCGTGCGACAGTATTTCGAAATCAAGCCCTTCGGGCATTTTTCGGACTTCCGCAGCTTCGACGAGGCGAAATCAGCCATTCAAACCGACTTTACCGAAGCCCTGCGCATGGAACTTCCCCGGGTATTCTTCGACAAGGCTCCCGTCGTGATCGATGATGCGCTGGGGAGTGGCACCAAATACGATGCCCTGATAAAGATCACGGACAATGTCGATGGTTACGCCATCGCCATCCTCCTGAATGATCCGGATGCGTCCTTCCTCGAATATCTCGGCACACATCGCGCCAACGATTGGCAACAAATCATGGGCAAACTGGAAATCACGGCATCATCCCTGGCTTCCGAAATGAATCTGCTCTGAGTAATTATTGTGACGGGGGAGTTCGGCGGCAAACCAATCCGACGTTGCCCGTGCAATCCTTGAACAGAAGAGGTTGATCGTGAAAACATTATTGATAACCGGCGCCAGCCGCGGAATCGGATTGGAGTTCTGCAATCAATATGCAGCCGATGGCTGGCGTGTTCTGGCCTGTTGCCGCGATCCCGGCAAAGCGGATGCGCTGAACAAATTAGCGGCCCGATATCCCGAACAGATCAAGCTCCACGCGCTCGACGTGACCAACCATGCGCAGATCGAGCAACTTGCACGGACGCTGTCCGATGAAACGATAGACCTGCTCATCAACGATGCAGGCGTTTATCCGACCGCGGACAAGCACGGCTTTGGCCATACCGACTATGCGGAATGGATGACCGCTTTCAACATCAACAGCATGGCCCCGCTCAAAATGGTCGAATCGTTCGTCAAGCAGATTGCGCGCAGCGAACTGAAACTTATCGTCACGATCACCAGTCAGATGGGCAGCGTAGCCGACAATAGCAGCGGCGGGAGTTACCTGTATCGCAGCAGCAAAGCGGCAGCCAATATGGTGGTGAAAAGTCTGGCCGTTGACCTGAAGGAGCAGGGGATCATTTCGGTGGCTTTCAATCCCGGCTGGGTCAAGACCGACATGGGCGGCCCCAACGCCATGATCCCGGTCGAGCAAAGCGTGACGGACATGCGAAAAGTGATAACCGGCCTCACCCTGGCGGACGCAGGCAAATTCATCGGCAATGACGGGGTTGTGATTCCCTGGTGATATCTGCGGCGGAAGATCAATCACGAAAGGGAAGGTCTATAACTTTCGGCATATGGTCTGGAAGGGGCTTTGCTGATAATCTCCGGCGCGGTAGAGGTAAAGCAATACGAGTTGAGAGAGTAGGCGGAAGCGTATTTTGAGCCTGTTCCTCTTTTTCTGGGAGATCTAATGGAATTCGAAGAAGATCGCACTGGTACATGGCACGCCTATGGCAAAAGGATGTCAGAAAATTCGCGATCCCAAGCTAACCTCAATTCATTCCGCGAACTGAAAAAGCTTGCTTTCCGCAATCCATTTCCGGTAACCGAAAATTCCCAAAATACGGACTACCTGACAAAACGTTTTCCCAAAGTGGCGGCGAGCATCAACACCGATAACTGGGCGCTGCACCTTGAAATAGGCGCCATGGCGCTTGCTACGAGAGAGGCAATGTCGAAGCAGGATTGGTCTACGTTGTCCGCGCATTTTGCTTTCATCGACAGCGTGTTGGAAGCCGCCGACACTCAACTGCACGAGGCGATCGGTGTGTCTTATCTGGTCAATCTTTTTTATGGCGAGACCACATTCGATTATGCCAAGGCACGTACCCTGATGCCCAGGCGTCTGGCGACCGCACTTGAAATCATGGAGCGCCACTACGAAGAACTGAGAAAATAAAGTTTCGCCCTGCGATTTACTTTAAAAAATATCACCTTGCGAAAATTTAGCCCCTTGAAGACGCCCGTCTTTACCGAGCTTCAAGCCGGTTTGTATACCTCACCAGTCAAATAAAATCGGGGCCGGGCGGCTGTGACCGAAGCAAAAGGTCTATATCTTTTGGCATATATGCTAGGAGGGACTTTACTGCTAGGCTTCGACGCGTTGGAATGTAGGGCTTGAAAAAGCATTTCGCCCCTCTTTCATTACGCTTTAATTCAGGTGAGGAATTCAATAATTGATTAGCCAACAAACTGACCTGGAATTTGTCCGCCGTATCCAGAATGCGATCGACATGTTGCCCAGCCCGATATTCATCAAGGACGGAGGCGGTCGCTACATTGCCTGCAATCGCGCATTTGAAAGCTATATTGGCGTCCCTCGTGCGAAGCTCTGCGGCTCCACTGTATATGACATCGCCCCGGCGGAACTCGCCGCCATCTACGAGAAGGCCGATCTCGAATTGATGGACAAGGGCGGGACGCAAAGCTACGAGGCCAACGTACGCTATGCCGACGGCACCTACCACGATGTCGTATTCTTCAAGTCGGTTTTTTACAATGCAGAAGGAAAGACCGACGGCATTTCCGGGGTGATACTTGATATTACCGAGCGCAAGCGCATGGAAAGTGAGCTCGCGCAGGCGGCCAGGTTAGACTTCCTGACCGGCGCTTTGAATCTGCGAACTTTCTACGATCTCGCCAATCAGCAATTCACCTCGTTCAAACGCACCGGCGAAGAATTTTCCCTGCTGATGATCGACCTTGATTACTTCAAGGAAATCAACGACACCCTCGGCCATGAGGCGGGAGACGATGCGCTGCGAAAATTTGTCCAGACAGCCAAGGCCAATCTTCGCGAGCAGGATATCTTTGCCAGGACAGGAGGAGATGAATTCCGGCTGCTATTGCCCGGCACGCCTGAGTCCGGGGCAATGTTGCTGGCCGAAAGAATTCGCGAGGAAGTGAATCAGGTAAGGATCGGCACGCCGAATGGCAGTATCGCCCTATCCATGAGCACCGGCTTGTGCAGCAGCCTTCCGGATGACCATAGCATCGACTGCATAGTCCGTCGGGCCGATGTTGCGCTGTATCGGGCCAAAGCGGCTGGACGCAACACTGTCAAGGCTCATGGCCATATTGATTGCAAATATCATCCTGACGTTAAAACTGACTCTGTTAACGTTTGACTTCAAGTCAAAATGCAAATCACTGCCGACAACTAATTTGCATTGATTAAAGAAAAATCAAAAAATCTCTGTAGCAAACAATCCGTTTATAGAATTGTCCCCTTGAAGACGCCCGTCTTTACTGGCCTGTAGGCCAACGTGAATATCGAAATAAATTCCCGAACAGGAGTGGCGCGACGGTGACTGAAGCTGAATCATTAAACCCGGGTCTTGCTTAAATGCAAATCTTCGGCGCAGCAGATGGGGGGCGTTTAGCCTGACCTCTTTGGTTCTATAGCCCGTTTATGGCGACCGCATGATCCTCAAGATTAATTTTATCTTATTGATTATTAATTTGTATTAATAGAATTTTGCCGCCGACGCAAGATGTTTGCAATCGATACTATGGCGGTATTCCCAGTTCAAACCTGCGTCTGGAAAGGCTATTCCCGGCGCCAAATCAGACAAATCAGAAATTTCCTAGGCCATGATCAGATTCGACTGAAATACATACCGCATGTTTGCGAGCAATATGCACACATCGCATCACCAACACGATTCACGACGCGAATAGAAATAGCACGGTAACTGATTGATAGACGCGAATGCAATCATTAAATCATTAACTGAAAGGAAATTTGAAATGGATACGAATTTGGACACCAGCGCATTGAGATTGGTACATGAAGAAAAACTCAAGGATCTTCTGAAACAACAAGGGAACCTCAAAGAACTTGAGGCGGAATTGAACAGAATCAATGCGAAGATCAACAAGAAGGAAGAATTGACAAACGATGACACGAAGTTCATCGGGAATCTGGGCTGGTTGGCGGCGCTGTCTGTCAGCATCGCGACTATTGCCGCCAGCTTGTAATCGTACGCAATTCATCTCATCGAAAACTTTAGGAGAACATCATGAACGACAAGATCATCAACGGCGAAGACAAGGCAGATATCCAGTTCCAATCGGTTTTGGGTTGGCTTGCTGCAGCCGCGGTGTCCATCGCTGCTTTGGCCAGCTTTGCCTAACTCAACAGTGCTGGAATGCACGACAGGAGTCGCCAAATATTGAATCAGGATCCCATTAGAATTGGAGATAACAAATGAAACTCATATACAAAGAAGCAGCCAAGTACGTTCGTTGGATCGTGGCCGCTATTGCGACATTGATAGTGGCATTCCCGGCACTTTTGGCAAGTGTTGACTAAGCTGCAACAATAAAGAAACGAATGTCCAGAGGCTCTGCCGTATTGGCTGGGCCGAAATAATTTGAAACCAGAAACGCTAACACGCGACGAGGAAATTTATGTCTAAGAATATGGTTGTACTAACCAGTTTTCTGCTGGCGGCTATTGCCGCCCCCGCTTTTGCACATGATGCTGAATATGCTAAAGAATGCTCTAAAGAAGGTGCGAAGATTTCCAATAAACATCAAAGAGATATTTTCTTGAAGTCATGCTTGAAGAGAATCGACATGACAGCTTTTCAATTTAGTGAAAAAGCGGAGCAATGCGATCAGAATGCAAAAAACATGAAGTTGGATGGAATGAAGAAAGATGAGTATTTGAAGCACTGCTATTTGGAAGATGACACTCATCCCAATCCAGACCAAACACCGCATCCGAAAATGTAATTTGTTATTTGTCTCGTTAGTTATTGATTCTGCACTATGAAGTAATACCGTTCGTGTTGGGCCTGTGGAAACCCATTCATCTCTCCACAAGCTCAAGGCGAACGGGCTTCAAACTTCAATCGAACAAGATTGTTGCTAACAATCGATTCAAGATATCCCCAGCGACCTCTCCACAATCTCAAACACATCGCGCGACAGTCCCTTATGGTTGCGTAGCATTTCCAGTGCGGCGCGGGCGTGTGTCTGGCGAGCGGAATCGAACCTGCGCCAGCGGTCGAAACAGCGTGCCAGACGCGCCGCGACTTGGGGGTTGATGCCGTCGAGCTTGCGTGTTTGTTCGGCCAGGAAGCGGTAACCGCTGCCGTCGGCGGCGTGGAAGCGCACATGGTTGCTGCCAAAGGCGCGCAGCAGGGCGTAGACCTTGTTCGGGTTGCGCAGATCGAAGGCGGGATGTGCGACCAGCCGTTCGACTTCCACCAGCGTGCCGGGGCGGCGGCTGGTGGACTGCACCTGCAGCCATTTGTCGATCACCAGCGCCTCGTCTTTCCAGCGCGCATAGAACGCAGCCATCGCCTGCACGCGTTCTTCGCCTTCGCTCTGTGCCAGCACACTCAACGCGGCGAACTGGTCGGTCATGTTGTCAGCCGTATCGAACTGCTTCTTCGCCAGTGCGCGCGTCTCTGCGCTGTCCGTTTCGCACAAATAGCCGAGACATACATTGCGCAAGGCGCGGCGGGCGGCATCCTGCGAATCGGGCCGATAGATGCCAGTTGGCGCAAGCGACTCATAGCAGGCCCTGAATTCTGCACCGAGTTGTTCTGCGAGGTGGCGGCGCAGGCCGTTGCGGGCGGCGTGCAGGGCGTCGGGATCGACTACGTCCAATTGCTCCGCCAAGGTTGCCTCGCCGGGTAGTGTCAACGCTTCAGCGGCGAAGGCTGGGTCGGTGGCGGATTCGGCCAGTACTCGCGCCGCCGCTTTGGCGAAGTCTGCCGACCAGCTTGGCGTGCGGCCCGCGCTGATGGCGGCGGTGGCTCCAATGATCAGCTGGCTGGCGAGTCGTTGGCCGGCTTCGCAGCGATTGAATGGATCGCGGTCATGCGCCAGCAAGTGGGCGAGTTCTGCTGCCGAATAATCGAACCCGAGTACGACCGGTGCCGAGAAATCGCGCAGCAGCGAGGGCGCGGGTGCAACGGAAACTTTTTCAAAGACGAATTCCTGCGATGCGGTTTGCAGCGACAGCACGCGCTCGGTGGGCATGTTGCTGTCGACGGCCATATGCAAGGGCAGGTCTTCTCCGTTTGGGCCCACCAGCCCCACGGTGACGGGGATGTGGAACGGCTGTTTCTCTGGCTGGCCGGGCGTGGCGGCGCAGGACTGGCTCAGGCGCAACACGTAGCGTTGCTTTGCCGCATCGTAACTGCCGGTGGCGCGCACGTGCGGCAAACCTGCCTGGTCGTACCAGCGCATGAACTGCTTCAGGTCGACGCCGGACGCATCGGCCATGGCGGCGACAAAGTCGTCGCAAGTCACGGCCTGGCCATCGTGACGCTTGAAGTAAAGATCCATGCCGCGACGGAAGGCGGGCTTGCCAATCAGGGTCTGGATCATGCGCACCACCTCGGCACCTTTTTGATAGACCGTGGCGGTATAGAAGTTGTTGATCTCGATATACGACGCAGGCCGCACCGGATGCACCATGGGGCCGTTATCTTCGGGGAATTGCGAGGCTCGCAGGCCGCGCACTTCGCGGATGCGCGCCACCGAGCGGTTATGCACATCGGCGCCGAATTGCTGGTCGCGGAAGACGGTCAGTCCTTCCTTGAGCGAGAGCTGGAACCAGTCGCGGCAGGTCACGCGGTTGCCGGTCCAGTTGTGGAAATACTCATGCGCCACCACGCGGTCGATGTTTTCGTAATCGACATCGGTGGCAACGTCCGGCCGGGCCAGCACGTACTTGGTGTTGAAGATGTTCAGCCCCTTGTTCTCCATCGCCCCCATGTTGAAGTCGCCCACCGCCACGATCATGTAAATGTCGAGATCGCATTCCAGACCGAAGGTCTGCTCGTCCCATTGCATGGCCTTCTTGAGTGCGGACATGGCGTGTTCGCATTGGTCGAGCTTGCCGTGCTCGACGTAGATCGCCAGCTTCACGTCGCGGCCCGACAGGGTGCGATAGCTGTCGCTCAGCACATCGAGCTTGGCGGCCACCACCGCGAACAGGTAGCAAGGCTTGGGGAAGGGGTCTTGCCACCTGGCCCAGTGACGGCCGCCAGCTTCGTCGCCGCTGGCCACCGGATTGCCGTTGGCCAGCAACTGCGGCAACGCCGCCTTGTCGGCATGCAGCGTAACGGTGTAGCGCGACATGACATCCGGCCTGTCCTGGAACCAGGTAATGCGGCGAAAGCCCTGCGCTTCGCACTGGGTGAAATAGCCGTTGGCCGAGCGGTAGAGACCGGACAGGCGCGTGTTGCCATCGGGGTGGATGCGCGTCCGCGTTTCCAGGCGGAAGGCATCGGGAAGGGCAGCCAGCGTCAACCGGTCCGGGCTCAAACGATAACGATCGGCGGCCAGCTCCACGCCGTCGAGGCTGATGCCAAGCAATTCCAGTTCCTCGCCGTCCAGCACCAACGGCGCATCTGGCGTGTGTGCCGCCGGATTGCGGCGCACCGCCAACTGCGCAGTCACAATGGCTTCGCCGCTGCGGAAATCGATGTCGACATCGACGGTGTCGATCAGGAAGGGGGGCGGGGTGTAGTCGGCCAGGAGTGTGGTATGGGGAGTATGTTGGGTCATGATGGGTTTACTTTACGGGAATGGGCGTAGTGTGACAGCAAAGCGCGGTGCAAGCCATCCTGGGCGAGCTGCAGCAGGGAATATTGCACTCCGTCACGCGGCATCAATTCAGGGATTGTCATGAGACCATTAAAAGACTATATTCGGTTCGAGTAATTCAAGGGATGAAATCATGCGCTCAACCAACATCAAACCCATCAGCTATCTCAAGGCCAATGCAGCCGAGGTGCTAAAAGAACTGACCGAAAAACGCGAGCCCTATCTGATCACCCAAAATGGCGAAGCCAGGGCCGTCATGCAAGACATTGCTTCCTACGAAAACACCCAGGAAACGCTGGCATTGCTCAAGATACTGGCACTGGGCAAACAGGAGATCGAAGCAGGCAAAGTCACCCCGGTGGCCGAAGTGGTGCGTCGTCTTAAGGCCAAAAATAATCCTTCCGTTCGTGGTGCACCCGCAAGGGGTAGGCCGTGACTGTAAGGGGCATGTGCCCCAACAGCACACGCACAGCCTGTCGAACCATGAATGGAAGTCGTTCAATATGAATTTCAAGGTTCTGCTCACCCAAGGTGCAGAGCGTGATCTGGAGAGCATCTACGACTACATCGCCGAGCACGACAGCCAGAAAAACGCAGACTTCGTGCTGGATAAGCTCCTGGAAGTTGTCGAAACACTGTCCACTTTTCCCGAGCGCGGCACCCACCCAAAAGAACTGCTCGCGCTGGGTATCCGCGAATACCGCCAGGTACATTTCAAACCCTACCGCCTCATCTACCGGGTGACCGGCAAACAGGTAATCATCTACATCATTGCCGACGGACGGCGCGACATGCAGGCACTGTTGTCGCGCAGGATGCTGGGCGTATAGCCAGCCTGGAGTCGAGAGGTCTATATAATATTCTTGCTGGTGGTAAAGAGTTGCCGTGGCTGATAGATTGCGCGGGATTAAACGGCGTCTGGAAGGGGGCGATGGGGCAGGTGGAAAAATATTGCGAACCCGACCCCATTAATTCACTCACCACCCGTCGAAACGCCCCCATCTCATACCTACACCTGTGATGGCCTAACTTACTGCTCGCAAATGCACTCCTGCGAAGAAGCAACATTTTTCCTGCGCAACTGTCCAGGCGTGAAGATGGATGTAAACCACGATGGTGTGCCGTGCGAAACGCAATGGTGCAAATAGCGCTCTAAAATTAATTTCATTTGTTAAGAAAACGTCAAACTTTATTCTGCAGGTCATTGCAACAAACAACCCATTTCGAGAATCATATCCCCTGAAGACGCCTGTCTTTACTGGGCTGCAGACGAATTCAAATATCAAGATAAATTGTTGGGGCGGAATAGTTCAGCTGTGACTGAAGCAAGTGATCTATATCTTTTGGCATATATGCTTGAGGGTTCTTTGCTGCTAATCTTCGGCGCAGTAAATGGAAAGCAATGCGGGGGGTAGGCGTGGGTGGGGAAAACAATTCGACCCAGCCCCCTTTAATTTCTGACGACCCACATAATTTACGATCAATGAGGAGAACTCCGTGAAACGCTCAGAACGTGCTATGCAAGTTTGGCAAATTCTTATAGCAGCAGCTCACAATCGACAGTCACTTACTTACACACATGTCGCCAATCACCTTGAGTTTGAAGGGGCAGGTGTGTTATCTCAAATCCTCGACAGAATCATGAGGTACTGCGATACCAATGAGTTGCCCCCCCTGACTTGTATAGTCGTTAACCAGGAAACAGGCATCCCGGGTTCCGGACTTTCTACGGTTCAAGATTTACCGCGCGATAGAGAGGCCGTATACAACAAAAACTGGTTCGCATTGTATCCAGTTCAAATAGGTGACTTTGAGTCGTAAGTCTCAACGGGACTAAAGAATACACTCGGGGATACCGGTGTCGAATTACTTTAGACATTGGATGAGTTGAAAAGGAAGTCGACTTCGGTAACTTTAGTCAAATAAATTCATTCATTCATGCATTCATAAGGAGAGTACCTTGCTTACCAATCGATACATGACGAGTGTCAAGAATCTCCCAACGATCTTCAACAAGATCGTCGAAGGTACTGCGCCTGACAAGTTCACAGTGGCCCATCTTAAAAGTATCGGTTTCAAGAGCAGTAACGATCAAGGCGTTATACCACTCTTAAAAGACCTAGGATTTCTATCTGCAGATGGTGCTCCAACTCAGAGATATCACGCATACCGCGATCGATCAAACTCAAAAATTGTCCTTGGTGAGGCATTGCATGAGGCATATGGAGATCTTTTTCATGTAAACGAAAAACCCACTGAGTCGGATAGAACGGCAATAGAAGGTAAGTTCAAATCAGTGCACAACACAACAGATCGTGTTTCAAAAGAGCAAGCAAAGACTTTTTATGCGCTTTTGGACATTTCTGACATTGACTCTAAACACACTGTAAAGGTTACTCAAAAGAAGGCAGAAGAAAAAGCCGAACCTAAGGATAGGACTACGACAGAAAGGTACGACGAAAAAATTCCTCCGTATGCATTCGGAGGCCTCAGATACAACATCGAAATACATCTGCCGGCCACGAAAGATCCAGAAGTCTATAACGCCATTTTCAAGTCGCTAAAGGAGCATCTCCTTGAAAATTAGCAAACCACAAGTAAGAGATTGGCTTTTCCGAGGACTAATGTTTGAAGCTGATGCCGAGCGATTTCGAGCTGCCGGCATCCGCGTTGGTGCCGATTTATTTGAGGCAGAGCGCAATTTGCTTGAAGAGACGCTAAGTCCATTTAGCATTGATATGCGTAACGAGGCGCTGGAGATGGGGCGCCTTTATACTTTGCTCTATTGTTTTGAAAACTCTGTTAGGAATCTCGTAAGAGAACGACTCCAAGAAACCTATGGTAGTAATTGGTGGGAAGACAAAGTACCCAAGAAGATAAAAGAGTTCGCGCTTGGAAGACAAAAGGACGCAATAGAAAACTCTTGGCTGGAAGGGCAAAAGCGCGACCTACTTGGTTTTATTCAGTTCGGACATTTAGCCGATATTATTATTGCTAATTGGGATGACTTCTCGGATCTTGTCCCAACTCAACATTGGATCAAACAGCGTATGGATGAACTTGAGCAGGCTAGAAATTACGTGGCTCACAATAGGCTGCTATTACCCGCAGAGTTTCAACGAATAGAGATGTATGTTAACGATTGGAACAGAATGGTTGGCCTGTAGTTGTGCAAACAGGGTCAGCGTCGAAATAGTTTTCGACGAGAATATTCTTCCTGTCGCTCGTTCATCTTGGCATAATCCGCCCCTCGTAAATTTCACCCATAGCCCTCTGCACTCCGAGGGCTTTTTAATCCAGTAACTCGTAAACCAATCCATGCTTCCTTCAATCGAACAACGCCTTGCCGCCGAGATCGCGGCCAAACCTGCTCAAATCGCTACTGCCATTGCCTTGCTGGACGAGGGGGCGACCGTTCCCTTTATCTCGCGCTATCGCAAAGAGGCGACGGGCGGCCTGGACGATACGCAGCTGCGTTTGCTGGAAGACCGGCTGCGTTATCTGCGCGAGCTGGAAGAGCGGCGCGCGGCCATCATTGCCTCGATCACCGAGCAGTGCAAGATGACGCCGGAGTTGTTGAAGGCGGTTTCGCTGGCCACGGACAAGACGCATCTGGAAGATTTGTATCTGCCGTACAAGCCGAAGCGCCGTACCAAGGCGCAGATCGCGCTGGAGGCGGGGCTGGAGCCGTTGGCGGATGCGTTGCTCGCGAACACGACGCTGAATCCGGAAGAGGAGGCGGCCAAGTATCTGCGCGATCCGTTCACCAGCGAGGCGGGCGATGCCAACCCCGGCGTGGCAGATACCAAGGCGGCGCTGGATGGCGCGCGGCAGATACTGATGGAGCGCTTTGCCGAGGATGCAGTTTTGCTGCAATCGCTGCGCGAATACGTGCAGGAGCACGGCGTGGTGCAGTCCAAGGTGCTCGAAGGCAAGAACGACGCGGCGGAAAAGTATGCCGACTATTTCGATTATTCCGAATCCATCAACACCATTCCTTCGCACCGCGCGCTGGCGGTGTTGCGCGGTCGCCGCGAAGAGATGCTGGATGTGCAGCTGCGCCTGGATAGCGAAGAAGAGAAGCCGACCTGGGCTTCGCCGCACAACCCGTGCGAGATGCGCATTGCCAGCCGTTTCAACATCAAGGACATGAACCGACCGGCCGACCGCTGGCTGATGGATACCGCGCGCTGGACCTGGCGCGTGAAGAGCTTCATGCATCTGGAATCGGAACTGATGGGCGCGCTGCGCACCAAGGCCGAGACCGAGGCCATCAACGTGTTCGCGCGCAACCTGAAAGCGCTGCTGCTGGCCGCACCCGCCGGGCCGCGCGTGACCATGGGGCTGGACCCCGGCATCCGCACCGGCGTGAAAGTGGCGGTGGTGGACGAGACCGGCAAGGTGGTGGATACCGCCACCATCTATCCGCACCAGCCGCGGAATGATTGGGATGGGTCGCTGCACACGCTGTCGCAGTTGGCGAAGAAGCATAGGGTGACGTTGATTGCGATTGGGAATGGGACGGCTTCGCGGGAGACGGATAAGTTGGCGCATGAGCTGATCAAGATGTGCGGGAGCGCCGACGCTTCATCAGGCCGTCATTCCGGCGAAGGCCGGAATCCAGCAATCAAGACGGGCTGCGAAGCAGACAACACCAAAGACGTTGTCCCCCTTGCAGGGGGAGCTGTTAATCAACTGGATTCCGGCCTTCGCCGGAATGACGGGCTTCCTGAATCCGGTTTGAAGATGACCAGCATCGTTGTTTCTGAAGCTGGGGCGTCGGTATATTCCGCCTCCGAATTCGCCTCCAAGGAATTGCCGGAACTGGATGTCAGCTTGCGCGGGGCAGTGTCCATCGCGCGCCGCCTGCAGGACCCGCTGGCCGAGCTGGTGAAGATCGATCCCAAGTCGATTGGTGTTGGCCAATACCAGCACGACGTGAGCCAGTTCCAGTTGGCGCGTTCGCTGGATGCGGTGGTGGAAGATTGCGTCAACGCCGTGGGTGTGGACGTGAACACGGCGTCGGTGCCTTTGCTGGCGCGCGTTTCCGGCTTGAGTAGCAGCGTGGCGCAGGCCATCGTGAACCAGCGCGACCTGAAAGGCCGCTTCAGCAGCCGTGCCGAACTGCGCGAAGTGCCTCGTCTGGGCGACAAGACCTTCGAGCAGGCGGCTGGCTTTTTGCGCATCATGGGCGGCAACGATCCGCTTGATACCTCCTCCGTTCACCCCGAATCGTATCCGCTGGTGCAGCGCATCCTGGCCGACATCAAGCAGGACATCAAAGCCGTGATCGGCAACAGCAACCTGCTGAAGTCGCTCAGTCCTTCCAAATATCAGGACGAGAAGTTCGGCATCCCCACCATCAGCGACATCCTCAAGGAACTCGAAAAACCCGGCCGCGACCCGCGCCCCGAATTCGTCGCTGCAGTTTTCAAGGAAGGCGTGGAAGCATTGTCCGATTTGAAGCCGGACATGATCCTGGAAGGCGTGGTTACCAACGTGGCCGCGTTCGGCGCGTTCGTGGATATCGGCGTGCATCAGGATGGGCTGGTGCATATCTCGGCGCTGTCGAATAACTTCGTCAAGGATCCGCACACCGTGGTCAAGGCCGGGCAGATCGTGAAGGTGAAAGTGCTGGAAGTGGACGAGAAACGCAAGCGGATTGCGCTGACGATGCGGTTGACGGACGCGGCGGCTCAGGCGGGCGGCAACAAGCCTGAAGCATCGGGACAACGCGAGCCGCGAGACAATCGCGGGCAGGGTAAACCTTCTGGCAAGCCTGCCAACCGTGCTCCGGCGCAAGCCCCGATGGGCGGAGCGATGGCGGCGGCGTTTGCGAAACTGAAGGGTTAATAAAAAACATCCGTTCGTGGTGAGCTTGTCGAACCATGAATGGATAGCAGTCAGGGTGAATGTCCATCGGTCTGAGCGCCGTTCAACCCTTCGACAGGCTCAGGGCGAACGGAGAGATGTTGTGGTTAGGCTGCGGGATGAAAACGACCATGGTCTGAGCGCCGTTCCTTCCTTCGACCGGCTCAGGACGAACGGGATTGGGGGCTTAGGTATTTGTGAAATGGACAGTCCAATAATCAGTGAGTTAACCAACTTTCTTGCCAAACTTCTGGTACTGAATTCAACCCATTCGAGTTCCCTGAATAAACAAAATAAATGAATAGACAGGAAATTTAGTCAGGCATACGATGTTGGTACGTTTCACCATTTAATCTATTCGCCGCTGCCTCTCCGAGGATCTTGTAGTCAGCAACGTGCGGAGTTTTTGCAAAGGCAGCATCAATATGCAATTCAATCTACTTCATCTGCAATGGTGGGGGTACGTCCTGTTCACCTTGGCCTTCACCCACATCACCATCGCCGCAGTCACGATCTTTCTGCACAGGCACCAGTCGCATCATTCGCTGGAATTGCACCCGATCACCAGTCATTTCTTCCGGTTCTGGCTATGGCTCACGACCGGTATTGTCACCAAGGAATGGGTGGCAATCCACCGCAAGCATCACGTCAAGGTGGAAACGCCGGAAGACCCGCACAGCCCCCAAATCTATGGCATCCGTAGCGTGTTGTTTGGCGGTTATGAGTTGTATCGCAAGGAAGCCGTGAATTGCGCCACCCTGGAAACCTACGGGAACGGCACACCGGATGACTGGATCGAGCGCAATCTCTACACGAAGCGCCCCAGCTTGGGCATAACGATCATGCTGTTCTTGGATGTCATCCTGTTCGGCCCGATCGGCATCACGATCTGGGCGGTTCAGATGCTGTGGATTCCGTTCTTTGCAGCCGGTGTCATCAACGGCGTCGGGCATTTCTGGGGTTATCGCAGCTTTGTGACGAACGATACTTCGCGCAATATTGTCGGTTGGGGACTGCTGGTCGGCGGCGAGGAGTTGCATAACAACCACCACGCCTACAGCGCATCGGCCAAGCTTTCCGTCAGATGGTGGGAGTTCGACATCGGCTGGATGTATATCCGCATCCTCTCGATGCTCGGTCTGGCCAGGGTGAGAAAGGTCGCTCCCAAGGTGCGCACGAATCCGGCCAAGGTTCAATGCGATACGGAAACATTGCAATCCATCGTTTATCACCAATACGAAGTGATGGGCAGGTTTGCAAGATCGTTGCGGGAAACGGCGAATAACGAGATTCACAGGTTGCAGCGTGCCCGCGCGATCCACGCAAAGAACGCCAGGGGAATGCGCAGTGCGATCAAGCTATGGCTGAAAGTAGACGAAAATTATCTGCCCGAAAAACAGCGTTTGGTGCTGAAGCAGGCGGTCCAGTCCAGCGCTGTATTTCAAACCATCTATTCGATGCGCCAGGAATTGGCCTTGTTGGCAAACAGGTCCAATGAGTCGAAGGAGCTGTTGGCGCAGAAACTGGAAAACTGGTGTCGCCGCGCGGAAGAAAGCGGCATCAATGCCCTGCGGGAATTCTCCCAGCAACTCCGTTGCTATAGTCACTGAAAGATGGAGCGGTAGAGGCGGCATCCTTCGAAAAGAGAAGCGATGCCGTTTCAAGTCAGTCGGCTAATAGTCATCCTGCGTCAGGAATTTGTCACCTACCCGGGATTACTTGCAAAAAATAGCGGAATTCCCTCTGCTGGCAATAGGTTGTTACAACCACCAATCGATGGCATGGTCATTGCTATTAATCTTTAAGTCAATTAAATTTGCGGGGAAATGACGCCGAAAATTCTGCCAAGTGAGAGGTCCCGGCACGAAGACGGCGTTATCCGAAAGCTGCAAGGCATACTTAACGGGTTAATGATCGATGTCACAGATGCGTGTTCTGGTTACAGGTGGTGCAGGCTTTATCGGCTCGCATAGTGTTGAAGCGTTATTGGCTGACGGGGCGCAGGTCAGCGTGCTGGATAATTTTACTTCCGGCAAACGAACGAATCTGCCGCAACATCCCAATCTGAAAGTGATCAACGGCGATATCCGCGACACGTCGGCGGTCGACCTGGCGCTCGTCGGCATCAGCCATGTACTGCATCTGGCGGCGCAGGTTTCGGTGCCTGCTTCCGTGACCGATCCGCTCGGCTCAAGCCAGCACAATATCAGTGGCTTCCTTAAAGTGCTCGACGGGGCGCGTCGCGCCAAGGTGAGCCGGTTCGTCTATGCTTCCAGCGCGGCGGTGTACGGCGCTCCCGAACATCTGCCGCTGGATGAAACATCCCCGGTTGCACCGCTGTCTCCCTACGGACTGGAGAAGAGCATCAACGACCAGTATGCGGCGCTGTATCACACGCTGTACTCGCTTTCTTCCCTCGGGTTACGCTATTTCAATGTGTACGGGCCGCGCCAGGATCCTTCCTCCGCCTATGCCGGCGTGATCAGCCGGTTTGCTTCCGCGATGACCAAAGGTGACCCGCTGCGCGTGTACGGCGACGGCGGGCAGACGCGGGATTTCATCTTCGTGAAGGATGTTGCGCGCCTCAACGTGAATGCGCTGAAAAGTACCGCCACGGGCGTAAGCAATATCGCCACCGGGCACAGCGTGACATTGCTGGAATTGATCGACGCGCTGGCGAAATGCGCGGCGCGCACGCCCGTCATTGAGCATGCGCCGCCTGCGATGGGCGATATCCGCCATTCCAGCGCATCGCCGCGCAAGATGCTCGAACTGCTTGATCCTCCCGCCATGACCCCGTTGGCTGAGGGACTTAAGCAACTCCTCGAATACTCAGCGTGAGCCGTTTGAGTTTGATCTTTGCGCGGTGCCGGTTGGGAATTTTCCATGTGCTGATGCTGACGTCCTCCCTGGCGTTCGCTTCCCAGCCGAACGTCGCCATGTTCTACGGGGACAACCCGCCGTGGGACGAGTTGCACGCCTTCGATGTGGTGGTGGTGGAGCCGCTGCATGTGCCCGATCCGAAGCCGTACGCCAATGACAAGACGGCCTTGTTCGCCTATGTCTCCCTGGGGGAAGCGTCTCCGGACCGTAGCTATCTGAAGGATATTCCGGATGCCTGGAAGCTGGGGCAGGACGCCGAGTGGGGCAGTGTGGTGCTCGACCAGTCGCGCCCGGAGTGGCCCGCGTTCTTCCTCGAGCACGCCATCAAGCCTTTGTGGGATGCGGGTTATCGCGGATTTTTCCTGGATACGCTCGATTCCTACCAGCGTTTTGCCAAAACGGATGCCGCCAGGACAAAGCAGGAAGCTGGCATGGTTGCGGTTATCAGCGAGCTGAAAAAGCGTTACCCGCAGGCCCGGCTGATTTTCAATCGCGGGTTCGAGATCCTGCCGCAGGTTCACCAGGACGTGTTTGCGGTGGCCGTCGAGTCGCTGTTCCAGCAATGGAACCAGACGCAGCAAAAATACGGAACCGTGCTTGCCGCCGACCGGGAATGGTTGCTGGGGCAACTGAAGCGCGTCACACAGGAATACAGGCTGCCCGTCATCTCCATCGACTATGTACCGCCAGGAAAGCGATATCTCGCACGCGAGACGGCGGCAAAGATCAGCGACCTGGGATTCATTCCCTGGGTGACGAATCCGGAACTGAACATGCTGGGCGTCGGCAAGATCGAGGTCATGCCGCGCAAGATCCTGATGGTTCACGACAATGCGAACACCGAGTATGACCTGATCAATACCAGCGGATTGAATTACGGCACCATGCCGCTCAACTATCTGGGATACAGCGTCGAATACCTGGACGGCCGCGGCGCGCTTCCTGTCGAACTGCTGGCGGGGCGCTACGCCGGCATCGTGGTGTGGCTGGACAATGCGATAGGCAAACAGGGCAGCGTTCTGGCTGCCTGGCTGAAGAAGCAGATCGATGCCGACGTGCCGGTTGTCCTTTTGGGCGAGTGCGAATTCCTGTTTGACAACGTCGATGTCGGACAGCTCGGCGTGCAGTTCACGTCGGCGACCACTGAACGCACGCGCCTGCATGTCGTACAGCAAGATCCCCTGGTCGGTTTTGAAACACAGCCTATCCTGGATCGCGCGGCCTTCTTTCCGCTGCATGTCCAGACCGGGAAGTCCCTGTTGAGGCTGGCGAACGATCGCGGCGAAACCCAGGACGCAGTCGCGCTGACCCCGTGGGGCGGCTATGCCCTGAACCCGTATGTCATCATCGAGCTGACCAGCATCAGCAACAACACCGGCCCGAAAGACACCAGCAACAACCAGCGCTGGGTGATCAATCCGATCGAGTTCCTGAAGCGCGCGCTCAAGCTGCCGGAAATGCCCGTGCCGAACGTGACGACCGAGAGCGGCAGGCGGATGCTGATGGTGCACATGGACGGCGACGGCTTTGTAAGCAAGGGCGAGTTCCCCGGCTCTCCCTATTCGGGCGAAGTGCTGCTCCGGGAGATACTGAAGAAATATCCCTTGCCCTCGACCATCTCGGTCATTCAGGGGGAGGTCGCGCCGGACGGCCTTTATCCGGCCCAGTCGGCCGCCCTGGAAAAGGTCGCGCGCGCGATCTTCGCGCTGCCGCAGGTGGAAATAGGCAGCCATTCCTACTCGCATCCTTTCCAGTGGCGAAAGGCCGCAAGCAATCCGGAAGACGAGGACTATCACCTCAATATGCCGAATTACACCTTCGACCTGCAGAAGGAAATTCCGGGCTCGATCTCCTATATCGAATCCCGGCTGGCCCCGCCCGGCAAGAAGGTGATGACGTTTCTCTGGACCGGCGACTGCAACGTGGGTACGGATGCGCTTGAACTCGCAAATCGGATCGGCATCCTGAGCATGAACGGCGGCGAAACGACGATCACCCGCAGTTTCCCAACGTTGTCCCTGGTGGGGCCGCTGGGAGTTGCGAAAGGCAAATACTTCCAGGTGTATGCGCCGAACCAGAACGAGAACGTCTATACCAACAACTGGCTGGGGCCGTTCTATGGTTTCGAGCGGGTCATCGAGACCTTCGAGTTGACCGATGCACCGTATCGGCTGAAGCCGATCGATATCTATTTCCACTCCTATTCGGCCAGCAAGCCGGCATCGCTGCGCGCACTCGACAGGGTCTTCAAGTGGGCCATGGCGCAGGAGACCACGCCGGTCCATGTCTCCGACTACATCCGCAAGGTGCTGGATTTCAACAGCATGGTGGTGGCACACACCCGCGACGGCTGGCTGGTGCGAGGCACAGGGGACGTGCACGAACTGCGTGCGCCACTTGCACTCGGGCAGCCGTTGCTTGACGGCAATTCCGGAGTGGCCGGCTTCAATCGATTTCAGGACGGCCAGTACCTGCATCTCGCCGGCAGCGAAGCATATGTCCGTTTCGGCAAATCTGCAGCGCCCCCGCTGCCTTATCTGGTGTCCGCCAATGCACGCGTCACGCGCCTGACGTCGACCGCCGCTGCGGACGGCAAGATAATGGTGCTGGCACTCGACGGACAGGTTCCCCTGAAGTTCGACCTGGCACTGGGCACGCGGTGCACGGTGCGTGCCGACGGCCTGGCGATCAAGGCGGATTCCAGGGGCAACGGCGTCAGCCATTTTTCCATGCAGAACCATGCAATCGACGAGCTACGAATTTACTGCCCGCGGTAAGCTCGGCATCGAGCGGCCGCGCCTGATGTCCAACTGGGCATTGGCCGGTTTCGCCGTGGTCGTGCTGATCCCGCTGGTGATGATCTTTCCGAAGCAGGACTTGTTGCGGCAGGCTGCGCAGCAGCGGCTGGGCGACCCATTGACGGTCGAATACCTCACCAACCTGCTGAAGGCCGATCCGCACAATCTGGAACTGCGCATCCTGCTTGCTGAGCACAGGATATTTCTCGGCGACACTGATGGAATTGCCAAACTCATCGAACCGGCATTGAAAAGTGACTTTCCCGTCTGGCAGTCGAAAGGCCTGCTGATCCAGTACAAATACCTGACCATGCTATATCTGCAGAGCCCGAAGGACTCTCCGCAGCGGGCGGAACTGGCGCAACGACGCACCGCGGCATTCATGAAACTGCTCGGGCGGGACTGGCCGGTTCCGACGCTGGCCTACCTTGCCGGACAAGCCGACCAATTGCACGAGAACGGCATCGCTGCGCTGCTTTACCGCAACCTTGCGGATGCTTCCGCGACGATGCCGGCAGACTGGTTTGCGGAGACTGCAGCGCGCTCGCGCGGCGATGGAGACTTTGAGCTTGCGGCCCATTTGTATTTCATTGCGCGCCACAAGGAGAGTTCGCTGGCGAAACAGCGCAGGTTCCTGATGTCCGGCATACGTGCACTGATGGCCGGAGGCCTGTACAGCCAGGCGATGCAGGCAATCGACCAGCACCTCGGCAACCTCGAGGACGATACCGAGACGCTCTATTTTCTGGTCCAGACTGCACGCGCCGCCAACGATCAGCCGCGGGCCGTCCATTATGCCAAGAAGCTGTTGCACCTCTCCTGGCTGGAGCCAGTCCTGGCCTGGCTGCAGAAGATCGATCTGGGCTTGATCGGGATAGCGAACGCGAATGCGGATGATTCTGTGCAACCGCAGGACGGCATCGACGGTATCCGCCCTTACAACCAGAGGAATTATCAGCTCGCTTACGATGTTTTTGTGGGTAACAACAATCTGGCCGAGGCGTTTCGAGTGGCTGCGGCTGCCGTGCGCCAGGTGCCCAAGGACAGGGTATGGCACAAACGTTTGGCGCAGGTGGCGGAATGGACCAACAAGCCGGACATCGCGCTGCGCGAATGGAAATGGTTGCTGCATCACGACGACAGCCGGGAAGCGTTGCTGGCCGTATTGAGGCTGGCGCCCGGCCAGAACGATTACGACGCACTGCTGGACGCCTGGAAGCTCATGGCCACGAGGCAGCAGCCGGATGCCGCGCAGTGGCATTACATCGCCGATATGTTCGAGCAGACCGGACGGCAACAGGAAGGCATCAAGTATTTCGAAGCGCGTTATGCCGTCGATCATCTTCCGCTGCAACTTGAGATCGCCGCGCGCCTGGCGGAACGGAGCGGGGATGACGAGCGTGCCGGTGTCCTGTATGCGCGCCTGCTCAAGATCCAGGGCTCACATTCCGAGTGGGCGATGAAAGTCGCCAACCTGTACCTGAGGAAAGGCGAATACCGGAAGGCCTATGAGCTGCTGCAGCAGAACCATGCCAATGTCGATGAAAAGGATTATTCCTACTGGAAACTGCTGGCCGATCTTGCCTGGCAGTTGCAGCAGGACAGCGATGCCACGCAAGATTATCGTCGTCTCGCATCGGCCGGAAAGCTCGCAAGGGACGACATCAGCCGCCTGATCTATCTGCTCGGCGATACCCGGCAGGAAGAGCAGGCGGCCCTGGCGGAACTGGGTTACCAGCGGTTCGGCGACCGCGACCTGTTGTTGCGGGCACTGGAAATCTACGCCGCACGGGGCGATCTGGTGGCGCAAAAGCGGCTGTTTGCGCTGGTTGCGGCCGACCCCAAAGTCGATCTCTCCGGCAACTCGCGTTTTTATGTGCTGCGAGCGCAGTTCTTCCAGGCGACGGGAGCCTTCCAGGATGCGCGCGCGGATTTTCGCCACGCTGCCGCGATCGCGCCTAACGATGCCAATACCACCAACGCCGTTCTCTGGTTCTTTATCGACTCGCACGACCGGCCCGCCCTGCGCGAGATGGTGGTGCAAGTCGAAGCGCACGGAGGCCGGCAGAATCCGGCCTATTGGGGAGCGCTGGCCGCCGCATACCAGGTGCTCGACCAGCCGTCGCGCGCGGTGGCCTACTACGGCCGCCAGTTCAGGCAGGGCGGGCAGGATTTCCTCTGGCTCGTGAATTTTGCCGATGCGCTCGAGCAGGACCGGCAAACCGGCATGGCCGATCGCGTGCGCAGGCAGGCATGGTTGCAGTTGCGCGCCGCCTTGTCCGCAAAGCCGGTGAAACTTCCATTCTCGAATGACATGCTGGCGGCGGCACGCTTGTCGATGCTGAATCATCCCGGCGATCCCGATTTCGCTCTGGTGCGTTCGGTATTGCGCCAGGACAGGTTGCTTGATCGCGATGTCGTGACGGATCGCAAAGCCGACGAGATGACGCTGGAATGGGCAAACTCGCTGAACAAGCACGATGCAGCCGCGGACCGCATGACCGACGAACTGGTGCTGGGATGGGCGATATCGAAGGAACAGTCCGCAAACGCCAAGGCCTGGTTGTGGCAGCGCTACGGCCAGGCGCTCAGCCGACCGTTATGGGCCGACGTTTCCGTTGCCGCGGCGGAAAACGATGCCGGGCGCCTTGCCGGCTTTCTTGCGGAACAGCCTGACGGCATGCCGATGCTGGTCCGCCACGATGCGGCGATCGCGACAGAACAGATCCGCTATGCGCAATCCATCGTCTTCCGGGGACTGGAGGACGATCCGGGCAATGACGATGCCTATCAGCACCTGGTTGAAGACGTGCTGCCTGCCGCGAGTTTTATCGACATGGAATTGCAGGACAATCAGTTTGGCGGCTTGCATCGCTACGTTCAGAGCAGCCGGTTCGAGACTGCCATCGCCCAGGGCACGCGTTTTGCAGTCGAATACCAGAAGATGCGCGAGTCGAACGATCCCGACTCGGTCATGCCCAATGATCCGCACAATGAAAAGGTCACCGGCATTGCGCTGAGCAACCACGGTGCCTTTGGCGATACCGAGATCGCAGTGCGGCGCAGGAACGAATACGCGAACATCACCGAATCGCAAGTGAAGCATGAAATGACCGTTCTGCCGCGCCTCCATCTGCAGCTCGGCCTGGAGGTCAACGCTACTGCCGACGAGTCCAACGATCTGATGGTCTTCGGCATGCGCGACCAGGTCAGCACCGGTCTGCTTTATGATTTCAGCAAGCGCGATTATTTCAACGTCGAGCCGGGCTGGGCGCGTTACTACAGCCAGACCGGGGATTTTCTCGGGAGCGGCAACCATCTCTCCATGGAGCTCGGCCACCAAATCCGTACCGAATACCCGAACTGGAAGGTGAGGGTGATCGGCATTCATACCAACTTCAACCCGGTTCCCAATGCCATGCTTCCGTTGCCGGACAACATGAATATCTACGGGGTGTGCTTCGGCACCGGCGAACTCAACCGGCGTGTCTATACCTACGCATGGCGTTCCTATGTGGACGGCTGTGCGACCAATAATGACCTGAGCGGGCAGGGCTATAATGCAATGCTTGGTCTGGCAGGTTCGGTTGCCGGTCGCGACCAGCTCTCCCTGACCCTCAGCCAGGTACGCGGTGGCGCAAATCTCGTCAATGGCTTGATACGTGAATTCAAATTGAACTACCGGTATTTTATCGACTGATTATTATTACTATTGGAAACTCACCCAGGGGGAAATGAAATGAAAGCTATAAAACTTGGCATCCTGCTCATGGCGTTCATGCTCGCATCCTGCGCGGTCATGGATCAGAACCACAACTCCAAACCGCTGGAACGCGATGCGAAATGGGCATTGCTGCCTGTCGCCAATCATACTGATGTGCCGCAGGCGGGCTTGCGCGCGGAAGCGCTGATCGAAGTGCTGTTGCGTGCCCGCGGTATCGCCAATCTGCGGAGCTACCCGCCGGCGTTGAACCAGGACAGCCTGTTCGAACCCGCCGAGCGCAAGGTGGTGATCGATGCGATGAATTGGGCGCGCGAGCAGGGCGTGCGCTATGCGGTGACGGGTGCGGTGGAAGAGTGGCACTATAAAGTGGGAGTCGACGGGGAACCCGCTGTTGGCATGACGCTGCAGATCGTCGACCTCAAGGATGGGGACCGCGTTGTGTGGAGCTCTGCCGGCAGCAAGAGCGGCTGGAGCCGCGATGCATTGAGTGCCGTCGCGCAGGAGTTGATCAGGAAGATGTTATCCGACGCGTCCATAGAGTGATCATCCCGTGGCATTCCGAAACATGCTAGACAAGTTCTTTGCGCATTTCCATACCGCATTGGCCCCCGTGCATCAAAGGCGGGTGATGTGGCTGGAAGTGGTAGTGATCACGCTGGGCGTCATCGCTGCGGGGATTTTCTTCGAGCACGACAATCCGTTCCAGATCAACGGCGAATTCCCGTGGATATGGATTGCCCCGGTATTGATCGCGCTACGCTATGGCGTGCCACCGGGACTGGTTTCATCGCTTATCCTGATCGCCGCATGGAAATTGATGGACCATTTGTCGGAGACCCATGAGAGCTTTCCCGAGCAGTTTTTTCTGGGTGGCCTGATTATGGTGATGCTATGCGGTGAGTTCAGTGCCGCTTGGGGCGCACGCCTGCGTCGGGCGGAAGAAACCAACAATTACCTGGACGAGCGATTGAGCAGAATGACGCTTCGTCATTTGCTGCTCAGGCTCTCGCATGACCGCATGGAGCAGGAAATCCTGACCAAGCCAGTCACGCTACGCGATGCCTTGGGCGGTCTGAGGCAATTGACTTCCGGACAGGTCGATTCGAGCTTGCCCGCATCGCTTCCTTTGCTTCAGTTGTTGACGCAGTATTGCCAGCTGGAATCCGCGGCGATTTTTGTTTTATCCGAAGACGGAGACTATGTGCGGACAAGCCAGATAGGTTCCGCTCCCGGCTTGTCTGCCAGCGATCCGTTGCTGCTTCATGCACTGGAACATCAGTCGCTGTCTCACCTGCTTATCGAGGGTTTGGCCGACCTGGAACTTCCCTCGCCGTTCCTGGTGGTCGCGCCCATTCTGACCAGCGACAAGAAAGTATTGGGCGTGCTGGCAATCGATCGTATGCCTTTTCTTGCGCTGAACGAAGAAAACCTGCAGATGCTTTCGGTTATGCTCGGTTACTATGCGGACTGCGTGAACGAAGCCGAGGGGGCGCGTCAATTCTTCAGGCTCTTTCCCGACGCGCCGCATGACTTTGCCGCAGAATTTTCGAGACTGCTGCACCTGCAACGCTCCAATAACATCATCAGCCATGTCGTCGTGCTGTCCTTCGCCAACGACGAGAAGGGGCGCCAGGCCGTTAACCAGCTGACCCACATTCGGCGAGGCCTGGACATTCCATGGCTAACCCAGGCCGGGGATCGTACGTTGCTGGTCAATCTGATGCCGCTGGCCAATGAATCGGCAGTAGATGGATATTTGCTTCGTATCGAAACCATGCTGAAGGAATACATGGGAGCCGATTATGACCAATGGAGCCTGACACCGATCAGAATCAGTCTGGCCGAAAGCGATCCGATGGTATCCCTGAAACGAATTTTTGATACACGCCATGATTAAATTCCTGCTGGCAACGCTGGGGCTGGTACTGGAAATAACCGCCATCGCCACGATCTCGCTGAAGAACGGCAGTGACGGGATTTTGTTTTTGTGTCTGTTTCAACATGCCTTGGCCAGCCTGTTATTGGCCCTGTCCGGCTGGCATTTTATGCCCGAAAAATTTCGCCATCCGCGCAGACCGGTCACGCTGCTGCTGTTCAACGTTGCATTCTTCATTCCGCTACTGGGCCTGCCCGGGGCATATGCCGCTGCAATGCTTTCCATGTACCGTCGGCACGATCGTGTTTTGCCACCCTTTGCCCATCTGGTTCTGCCGGAGTTCGTTCTGTCTCTCCGCGAGCCGGAAATCAAGTTCAGCCAGGGTGGAATCAAGTCCCGTTTGGCACATACTTCCATCCCTACCCAGCGACGTCTGCAATCGTTGCTGGCGCTGCAGGGAATCCCGGCGCGTGTTTCAAGTCCTTTGTTGCAAGATATGCTGGGCGATGCATCCGACGATATTCGACTGGTTGCTTATGGCTTGCTCGATAGCCGGGAAAAAAAATCACGGCACAGATTCATGCCGAACTTGTCAATTTGAGAAGCGCGGAAAGCAGGGAGCTTCGCCTGGTAGGGCTCAGGCATTTGGCCGAGCTGTACTGGGAAATGATCTATGCCGGACTTGCACAGGGGGATCTGCGTACCCACGCATTGAACCAGGCGCTTTACTACGCGGATGCTGTATTGAATATCGAACAGCAGGACACGGGACTGCTCTTCCTTAAAGGACGCATTCTGCTTGAATCCAAAAGATACGAAGAAGCCCAACTGATATTGGGATTGGCAATATCGCATGGCTTGCCCGAATCACGCGCGATACCGTATATCGTCGAGATTGCGTTTAACCGGCGCGATTATAGTACGGTGCAAAGTCTGCTCTCGCGCCTTTCTATTTCTCAGGTAACACCGATCATGAAAAGCGCAATCAATTTTTGGGTGCACAAATCCGAGCGTCAGGGGTTTATTTCTGCCAAAGAGAATGCCGTATGAATTTTCCGCGCGCTGAACGTGCCGACATCGGACTGCTGCTGGAAGGCACATTTCCTTATGTTTCCGGCGGAGTGTCGAGCTGGGTCAACCAGATCATCCACGGTTTCCCCCAATATACGTTTGCCCTGGTTTTCATCGGCAGCAGGGCTGAAGATTACGGCGATGCAAAGTATGTCCTGCCGGATAACGTCGTTCATCTGGAAACCCATTATCTGCATAATCACCATGCGGTACCGCAAGTGCGCCCGATGCACGGAGATCCGGCGGTCTTCGGGGATATCAAGCATCTGCACGAATGTTTCCGTTTCCCCGAGACCAATCCCGATGGCAGGGAGACCTTCAAGAAACTCATTCCAGAACTTTCAGCCAATGGCGGCGCCAGTCTTGACACCTTTCTGTACAGCCAGACGGCTTGGGAATTCGTCAAGGAAAAATACCAGAAACACTGCACCGATCCTTCGTTCGTCGATTATTTCTGGACGGTGCGCTCGATGCATGCGCCGATCTGGTTGCTGGCCGATATCGCCGAGAATTTCATTCCGGTGCGCGCATATCACTCGGTTTCAACCGGTTATGCCGGATTGCTCGGCGCATTGCTGAAGGAAAAAAACGGATGTCCGCTGGTTCTTTCCGAGCATGGCATTTACACCAAGGAACGCAAGATCGATTTGTTCCAGGCTCAATGGGTCAGGGACAATCGCAATGTTTTTCAGCGCGATCCCACCGAAATCAGTTATTTCCGCCAGTTGTGGATACGGTTTTTTCAGGCGCTCGGTACACGTTGCTACGACAGCGCAGACCATATCGTCGCCCTGTTCGAGGCCAACCGCTTGCGACAAATCGAAGATGGCGCGCCGGCAGAACGTACCCGCAACATTCCAAATGGCGTCAATGTGGCCCGTTTCGCCGCACTGCGCGCTGAGCGCCCGGCTTCGCCACCGCCTATCCTTTGCCTGATCGGCCGCGTCGTGCCGATCAAGGACATCAAGACCTACATCCGTGCGATGCGCACAGTGGTCAACCGGATGCCCGAAGCGCAGGGCTGGATCGCCGGGCCGGAGGATGAAGATCCGGACTATGTGGACGAATGCCGCGATCTGGTCAATGGCCTGGGTCTTGACGGCAGCATCAAATTTCTCGGCTTTCAGCAGATGACTGAACTGTTGCCCAGGATCGGTCTGGTCGTGCTCAGTTCGATCAGCGAAGGATTGCCGCTCGTGCTCCTGGAGGGTTTTGCCGCAGGCGTTCCCGCTGTCACTACGGATGTCGGCTCCTGCCGCCAGCTGATCTACGGATTGGATGAGCAGGATCAGGCGTTCGGTGCTGCCGGACGAATCGTTAACATTGCCGATCCGCAGGCCCTGGCGGAAGCCGCGCTGGAATTGCTGACCGACGAGGCAGCCTGGCACGCGGCGAGCGAGGCTGGCATTCGGCGGGTCGAAGCCTATTACACACAGGAGCAGATGTTTGCCAGCTATCGGGCCATTTATGAAGTGGTGACCACATGGCGGGCATAGGCTTCGAGCTGCGCAAGCTGCTGGAGAAGGACAGCTATTTCGGGCTGTTCCAGGCCTATGCCTATGCCGGCATCATCAGCTCCGGGCCATGGGTGCTGTCTATCGTCGGGATTTTATTTGTCGGCTTTCTGAGTCTGGGCGTGGTGTTCCCGCATTTTTTGATCGTCCAGTTTCAGGTCTCCGTTACCTATTTGATACTCAGTTCATTGATCCTGACCGGCTTTATCCAGCTCGGTTTTACGCGCTTCATCGCGGACAACTTGTTCAGAAAACTGGATAAGGAGGTGCTGCCGAATTTCAATGGCATGCTGCTGGTCGTGACGAGTGTCAGCGGCATTGTCGGGCTACTTGCGATATTCCTGTTCTTTTCCGGCATGAGCGTGCCATACCGCATACTCATGCTTTCCGGTTTTGTCATCCTGTGTGCGATCTGGGTGGCCACGATTTTTCTGTCCGGTATGAAGCAGTACAAGGAGATCGTGGTTCTTTTCGCAATTGGCTACACCGTTACCGTGTTTGGTGCACTACTTTTGCGGTCGCATGGAATGGAAGGTTTGCTGCTCGGTTTTGTCATCGGGCATTTCGTGCTCCTGATCGGCATGGTGACATTGACGCTGCGCACTTTTCCCCTGGTTGATTCATTTATCTCCTTCGATTTCATGCGTCCGGGAGCGATGTACACCAGTCTGGTATGGGCGGGGTTTCTCTACAATCTCGCGGTTTGGGCCGACAAGTTGATGTTCTGGTTCTACCCGGATACCAGCCAGAACATCATCGGGCCGTTGCGGGCCTCGCTGATTTACGATTTTCCGATCTTCCTCGCCTATCTGGCGATCATTCCCGGCATGGCGGTATTTCTGGTGCGGATAGAAACCGATTTTGTGGAGTATTACGAGAAATTCTATGACGCGGTGCGCGAAGGGGGATCGCTCGATCATATCGAAACCATGCGCGACAACATGTTGTTCACGGTACGGCAGGGGCTGTTCGAGATCGTCAAGATACAGGCTATCGCCGTATTGCTGGTTTTTGTGCTCGGCGAAAAACTGCTCAAATGGCTCGGCATCTCCACCCTGTATCTGCCGCTGCTCGATGTGGATGTGGTCGCGGCCGGCCTGCAGGTGGTGCTGCTCGGCATCCTGAATATTTTTTTCTATCTCGACAAGCGCCGCATCGTGGTTTTTCTTTGCGTCCTGTTTCTGTTCGCCAACATTGCCCTGACGTCACTGAGCCTTTATCTCGGTGCCAGCTATTACGGCTACGGTTTCGCACTGTCGCTGCTGATCACTGTGCTGACGGGGATGCAGTTGCTCTCGCGCAAGCTGGATACGCTGGAGTACGAGACGTTCATGTTGCAATGACCCGAACTTCCGGAAGCGTGAGTTAAAGTTCTTTGCTGACTTTCATCACACCCGGATCGTCCTCGCTGGATTTGAGGGTAAAACCGAGGCGGGTCATCAGTTTGAGCATCCTGTGGTTGTTGTTCAGGACTTCGCCTTCGATGATCGAAAGCCCATGCGAGCGTGCGGCATCCATCAAGGTGACCATGAGTTTTTGCCCCAGCCCCTTGCCAGCGATGTTGTCCGCGATCACGAGAGCGAACTCGCATGTTTTTCCGTCCGGATTGATCGCGTAGCGCGATACACCAAGTCCCACATCTTGCCCCGCTTCTTCAACCATCGCGAGCAACGCCATTTCGCGGCTGTAGTCGAGTTGTGTCAATCGCGCCAGCATTTCCTCGGTCAATTCCTGCACGCTGTTCATGTAGCGGAAGTATTTGGATTCGTCCGACAGGTCATGCACGAACTTTTTGACCAGCATGGCATCTTCAGGACGGAGTGGACGGATGGTGATGTCGGTGCCGTCGGTCATTTGCCACTGGCAGACCAGATGAGTCGGGTAGGGGTAGATCGCCATGTGCGAGTAACGATCGGCGCTGGGTTGGCGGAATTCGACCACGACGCGTGCATCGACTGCCAATACACCGTTCTCATCCAGGATCAGCGGATTAATATCCATTTCCTTCAGCAGCGGCAGTTCGCACACCATTTCCGACACGCGCAGCAGCACGTCTTCCAACGCTTCAATGTTGGCCGCAGCCAGATTGCGGAATTGGCCAAGCATCTTGGATACATGCGTGCCCTGGATCAGATCCTTGACCAGGAAGTGGTTCAGGGGGGGGCAGCGCAACCGCTCGATCGCCCATGATTTCGACGGAGGTACCGCCGGCGCCGAAGGTGATCACCGGACCAAACACCGGGTCGGTAGTCACGCCTATCATGAGCTCGCGGCCGTTCGGTTTGACGACCATCGGTTCGATGGAGATGCCGTCGATCTTGGCTTCTGGCCGGTTTAGATGCACGGTGTCCATAATGTGTTGATAGGAAGCCAGGACGCCGTGTGAACTATGCAGATTGAGTACCACCCCGCCGGCATCGGACTTGTGCGAAATGTCGTGGGAGTTGATCTTCATCGCCACGGGGAAACCGAGTTGCTGCGCGATCAGCAGTGCCTCGCTCGGCGAGTGCGCAACCATGGTGTGCGCCACGGGAATGTGAAAGGCGGAAAGCAATGCTTTCGATTCCATCTCGGTCAGGACTTTGCGGTGTTCCTGCATCGCACCTTCGATGATGAGGCGGGCGCCGTCCACATCCGGTTCGATATGGTGCGACAGCGGGCCAGGCATCTGCATCAACATCTTCTGGTTGCGGTAATACGCGTACAAATGCGAGAACACTTCGACCGCGGGTTCCGGTGTGCGGAAATGCGGTCGGTGCGCTTTGGTGAATGCTTTGCGCGACTCGGCAACCTGCGTCTCGCCCATCCAGCAAGTTAGCAGCGGTTTGCTGCGATGGCTGGTGCTTTCGTTAGCCAGTTCGATCAACACGTTTGCTGATTCCAGCGGTTTGGTCATCGCCTGCGGCGTAAGGATGGCCAGTACGCCGTCCACATTCTCGTCATTCAGACAGGCTTTGACCGCGTGGTAGTAACGATCCGACTGAGCATCCCCGATGATGTCCACCGGATTGCAATGCGGCCAGTTTGGCGGCAGATGCTGATTCAGATATTCGATCGTGGTATCCGACAGTTCGGCCATGACCAGTCCCAGGTCGGCGGCACGGTCGGCGGCCATCACGGCGGGACCGCCGCCATTGGTGACGATGGCGAGACGGTTGCCCACCGGGCGAAAACCACAGGACAAGGAGCGGGCGGCGGTGAACAATTGGGTGACGTTATCCACACGCACCACGCCGACGCGCCGGATGGCGGCATCGAACACATCGTCCGCACCCACCAGCGAGGCTGTGTGCGACATTGCGGCTTTGGAACCGGCGGGATGGCGCCCGACCTTGACCAGAATCACCGGCTTGATGCGGGCGGCGGCACGCAAAGCACTCATGAAACTGCGCGCATTGCGGATGCCTTCGATGTACATCAGGATGCTGTGCGTGTTGGAGTCGGACACCAGATAGTCGAGAATTTCGCCGAAATCCACATCGGTCGAGGAGCCCATCGATACGACACTGGAAAAACCGACATCATTGAGGGTCGCCCAGTCGAGGATGGCGGTGCACAGCGCGCCCGATTGCGATATGAGCGCGATGTTGCCGACGTTCGCAACGCCCTTGTTGAAAGTGGCGTTCAACCCGATCGAGGGACGCATGATGCCGAGGCAGTTCGGCCCGATCAGTCGGATGTTGTACTGGTGCGCAGCTTCCATCATTTTGCGTTCCAGCGTGGCGCCGTCCGCACCTGTCTCGCCAAAACCGGCGGTGATAATGACCGCCGCCTTCACGCCGTGTATGCCGCATTCCTCAATGATGCCGGGCACGGTCTGCGCCGGTGTGGCGATGACTGCCAGTTCTACCGGTTCATCGATCTTTGCGATGGAAGGATAGGCTGTTTGGCCTTGTACTTGCGGATTCTTGGGGTTGATAGCGTAGAGCTTGCCCTGAAAACCGCTATTCAACATGTTCTTGAATACGATCTGCCCGACCGAATCGATGCGGTCGCTGGCACCGAATACGGCCACAGATTTAGGTGCGAACAAGGGATTGAGGTAGTGCTTGCCCATGATATTGCGCTCCCGCGTAAGACTCGATTCGGTATGATAGCACCGTACCGTTACCGCTTCGATACCATGCAGACCGCTTACATCAGTCATCCGCTCTGTCTCAGGCACGACATGGGCTCGGATCATCCGGAATGTCCGGCTCGTATCCATGCCATCGAGGATCAATTGATTGCATCCGGATTGTTCGGCTATCTTCAGCATCACGATGCACCAGAGGTGTCGCGCGAACAATTGCTGCGCGTACATGATGGCGACTATATTGACAGCATTGCAGCCACTGCGCCAAAAGAGGGCAGAGTGATGCTCGACGGCGATACCGAGATGAATCCCTTCACCTATCCGGCTGCACTGCGTGCAGCCGGTGCCGTTGTGATGGGTGTGGACCTGGTGATGGAAGGAAAAACGGAGAATGCCTTCTGTAATATTCGCCCGCCCGGGCATCATGCAGAAAGAGCCCGGGCCATGGGGTTCTGTATCTTTAATAATGTCGCCATCGGTGCGGCGCATGCGCTTGCCGCGCATGGCTTGAGCCGGGTAGCGATAGCGGATTTCGACGTGCATCACGGCAACGGAACAGAACACATTTTTCACGAAAATCCGCGCGTGATGTTGTGCTCGACTTTCCAGCATCCGTTCTATCCCTATGGTGGTGCGGACAGCGGAAATGAACACATTATCAATGTACCGCTGGCGGCGGGCGCCGGTAGCGAAGAGTTTCGTGCCGCTGTCACCAATATATGGTTACCCGCTTTGGAAGCTTTCAAGCCTGAATTCCTGTTGATCTCTGCCGGATTCGATGCTCACCGGGAAGATGACATGTCCATGCTAAGACTGGTTGATGGAGATTACGGCTGGGTGACGCAGCATTTAAAGCAAGTTGCGGAAAAGCACTGCCAAGGGCGCATCGTTTCGGCGCTGGAAGGTGGATATGCATTGCATGCGCTGGGGCGCAGCGCAATGGCTCATATCAAAATATTAAGCGGGCTGTGACTCGGACTTAATCGGAGTAAGAGGCCCATGGGGGGGCATTATTGTCCCGATCTGCCGGATGTTTTGCAGCGTCCTGAACGTCAACGCGCAAGGTAGGGTAATGCAAGGTAATGACGGTATTCCTGCGGCCGCCATTTCAAAGCAAAAAGGGCTGGCGGTTACGCCAACCCTTCGTCTCAATCAACCAAACAGATCAATGTCTGTGCATCAAATCTTCATGATGAGTCGTTCTGTGTATTGATGCATCATCAAACCAAATCACAATTCCGGCAAATACAACCAATCCAAAAATAATAAACGGTACTAGAGACATTTTAACTCTCCTTAGAAAATTAAAAATCTACTCAGGATTAATTAATGTATTTATCCTACCTAATGCATTGTTGCTTGTCCTACCTAAAAACGGAAAGCGCGAACCAGACAATTTACTTGTTACTTGGCGCCTGCCTTGGTTATCAGCAAACCGCATGAAAATACTTGCATTGCCGACCACATTTGTCAAGAATTATGTTGCCTAACTACAGTCTGGAGCCTGGCTAAAGCGATGTAGCCGGTTGGTTGTCTTGGTCTTGCGCCGCAAATTATTCTGTCCATCACGTTATCGAATTTGATTACAGCTTCGTATTCTCGAAGCAAGACTGGATGCCTCGCCGTGCAGCAAGTTGAGATCGGATGGGGCACGGGTTTATTTGGTCAGGTATTGCGTAACGGGTTGGTTACTATCAATGCAGCGAGGGCTAGGAGCGGCAAGTAATTAGCTAGCAATGATTTTACATAATATACATTATGCGAATAATTGAGATATCGAGCCAAAACAATAAATCAAGGATATTTGTTGTATTTCAACTTATTGCACTTGGTTCAGAAACAATCGTCTGAAATTGCGGCTGGTCGTTTCGCCAACTTCTTCAAGCGAGATACCGCGCAATAATGCTATTTCTTCCGCAACATGTTTCACAAAGGCCGGTTGGTTAGTTTTACCCCGGTGCGGAGTCGGCGCCAGATAAGGTGAATCAGTTTCGATCAGGATCTTTTCAAGCGGAATGCTCCGGGCGACCTCTTTGATGATTGCTGCATTCTTGAAAGTCACGATTCCGGAAAAAGAAATATAGAATCCAAGATCGATTGCTGCCTGGGCGATTTGCAGATTCTCGGTGAAACAATGCATCACGCCGCCGACATTTCCGGCATCTTCCTCGGTCATGATGCGCAAAGTATCTGCCGCCGCAGAACGGGTGTGCACGATCAAAGGCTTTCCGCTTTCCTTGGAAGCTCGAATATGGATGCGAAATCTTTCACGCTGCCAGTCCAGATTGCCAGTCAAACGAAAATAATCCAGCCCGGTCTCGCCAATGGCAACAACCTTTGGATGTTGCGCCAGACGAACCAACTCGGCTTGAGTCGGCTCAGTCTCAAGTTCGTAATCAGGATGTACACCGACCGATGCAAAGAGATTATCGTGCTGTTCCGCCAGTTCCAATACTTTGGGAAATCCTTCCAGCCGGACGGAGACGCACAAGGCATGAGAGACCCGGTTGGCGCGCATATTGCCCAGGATTCCGTCAATATCTTTGATCAAATCCGGAAAATCAAGGTGGCAATGTGAGTCGATAAACATGGGTTTGCGTTCAAACAGAGAATAGTTGACGGTATGACAATAACAGGGATTCCATGACTAATCTGGGATTGAGCGGATGGAATGCGGCACGCCTGGCTGCCAGCAATTCCTTCTGGAACCGCATCAACGCTGCTGACGGGACGTTGTCAGCCAGTTTGCCGATCTCAACAGCTTGCTCCGGGAAATATCTTACCGAGCCAGCCAATTTGGCACTGGTTAAATCGTGGCACCATTGCTGCAGGCAATGAATGACATGAACCGGGGCACTGCGTTGCAAGCTGTCTGCCAGTGCCAAGGCATCCAGTTTTGCCGGTTGGCAAATAGCGGCCAACAGCATACTGCGCTCTTCAGAGCCCTCTCCCGATTCCGCCCAACCCAGCGCCTGCAAAGGCGCGAATCCAGTCTGAGCCAGCGCCTGTTCAGGGTTCGCCACGCCTTGTTGGGCAAGCCAGGCAGCTCCGACTTCTCGCGTCGGAGTATGTACGGCAAAACTAAGGCAGCGACTCAGTATGGTAGGCAGCAATTGTTGCGGCTTGTGCGTAACCAACAAAAACAGTAACTTATCGGTTGGTTCTTCCAGAGTTTTTAGCAAGGAATTGGCAGCATTGTTGTTCAATGCTTCAGCTGGATGAATGACAACTACGCGAAATCCGCCGCAATGGGCGGACAGATTGGCAAAGCTGGACAGGTCGCGTATTTGATCCACGGATATCTCACGCGACGGCTTTTTTGCGCCGGCCTTTTCTTCACCATCTTCGGCTGCAGACATCGCATCGGGTTGAATCAGGCGAAAATCAGGGTGGCTGTCTTGTTCGAACCAGTGGCATGAGCTGCATTCCTGGCAAGCCATACCGTCGGCATTTGGCTTTTCACACAATAATGACTGGGCAAAATTCAGAGCCAGATCCAGCTTGCCTATCCCTTGCGCGCCCTTAAGCAGCAGCGCATGCGGCAGCCGGGCACGCAATCCTTGCAAGGCTTGCCATGATTCAGTTTGCCATGGATAGAGTGATTTCATTTCAAAATGTTGCAACGATTTTCGCCAATTCCTGATGAACTTCAGGTATGGCATTTTCGGCACGAATAACGGCGAATCGTTGCGGTGTTTTGGCAGCTCTGACCAGATAAGCCTGGCGCACGCGCTCAAAGAATTCGCCGCGTTCCTGCTCGAAACGGTCCAAACTCACATTATTGGACAATCGTTGGCGTGCAACTTCAATGGGAATATCGAACAACAAGGTCAGGTCTGGCTGAAGGTCGGCGTGTACCCATTGTTCCAGTTGTTCCAGTTTGGCCAGCGGTACGCCCCTGCCCCCGCCTTGATAAGCAAAGCTTGCGTCGCTGAATCGGTCGGAGATGACCCAGGTTCCGCTTTTTAGTGCAGGGCGAATGACTTGCTCAACATGCTCGCGGCGTGCAGCAAACATCAGCAGTGCCTCGGTTTCGGCGTGCATGGGCTGGTTCAGCAATATCTCGCGCAGACGTTCGCCCAGCGGCGTACCGCCCGGTTCACGCGTCACCAGCAGGTTGATGCCGCGCTGGCGCAGTGCATTGGCGAACCATTCCAGATGGGTGCTTTTCCCTGCCCCGTCCACGCCTTCAAAAGTGATGAATTTAGCTGAGCTCATTTTTTTTGCTTAAATGGTTTGATCTGGTACTGGTTGACAGCGTTATTGTGCTCGATCAGCGTGCTGGAAAACTGCGAGCTGCCGTCGCCGCGTGCCACAAAATACAAGGCGGCACTCGGTGCCGGGTGCAGCGTTGCCTGCAGAGCTGCCAATCCTGGCAGGGCAATCGGTGTGGGAGTCAATCCGTTACGGGTATAGGTATTGAACGGAGTGTCCTGGGTCAGGTCGCGTTTGCGCAGATTGCCGTCGAACTTGTCACCCATGCCGTAAATCACCGTCGGATCGGTCTGCAAGCGCATATGTTTTTTCAAGCGGTTGATAAAGACCGAAGCGATCATGGGACGGTCGCCGGGTTGGCCCGTTTCCTTTTCCACGATGGATGCCAAAGTCAGCGCTTCATAAGGGGTGCTGAATGGCAGGTCGCTGTCGCGTTTCTTCCAATTATCCTGCAGGTTGCGCTGCATCAGTTGATACGCGCGTTTCAACACGATCAGGTCGCTGCTGCCGGTGGAATAGTTATAGGTGTCGGGAAAAAACAGCCCTTCAGCAGCCGACTCCGTTGCGCCGATCCGCTTGAGTATTTCCGCTTCCGATAAGGTAGCGCTGTCGTGGCGCAGCGTCGACTCAGCGTTCAATGTTGTGCGCAACTCCTTGAACGTAGTGCCTTCTATGATGGTCAATGAGCTGTGTTCGAACTGACCTTTGCTGATCATGTTCAACAGTTGCAGCGGAGTGACTTCATGTTCCAGTTGGTAATTTCCCGGCTTGATCTGATTTGCCTTGCGCAGACTTCTCGCCAGCAAAACGAAAAGCAATTCGTTATTCAGTCCACCTGATTGTTGAATCTGGTGTGCAGCACTTTTGAGGCTGCTTCCCTGTTTCAGGGAAAATTCAAAGGGGGTATGTTCCAGCGGAATCGGAGTACGCGCATAGTAGGTAAACAGACCTCCCACGATGATCAGGATGAATAACAGCCACAACAGCAATTCTTTAATGACGCTCATCGTTCAACCATTCCTGTATCTTCCAGGCACCGGGATGCAGTGTGCGCCGGTACGCGCCAAGATCGCACACTGGCCACAGGCCAAACACACTATTGACCAGAAATATCTCATCTGCAAGCATCAACTCTTCCATGCGGATATCCGCCACGTTGCAGGTCACACCATGCTGCTTGGCCCAGTCCAGCACACGGGCTCGCTGTACACCTGCTACACCGCAACGCGACAGGTTCGGGGTATACAGAATATTGCCGCGCAACATGAACAAGTTGGATCGAGTTCCACCAATGACATTACCAGAGATGTCATTCAACAGGCCTTCCTGCACATCCTGTCCCTGCCATTCACTTGAGGCAAGCACGTTTTCCAGGCGGTTAAGATGCTTGATCCCGGCCAGCAATGGCTGATGTCCCAAACGCAGCTTGCAGACATACAAGCGCACCCCCTGTTTGGCATAGTCCGTCGGATAAGGCGCTGCGGGCATGACACTGAGGACGCGGGTCGTTTCTGATTGAGCTGATGGGGCGTAGCCCCTGGTTGAAACGCCGCGCGTGATGATGATTTTGGCAACGCCCTCGGCTTGGGTCTTGCCCAGATGCTGCAGCTCGCTGAACAGGACCAGCGCGGAAGGGCAGGAAATCTTCAGTGCGTTGCAGTCTTGCTGCAGTTTGGCGTACTGGCGTTCCCAGCAGACTGGGCGCCCTGCTTGCATACGCAGGGTGCGGAACACCCCGTCGCCGTATGACAAACCACGATCTTCCGCGTTGATTGTGTTACCTGAGGCGCCGTTGATCAGCATCACGGCGCGAGATCAGACCTTGCGGAATACCAAGGAGCCGTTGGTTCCGCCGAAGCCGAAATTGTTGTTCACTGCGACATCAATCTTCATCTGGCGTGCTGTATTGGCGCAAAAGTCAAGATCGCACTCCGGATCCTGCTCAAAGATGTTGATCGTGGGCGGTGCAATTTGATGATGAATCGCCAGCACGCAAAACAGGGACTCGATACCCCCCGCGCCACCCAGCAGGTGACCAGTCATCGATTTTGTGGAGCTCACTACCAGTTTTTTGGCATGGTCGCCAAAAGCCAGCTTGATGGCTTCGGTCTCGTTCTTGTCGCCCAATGGGGTCGAAGTACCGTGCGCATTGACGTATTGCACTTGATCCGGAGTGATACCTGCATTACGCAAGGCATTGACCATGCTGCGTTTTGGTCCGTCCGTACTAGGGGCCGTCATGTGGTAGGCATCGGCGCTCATGCCATAGCCAGATAGCTCGGCATAGATCTTTGCTCCGCGTGCTTTTGCGTGCTCATACTCTTCGAGCACCAGAACACCGGCACCTTCTCCCATCACAAAACCGTCCCTGTCCTTGTCCCAAGGACGACTAGAAGTTTCAGGATCGTCGTTGCGAGTGGACAGCGCCTTGGCGGAAGAAAAGCCACCAATCGCCAGGGGCGAGATGGTTGATTCAGAACCACCGGCGATCATGACATCGGCATCGCCGTATTCGATGATGCGCGCCGATTCGCCGATACTGTGCGTACCGGTGGTACAGGCGGTCACAACGGAGAAATTCGGCCCCTTCAATCCATACATGATGGACAGGTTGCCGGAAATCATGTTGATGATGGTGCCGGGAATGAAGAATGGCGAAATCTTGCGCGGACCACCTGCCAGAAAATCGCTATGGGTATCTTCGATCATCGGCAGACCGCCGATGCCGGAACTGATGCAAACGCCGATACGTTCGGCGTTCTGTTCCGTTACCACAAGTCCCGAGTCCTTTAACGCTTCCATTCCGGCTACGAGGCCGAAATGGACAAATCGATCCATACGACGCGCATCCTTGGCGGGGAGATATTCGGTTACTTCGAACCCTTTGACCTCACCCGCCACCTGGCAGGCGAAGGCACTGGGATCGAAGCGAGTGATACGCCCGATACCGGATTTGCCTGCCACGATATTTTGCCATGTTTCGGCAACCCCGACACCGACGGGCGTAATTGCGCCCAATCCGGTCACTACCACTCTGCGCCTAGCCAAACTGGACTCCGCTACGGAAAGAAACGATTAGATTCAGACGTATTACTTGGAATGCGTGTTGACGTAGTCAAGCGCTTGTTGAACGGTCGTGATCTTCTCTGCATCTTCGTCAGGAATCTCAACGCCGAATTCTTCTTCCAAGGCCATAACCAGTTCTACGGTATCCAGAGAGTCGGCACCCAAGTCGTTCACAAAAGAAGACTCGTTCTTGACTTCGGACTCGTTCACACCCAGTTGCTCAGCTACGATTTTTTTTACGCGTTGTTCGTTAGACATCCCTGATTCTCCTACTCTGATTAAAGTTCAAAAAGCGCGTGTATTCTACCAAACAAGCGCCAAATTCCAAAACGCCACGTTACTCCATGTACATCCCGCCGTTCACATGCAAGGTCACGCCGGTGATGTAGGCCGCGCCCGGACTGGCGAGGAATGCGACGGCAGCAGCGATATCGGCAGGTTGACCGAGTCGTTTCAACGGCACATGTTCAACCAATTTTGCACGTTGTTCCTCGCCAAGGGCGTGCGTCATGTCGGTATCAATGAATCCCGGAGCCACACAATTTACGGTGATGTTGCGGCTGCCTATCTCCTGTGCGAGAGATTTTGTAAAGCCGACCATACCGGCCTTGGAAGCCGCGTAGTTGGCCTGGCCGGGGTTGCCCATGCTGCCGACCACCGAGGAAATACTGATGATGCGCCCGCCTCTGGCTTTCATCATGGCGCGCAATACGGCGCGACTCAGGCGGAACACGGATTTGAGGTTGGTTGCCAGAACGTCATCCCACTCTTCGTCGGTCATGCGTGCCAACAAGTTATCCTTGGTGATGCCGGCGTTGTTTACCAGAATGGATATTTCGCCAAATTGTTCGCGGATGACAGCCAACACCTGTTCTGTCTGGGCCACGTCATTGACGTTCAGCGCAAAGCCCTTGCCCTTGATACCCGCACCGTCCAGATAGGCACTGATGGCTTGCGCGCCACTTTCGCTGGTGGCGGTACCGATCACAGTCGCGCCCTGTTTTCCCAGTTCCAGGGCGATGGCTTGGCCGATCCCGCGTGAAGCGCCGGTAACCAGCGCGATTTGTCCTTGCAGCATCATAAATGTCCTTTCCTTTTATGCGAGCGCAGCCAAGGCTGCTTTCAATGCTTCGCCGTCATTGATGGTCATTGCCTGCTGGTTGGTATCAATGCGTTTGTTCAATCCTGCCAGTACCTTGCCCGGTGCGCATTCTACGTTATGCGTGATGCCTTGCTTGCCGAATGCCTGTATGGTTTCCACCCAGCGAACCGGTAAATACAGCTGGCGTACCAGTGCATCCTTGATTCTGGCCGGATCGCTGTAAGCAGCGACATCGGCATTGTGCATCACAAGTATGTCCGGGGTTCTAACCGGGACATTATTCAGGTATGCATGCAACTGCTCAGCCGCATCTTTCATCATGATGCAATGCGACGGCACACTCATCGGCAGCATGATGGCGCGTTTTGCGCCTTTGGCCTTGGCCAGCTCCATGCCCCGCTCGACCGCTGCACGATTCCCGGCAATGACCACTTGTCCGGGAGAATTGTAGTTTACCGCTTCCAAGACTTCGCCCTGCGCGCCTTCGGCACATACGGCTCGCACCAGATCATCGTCCAGGCCGAGGATCGCGGCGATCGCGCCGACTCCTTCCGGTACGGCTTGCTGCATGCATTGTGCGCGATAGCGCACTAGCGGCAACGCATCGGCGAAATTCAATGCGCCCGAGGCAACCACCGCAGTGTATTCACCCAGACTATGCCCGGCCATGATGGCTGGTTTCGCTCCACTTTGCGATTGCCAGGCGCGGTAGACCGCAATGCCCGCAGTCAGCATGATGGGCTGCGTGTTAACTGTGGCGTTCAGGTCGGCATCGCTGCCTTCGGCAACCAGTTGCCACAGGTCCTGTTTCAATACATCCGAAGCTTCAGTGAAGGTGTCGCGCACTGCAGGAAAATCGGCATAGCCGTTCATCATGCCGCGCGATTGAGAACCCTGGCCGGGAAATACGAATGCGAACTTTGTCATATTGAACTTACCACTTGATTAGGATTGCGCCCCAGGTGAAGCCCCCGCCTACGGCTTCCAGCAGGATATTTTGCCCGGGCTTGATACGTCCATCGCGCACGGCCGTGTCCAATGCCAGCGGAATCGACGCGGCCGACGTGTTGCCGTGCTTGGCGACGGTCACCACGACGTTGTCCATTTCCAGCCCAAGTTTCTTGGCCGTAGCTTCGATGATCCGGATGTTCGCTTGGTGCGGCACGAGCCAATCGATGTCAGTGCCGACCATTTTTTGATCCTCCAGCACCTCTTCAACTACTTCGCTTAACACTTTGACTGCAAACTTGAATACGGCCTTGCCGTCCATCGAGACCAATGGGTCGGACTTCAACATGTGGCGATGGACACCATCGGCATGCAGCTTGGCTGCAACGACGCCGGGTTCATCGGAAGCGCGCAGTACGACAGCGCCCGCACCGTCGCCGAACAGCACGCAAGTGGTACGGTCGTTCCAGTCCAGCAAGCGGGAAAATATTTCCGCACCCACCACCAACGCCGTTTTGGCTTGTCCGCCGCGAATATAAAGGTCTGCCGTGTTCAGTGCATAGACGAAACCGCCACACACAGCCTGCATGTCAAAGGCCGCCCCGCCGTTCTTGATGCCAAGTTTGTCCTGCAAGATACAGGCAGTACTGGGGAACGGCATATCCGGAGTCGTAGTCGCCACGATGATCAGATCGATCTCGTCGACGCTGATACCTGCGGCTTCGATCGCGTTGCGGCTGGCTTTCAGGGCCAAGTCGCTGGTCATCTCGTCATCCGCGGCGAAACGCCGTTCGACGATACCGCTCCGGGTGAATATCCAGTCATGTGAGGTTTCGACCATCTTTTCAAGGTCGTAGTTGGTCAGTACCCTGGCTGGCAGATAACTGCCGGTGCCGATGATCCTGGAAAAAGTCAAATCGCCTCTCCTGCAGTTTGTTGGCGTGCGTGATGCCATTTTTCGACGTGTTCGCTGATGTGATTCAGCATCCCTCCGCGTGCTTCTTCGGCTGCGCGTTCGATGGCACACAGGAAGGCAAAGGAATCGGCGGAACCGTGGCTTTTCACCACAATACCTTTCAAGCCCAGAAAACTGGCGCCGTTATAGCGGCGGTGATCCAGTCTGTGCTTGAAGGCTTTGAGTACCGGCATGGAGACCAGCGCCCCCAGTTTGGTGAACCAGTTCTGGCTGAAACCCTCTTTCAGGAAACCGCCCATCATCTTGGCCACGCCTTCGGCCGTTTTCAGAGCGACGTTGCCCACGAATCCATCGCATACCACCACGTCGGTAACACCCTTGAAGATGTCGTCTCCTTCCACGTTGCCGTAGAAATTGAGGTCGCTGGCCTGCAACAATTCGCCAGCCTGTTTCACCACCTCATTGCCCTTGATGTCCTCGCTGCCGATATTCAGCAGACCAACCGTGGGCTGGTCCTTGTGTTCCAAGGCGGATACCAAAGTACTACCCATGAGAGCGAACTGCAACAGATGTTCGGCAGTGCAATCCACATTAGCGCCCAAGTCCAGCATACAGACCTGGCCGTTGACGGTGGGCAAAAAGGAAGCAATAGCGGGACGGTCGATACCTGGCAAGGTTTTCAGCACATAACGCGCGGTCGCCATCAATGCACCGGTGTTGCCGGCGCTCACGCAAGCCGACGCCTCGCCATTCTTGACGAGATTGATGGAAACACGCATGGAAGAGTCTTTTTTGCCGCGCAAGGCAGACTGCGGCGATTCATCCATGCCTACAACTTCGGTCGTGGCATGAATACGCAGACGTGCACGATCAGCAAAGCCAAGTTTGCTCAACTCAGCTTCGATAGCTTCGGTCAGGCCGACCAGTACCACTGTATCGTCAAGATGTTTCTTCAGGTAAGCGACAGCCGCAGGAACGGTTACCCGTGTCCCGTGGTCGCCGCCCATGGCATCAATAGCTATCGTGATATCCACTGGGCGATCCTCTTGGGCGAGAAATGGAGAGTTCGGCTCCCGCAAGATGGAGAGCCTCGCAAAGTGCCGAAGGACTTATTCGCCCTTGGTCTTGACGACTTTCTTGCCGCGGTAGTAGCCGCTGGGGCTGATGTGGTGACGCAGGTGCGGTTCGCCAGTGGCAGGCTCAATAGCCAGTGCCGGATTGGTCAAGAAATCATGCGCGCGGTGCATCCCACGTTTGGACGGGGACTTCTTATTCTGCTGAACAGCCATTATCTACTCCTCAAAAAACTGATTATTTCTTTAATCCAGCCAGTACCGCGAACGGATTGACTTTCTGTTGTAAATTACTCGCTGCCGGAACACATTCTCCTTCAGGATGCCTGGGGGCGAATGGCAAATCCAACAACAACTCTTCTTCGATCAATGCCAGCACATCCAGCCTGGGTTCGGCTTCAATGGCATCCATCTCATCATCATCTTCTTCAGCCTCATCCAGCTTGTCTGCCGGAAGCAACCAAAGCTTCGAGACCAAGCTAACCGGGTATTCCAGTTCACTCAGGCAACGCTGACATTTCAAGGTACACGTCCCTTGCAGGGCAACCTCAAGCATGTCTCGCCCCTCTTCTTGGTAGCCGCGTACTATATAAGTCAGCAACCCGTCCGAATTCGCCAGCCTATCGGCCAGCCTGGACAGCGCTGACACCGCTATCTCGCCGCGCATTTCCTTGCCGTTTCGGGCAAAGTCCACGCTGTCTATGAAAGGCCGTGCAAACATGAGGCGCGCATGATATATATTCCGACCTCCCCTGTCAAAGAAGCCGTAAAGGAACATCTTGAATTCACAGCTGCTTGTCCTAGCATCAACCTCTATATATAGGAGCGAACTGCTTACCACCCTGCAAATCCCGTTCCAGACCGCAGCTCCCGATGTCGATGAAACTCCCCTTCCCGGCGAAAGCGCCGAACAGACATCGTGGCGTCTATCGCAGACCAAAGCGCAAGTTGTAGCCAAGCGCTTTCCCGGCGCCCTGATCATCGGTTCAGACCAGGTAGCCTTGCTGGATGGGCAACAGATAGGCAAGCCGCTGAGCCACGACAATGCCGTACGCCAATTGAGTGCAATGCGCGGCAAGACCGTGACCTTCTACACTGCGCTGACCTTGTTGAACACCGCCAACGGTGAGATGCAGACCGATGTCGCCATTACGAATGTCGGTTTTCGCAACGTGAGCGACGGAGAAATCGAGCGTTATCTCAAGAAGGAACAACCCTACCACTGCGCAGGGAGCGCTAAATCCGAAGGCTTGGGTATCGCCCTGATCAGCCGGATACAGGGCGATGATCCAAATGCACTGATCGGACTGCCCTTAATCCTGCTGGTTGGTATGCTTGAAAAACAAGGAGTTAGAGTATTGTAACCATTAGCAAAAATATTTTTGTTGCGACTGAAATTTCTTTCTGGTATTAAAGCGCGCTTGAAAAATTTAGTACTACCTTGGAGATCGACTTAATGCCTGTACAAGCTACCAAAACATCTGCGCCTTATAAGGTCAAAAAAGGCGAGGAGTACATGAGCCCCGACCAGCTTGAACACTTCCGCGGTGTTCTGAATGGAATCAAGCTGGGGCTGAGCCAGGATATCGACCGTACCGTTCACACCATGCAGGACGAAGCAACAGTGTTCGCCGACCCGAATGATCGCGCCAGCCAGGAATCGGATATGAGCCTGGAATTGCGCAACCGTGATCGCGAACGCAAACTGATCAAGAATATCGACAAGATGTTGGGCCGGATTGATGCTGGCGATTATGGCTACTGCGACAAGTGCGGAGTTGAAATCGGCCTTAGCCGTCTGGAAGCCCGCCCTACTGCAACTTTATGCATCGACTGCAAGACCCTGGATGAAATCAGAGAACGGCAAGTCGCGAAATAAGACCCCAAGGAATCAGAAAACAAAAATCCCTGCCATTGCGCAGGGATTTTTTTGTGCTATGCGAAAACTTTGGAGGCGCGACCCAGAGTCGAACTGGGCTAAATGGATTTGCAATCCACTGCATAACCGATTTGCTATCGCGCCGTTTGGCAATTTGCATACTAGCAAAAATTATGGGAAAGCCTGAAGGCTTTCCCAAGTTATTTGGAGCGGGAAAAGAGACTCGAACTCTCGACCTATACCTTGGCAAGGTATCGCTCTACCAACTGAGCTATTCCCGCAAAAAACGAAGTCCGCATTATAAGGATATCGAACTTTGTGTCAAGAAAATCTGCAAGGATATTTTGTTTTGTTCCATCTTCGTCGGCGTCTGTATAATGCGCCGCTCATCAATTTCGGAACCAGTATACCGAAATGCGCCTATCAGCCCGAGTGGTGAAATTGGTAGACACAACAGACTTAAAATCTGTCGACTTGAAAAGGTCGTACCGGTTCAATTCCGGTCTCGGGCACCAAATATCAAGCAAATACGCGAGTGACACTCCCATCCGCTAAAGCGAATGGGTTTCCTCATCAGGGAACGGCCAGACTGGCTCTGGCGGAGCCAACGCGGCTTTCCTCGCGGTAGCCTCGGCTTTTTTTAGCGCTGCTGCAGTCTTCCTCGCCGCAGCTTCTTCCTGCGCAATCTGCTTTGCCTGAGCAGTTGCCGCCTTGCGTGCATCAACTTCTGCTTTTCTGGCAGCTGCCAGTTCCCGCGCAGCTAATTTTGTCTGTTCTGCAGCCAGTTTGCTTGCCGCTGCAGCCTCTTGTGCGGCGACCTTTTTAATTGCTGCTTCAGCCTTCCTGATTGCCGCAGCATTCAGGGCGGCCTGTTTTCTGGCTTCTGCTTCAGCTTTTTTCTCGGCAGCGACTTGTTGTGCAATCAGCTTGTGCGTTTCGATTTCTGCCTTTTTCAATGCAGCAGCTTCTGCTGCGGCCTTGGCTCTTGTTTCCGCCTCAGCCTTTTTGGCCTCAGCCTGAGCTTTTTTAAGGGCCACGGCTTCTGCGGCAGTTTGCTTCCTTGCTTCTGCTTCGATTTTCTTGGCCGCAGCAGCTCGTTGCATGGCAAGCTTCTTGGCTTCAGCTTCTGCTTTCTTCAGTGCAGCGGCTTCTTCGGTGGCCTTCTTCTTGGCATCAGCTTCAGCTTTTTTGACTGCTGCAGTTTGCTGCGCAGCCAATTTGCGTGCTTCGGCCTCACTTTTTTTCAACGCAGCAACTTCTGTTGCAACTTGTTTCTTTACTTCTGCTTGAGCCTTCTTGGCCGCTATTGCCTGTTGCATATCCAACTTTTTAACCTCAGCTTCTGCTTTCTTTATGGCAGCGGCTTCTTCTGCCTCTTTTTTTCTGGTTTCCGCCTCGGCTAATCTGGCCGCAGCTGCCTCCTCTGCGCGCTGCTTTGCCTGTATTTTTGCCAACTCTTTTGCTGCCGCGACTTCATGTGCTGCTAGGAATTTAGCAATTCTGGCTGCTTCTGAATCCGCACGAACCTTTTCACCGGCTTCCTGGGCGGTGTGCATTGCCTGCTCGGTCATGGATCGATTTTCAACAGCCGCCTTATAAGCGGCTCGTGCCTGGTTTGCAGACTCTTCTTTTTCAGTAGCGATAACCTGTTTTTCTTCCAGTGTGTGTTTGGCTTGCGCTGCCGCCTGATCGGCGGCGAGCATGAGCTTATTAGCCAGAGTTAATTTCTTTTCTGCAGCCACTGCATCTCTGGCGGCGCGAATCTCATCTGGTGTCAATTTAATCTTCTTCACCTCTAACATCTAAATCTCCTCAATTAAAACATTAATAAGCTCAGGCACATACCGGGATAATTCAATTGAATTTCAAATAATTCCGTTGAGTCAAAATCCATCACTTGCGATGCGCTCGTGACGATGCATTCATTATTGTTCAAGTATTGGTGAAGATACAGAACGAACGTTCTGTTGTCAATTTTGGCTACATATTTTGGCTAAAAAAACTGGCTGCAAAATATTATCCGGCTGATATGTAGTTCATGATCCCGATATCGCATTTTGGGAAAGATCCGATTTTTTGCTATTCGCGCTTCAATTTCTCACGGTGCATTCGTTCGGGATTGCGGCGCCTTTTTTCTTCACCAACCCTTTTTTCCTGCACCCTCTCTCTGCGTCGTTCAATGCGCGCATTACTGCTTTTACGATTACGTTCGCTCTCCATATTACGCAAAGGCTGCCTGGTGCGTTCCAATTGATTCTGGTGCATATCGTTGCGCTTTTCCAGTAACGTACTGCGCCCTTGCCCGCCTGCATTTCCGCGTTTTTCACGGATTTGTTTGAAGCGGTTGCCTTGAGTCTTGATGCGATTTTCGCGCATGGTCTCAAGGCGACTGCGCATGTATTCTTTTCTGGGCTGGATACGTTCCTCGATCTTCAACCTTCGCATCGCCAGAAAGCGCGGGTGTTGCGCCAGAAAGAAGGGGGCAACCGCTCTGCCTTTCGGAGCAAAGGCAAATTTTCCCGGTGTCACTTCGGCCACGCCTTGGGGGGTTTTCAGTACCGTAGCGCCTTCATTGACATTATCGTAGGTTCCGGGTTCATCGCCATTGCCGTTGTCGATCACAGTAGTCTCATGGTCGGTGCCGCGGATGCCAATCGTGGCGGTAGGGGTGGTGATGCGATAAGCAGAGTTATTATATTTTCCGACCCAGCCGGTAATCGAGCGAACTGCCCCTTTGAGCAGCGACATGAATATCTTGTCCGAGGAATTTCCATCGGCCTTGTATTCATCCACGCGAAATACTGTATTAGGACGGATGGCAATGATTCCGCCATCCTCCGTAACCAGATGAACCTCGCCTTCAGGGCCTGAAGTAATGGTTTGTCCTTCGTAGATACTTAGTCCGACAGTCACGGCGGCAGATTTGCCGGACTGATCATCTACATTAGCGCTACCGGAAAGCGCATCAACAGTGCCAAACAGTTCCGCGGAATATGCGGTACTGCAAATGACTAGTGTTGCCAGGAATACTAAAGATTTTCTCAAGGATACCCTCCTCCTGCTATCCCGATTGATCGAGTCTTGACCTGGATATTCTAATCGAAACCCGGTCATGCCTGGCTAACCGGCCATTCTGACACTAACCAATCAGGCCAATACTTAACCAACCTTTTACATAAGTACGGCAGATCCAATGGCTCACGATCCCACCAGACTGGCTGCAATATTGATCGTCATGCCCAGGATGGCCGCATTGAACAGAAAACTGAGTATCGATTGTGCAAGTACAGTTTTGCGCGTTGATCGCGTCATCACCGAGACATCCGATGTTTGCGCGGCTACCGCAATGGTGAAAGAGAAATACAGAAAATCCCAATAATCCGGGTTCTCTTCGTTATCGGGAAAACGAAGTGCCCGATGTTCTGCGGGTGACCGGTAAAATATACGTGCATAGTGAAATGTGAAAAGAATCGCTACGAGGCACCATGAACCGAGTATGGTCGCGCCGGTAAATGCGTAGTGAATCATACGACTGGAAAGAGCCAGATCCTTGACAGTTGAAAGCTCCAGAACAATTGCAGCAAGACTGACTACCGCCGCGACCGACATGATGGCCAGAATAACAACCGCGCTTTTATCCTCCTGCTCTGCAAGCATCCGGACCCTGGCATGGCTTGCGCGCATCATCAGCCACCCAGTCAGGCAAAGATAAAACCAGACCGTCACATTCCAACCTACCAGTATCCGCGCAACAGCACTCCATTGCGAAGGGATGATCGATCCGACACTGATGCCAGCAATGATCGAAATAATCAGTCGCGGGCGATTGCGGACAATTTGATGAACAGTATGCATGGGGTGACTGCTCCTACGGCTGAGACGCAGGCTGCCCACTACGCGAGCCACAACCAGTTCTGTACGATCTGGGTTTGCATGGCCACGATGGGCTGGGACGAACAGTCCTGCCGCCTTGGGTTTTAAAATGACTTCGTTACGGATATTGACGCAGCATCGATATCGCGATCATGCCTTGTTCCGCAGACTGTGGATAGTCAATACCTGTCTGAAAGCGACAAATTTTTTTAACCATTATTCAACAAGAGCAGGGTTTTCTGGATGAATCCCCAAATGGGGAAATGCGCGGGCATGCGTTCAATCACGGCAATCAGTCGTTGCCAAGGTACGATGCCTTCCATCTTGATGGGAAATATGTCTCTTAGCGTGCGTTTCTACTTGCTTGATAAAAACCCAAGCCAGCTTTGCTTCTTGGATTCGCTCGCAATTCGGACGAAAAATCTGCGCTTCGTTAGAAGTCAGCGAACGTGTTTGATATCGCAAATTCAAAATGCAGAATCAAAGAAGTGATGATTATCCGTTTGATTATTGGCAGAAAAATAACGCCTCAGACAACTTTAACTTGCATCAACTCCTTGCCATCCGGGTCGGTAAGATGCACCGCACAGGCGATGCAAGGATCGAAACTGTGGATTGTGCGCAGGATCTCGATCGGCTGTTTCACATCATACAATTGATGTCCCTTCAATGCTGCTTCGTACGGTCCCTGATTTCCCTGGGCATCGCGCGGTCCGGCATTCCAAGTGCTGGGTACGATAGCCTGATAGTTGTCGATCTTCTGATCCTTGATGACGACCCAGTGTGAAAGTGCGCCGCGGGGTGCCTCCGTGATACCGACGCCTTGGGCATGGCTAGGCCACGTCGAAGGTTCCCATTTTGATTCGTTGAAGGTTTTAACGTCGCCAGCTTTGATATTGGCGACCAATTGATCGTACCAACCCTGCATCGCATCGGCGATGATCTTGGTTTCCAGCGTGCGTGCCGCAGTGCGTCCTAGAGTCGAATAAAGCGCCAGTACCGGCACATCGAGTTTCTTCAGCGTCATGCCGACCAGTTCCTTGGTCTGCTCATGTCCGGAGGCATATAACATCAACACGCGCGCCAGCGGGCCAACTTCGACCGCCCTACCCTTCCAGCGCGGCGACTTCATCCAGGAATAATCCTTATCCACATCCAGATGCTCGTACGGTGGCTTCGGCCCTGTGTAGTCGAGCTTGGTCTCGCCCTTATAGGGATGCAACCCTTGCTCCTTGCCTACCGAATAGTCATACCAGGCATGGCTGACGAATTCCTGTATCTCTCCTTCCGCATTCATATCGATGGGATGTATCTTGCTCAGATCGCGATCCAGTATCACCCCTGTGGGAATCATGTATGAAGAGGGATCGGACATACCCTTGGCAGGAAAATCGCCGAAGGTCAGGAAGTTGCCAACACCTTCACCCTGTTTGAACCAGTCCTTGTAAAAACCTGCAATGGCCAGTGTATCCGGCACATAGACCTGGTCGACGAATTCGCGCATCTGGTTAATCACGTTCTGTACCGTTTGCAGTCCAACTTCATTGAGCGCGGTACCGGAATTTCCTCCATGAAAATGCGGGCCGTTGCCCTGCCCCGGGTGGTTCGGGTCAATGCTGATCGCGCACGGCACACCGCCGACCAGAAACATCGGATGCGGATTCTTGCCGCCGAACACGGCATGCAGTTTCACCACATCGCGCTGCCAGGCCAGCGCGTCCAGATAATGCGCAACAGCCATGAGGTTAGCATCGGGCGGCAACTTGTAGGCCGGATGCCCCCAGTAGCCGTTGGCGAAAATACCTAGCTGACCGGCATCTACAAAGCCTTTCAACTTCTTCTGCACATCGCTGAAGTAGCCCGGCGACGATTTGGCATAGCCCGACAGACTCTGCGCCAGCGCAGATGTTGCCTTGGGATCAGCCTTCAGCGCGGAGACTACATCCACCCAATCCAGCGCGTGCAAGTGGTAGAAGTGCATCACATGGTCGTGAATAAATTGCGCGCCTATCATCAGGTTGCGAATCAACTGTGCATTGCTCGGCACCTCAATCTTCAGCGCGTTTTCAACGGCACGCACCGAAGCAATGCCATGCACCAGCGTACACACCCCGCAGATGCGCTGCGCAAATGCCCAGGCGTCGCGCGGGTCGCGCCCCCTGAGGATGATCTCAATACCGCGCACCATGGTGCCCGCACTGGAGGCTCTTGTGATGCGGTTGTTCGCGTCGGTTTCCGCCTCGATGCGCAAGTGGCCTTCGATGCGGGTGATCGGGTCAACTACGATGGTTTGCGTCATGTCGTGTTCCTCAAACGTTCAAAAATTCCGCCAGAATGCGGTATTGCGCTGCGCTTTCGGCGTTGTCGGTGCCGCGACCGGCAGCGATGTTCTCGCTGGTTCGCGCCATGCGCGCATGCATCGCGGCATTCCACGCCGGGCTGTTCCCGGGTTCGACAGGCTTGAGGCTGGCTAACGCCGCTTGCGCAACAAAATGTCCGGCCTGACTATTCCAGTCGCACTCTTTTCCGCACTGGGTAAAACTGTCCACGCTGGCTTTTTTGGCTGCCTGAGATGCAGCCGCGAGCTCGTCTTCGGTAATATCCGCGCGCTTGGCTGCATTGATTGCGCTTTTAACCCTGACGTCGTTGCTCAGCACCTGCACGTTTTCTGCAAAACGCGCCGCGACCAGGCGCTGCCCTGCCCTGGACAGTTTGCTCAAGGCGTCCTTGAAATCGCTGTCGTTATCGATGGCCATCGTCTATTCTCCTTCCGTCAGGTGATCGGCGATCATCTCGGTAAGCCCTACCACTGGAATATTCATGTGGTAGTGCTCCAATCCTTCCTCCAGCACGATGCGGCAATTGGCACAGGCAGTCACCAGAGTCTTCGCGCCGGTCTCTTCCAGTTGCGATTTCTTCTTCTTGAACGCCTGCAGTCGTAATGGTTCTGCTTCTTCGATAGCACTCACGCCACCTCCGCCTCCGCAGCACCAGTTCATCTGTCCGTGGTCGGTCGTATCCACAAAATTCTTCGCCACCATCTTCAGCAGGTTGCGCGGTTGCTCCAGTACGCCTCCGCGCCGCACCAATTGGCAAGGGTCGTGGAAGGTGAGCAGCGCATCCTCGAAACCCGTGGTCTTCAGCAGCCCGGCGCTGCGAAAGCCGTCCAGCACTTCCAGGATATGCAGTACGTCGAAGGTATACGGACGCCCCACCAGATTGGGGCCTTCCCAGCGCAATGCCGTATAGGCGTGGCCGCACTCTGGGCTGATCACCGTTTTGACCTTGAGCTTTTCCGCACCGTCGACGATGCGCTGCACGAGTATCTTCGCAATGTCGGAAACACCGATCTGAATTCCGCTGTTTGTGGCTTCGAATGCGTCAGAGCACAGCGTCCAGGTCTTGCCGGCCTGCTTCATGATCTTGGCTACCGCGGCAAGGTATTCCGGGAAGTTGATGATCTCCATCGAGGACATCAGTACCAGGTATTCCGCCCCCGCCACATCCAGCGGGATCTCGATGCCGGTGTCCGCCTGCACATGCTTCATCTGCGCCTTCACCGCAGGCAGGCGTATGCCCATGGGACTGCCGATCTCTACAGAACGCGTGCTTGCCCCGATCAAATCGGCCGGAGCGTGGCCTGAAGCGGCCATGCCTTCACGCATCTTGCGGATCATGTAAGTCATGTCGTTGCCTACCGGGCACACCATGGCGCAACGTGAGCACATGGTGCAACTGTTGTAAACGAGTGGTTTCCATTCCTCAAGTTCTGCATCGGTGACCGGCTTGGACAGGCCGAGCATTTTTCCCAGCTTGCCCAGCAAAGTATATTCCTGCTTCCAGACGCGGCGCAGCGGCTCAAGTTTGTGGATGGGCGTGTATTGCGGGTCGCCGGTTTCCGTGTAGAACAGACAAGCTTCTGCACACAGTCCGCAATGCACGCAGCTTGAAAAAAAACTGGCGATCGGTGCATCGATCACTTCCTTGAAGGCATTGATGCCTTTGGCGAGGTTCACATTCATATTGATGCCTCCTTTCGACCGGCAGTGCTCCACGAACTTGAGAGTCGGCCTCCGGCGTCACTCGCGGACGCTCTCATCCCCACTACGCGGGGCCCCTGATCGCTGCTCATGACTCGGCCTCTTGTCGTTTCGGCTGTGATCCTCAATTTCGGGCGTCGGCCTCTGGCGTCACTCGCGGACGCTCTCATCCCCACTACGCGGGGCCCCTGATCGCTGCTCATGACTCGGCCTCTTGTCGTTTCGGCTGTGATCCTCAATTTCAAGCGTCGGCCTCCGGCGCCACTCGCGGACGCTCTCATCCCCACTACGCGGGGCCCCTGATCGCTGCTCATGACGCCACCCCCTTTCGTCCGAAAATATCGCCGTTGTACCAGCGCGAAATGAACAAAGAAAAGGTGTGGAACAGTTTGGTGAATGGCAGCAGTACGAGCAGCAACTCGACCGAGAATAGATGCAGCGACAACATCAGGGTGTATTCCACAAACAGGTGGTGGTAAGCCATGTAGCCGGTCAACAGGGGGAGGAATGTCACCGCCCAGGCAACATAATCACCAATGCCTGACAGCATACGTTTCACCGGATTGTTGAGCCGGTGCGCCAGCAGTACCCCTAAAGCCACCATCGCCGCCACTACCGATGCATCGACCAGCGGTGTCGGAAGATTCGGCCAGCGCAGTCCCGTCATGCTGCGGAAGAATTCGATATGCGGAGCCAGGAAGAAGATGACCAAAAACAGTCCCAAGTGAAAAGCATAACCGCTGATATAGGTCACCGGATCGCGTTTCAACATCCCTTCCGCCGGTAATGACCGGGTAAATACGGTGCGCCAACCGCTGCCGGGCGAGTTGGCGCGAGGCTTGGAAAGATCGGCTTTGCGACCGAGGCTGAATATCTCGAACAGGCGCAATACGACACCAGCTGCAAACAACATCAACGCCCAGTTCAACGCATTACCGCGCGCGAAAGTCAGAAGTTCAAGATGGTTCATTTTCCCTCCCGCGCTAGATCCTGCACCATCACTGTTTCGTGAGACGCTTTGGCCGCAGCTTTGGTCGAACGATTGTGCCAGGTGATGGCCACACCGGCAGCTGCGCCGGCTGCGACAGATGCACCCAGCATCGCAGTTGTTGCCGAGACCGGCATCGATAATGCTTTGTAGAATGGGCCTGCGTCCCAGAACTTCGGCTCCGAGCAGCCGATGCAGCCATGACCGGATTCGATGGGGAAACTTGTACCGTCATTCCACTTTGTCGTCGCACAGGCATTGTGGGTCACCGGCCCCTTGCAACCGAGCTTGAACAGGCACCAGCCATTCCTCGCTGCCTCGTCGTCGAAAGTCTCCGCGAACTTGCCCTGATCGTAGAATGGGCGGCGATAGCAACGGTCATGGATGGTCTCGCCGTAGAAGGATTTGGGCCGGCCCAGTGCATCCAGTTCGGGTATCCCGCCAAAAGTCAGGAAGTGGGCCAAAACACCGGTCATCACCACAGGGATGGGCGGACAGCCCGGCACGTTGATGATGGGTTTGTCCTTGACGATGTCGCTCACCGAAACGGCGCCCGTCGGATTTGGATCGGCCATGGGAATGCCACCGTAAGTCGCGCAAGTTCCTACCGCCACGATGGCTGCCGCGCCTTTGGCGGTTTCCACCAGCATATCGTGATTGCTAATCCCGGCGATGACGGAATAGCCGGGATTGCCCATCGGGATCGAACCGTCGACGATCAACAGGTACTTGCCCTCGTTGTCCTTCATCGACTGCAAGCGGGCATGCTCGGCAGCCTCTCCGGAAGCAGCTTGCAGCGTATGGTGATAATCGAGGGAGATCATGTCGAAGATCAGGTTTTCCAGCGTCGGCGAATGCGAGCGAGTAATGGACTCTGTACAGCCGGTGCATTCCTGAAACGAGAGCCAGATCACGGATTGCCGTCGCGCTTTACTGATGGCCTCTGCCATCACGCTGGCCATCGCTGGCGGCAATGCCAACAACGCCGCCAACGAGGTACAGTATTGGAGAAATTCGCGTCGGGTTACCCCGCGCTGTGCCAAACCCTCACCCACTGTCCCAGGCAATATTTCCGTCTTCTGCGTTTTTTTCATGTCAACTCCCTGCGTTCAATGAACCACGGAATGTGCGAGAAATTTCGCGCGACCGATTTTGCTTACTCAACTCACCCCATAAATACTTGCTGTGACCGACTCCCTGCGAAACGCCTGATTATTTCAGATGCGGTGCTGCATATTTCCGGCAGAGCTGCTGCTACCGAAGGTGTCAACGCATCTCCCCATCCAACAAAAGCTGGCTGAACACCTATCAGCGCGCGCTGTTGCGGCCAGTATCCGGTCAGGAGCGAGATGGCGCGCAGATCGAGCAATCCGACTTCATGCACGGTACTCTTCCGGTTCTCACCCAGAAAACGGTCCATTTCTTCGCCTTCGAAACTGTGCATCGTACCCGGCAATTCACCAAGTTCGGCCGCATCGATCACCAGCAGTGCGTCGCATTCGCTGATTGGTACAGCCAGCGTAAAAGACAACGTACCACCGTCGATAAAATCCATGTCCTCGCTCGTGCCGAATCGTGTTTCCAGTTCGTTCATGGCAACAATACCCACCCCTTCATCGGCGAGCAACGTGTTACCAATTCCCAGAACAAGTATCCTCATGCTGTCTGCTCCGGCTTGAACGGCAGGGACGGCGCAATATCAGGCAACTTTGAGGTGGTTGAGAAAACGGGGAAGTATGCATCCAGATTGGTCTCACCCTGCATAGCTGCAGCAAGACCATCGAGCGCCAGGTTAATCTCGTCGGCAAGTTGAGGAGTGATTATTTCGCGAGCCTGTCCCAGAGTTGCGTAGACCCAATCGCCGGGAGAAAGCTCCTCAAGTAAAAGCGCATTCAGCCGTTCACGTCGACCACGTCCTTCGCACCAGGCGAATGCGCCATCGACTTCGATAACATGCATGGGTATGCCAATACACATAATTGAGCATCCTATCAGCAATACGTGACAATGACATGACCCATAAGGGTAAGACTAACGTCTCTGTCGTATCCGGATAAAGTTCCAGCGTATGTATTCTGCTTTAACGATAGTGAGTTACCTTCTTAACTCCTTTCAGATACAAGTCGACAACGAAGGAACCTGAGAAAATAGTACGATATTATTGATTGACCATCTATTGCATATATCGATTTTCTACCTTGTTATTGACATCGCCCATCAAGAGAAAAATACCGACGCTACTCAACATTGCACTTATTCTAAATTCACCAGATACAATTAGTCGGGTATTTTGAATAAATCTTGTAACGTGAGAATCAATGCAAATAATATGTTATAAAAATAATAAGGAGGATGTCATGTTCAAACTGCCTATGGTAATCATCTATATGATCATCGCTTTCAACATCACCGCGTTTACTGCGATATTGCTATTAAATGTGCTGATCATCAATTCACTTATCGCCAAAATAATTGCATGCACATTGACAATCGGCGCTTGGGTTCTGGCATATATCAATCGGGACAAGGTTGTGACAATTTTTTGATTAAACGCCATGACAGCCTCGCTAGTTTGTCCAACAAATCGGCAGCACATTCAATGCCGAATCAAAAGGAGGTAAAGCATGAATCCGATTGCTCAAGCATTCGGCATAGGAATCGTACTAGGCATCATTCTTTTTTTTATACTTGCGCGTGCCGGCTTGATTGATAAATTGCTTTCATCAATGGACAAATGGTTCAAATAGGATTGACCGCCATATATAAATACTTTCCCCGTGCACTAGTCATTGCATAACGCTGGTACAGTGGCAGACGTCACACTTTATTCGGACTGTGAATACAAATCATGCGTGTTGCAATCATCGGTTCCGGTCCTTCCGGTTTCTACGCTGCAGAGGCGCTGCTCAAACGCACCGATGAAGTAGTGCATGTCGACATGTTCGATCGCCTCCCAACTCCGTATGGTCTTGTGCGTGGAGGCGTCGCGCCAGACCATCAGAATATCAAGGCAGTCACCCGCATTTACGAAAAGACCGCTGCACGCCCGACATTCAGGTTCTTTGGGAATGTTCGCCTCGGAAAAGATCTGACGGTGGATGACTTGCGTCGGCACTACCATCAGATCGTCTACGCCGTAGGTAACGAGGCCGACCGTCGACTCGGCATTCCGGGAGAAGGCGTACCCCGCTGTACACCCGCAACAGTCTTCATCGGCTGGTATAACGGGCATCCGGATTACCGTCATGCAAAGATCGATTTGTCGGTATCGCGCGTTGCAGTGGTGGGCAATGGCAATGTTGCTATCGACGCTGCACGGATTTTATTGCGAACACCCGCCGAACTTGAGAAAACAGATATTGCCGCGCACGCTTTGGAGGTTCTTCGTAAGAGTCAGGTGCGCGAAGTTTTTATTCTTGGCCGGCGCGGCCCCGAACAGGCTTCATTCACTTCGGTTGAACTTGAAGAGCTCGGCGAGATGGAAGATGCGGAACCTGTCGTCGCTCCAGGCGAACTTGTCGGCTTGATTATTCCGGAAGCCGCGCGCAGTAAGCAGCAGCAAAAGAATCTTAAAATTCTCCAGTCCTTTGCTGAGCGTCCACTTGGCACTAAATCCAAGAAACTTCACCTGCGATTTCTCGTCTCTCCGACAGAGGTAATCTGCGGTCCTGACGACGGCGTGTCGGGCCTCAAGCTCGAGAAAAACCGACTTGAGATGCAAGCAGACGGCACGGTTGCCGCGCGCGGTACCGGCGAAATTGAAGCTCTTGAAGTCGGAATGGTGCTGCCTGCAATCGGATTCAGCGCCGAGCGCATTTCCGGGGTTCCATACGACGAAAAAAAGCGGGTCATTGCCAACGAGGATGGACGGGTCATCGACCCCGTCAGCCATTTAACGATCCCCAATGAATACGTCGTCGGCTGGGCACGCACCGGACCGCAGGGCCTCATCGGGTCGCACAAGGGCGCATCAGCGCATGTTGTTGCACACATGGTAACCGATGGAACCGGGCTCGCAGAAAAAGTGCTTCCAGATCCTGAGGCAATCATCAATTTGTTGCACAAGCAGGGAGTGCAGGTAGTTTCATTCAATGACTGGAAACAACTCGATGATGTGGAAGTGGCACGCGGAGTGCGGCGCGAGTCTCCGCGCGACAAAATCGTTGATGTGGAGATAATGCTTTCTATCCTCGGCCAGCATTAAGGAATTTTTGCCCGGTTGGGTGGAGAATATAAATTGTGTTTCGGTCTTTATTGTTATCAGGTTGATTTCGGTTTCCGTTGCTCCGGTCGAAGTCTTGCCGCGAGCAGCTCATCGCCCGTATCTGCATCTATCACTTCGCCGTTCGCATTCTCCAACGGCTGCTCGTAATCGTTCCAGCCGCGCACCCCGGTCTTGAGCGAAACCACGTTGGTATACCCCATTAGCAGCAGCGTATCGGCAGCCAGTATCGAACGCTTGCCGGAACGACAAATGATTACGATCTCCTGTTCTCGCCGGGCTGCCAATTCCGGCACGGTCTCGTCGTAATCCCATTCGCAGGATTGCTCCAGCACGCCGCGCGGGACATTGATTGAACCTGGAATACGCAGCATGGCGAACTCAGAAGGTTCGCGCACATCGAGCAGCAGAGGTTTGTTGCCTGCAGCAATCGCTCTGCTCAAATCCCAGGGCATGATCTCCTTCACACGAAGAAGTGCTTCTGCAATCAAGTCGTCATAGCTTCCCATTCTATGTATTTCCATTTTTTTATTTGAACGAATCAAGTGCTGCCATAAATGAACTGAATTATCCGAAATTCGCGGGTGTGAAACAAACATTTTGAAGGAAATGAATTTTCACACTAGCTTGCGGTGGTGCCCGATAAAGGTTGCATTGCCGGACTTTGAATCACCGCTCTGTTCGATGCCAGGAGCATATACATGGCCGGTACCACGAACAGTGTAAACAGTGTGCCAATCGACAGCCCGGTGAATATAACGAGGCCCATGGCATGGCGTCCGGCCGCACCGGCACCGAAGGCTATTACCAGCGGCACCACACCGAATACCATCGCGGCCGTCGTCATCAAAATGGGGCGCAAACGTATTACCGCCGCCCCTACAATAGCCTCAAGTTTGCCGAGGCCGGTGCTACGCAACTGATTTGCCACTTCAACTATAAGAATTCCGTGTTTGCTAATCAGGCCCATGAGCGTCACCAGCCCCACCTCGGTATAGATATTCATTGAAGAAAAGCCGAGGAAAATAAATATCATGGCACCGAACAAAGCCAAAGGCACCGATACCAGAATTACGACAGGATCTCTGAAACTTTCAAACAGGGCCGCCAGCGCGAGAAATACAATAATGACTGCGAACAGCATGGTCGCCAGAAAGCTACCGGACTCTTGCATGTATTGTCGCGACTGGCCGGCGTAATCCACTGTGTAGCCGCTGGGTGCCACCTGATTGACGGTGTCGCGCATAAATTGCAGTACATCACCTTGCGACGACCCTGAAACGCCTGACAGCGTCACCGAATTCAGCTGCTGAAACCGTGTGATGGATTCCGCCACTACGCTATTTTTCAGGCTGGCTACTGTGCTTAGCGGAAACATTCCGCCGCCGGGTGCCTTGATATAGTAATCCAGTACCTGCGACGGGTTAAGACGGTCTGTTTGCAATACCTGCGGAATCACCTTGTAGGAACGTCCGCCAATGGAAAAATAATTGACATAGCCGCCGCCCAGCGCCGAGCTGAGTGCATTCCCCACATCCTGCTCAGTCATGCCCAGCGCGGTAACCTTTTCATGGTCTACAACAACGGTAGCTTGCGGTTTGTCAATTTTCAGATCGGCATCGATGAAGTAGAACTTGCCCGAGGCTTTCGCCTTTTCCAGCACTTGCTGAGCCATTTCGTTGAGGATTTCAAAGGGCTCGGTCGTGGTAATTACAAACTGCACCGGCAGGCCGGAAGAACCGGGCAAGGGCGGGAACTGAAAAGCAGCCACGCGAGCACCGGCCACTTTGTTCCAGCGCGCCTGGAGATCTTGTTGAATCTGATGGGCGCTGCGCGCACGTTCTTCCCAAGGCTTAAACAGTACGCCACCAATTCCCGCGTTCAGTGTTGGGACACCGGTCATCTGAAACATTTGACTGTATTCAGGCATGCTCTTGCCTATTTTGAAAACCTGGTCGGCGTAGGTTTGCATCTGGTCAGCCGTTGCTGTTGGCGAACCAACAACCTGCGACAAAACGATGCCCTGATCTTCTTCCGGAGCCAATTCCGAGTTCGACATCTTGAACATCACTATCAGCACAACAAGCAACAGTCCACCCATCACTATCAAGACCGGCCATGTTTTAAGCAACCCGCGCAACACCTGTTCGTAAATCTTGCGGACCTTTTCGAAAACCGTGTCAATCGCATGTACAAAACGGCCACTGTCCTGTTCCGGTTTAAAAAAGCGCGAGCACATCATGGGCGATAGCGTAAGTGCGACAACACCCGAGACCGCCACCGCTCCTGCGAGCGTGAAGGCAAATTCCGTGAACAGCGCACCGGTCAATCCGCCCTGAAAGCCGATGGGTACATACACCGCAATCAACACAACGGTCATCGCCAGAATCGGACTTCCAAGCTCCCTGGCCGCGATCAATGCCGCGTTCAATGGAGACGCGCCTTCTTTCATGTGGCGATCGACGTTTTCAACCACGATAATCGCATCATCAACCACCAGGCCGATAGCCAGCACCAGAGCCAGTAAAGTGAGAAGATTGACGGAGTAGCCCAGCATCAGCATGATAAAAAAAGTGCCTATGAGCGAAAGCGGCATCGCGATGACCGGTACCAATACCGCGCGGAAGCTGCCAAGGAACAGATAGATCACAACGGTGACGATCAGCAGCGCCTCGACCAATGTTTTGATCACCTCATTGATAGAGGTATTGATGAAATCAGTAGAGTCATAAACGATCTGACCGGTAAGCCCCGTTGGCAATTGGGTGCGGATGACGGGGAACGCATCACGTACGTGTTTCGCAACATCGAGAATATTTGCTGCCGGCGCAACCTTGATGCCGATAAACACCGAGCGCACGCCGTTGAATGCAACGTTGAAGTCGTAGTTTTCCGAACCCAGCGTTACCGTTGCCACGTCTTCCAGATGCACGATGGCATCCCCATTTTGCTTGACTGCAAGCTTTTTGAATTCATCCACCGTATGCAGATCGGTACCCGCAGTCAAGGGAATGGTGACCATTTGGCCTTTGCTGGAACCGAGCGCAGCAAGAAAATTGTTGCTCACCAGGGCCGCACTGACATCGGCCGCAGTAATGCCATGTGCCGCCATCTTGTTGGAGTCAAGCCATGCACGCAATGCAAACTGACGGGCGCCAAGAATTTCTGCAGTCTGCACACCTTCGACAGAGTCCAGCTTGGGTTTAACTACGCGCAATAGGTAATCGGTAACGTTGTTTGTCGGCAAAGTATCACTGTAGAAGCCAATGTACATGGCATCTGTCGTTTGTCCGGTTTGCACGGTTAATATGGGCACCTGCGCCTGGACGGGAAGCTGATTCTTGACCGAATTGACCTGGGTATTGATTTCGGTCAGTGCGCGGTTGGCATCGTAGTTCAACCGCAGAGTTGCGGTAATGGTTGAAATTCCACTGCTGCTGGAAGAAGACAAATAGTCGATGCCTTGCGCCTGCGCGATGGCAGATTCAAGCGGTTGGGTAATAAAGCCCGCGACCGTCTGTGCGTCAGCGCCATAATAGGCTGTCGACACCGTTACCACCGAATTCTGTGTGCGCGGATACTGATTGATTGGCAAATTGAACAACGAACGCAGCCCGAGTACGACAATGAACAGACTCACTGTGGTAGCCAGAACAGGCCGGCGAATAAAAAAATCAGTGAAGTTCATCTCAATTCCTCAGTGTTCTTGCGGAGTCGGATTGGGGCTATTGGCCGGTTGTACCGAATTGTCGACAACAATGGGGGTTCCGTTCTTGAGCTTGATCTGCCCGCTGGTAACCACCATCTGCCCTTCATGCAGACCGCTCGTG